>JAIQET010000001.1 GCA_020073645.1 Terriglobia bacterium | reverse complement strand
GGTTTCGACCATAATGCGCAGAGCCTCAGGACCGTGGACTGGTTCGAGGTGCGCTATCCGAACCTGCGCGGGCTCAACCTGACCTTCGAGGTCCGCGAAGGGATCATCAAGCACTCGCACTTCAAGGATCGCCCGGCCGCGCGGGAATTCGATCTCGCGGCCTATCCGTGTCTGGAAGCGCAGATAGTGGACCTCGCCGACGAAATCGCATACCTCGGTCACGACGTTGACGACGGGCTCAAGGCCGGGATGCTCGCGGTGGAGGATCTCGAGCAATCACGCCTGTATCGCGAGGCCAACGCGCAGGCCAAGCGCGCTGCGCCGGCCCAGGACCTCAACATCGAGCGCTATCAGACGGTCCGGCGGATAATCGACGCGATGGCGACGGACCTGCTCGAGAACATCGCGGCGGAACTGGAGCGCGGCGGGATCGGGAGCGTCGACGAGGTGAGAAAGGCGGGCAGGGCGCTCGCGGTTTTCGCGTCCGCGATGGCCTCGCAGGTCCGCGAGTTGAAGGAGATCATGCGCGAGCGGCTCTACCGGCATTACCGGGTGATCCGGATGACGGAAAAGGCGGGCAGGGTGCTCGAGCGCCTGTTCAACGCCTATATGAGTGAGCCGCGCCAGATGCCCGGCCACGTACTGATCCTCCACGAGCGCGACGGCGAGCCGATTGCGCGAGTGGTCGCCGATTACATCGCCGGGATGACGGACCGCTTCGCGCTCGACGAATACAAGAAACTGTTCGACCCCGATGAGCGGGTCTGAGATGCGCCGGCCGAGTTCAATCGTAATTCGATGCGGCGATCACCTGGGCGAGCCGCTCAGCGCAATCTTCCTTGCGCCCGAGCAACTGGGCGACTCCGTGATCGAGCGGCTCCGCGACTACTTCGGCAAGGAGGTCCGCGTGCTCAAGGCCGTCGTTTCGCACGATCGGATCGAGGTGGAGGTTGAGTCGTTCGGGCTTACGGAGGAGTCGAACCGGCTGGTGGATGCGGCGGCGGGGCTGCGCGCGAACCGGCTGTACCGGTCGGCGCACTCCGTGCTGCAGGACGCGCTCAAGCTGGATCCGTTCAGCGGGCGCGCGCTGGCCTTGCTGGGGGAGGTCTACCAGGCGGAGGGTCGCTATTCGGAGACCCTGGCGACGCTGGTCCGGGCGCGGGAGATTTCCGGAGACCGGGCCGACCTGCTGGCGGCGATGGGCGCGTGCTGCATTAAGCTGGAGAGGACGGCATCCGCGGTCGCGTACCTGGAAAGGGCGCTCGAGCTCGACCCGCAACACTTCCCGGCCCGCCGCGCGCTGAGCGCGCTGGGCCGCAAGCCGCCCTCGCCGAAGGCAAAGCGCGGCCCCGAGCCGATCCGCACAAATCTAAAGTAGCGCATGAACATCCCGCCTGATGCGGGAACTGTCCGCCCATGCGAGCGTCGATGTCGTCGAATATCCGCGAGACCCGACTTACCTATAGACCCAGCAACAAACGCAGCTTGGCGGTCACATCGGCAAGCACGTCAGAGGGAGCCTTCGCCGCGAACTGTGCGCGGCGGGCGGTCCAGTCGGCGCTCTTTACATGGTCCGCGAGGACCGCGCCGGAAATGGGCGAACCTTCTGGGAGGGCGACCTCGAAGGGATAACCCTTCGCTTGATTTGTAATCGGACAGACGAGCGCCAGCTTCGCGCGGCGGTTGTAAGCCGCGGGAGATAGCACCAGAGCTGGCCGGCGTCCGGCCTGCTCGTGGCCGGCTTTGGGATCGAACGTGAGCCAGACAAGATCGCCACGCTCGGGAACGTAGCGCGCCGCGCTCACCAGCTTTCGCTACCAACCGGCGAGCCCCAGTCAGTTTCCCCGTGACGGTTCTTCGGCGTGATCCCGGCCACCAGATCGTTCAGGCTGTATTCAGGGCGCGCCGGAGCAACTACCAGGTTTCGCCCGGAGACCTTGACCTCCACGCTCGCGCCCTCATCGAGTCCGAGTTCCTTTGCGAGGGTCTTTGGGATTCGAACCCCGAGACTGTTGCCCCATTTTGCAATCCGCGAGCGCAAAACTTGACCTCTTGCTTTCCTTCCAGGGATATACAGCGGATATACGCCTAAACTCACGGGTTGGCAAGCCGCTCGAGCATCCGCGCCCGCTGCAAGCCGCCCTCGCCGAAGGCAAAGCGCGGCCCCGACCCGATCCGCACGAATCTAAAGTAGCACATGAATATCCTGCCTGGCTGAACGAGTTCTCGTTCCGCTTCAACAACCCGAAAAACGAGCAAATGTTCGCCGACCTGATTACGACGTGCGCTTAGTAGAAGTGCCGATCTGAAGGCGTTATGCTTCGAGTGTGGGGTGAAAGAAATAGAAACGGCAAAAGCCCGTAAGCGAGAAAAGGCGCACTGAAAACGAGCGCTAATGGCGCGAACTGGAAAAGGCCGACCCCGAAAAGTTCAAGCGCCTGGTCAAGCCGCTTTTCCGTTCCTCGAAGACTGAGCGCAGCACAGACGGCTGACCTTGGCAGAGGCCTGACCGTCACTTCCATACGACTCTGCGCATCCTGCGCTATGAAAATTAAATAGCGCAGGTGGACGTGTGTTGCAACAAAATCGTACGCTCACTGACCGAGAACTCCTCTTCATGCTTATCGACGCTGTTGGCGCTCTCGCTGAAAAGCTTACCGGCGAAGAGCTATATCTTCGGCTCCCGGATGGCGCGGAAATGTATAGCGACAGTTCCTCAGCGAAGTTTAGGCACGTTTCAGGGGATCCGGAGCATTGCGCTCTGAAGGGCGGTGGATCAGCATCTGTTCTTTCTCAGTCTGCGTCATTTGATCCCAAGCAATCCGATACGCCTGATCAGCTTGATGCCATGCGGTAAGTAAAGCGGCCACTTCGTCGGCGGTGGGCCACTGCGCGACCATGCGGTCAGCCTTGGCCAAGTAGCTAGGGTATTGTCCGAGTCCTTCAATTCTCGTCCACTGCCAACCCGATCCAGCGGCGACATAAACCACGCCGTTCAACGCTTCATTCGCAGTAGCTAGGCGCTTCATCTGCACCTTCACACGCTTGGTTATCTCGTCGAGAGCGGTCTTTTTCGCCCAGAACTGATCACCTGTTGCGCCCATTGTCGTACACCTGTCCATGCGATTTTCTAGCCTGAAATCGCTCAGTGGCTTGCCAGCTTTGGAGGGAGCTTGTAAGGTGGGGTCAGCTAGTTCCCAACGACAACGCAACCGGCGGCACTGGCAGGCCGGTTCAACCGCACAGCGCCCTTGAACCCCTCAAGGGCGCTTCCGCATCCGGGACTATCAGTTAAAGCAATCTTGATCGAGCGCGAGCGTCAGCGTCGATAAACTCAGTGTCTCGTGCGCCGCTCTACATCGTGGGTGCGACATAGGACGCGTAGATCCTCTTGGCGGAATTGCGCCCAAAAGTTGTTGATTTCGTGCAACCGGCGCAAAGGCGCGCGTATTTTTTCAAACATCTTGTCGGTATCTACGAGAATCGCCTTATAGACCTTGAGCACCTCGTATGCTGCAAAATCCGCAGCTTGCAGAGGTGGCAGTGCCTTTTTTCGGAACGATGGTCGATGACCAGTGTTCGCATTAACGAAATCCGACAACTGACCCGCACCAACATCGCCCTCCTCAAAAGCCTCTGCATTCATCGACCAGAAGATCAAGCAACTTGGGGACTGGCGCGGGAAGACGCTCGCGAAAGTGCGTGACATCATACACCAGGCAGACCCTGAGATCGTCGAAGAGTGGAAGTGGGTCAAGCCGTCATCGCCGGGGACTGCCGTCTTCTCCCACGGCGGCATCGTCTGCACGGGAGAGACGTACAAGAACGTCGTCAAGATGACATTCGCCAAGGGAGCTGCGTTGCAGGACCCTTCCGGTCTATTCAACTCCAGCCTCGAGGGGAATGTCAGGCGCGCCATCGACATCCACGAAGGCGACACGCTCGATGAGGCGGCCTTGCAGGATCTCATCCGCGCTGCCGTGGCGCTCAATCTCAAGGGCAAGCCCAAGCCGAAGCCCAAGCCGAAGCCCAAGCCGAAGCCCCGGCGAGCCACCAGCAAGCGGGCCGGCTAGTTCATCGCAGGTCCCGGGACGGGTGGCCCGGGCGACTGCGCCGGGATTACTCTCGAGGGGTGACCCGTCCAAGCTCAGCTTGGGCGGGGGGCTGCGGGCACGGCACCCGGCTGGGGCGCCCCGCCATGCCGCTGTCAAGCCCCCAAAACCCTTCCACCTGCCCTAACTCCCTCATCCCATTGCCAATAAAAACTCCCCATCCATGTCCCATTTCCCCTGCCCGATCTGCTATGCTTTAAGTAGATGGTAAGAAAAAATGAATAGCTCAAAGGCAGCAAGCGCCACAATCTCTTCGTTCCCGCCCCCCTCGCCAGTCCCCTGTTTCTCCATCCTCCCCCTTGCCTCTCGCTCAGGCCAAGCTAAGTCCTTTCGGCTCCCGATTTTGCGGCTAACTCCAATGGATGCCGGATTTTGCGAGATCTAGCGCCCGTAACCCGTTTGTTTCCCGGATTTTGACTAAAATTTTTTTTCTCAAGATATCTATCCCCTGGCCCACAGCACGCCGCCGCTACCGCCCTCACCGCACCATCACCCCCGCATACCCCACCACCATATTGCGGTCGCCGGAGACGTCGCCGGAGGTCGCATAGCGCACCAGTTCGGCGCGGGTGGCGCCCAGTTGCACGGCGGCGGTCAGCATGGCCACCGTCGGACCGAATCCGCACATGCTGATGTCTTCCTTCACCACCACGTCGAACAGCCCGCGGGCATCCAGCGCCAGGATGCGTTCGATGGCCTTGTGGTCCTTCTCCCGCGTCACCTTGTCGTTCTCGTAATGGTTCATGTCGCTGGAGGCGATGATCAACACGGCTTCGCTCTGGGCCTCGACCACACCACCAATGGCTTCCCCCAGCGCCTGCAAGACCTCGAACTGGCCGGTGCCCAGCGCAATGGGGACGAAGCTGAAATGCGGCCTGCGCGCTTGCAGAAACGGCAACTCGACCTCGACAGCATGTTCGCTGCGGTGTGCCGCGGCGTCCTCGGTAAGCAGCGGGAATTGTTGCTTGAGGGTGTCCGCCAGCTCGGAGTCGATTGGCACCGAACCCAGCGGCGTTTCCCAGGCGCCAGCGCTCATGATGGAGACGGGATGTCCCATGCCGGTATGGTTGGGACACAGCAGGATGCAACGCCGCGGGATCTCCAGCCGGGCAAAGACCGCGCCGGCAACGTGCCCGGAGTACATGTAGCCGGCGTGCGGCACCACGCAGCCAAACGCAGAAACAGCCTCCTGCGATGGCGAGAGATACGACTGCACGTCGGCCAGCAGGACATTGGGATTTTGAGGATAGAAGCGTCCGGCGACAGCCGGATGGCGTACGGTCGTGCTCATAAGGCACCTCGCTATGGGCGTTCGCCGTGGCCAGACCAAAGCAACGGCCAGCGACGAACGAGCAACGGCTAACGAGCATCCGTTAATGCGCGGAACAAGGCCGCGCTTTTCTCCAGCGACAAGGCCTCGGCGCGCAGGTTGGGCTTTACTCCGGATTTGTCCAGCGCCGCGCGCAGGGCTTGCGGCTGGTACTGCGATTTAAGGTTATTCCAAAGAGTCTTGCGCTTCTGTCCGAAGGACAGCTTCAGGAAGTCCACGAAACCCTCCTCGGCCACGCGCAGGCTCTCCACCCGCGGGGCCATGGTGAGCCGGACCACGGTGGACTGCACCTTGGGCGGAGGCGAAAACGCTCCCGGCGGCAGTGTGAACAGGGTCTCCACTTTGGCGTAAAGCTGGGTCGTCGCCGACAGAAGGCCGTACTCGCTGCCTCCGGGCGGTGCTGCCAGCCGGTCGGCGACCTCGCGCTGCACCATGATCACGATGGTTTCGAAGTATTGGCGATACTCAAACAGCCGCAGCAGGATGTCGGACGTGATGTAGTAGGGGAGATTGCCGACCACGCGCACACGCTCCGGGGCGATCTCCATTCCCGGGCGGGTGCTTCCCGGCTTGGGCCCGAACAGAGTGTGAAAATCGATAGCCAGGATGTCACCTTCAATGATCTCCACATTCGGCGCCAGGGCAAAATGCATACGCAGTTGCGCGGCCAATACCCGGTCTAGTTCGATAGCAATGAGGCGGCGCGCGCGTTTGGCCAGCAGGGAAGTCAGGGCACCGCGCCCGGGGCCGATTTCCAGGACGGTGCTTTGCGAATTGTCGCCCAGCGCTTCGACAATGCGCAGGGCCGCGGAGTCCTGCACCAGGTAATGCTGGCCCAGCTTGGGCTTGGGGCGGCTGGGCCGTGAGGTAGAGACCTTTGGCACGTTGACCCTCTTTCTTCCCGGCATTTAGACTGACGAGTTCATCCCGCGAGAGCTGCGCAGGCGAGGTGTGCCGTCAGCGGCACATTCCTATGATAGCTTGCGCGCCGGGAAACGTGCACTTTGGAGGATCGGTCTTCATGCATATTGCCTTCGTGGCGTCGGAGTGTGTGCCGTTTTCGAAAACCGGGGGATTGGCGGACGTGGTCGGCGCCCTGCCGCGGGCGCTGGTTGCCCTGGGGCATCAGGTCAGCGTTTACCTGCCCCGCTACCGCCAGACCAGGCTGACCGATCCCCAGACTGTGGTGCGCAGCATCACCGTGCCCTTCGACGACCGCTACCGTTTCTGTTCCGTGGTCAGCGGGGGCAACCACGCTTCCGGGGTGCGCTTTTACTTCGTGGACTATCCGCCCTATTTCGATCGCGAGGCCCTGTACGGCACCTCGTCGGGAGACTACCCCGACAATGCCGAACGCTTTGCCTTGTTCTCCCGGGCAGTGCTGGAAGCCACCAAGATTCTGGGCGTGCCGCACGCGTTCCACTGTCACGACTGGCAGTCGGCGCTGGTGCCGATCCTGTTGCGCACGCAATACGCCGAAGACCCAGCCTTCCGCGATGTGGCGAGCGTGTTCACCATCCACAACATGGGATACCAGGGCCTGTTTCCGCCCGACACCCTGCCGCTGCTGACGCTGCCCTGGGACCTGTTCACCATCTCCAAGATGGAGTTCTTCGGCAATGTGAACTTCCTCAAGGGAGCGCTGGCGTACTCCGACTTCATCACCACGGTCAGCCGCAAGTACAGCCAGGAAATCCAGACCACGGAATTCGGTTTCGGCCTGGAAGGGGTGTTGCGTGACCGGGCCGCGACCGTGACCGGCATTCTCAACGGCGTGGACTATGACGAGTGGAGCCCGCAGACCGACAAATTCATCGTGGGGCGGTATTCGCCGGAGGACCTGAGTGGCAAGGCCAAGTGCAAGCAGGATCTGCTCGCCGCTTTCGGTGTGACCCATGCTGACCTCCGCCTGCCCGTGATCGGTATCGTCTCCCGCTTTGCGGCGCAAAAGGGATTCGACCTCATCGCGCAGGTCATGGATCGCCTGGCGCGCGAGCAGATGATCGTGGTGGCCCTGGGCAATGGCGACAAGCAATATGAGGAAATGTTCCTGCGTCTGCAGAAACAGTTCCCACAAAAGATCGCGGTCAAGGTAGCGTACGACAACGCCCTGGCGCACAAGATCGAAGCCGGCAGCGACATGTTCCTGATGCCCTCCCGGTACGAGCCCTGCGGGTTGAACCAGATCTACAGCCTGAAATACGGCACGGTACCCGTGGTGCGCGCCACCGGCGGTCTGGACGATACCATCGAGCCCTGGGACGCGCGCACCGGGAAGGGAACTGGCTTCAAGTTCTCTGAGTACAGTGGGGAAGCGCTGCTGCTCACCATCAGGCAGGCGCTGCAGGCCTTCCGTGACCGGGGTTCCTGGCAGGTACTGATGCGCAACGGCATGGCCAAGGATTTTTCCTGGAACGCTTCGGCCAGGGAATACGTCCGGATTTACGAACGGATTCGACAGGCACGGGCCATTGCGGTGCCGGCCTAGAGCGCAACCACCGAAAAAGATGAAGCGCTGCCTCGCGGCAGCGCCTGTCCAGTTAAAACGTGTGATCACTGTGGGAAGACCAGTCCGGGCCTTTTGTGCTGGGACCCGACATGGCCTATTCCTGTTCGTCCCGAATGTACCTTCGATCGAGCTTCGACTCGCCTCTGTGTCTACCAATCGTCGAAGTACTCATTCACATTATTGTTGGTGAGTCGCTTCTGGTTCGTTCCGTCGAGGTTCATGCTGTAAACCTCGTTACCACTTGCGTTGTCACGCCAGGAGACGAAGACAATCTTGTCTTTCACGAACATCGGATCCCAGCTCATTCCGTCCGTAGTGAGCTGCTTGGGGTTGGTACCGTCGATGTTGACCGTCCAAATGTCTTCGGCGTAAGTTCCCTGGGTCGGGTAGCGGCTGAACACGATGGTCTTTCCGTCTGGCGAGACAGATGGGCATTCATCGAAGTACGCGTGATCGGCGTTGGTCAGCCGGGTGTTGCCGGTGCCATCCTGGTTCATGATGTTGATGGTGTCATTAGTCTCTTCTTCGAAAACAATCTTGCCATTCGGCGTGAAAGAGGGGTAGCTCACCCAGAAGGGAGTGGAGATCACAGTTTCGGTGTGGCTGCCGGAGGTCGGCATGATCACCGCCTGTCCCCCCATCTCGTTGGCGGTTTTTACAAAAACGACCTTTGTGCCGTCCCAAGATAGCTGAGGAGACCAGTGATACTCGGCATCCGTCGTGATTTCTGTCGCCACCGGGTTTTTCTTGTCGGCCAAGTCAACAAAGATGACCTGGTAGTTACCGTTGCTGTCCTGGGCGGTGCCCACACCCTTCATGGTGTCAGCGGATTCCTGAACAGCTTCGAACCAGCCCATTTGCGGGGCGATGACCAGTTCGCCGGTACCGTCGGTGTTCATCAAAACCACCGAATCGTCTCCGGCGCTAAGATCGTTGGTCCAGTGCTTCAGCCCCACGCCCTGATGCATCCGGGGAGTTCTCAGGGAATGCTCCATCTGGAAATGCCGCTCCTGAGCCGAAACAGAGCTGAGGGAACTGCCGGCCGCCGCGCGAATGAATGCGAACTGTTTTGGAACGCTGGTGCCGTTGTCCCCGCAGTTGACCAGTGCTATACCCACGAAGATGAGAAGAACGGAGAAGAACAGAACCTTCCGCATAGGAGATCTCCCGAGAGGTGAGGAAACGAGCCTGCAAATCGAAGAGGGGGAACTGGACGAGGACCGAGTTGGCCCACCACAGTTCTTCGTGCAGGCAAGTGTCCGTTGTCGCGGACCATTCACCTCCACGTGTACGCCCCCAAACTACAACGCTCGCTTGGGGGGACGCCATCATTTCCGCAAGGGGAACTGAACACAATCGTGGTGACAAGTTCCCGATTTGACGAAGTCCCCTTTCGGGACGTTCAGGTTTCTGAACACCGGGTCCTGCGCCGGCGCGGAAAACTGCTAGAATCGCGGCACCCGCATCTGTCGTCGCCGGATTGCCATCGTGACTGACTTCATCCGCACCATCTTCCACGTGGACATGGACGCCTTCTTTGTCTCGGTAGAGGAGTTGTTCGATCCTGCGCTCAAAGGCAAAGCCGTGGTGGTCGGCGGGCAGCGGAACGAACGTGGGGTGGTGTCGGCGGCCTCGTACGAAGCACGAAAATTTGGCGTGCACTCGGCCATGCCGCTGCGCACCGCAGCCAAGCTGTGTCCGCAGGCGATTTTTGTGGACGGCCACCCAGCGCGGTATCGGGAGTATTCCGAAAGAGCCTATGGGGTGCTGAGTTTGTTCTCGCCGCAGGTCGAGATGGCGTCCATCGACGAAGCCTACCTCGACATGACCGGCACCGTGCGCCTGCATGGGCCACCGCTGCGTGCGGCCCACACCCTTCACCAGAAGATGAAGTCGGACACCCACCTGAATTGCTCCATCGGGATCGGTAGCTCGCGACTGATCGCCAAGGTCTCCTCGGCGAAAGCCAAGCCCAACGGAGTGCTCTGGGTGGTGCCCGGGCAGGAGGCCAAATTCCTGGCTCCGCTGGATGTGCGGGACATTCCCGGCGTCGGCAAAGTAACCGAACAAAACCTGCATGCGCTGGGCATTCAGCAAGTTGGAGATCTCGCCCGCTTCGACGAATCCTTCCTAGAGGAACACTTCGGGAAGTGGGGGCTGGCGCTGGCGGGCAAAGCGCGCGGCGAAGATGCCGGGGGCTGGTTCGACAGCGAGGTGGGCGCCGATACTGATGCCAAGTCCATCAGCCACGAGCACACCTACAACGAGGACACGGGCAATGCCGAGCAGTTGGAATCTACCCTGATGCGGCTTTGCGAGATGGTGGGCCGCCGGCTGCGGGAGAGCGGATTGCACGCACGCACCATCCAGCTTAAGCTGCGCTACAAGGATTTCACCACCATCACGCGCGCCCACAGCCTGCCGGTCCCCACCCAGCTCGATACGGAAATTTTCGAACAGACACGCGCATTGTTCCGCAAGAACTGGCGTAGGGGCGCGGAAGTGCGCTTGTTGGGGGTACACGCGTCTTCGTTTGAAAAGCAGCCGGATCAGGGAGACTTGCTGGAAGGCGCGCGGCGGAAGCGCTGGAAGCAGGCACTCTCCGCGGCTGATCGCTTGCGCGACAAGTTCGGCGAGTCGAGCGTGGCCCTCGCCAGCGGGATGAAAGGCGGCTTCCGCGAACGCACCCACGAGAATCCGGCGGGGCTGCCGGGCAAGACCAGAAAACCTTAAACCGCAAAGGTCGCGAAGGGTGCGCGAAGGTCGCAAAGAAGAATCATGGACAGGGAACCCGAATTTCTTTGCGTCCTTTGCGATTCCTTAGTGTCCTTTGCGGCTAAAGGTTTTCCCCGCTCAGTGCGCGGCTGCGAGCAACGTGCCGAGGCCGGGCTTGTAGCCGTAGAAGTCCGCCACCGCGTGCAGCTACTGAATGATGCGCTCGTCATACTGCTGGGGTTACGGGGGCCAAATACGAAAGCCGGGAATCCGGAATGGCTTCCGGTCCCGGCCCCGCTTACTTCAACTTGTGCAACGTTTCCCGCTAGTTCGCAGGAGCCGTGTTGGCTGCAGTGGTCGGATTGCCCTGGTTTCCGCCGCTCGTCATGCGGGTGAGGCGGGGGAAGAAGGGCGTGACTTCAAACGGCATCTTGTCGCGCGCGGAAGTGATCGCGACCGGCGCCGTTTTGATCAATTCGACCTGGTCCGTCCAGGGGTTGAGCTTCACGCGCCCACCCAGAGGCAGGGCCGCGATCTGGTCGAGTTTGTTCGGGTCCAGCGCCGGAGCCGAGGACATCAGGATGGTCATGCGGTCGATCTGACCCTTATTGTCGGTGAAGTTGTTACCCAGGTGTGCGGTCAGCAGAGCGGAAAGCTCCGGCGCCCGCGTGGCCAATTCCTTCAGGAACAATCCCGCCGTTTCCAGCTTCTGGCTGTAGGGCGAGTTCTTCAGCATTTCCATCGCTTTCTTGTCGGCGGCCGCTTCTTCCTCTGGCACGTGCCTGAATCCGAAGTTCTGGTAGGTGGATTCGTCGGAGAAGAGCATGCGGTCGTTGAAAGCAAACTTGCTGCCCAGGTTGTGACCCAGCACGATGTGCGACAGTTCGTGCGACAGCACCATGGCCAGGCTGGCCTCATCGGGAAGCACATCGATCAGGCCGCGGCTGACGATGATGGTGTTGCCTACGCTGAAGGTTTCCAGCGGAGAAGTCAGCATGACCCGGGTGCGAATCGGCCGAGGCAGTTCGATGTTGTTGGTGACTTGCAGGTTGTTGACCACCGTCATAAGAATCTTGTCCACTTCCCCTTCAGGAGCGAGCAAGCCGGCATTCTGCAGGCGCTCGACGACGTTGTCTTCGGCCTGCTGCTGCCAATCCCGTTGCGCTTGCAGCGGAGAAGCATCGGCTGCGGCGGCGCTCTCGTCCTTCACGGTGGACTCGACGGTAATCTGCGTGAGTTCGTCTTCCTTGCCGTTTTTCTTCAGGTCGTAACCCCAGACGCGGCTCTGCGCCTTGAAGGCCATTTTGTCCTTGGCACCGTAGCTGAAGTCGCCTTCTTCACTGTAGATGTAGGCGGGCACCCAGTAACCGGGAATCAGGTTCAAACGCCAACTGTCCATGTGGAAGAAGTAAGCGTTCTTGGGGCGCGGGGCATACGTGCCGTTCAGCCGGACGATGTTGTAGTCCTGGTCTTCCACCCAGATGCGGCCCAGGAAGCGGCCTTTGCCGGCGCTCTTCTTGGGGGTGACGTCGAACACGAAGCAGCGCACGTCGCCCAGGAACTCGCGGCGAACATACTTGAAATCGTAGTGGCTGCGGTCGAAGTCCTCGCGGTCGGCGAAGATCATCCAGGAAAAGCCCATGGGCTTGTACTCGAACTTGAACAGCTTGCTGAATCCGCCCAGCATGCGGCCCTGGAAGCTCGTGTCCTTGGAACCGGGCCGAGCTGCGGATCGGACTTCAAATTCTGCAAATAGGTTTCAACCAGCGGCGTCCGGGTCTTGAGCATTTCCATCAGCGCATGCTCACGCCCGATGGTGCGGTCCACCACCTGGTCCATGGTTGTGGGTGGCGCTGCCGGCGTTTGTGAAGCGGCGGGCTGCGCCGGAGCCGGCTGGGCCGCGGGCTGCCCCGCAGTTTCCTGTGCTGGAGCGGGATTGGCCGGTTGCGACGTCTGCGCCGCCGGCTGATCCGCGCTGGTCGGGGATGACGATTGGCCCGTCGGTTGCTGTGCCAGAGCGCTCAGCGTGATCAGCAGGTAAGCGGTGACCATCCATTTGCAAGTACGCATAACTCAGTTCCTCTCTTTGTCAGTACGCCAATGTCAGTACGCCAACTGGAAAACCACATGTACGATTGCCGTAGAATCCACCGCTACGCCATTGCGCAGAGCGGGTTTGAAACGCATCTTGTTGGCGGCCGCGATCGCGGCTTCGTCCAAGCCGTGACCCAAGCCCCGCGCCACACGGTTTACGCGCAGTTGCCCGTTCGCCGCAAACATGACTTCCAATAGAACTTCACCCTCGAGCTTGAGCTGGCGAGCTTCCGGGGTGTAGATCGGGTTGGGCTTGTAAGTGATTTCCACCGGAGTGGTGGGCGGTCCGCTGTCCAGCTGCGGTTGCGGCCTGGCTGCGGCCTGAGTCACTTGCTGCGCACCAAAGCCGCCGGTCTGGATTCCACCGCCGTAGCCTCGCCCGTTGCTGCGGCCATCGCCCTGGCCCGGCTGTGCGATTCCGTTTCCGAAGCCCGCGCTGGCGATCGTGCCCTTGATCCCTCTTGCCCCGCCGGTGCCGTTGCCGGTCCCTGGGCCTTGCGGCAGCTCAAAGGACCCGCTGTTGGCCATGACCAGCTTGGCGTTCGGCTTGCCTTGTCCGGGAATCCCGTTAGGATCGCCAAAGCTGCCGGTCTGCACTTTCTGGATGGGTGCGTTCACGGTCGGAGTCGCTGAACTGCCGAATTCTCCGGTGTGGACGACCAATGCGGGCCGGGCTCCGCCGGGGACCTGCCTCAGCACGGCAGGTGTGAAACTGTTGACGACGACCTTCGGTGGCGCCACATCAGGCGTCTGCTGATGGGTGCGAACATCTCGCGGCACAGTCAGCTTGGCGGTCGGAAAAACCGGCGCCGGTGGCAACAGCTTGGCATGCACCACCGGCGGAGCTTTGGGCTGGAACGGCTTGGGTTGCATGCTGGGCATGGGGATGAGTTCGGTCACGTGATACTTCCGTGCCAGTTGCAGCCGATCCGGCCAGATCACGCCGATATTGATCAGAAACAGGAGGAGGAGAATCTCGACGCCGTAGCTGGTGGCGAGCGTGCGCCAGTCTATCTTGCGCTCCGGCAGGAGCCCCAACTGAAAGTTGCGGGACGTAGCCATGCATAAGCTCCAAAGGGGGACCCGAGCCTGGGGAGTGTGCTGCGGGTGGCGTCTTTAAAGTACGGGAGACGGGTGCAGGGGTAAACGTGTCCACCGCCGGTGTACTTTGGTAACCCAGGATGTGCCATAACAGGAATTCGCCCAAAAAAAAGCTAACGAAACGGCACAAAACCCTGGAAGCTGAGAACGGAGAGGACGGCCGCCGAGCTCGCTAGAAAGATGGATCTTAGGATGAGGTTGCCTCTGCGACCTCCGAGCCGCCTGCGCGCTCTCAGCGGTTCGAGGCTTGCTCTTGCGCCGCCCGCCGCCGGGCAAAGGCGTAGAAAACCGGTACGCCCGCCAGAATCACCAGGCTGCCGAGCGCGGAATTGCGGAGATTGTCGGTAAAGGTGTAGTAGAGCAGCACGGCCGAGGCGATGACAAACAGGACAGGAACCACGGGATATCCCCACACACGGTAGGGCCGCGCCGCCTGCGGATCGCGAGTCCGGAAGACGAAGATGGTGCTGCCGGCAATCATGTAGAAGAGCCACTCAGCGAAGATGGCCAGCGAAAACAGTTGGCGAAAGTTCCCGCCCAGCAGCAGCAAAATGATGGCGAGTACGGCCTGCACAATGATCGCCATCGAAGGGGTGTGAAAGCGGGGGTGCACTTCGGCCAGTGCCGAAAAGAAATAACGGTCGCGGGCAACGGCGAAGGGCACACGCGCCCCGCTCATGGTCGTGCCATTGAGCGTCACGAGCATGGAGATGGCCATGCCTGCGGAGACGATGCTGGCGCCAAAACTGCCCAGAACCAGACCGATGGCATCGGAGGCCGGTCGGGGCGAGGCTGCAATGGCAGCAGCGGGCAGGACATATTGCACTGCCGCATTCACCAGCATGTAGAGAGCCCCCACGGTGGCCACGCCCACGATCAGCGCGATGGGAATGTTGCGCTCCGGCTGGCGAACTTCTCCGGCTACCATGTTCAGATCATTCCAGCCGTCATAGGCCCAGAGCGCCGCCACCAGCGCGGCCATGAAGCCCGCGATCCCACCCTTGGCTCCGCCGTAGCTGCCAGCGAAATTGCTCCAGGCACCCGCGCTGTAGCCGAATCCGACGAAGACGATTCCCAGGATGATCGCTACCTTCAGCAGCGTGAATACGAGCTGGAATTCACCCGCTTTCTTGATGCCGACATAGTTCAAAAGAGAAATGAGTACAGTGGCAGCGATCGCGACCAGTTGCCCGTAGCTCACCGCAAACGGGACGGTGATGATGTCCTGCGAGAAAAATGCGAAGACCGGAAACGTTCCCAGAATGCGAACCAGTCCGATGGTGATAGTCGCGATGGATGCGGGCTTGGCGATGACGAACCATGTCCAGGCATAAAGAAACCCGGACAGCGGGCCATAGGCGTCGCGAACATAGACATATTCGCCGCCGGCCTGCGGCTTCATGGCGCCCAGTTCGGCGTAGGTGAGCGCACCAAAGAAAGAGAGCAGGCCGCCGACCAGCCACGCCAGGTAGACGAGCTTGGCAGAGCCTACCGCTTGCATCATCTCGGCAGGAACGAGGAAGATCCCGCTTCCGATGATGGTGCCAACCACCACTGCGCTGGCGTGGCTGACGCCGAGGTCACGGGCGAGCTCAGGGCGGGTGGGGGCATGCTGGGGCTTGGTTGGCATGTTGGAATCGAAGTATACGTGAAGTTTGAAAAAAGCCCTTGACCGCAAAGGACGCAAAGAAAGCCGCTAAGGACGCGAAGTAAAGGCAAGATCTGGTGTTTCTTTGCGAACTTTGCGCGCCCTTTGCGCCCTTTGCGGTTAAAGGTTTTCTTGCGGCGGCTCGCGATAATTGTTGACCATCCGCTTGATGCCATCCTTCAGCAAGACCACGTGAAAGTTGATCAGCAGCCCAATGGGGATGTTCAGCAAGCGAAGATGGGACAGCAGTTGGGCTTCATCGACGGGATGAATCGCTTCTTTGCATTTCAATTCCACTACGACCTTGCCCTCGACCACCATGTCCGCTCGAAAGCCGCACTCCAACTTCACAGCTTCGTAGACCAGGGGGACAGGCTTCTGGCGTTCGATGCGAAACCCCCGTTTGGTCAGTTCGTGAGCCAGGCATGCCTCGTAGGCCGATTCCAGTAGCCCCGGTCCTAACTGGCGATGTACGTGAATCGCTGCTCCAATGATGGCAGGCGTGAGGTCAGTACGGGAGTTTTGTAGCTCTTCCTGCACAGGCACGCTCTCAAGCCTGCACTGTCTGGGGCACGCCCGTATGTGCTGGCTGTCACATGCGATCCACAGCCGCGCTATCTTTCTCAATCAAACTCCACGCATACCCGATCGCAAAGGTCACCACGGTCCCAATCGCTACCCACCACGTCCAGGGCACACGTGTTCCCAACCACAGGTAAAGCTCAGTGACAAACCCGCACAGCATACCGACCATGGCGCCGCTCTGGGTCGCCCGTCTAGTCAGCACGCCCAGCAGAAACACACCCAGGAGCGCTCCGTAGGCTACGGATGCAATCTGCAGTCCGACTTCGACTACGCGTCCTACTTTGTGCAGCGACAGTACGGCTAGCCCAAACAGCACCAGCGCCCAGACCAACGTGGCCAGCCGGGAAAGCTGCACGCGCTGGCGCTCCTCTACCTGCGGATTGCGACGCAGATAGAAGTCAATGATCGAAGTGGAAGAGAGAGAGTTGAGGGCCGCACTCAGGTTGGACATTGCCGCTGCCAGAATAGCGGCGATCAGCAGTCCAGAAATTCCGTGGGGCATCTGGCTGACGATGAAGGTGGGGTAAATCCGGTCGGCTCTGCCAAAGTTTGCCGAAGGTATCCGGTAGAAGGCGAACAGCATGACACCGACCATCAGGAACAGGCCGAACTGAAACAGAATCGCGGCTCCACTCGACAGCAGGGCTGTCACCGACTGCCGCTGATTTCGCGCTGCCAGCAAGCGCTGCACGATCAGTTGATCGGTGCCGTGGCTGGCCGTCGTGAAAATGGCTCCTCCGATCAGCCCCGCCCAGAAGGTGTACGGTTTCCAGAAGTCAGGGGTGAAGTCGAATACACGCAGCTTGCTGGCGGTGTCGGCCACACTGTGGATGGCGGCCCAGCCACCGGGAACCAGGTGCAGAATCGTGAACAGTCCAACCACGGTGCCGCCGACGTAAATCACCGTTTGCACCACGTCGGTCCAGATCACGGCAGCCAGGCCACCTTCAAAGGTGTAGATCAAGGTTAGTGTGGTGATGATTGCGATGGAGGCGACCTCACCCGTCCCCAACGCGATTGCTACCACAATGGAGACGGCGTATACGCGCACTCCTTCGGCAGCAGCGCGGGTTACCAGAAAAAGTCCAGCGGTCAGCGAACGCAACTTGGTTCCGAAGCGACGCTCTATCAGTTGATAGGCGGTGAAGAGATCGCCGCGGAAATAATGCGGTAGCAAAACAAAACTTATGATGACTCGCCCCACCAGGTACCCGAACACGACCTGAAGAAAAGTGAGATTGGTGTCGTAGGCCAGACCCGGGATACTGATGATAGTCAGGGTACTGGTTTCCGCGGCCACGATGGAAAGGGCAATCGCCCACCACGGAATGTTGCGGTCGGCCAGAAAGTAATCGCGAAGCGAGCGCTGCCGCTTGCGAAAACGCAGCCCGAACAGGGTGATTCCCGCCAGATACAGGCCGATGATCGTGAGGTCCAGCTTGTCCAGGCCCATGGATAGAACACCAGTGCAATCGTGCCAGGAAGCTTCTCCAGAGTATCGGGCTTTGTGGGGTCCGGCGTCGCGATCTAGACCTTGGGGTATCTAGCTCATTAATCCAGGGAAATCCGAGTTCACCACAGAGACATAGGGAATTGCCGATTTTCAATTGCAAATTGTCAATTGGAAATTGGCAATCAACAACACTCCTGCGCACGGCGACGAAGCCAGCTTATGGTAGAACTACGCCGTGGCTATTTTTCTCGGCATTGACGGCGGCGGCAGCAAGACTTCGTGCGCGATCGGAGACGAGGCTTCACTGCTGGGCAGCGGTACGGCCGGGGGAAGTAACGTGATCCGCGTGGGTGAGGAACGGGCGCGGGAAGCCCTTTCTGCTGCGATTCGCCAAGCCTGCACCGTAGCCAATGTCACTCCGGCGCAGGTGCAAAGAGCCTGCGTGGGCATGGCCGGCGCTGCTCGTCCGGAAATCAGCGAAGTGGTTCGGAGGCTCGTCGCGGAGATTATTTCCGCTGAAATCGAAGTAGTTGGCGACATGGTGATCGCCTTGGAAGCCGCGTTCGGCGGTGGCCCGGGGGTGGTCGTGATCGCGGGCACCGGTTCAATCGCTTACGGACAGGACTCCGCAGGCCAGAGCGCACGGGCTGGTGGTTGGGGATTCGCCATTTCTGACGAGGGCTCAGGGCATTGGATCGGGCGATCGGCGATTGCCGCCGCCCTGCGGGCCTTCGATGAGGCGCCAGCCGGGAACTCCCCCTTGTTCGCAGCAATGATGAGATTCTGGCGGGTGGAAACCCGCGAACAATTTGTCCTGGTCGCCAACGGGTCGCCTCCGCCCGACTTTGCCGCGCTGCTCTCGATTGTTCTGTCCGCCGCGGACGCAGGTGATCCGTTGGCCCGCACCGTTCTCACCCAGGCGGGCGCGGAGCTGGCGGCCATCGCCAAAATCGTCATCCGCCGACTCTTCCCCGAGGCGGATACCGTACCAGTGGCCATGTCCGGCGGTGTGTTTCGCAACTCCGCGCTGGTGCGCCAGGTTTTCTACAATAGTCTGCGGTCGGAGTATCCCAAGGCGACGATCACCCCCACGGTCATTGACCCAGTGCGGGGCGCGCTGGAGTTAGCACGGAAGCGCGTACGGTCGTAGCGCCGGGCTGTGCCCGTGGACCGAGTTCAAGATCCATGCCTTCCGCTGACGCCAAGCCGGCTCGAACGGCCGCTGAACCGGCCTTATCCTTGCCCCTGGATGAGGCGATCCGCAGTTCCTCCAGCAGCGTTCTGAAGGCGGCGGCAGCCGACCCTGCGCTCACCGAAGATCTCGCTCTCGCCCTGCTGAAGCGTGCCGACGTCCCTGGGGAAGTTCTCGAACAGCTCAGCAAGAACGGCGCCGCGATGAAGAGCCGCAAGGTGAAGCTGGCGCTGGTCGAACATCCCAAGACGCCGCGTCATGTTTCGCTCCCCATGGTGCGGCACCTGTTTACCTTCGACCTGATGCGGGTGGCACTCACGCCCGTCGTTCCCACCGACATCAAGAAAGCCGCGGACGAGTCGCTTGTCAATCGCCTGGAAACGATTTCGACGGGGGAGCGGCTAGCGCTCGCGCATCGTGCCTCGGGACGCGTGGCGGGGGCGCTTCTGCTGGATCCCGAGGCGCGTGTCATTCATGCCGCGCTCGAGAACTCGCGTCTGACCGAGGCTGCGGTCATCCAGGGGCTGACCCGCTACGACGCATCGGCAGCGTTCGTCGAGGGCGTATGCCGTGATGCCAAGTGGTCGGTGCGTCGCGAAATTCGCATCGCCCTGCTGCGCAACGAGAAAACCCCGCTGGCGCGAGCTTTGGAGTTTGCGCACGCGCTACCCGCAGCGTTGGTGCGGGAAATCCTGCACGGATCCCGACTGCCAGGTAATGTCAGGTCGTATGTATTTAAGGAACTGGAACAGCACGAGAACGCCGGATCGGCCAGGAGGAAAAGCCGCCACATCTGATCCAGGGCAATACTCCGGCCACAGGTCTGCACGATGGAAGGGTTCGAAAGGGAAGGCTAGAAGCTATCGCATAAATGGCCCAGTTGGGTCCGTCCAAAATAGGTGGTGTAATCACCTGTGGCTGTCGAAGAACTCTTTTCAGGGCGTTTCAACAACGAAGTTCGTTCGTAGGTTTTTGAATGTTCGTTCGCCGTAGACGCTGAGATTCACTGAAATCACTGCTTTGGGTTCCTTTTTCAACAGCCAACGCCCGATTACGACAAGGAACCGTCTCCACGAGTGTTACGCCAACAGTCGCCTGTTCTGCACCATCAGAATCAACTCACCGCGACCCCAGGAACTACTAGACTTGCTACGGAGTCAGTATCTCTATGAGCGTTGGCCGAACGTTCCCAGCTACGACGTGGCTTTGGCGGCACCTGAGCTCGCGTCGGGCCTGCCGCCTCTATTTGTGGGGACTCGCGATCATCGTCATCCCCGGTATCGCTTTGCGGGTTGAGGCCGCGCTCTTCGAAAAGGCGGGTTCTCTCCGTAGTATCCGAACTGTCTAGCCTACGGGTTGGGACAAGCTCTAAGGCTGAAGCTCTGTCGCGGATACCGACGCTCAGAGCCGTGTCGGGTCCCTACGGCGCGCCCCGCTGTAATGCTGACGAATGCGTTTCGACTGGAATACCGAACTCGAGGCTCTCTGACGCAGTGTTCCTCCGGGCAGCTAGGACGGGCAGCCGGACTCTTTATTCAGTCTTGAACTGGTGGGGTTTCCGGTTTTGGGGTCTCGATGTCTACGTCAGTTTCAGCTCTGGGAAAGTGTCGTATTTCAGTTACCACTTGATGGTTTCCACGCCGCATCTTGACGATGCCGAGGTTGTGGTAGTCGAGGTCGATTCGAAGGAGCACATTACGGGCAGGAACCCTAGCTTGATCGCAGCGGAAAGTCCTGCTTATCGCGTCTCCACGTCCCGAACGTGGCCTGCCCAGAGCGTTGGCATTGCTTTCACTCCCGACGCTCCTAGAGAACTTGTAAACCATGCCTTCGATCTGAAACTTCGCTGCTTATGGTCCCTCGCGGGATGCCGAACCTGGAATCAACTGTTACCTGCAGCGGATGGATTGAGCAGGTAACAAGCTGTCGTAAAATCCCCATCTGACCTGCAACCGCTGGACAGCGCATTTCATGAGATGAGTAGTACCCTCGAAGTAGCTACGTGCCCGCTCCGACCGGACTGCTGGTCGACGCCGGTTGTCCCTGTCTCTGATGCAGCAAACCTACGATGTCCTGATACAGCTTGGTGCGGGTAGCATAGCGTTCGTGGGCGCGGGTGATGTAACGGACGTGAACCTCCACCCCGCTGGTGGTTGGCCGCAGGTTGATGGCCGGGGCAGCCGAGACTGTGTGCATGCCTTCGCGATGGGTGGCGCGCTGCCATTCTTCCTCTGCCATGCGCGCGTTGGCCTCGGTTGCGGTGGTGACCAGTTTCTGAATGGCGTCGATGATGGGATAAGGATTCTGCGCGGAGGGCACCAGAATCTGCAACTCGTCCCACAACCACTGTCCGCTGGTGGAAAAATTGAAGAAGTGCCCTTCAATGGCGAAGCTGTTCACGAAGGCTACTTTACGTCCGGTGGGATGCCCGGCGTCAGTCCAGTTGCCGGTTTCGAGCAGCACTGTCCGCAATAGTCCGATCTCGGCGACTTCTCCGACAACGCCGTTGATCTCCACCCAGTCGCCCACGCGAATGCCGTTGCGTCCCATCAGAGCGAACCAGCCGAAGAAGGCTACGATGAAGTCTTTCAGCGCGACCGTGAGTCCGGCGCCGGCCAGGCCGAGAATAGTCGGCATCTGGTTGGGCATGCCGAACAGCACGAACAAAATGAGCAGCACGCCCACGGCCTGCACGACGAAGCGCACCACCACGCGCAAGGTCCGCAGTCGCCTGCGATCGGGAGTGAGGTCGGTGAAGAATCGATCGATGAAGCGCCCGCTCAAATAGGCTGCGAGCACAATCAGCACAATGAACAGCGCTGACTGGATCATGCCATAGGCGGCGCTGCGCAGGCGCCACTGCACCAGGGCGATCCAGCTGGTGTAGACGTTACCTAACTCCTGGTGATCCTGGATACGCTTGTCGAGATCGGCCAGGTTCTTCTGACTGTCGGAAAGGCGACGCAGCGCGGTAATGACAGCCTGGGAGCTGTCTGCGGAGCCGGGCGTTGGGCCAGCAGGCGTCGAGGTCGAGGTGGTCGACGGATTCTCTGCCTCGCCGCCGCCAGCTTGCTTTTCCACGGAATCGTGCTTCTGCTGGAGTGCGTCAGCGGCCTGGAGTGTCTCATCGAGTGCCTGCTGCAATTGCGTGACTTTGCCGCGCTGCACACGCCAGGCGCTGAATTGCGTGATGAAGTCACCGGCTGGAGAACTCGGTTCGGTGCCAGTTACGTTGATTTGCGCGTGGGCGCTGTCGTTCTGTTGCTGGGTGGCTTGGTACCTCGTGAACTGCCGCTGGATTCGGCTCAAGGGGTCGGCCCCGGATCGCAGCAGGTCTCCTTTGGCATCCTCCAGTTCGTCTTTGTCCAGCTCCAGTTGCGCTTGCACCAGGTCGAGTTGTTGCTGGACATCGTCGCCGGAGCCATGCGCCGCGGAAGATTCTTTCTTCAATTCGTCGACGATCTCCTGGTCTAACTTGACCTGGGCCTCGGCCCGGCTCACACGTGCGTAGAGTTCTTTGGTTTCCGGGGTGGGCGCAACCGGATGAGTGGTAGCCTCGCGCATGGCGTCAGCAAAGGCGAGGTCCACGGCATGGTCGGCCAGGCGCAGTGCTTGCTGCGCGAATCGCTGCTCCTCCCTGGTGGAAGCCAGAGCCGCCATGCTGCGGGCCGTCTGTATCGGCCGCTCATCTACGAGGGGAGCCCGGCGGGATCTCATCCCCGCGGCTGGCGAACCGGAGTCGCGGGTCAGGGCCAGGCCAACGATGGCTAGCACAACTAGCGCAAACAGGCCAAAGACGATGACCCACTGGCGAGTTTTCATCACCCATGGCATGCGGCAGCTACTAGAACAATTGGTAGCTTCATTATACGAGGCACCGCACTCAGGATGTCGCTCGCCAGTACATTGCACTCTGCGACTGAAGGAAGCACTGCCGTAACCTGCCGTGACCAAGCGGGCCCACCTACAATCACTCTGCATGCACGAGTATCTGCAGGCCGTGTTTGAGGAAGACTGGCACGCAGTTCCGCGCTGGGCGCTGGCGGGGTGGATCGCGTTTTATTCGGTGTTCCTGATCTACGCCTTCACTATGCACGGCGCGCTCTTGTTCATTGATTTCGTGAACCTGATTGTCCACGAAGGTGGACATTTGTTGTTTGGCTGGTTTGGACCAACCTTGGGAATCTGGGGCGGAACCATTCTGCAATGGCTGGTGCCGCTGCTGTTGGCGGGATACTTCTTTAGCCAGCGTCAGACCACGGCTTTCGCCTTCTGCCTGTTCTTCTTCTTCGAAAACTGGCTCTACACCGCCACCTACATGGCGGATGCGCGCGCCATGGCACTGCCGCTGGTTACGGCAGGAGATTCCGACTTCGTAGAGCACGACTGGCACACCATCTTCTCCAGCCTGGGCGTACTACAGTACGACACGACTATCGCGGCGATTGTGCGAGGGTTGGGGTGGTGCGGAATGCTGGGTACCGTTGCCTGGCTGGGCTGGCCGCGCAAAAGCTCTTAACCGCAAAGGGCGCGAAGGAATCGCAATGCTCGCAAAGGAACCTTCCGCATTCCCTTGCGTCCTTGGCGCTACCTTAGCGAACCTTGCGGTTTCAGATTTTGGGTTTCTCTAGGGCACCCAATCGGCAATGAACACATTGGTCTCGTGGGGAATTTTGCGGTTCCGCCCGGAAATCCATACCAGTTTTTTGCCATCGGGACTAAACATGGGGAAGCCGTCGAAGTCCTCGGTGTAGGTGATGCGTTCCAGGTTCTTGCCATCCAGGTCCACGGCATAGAGCTCAAAGTTGCCCATGCCACCGGTGGAACCCACGTTCGACGAAAAGATAATCCGCTTGCCGTCCGGGAAGAATGACGGCGCAAAGCTGGCGGCGCCGAGATCGGTGATTTGCCGCTTCTGGCTGCCGTCGGCCTTCATCAGCCACAACTCGAGATAAGTGGGACGGATCAGGTTCTGCTTGAGCAAGCCTTTGTAGTCGGCGGTTTCCTGCTCCGTCCTGGGATGATGCGCGCGATACACGATCCACTTGCGATCGGGTGAAAAGAACGGCCCACCGTCATAGCCCAGTTCGTGCGTGAGTTGCTTTACGTGCTTGCCGTTGGCATCCATGGTGTAGATGTCGAGGTCGCCGTTGCGCAGGGAAGTGAAGACGATCTTCTTGCCATCCTCGGAGATGGTGGCTTCAGCGTCATAGCCCGGCGTGGTGGTGAGTTGCTTCAGGCCGGAGCCGTCAGGATTCGCGGTGAAAATGTCGTAGGTGGAATACACCCCCCACACGTAGCCGCGGGAATAATCCGGTTTCGGCGGGCATTCCGGGTTGCCGAGGTGGGTGGAGGAATACAAAATCTTTTTCCCGCTGGGGTAGATGTAGCTGCAAGTGGTTCGTCCCTTGCCAGTCGAAACCATGTGCACATCGGAACCGTCAATGTTCATGGTGAAGATCTGGTCACACTTCAGGTCGTCGCGGGTGGACTGGAAGATCAGTTTCTTGCCGTCAGCCGAGAAATAAGCCTCAGCGTTCTGGCCACCAAAAGTGAGCTGGCGGATGTTGCGCAGATGCTTCTCCTGGGCAACGCCTGCGTCTGTAGGCGGTGCAGTCTGGGCAGGGGCCTGCCGCAGCAGCGCGACGGCCACGATTCCGAGCAGCAAGAGCAAAGACGATTTCTTCATGATTGGTTTCCGGAACTTTAAGAAGATACCCGAAGCGGGGTAGCTTGTCGCAGAGGAAGTCAAAAAGCTTCGCCGCAGAGGACGCAAAGGGGCCCCCGAGGCTGCAGAGAGGTTCTTTGCGACCTTTGCGCAACCTTCGCGTCCTCTGCGGTCTAAGATTTTTCGCCGACCGAAGCGGTAGAATTCCCGGATCGCGAAAGAGAGGATAATCGATGAAACTCAGATTGCTGACCACTACGCTCGTGCTGTTGGCGGCAGTGGGAGTTGCCTCGAAGGCCACGGCCGGATCGGATAGCTCAGCCCAGCTCGTCCAGCTTGAGACCGAATTCATGAAGGCCGCGGCTGAAAGGGGCGCGCAGGGATACATGTCTTACTACGCCGAAGACGCGGTCGAACTGCCCAACGGGACGGACATGTTTCGGGGCAAAGAAAGCATCGCCAAAACCATGGGATTCCTGGACCAGAAAGACAACAAGCTGACCTGGACGCCCGTTTACGCCGATATCGCCGCCTCGGGCGACTTGGGCTACACGTACGGAACCTACGAGTTCCGCTCGAAGGATAAAGACGGCAAAGCCACGGTCAGCTACGGCAAGTACGCCAGCATCTGGAAAAAACAGAAGGATGGCAGCTGGAAGGTGGTGATGGACATGGGGAACTCTTCGCCCGCACCCGAAGCAAAACCTTAGACCGCAAAGGCCGCGAAGGACTACCGCAAAGTTCGCGGAGAAAGGCTCTTCTTGGCGATCTTTGCGGCCTTTCTCAGCGGACTTTGCGGTTTAAGATTTTCTCTTCTATTTGCGGAAGTGACCAAGGATAGCCTCCGCCTGGCTGCGCGTTACCACCGCGGAGAGTGCCCCCACATCGGCTTGCTTCACCGCCTGCACGCTGCCGAAGTGCTCCAGCAGGCGGCGTGTGGTCCGCTCGCCCACGCCGGGAATGTCGAGCAGTTCTGTGGAACGGTCACGCATCTGGCGGCGCTTGCGATGGAAGGTGACGGCGAAGCGGTGGGCTTCGTCGCGAATCAATTGCACCAGGTGCAGAACGGGGGAGTGGTGGTCGAGGACGACCGGCTCGTTCTCCTGCCCGTATACGTAGATGATCTCCTCGCGCTTGGCAATCGCGGCCAGCGGCTGGTTGATGATCTCCAGTGACTCGAGGGCCTCGGCGGCGGCGTGCAACTGGCCCAGGCCACCGTCGATCAGCACCAGGCTGGGCATTTTCTTTTTTTCTTCCTGCAGACGCTTATAGCGGCGGGCGACCACCTCGCGCATGGAGGCGAAATCGTCCACGCCATCCACGCTGCGGATGATGAACTTGCGGTAGTCGGACTTCTTCATCTGGCCGTCTTCCCAGACCACCATCGAAGCCACGGTCTCGGCGCCCTGGATGTGCGAGATGTCGAAGCACTCGATGCGGCGGGGAAGTTCGGGCAGCCCCAGCGCGTCCTGCAGAGCTTCCTGGATGGCCTTGGTATTCGGCTTCATCACCCGGAAGCGCTGGTCGTAGGACTGCTTGGCGTTGTTGCCGGCCAGGTCGATGAGCGAACGCTTGTCGCCACGCTGCGGCACCAGAATGTGGACTCGTGCGGCGCGAGCGCCCTCGCTTGCGATCTGATCGGAGAGCAACTCTTCGAGCATCTCGCGATCTTCAAAATCCACCGGCACGTAGATGTTCCGCGGCACATACGGCTGGCCGATGTAAACCTGCTTCAGCAGGGCAGAGAAGAATTCGCCGGGACTGAAAGCAGCCGAGCTTTGCTCGGCTGGGCGGACGAGGGCGTCCGCCCCTACGTGATCTTCGGGCAGATCCTCCCAGAAAAACTCCCGCCGGTCCAGCACCCGCCCGCCGCGCATGTGAAACAGATTCACCGCCAGCATGCTGTTCTCGTAGTGATATCCGAAAACGTCGGCATCGTCGCCTTCAACTGCCGCGATGCGCTGCTTCTCCTGCAACTGCTCGACGGTGGAAATCAGGTCGCGATACCTGGCGGCGCGCTCGTACTCTTCGGTCTCGGCGGCTTTCGCCATGCGCTCGCGAAGGGAGCGTGAGAGGTCGGTGGGGCGCCCTTCCAGGAACAATTTCACATCCCGGACTGCCTCTTGGTACACCTCGGGTGTGGTGAGGCCCTCCACGCACGGCCCCAGACAGCGCTTGATGTAGTACTGCAGGCAGGGACGTGGATGGCAGCGCGTCAAGTCCACCTTGCAGGAAGGGACCAGGAAGTGGCGGTGGATCAGGTCTACGATGCGGTACGCCAGGTTGGCTGGGAAGTAGGGGCCATAGTACGCGCTGCCGTCTTTGCGCAGTCGCCGGGTGACATAGACGCGCGGGAAGCGCTCGCCCAGCGTGAGTTTGACGTAAGGATATGTCTTGTCATCACGCAGAAGAATGTTGAAGCGTGGCTGCTTCTGCTTGATCAGGTGGTTTTCGAGCGCGAGCGCCTCTTTGTTGTTGGCTACGACGATGTAGTCAACATCTGCTGCTTCACGCACCAGCGTATCGGTCTTGGCGTCCTCCCAGCGGCCCTCGCGGAAGTAGGAACTGACCCGGCTGCGCAGGTTCTTGGCCTTGCCGACGTAGATGACTTCGCCTTCGGCGTTCTTGTAGAGGTACACGCCCGGTTCGGTAGGCAGGGTGCGGATTTTGGCTTGAAGGTCCATCTGCGGGATGCTTTCATTCTATTCGAGGCTTTCAATCTTCCCGCTCCCCGCGGGGTGTGTTACAATTGTGCAACATGAGTCACACATTGACGATCCGTCTTACAGACGAACTGCTTATTTGGTTGAAAGAGACCTCGCGCCGGACTGGGATACCGGTCGGACGTCTTGTCCGGCAAGAACTCGAGCGAGCCAAGGGCGCACGGCACGAGCAGCCCTTTCTGCGGCTGGCCGGAAAGATTGACGGGCCGCCCGATCTGTCCTCGCGAAAGGGATTCAGCAAGCGATGAAAGCCATCGCCGATACGGGATTTATCGTGGCCTACGGCAACGCCGGCGATCGTCACCACGGCTGGGCCTTGGACCTTGCCAAGACCATCACCGAGCCCCTACTTACCTGCGAACCGGTCTTGGCAGAGGCGGCGTTTCACCTTCGATCCTGTGCTTATGTGCTTGCGCTCATCAAGAACGAGATGCTGCGGGTTGCATTCGATTGCACCCGCAACTTGGAACAACTCCAGGAGTTAGCCGGGCGTTATTCGGATCGCCAGCCTGACTTGGCGGACCTCTGCGTGATCCGCATGAGCGAGATTTACCCGAGGCATGTGGTAGTAACCGTTGACGAGGGTGATTTTCGTATTTATCGCCGCAACAAGAGGGAGGTAATTCCGCTATTGTGTCCGCCGCTCCCCTGATTCACCATATAAAATTTCCCCACTGCATGTCCGGTTTGCGCGGTACATTTCCCTCGGCTTCCTTCTCGACTCGGTGTAAACTATTGCCATCCAATCACTTGCCAACGAGAGCACGAAGGTACGATTGGCCCCCCTCGTGCTTAGGTACAGGGTGGGACGCGAAAGCGCTTCTCCCGGAAATCAAACTATCGGAACCCCCAAGATGGCTGAGATGAGAGAGGAAGGAGCCCTCCAAAGATGAATCGCACTGGTTTAGCAGTTCTGTTGGCGGCAAGCCTGGTTGTGACAGTTGGCTGCGCCAGCAAGAACTACGTGAAACAAGAGACCACGCCGCTTATCAACAAGACCAACGAGCTGGACGACCTGACCGCCAAGAACACGAACGCTATCAAGGACGTGGATACGCGCGCGCAGGCCGGAATTCAGCAGGTGCAGGCCAAAGCCGCTGAGGTTGATCAGAAGGCGCTGGCCGCTGGTCAGCAAGCCACTCAGGCCCAGACCCTGGCCGATAATGCCGTGCATCGCGTGGATTCGCTGCAGAACACCGTGGCCAACCTGGACAACTATCGCGTGGTCACCGAAACTTCGGTGCACTTCGGTTTCAACAAAGACAATTTGACCAAGCAGGCCAAGGAAGCCCTGGATCAGCTCGCCACCGATGTGCCGAATACCAAAGGCTACATCATCACGGTGGAAGGGGGCACGGACTCGGTGGGCAGTCAGGACTACAACTACGGTCTGAGCGAGCGCCGCGCCGATTCCGTGATCCAGTACCTGGCTTCGCAGCACAATATTCCTGCCCACAAGATCTACTTGATCGGGCTGGGCAAGGACAAGCCAGTGGAAGCCAACACAACGTCTGCGGGCCGCGCCAAGAACCGCCGCGTGGATGTGCGGCTGATGACCAACACGACGGGTGAGACCCCGGCGCAGCCTGCGCCTGCGAATCAGCCGGCCCCGCCGACCATGTAAAACAGTTTTCCCTCCTCCCCGGAGGATTTCGCCAACGCAGGCCGTTCCGCCCCTATGGAACGGCCTGTTTTTTTCGCCCGGACCGCGGACGTCAGACCTCGGACCTCGGACCTTAGACCTTAGACCTTGGCCGCCAGCCTCAGGGTTTTTCCCACAATGCAGACGCATGCTTGAGTCCCCGCACGACGGCCCGAGGGCCGAAGTCCGAGGTCTGACGTCCGCCTTCCCCGCCAGGCTCCGGGACATGGCTCCCGAAGCCTGGGCAGAGGGGCAAGCGACAGGGTCCGCTTCCTGTATGGTAGGAATCCTGGAGTCCTGCGCGTCTGCCGAGGGAATAGACGACGCTCGAAGTCAAAGGCAATCTCAGGTACGGGATTTCGATTTTCAATTGCCGATTGACAATTGATAATCGGCAATTGTGAGCCGTCCTTCGCGCTAAAATACAAGCATGTACCGCTGGATTTCTGTGCTGGCTGTAGGGTTATGTCTCGGCGGATGGGCTGTGGCCCAGGTGGAAACGGTACCCCATTCCGACCAGAGTCCCGGGCCCAATCAGGCTCCTCCACGGTCGGATCGGGACAAAGAAGCCGGGGATAGTTCGAGTCGCGATACCAGGATCGATCTGAGCCCTCCCAAAGACGACGCCAAGAATCATCCCTTCAGCGGCGAGGACGACGTCGAACCCGACGCATCCGGGGATGTGCAGGAATTCCATCCTTGGAATCCGCACAAAGCGGCGAAGGACGTGGAAGTCGGCGACTTTTATTTCAAGCGGAAGAATTACCGTGCGGCGCTCGCCCGTTATCGCGAGGCGTTGTACTGGAAGAACAACGACGCCGTCGCCAACTTCCGCATGGCGCAATGCCTGGGAAAAATGAACCAGCCCGAGGAAGCGCGGGCGCACTACCAGGAGTATCTGAAAATTTTGCCTGAGGGTCCGTTTTCCAAAGAGGCTAAGAAAGCGCTCGCCGAGTTGAGAGGTCCGGAAGAAAAGAGCCAAACGCAGGGTCAGCCCAAGCAGTAAGAGCTGTAAAGATGTTGCTTCCAGCGCCTCTGTGGACGGCGAGACTCCGGCGCTACTTCTCCACCCGCATGAAGTCTCCGCTAGTGGCATTCACAGCTACCTTCAGCTTGGCCTCGTCCCGGGTGGTGCCGTAAATCACGTGCCAAATCAGTTCATTGGTCGAACCGCTCCAGTCGAGCAGGTAGAGGACGGGAGTATCCGGGCTCTTCTCCAGCAGTTTGTCGCCACCGTGCGCCTGGGCAACTTCAAATGCTTTGTCGGAGTCCACCTTTAGAAATGCCACATCAAAGATCTGGGTGGAAGAATTGGTAGGACTGTAGGTGTCCTCAATGCCGGGATTGACGCCGCGGGAAGGAGCGTCCTGGGCATCGGTACCCGACCACACGTAGGGCTTGGCGCCGCGCTGCGCAGGGGAAGCGAAGGAGGCGCGCCACACCGCGGCTTTTCCGTCCCTGCCCTTGGAGTCGGTCGTGATCTGCGATTCCAGGCGAAAGGGCTGCGCGTCGCGGGCCCAGCCGCGGGCCGAGATGTAGAGCTTCTGGAAGGCGGTTCGCCCGGTCACGTATTCGGGAGGTTTGGGCTGAGGTTTCTCCGCGGGCTTGCTCGGTTCGGACGTGCAACCGGCCATCAACGCGAGCGCAAGCATCGCCATCAGCTTTCTCATGGCCACCTTCCCATCCCGGGTATGAAATTTTGACAACCGCAGATGCTGCGGCCCATTCTACTAGATGGAGAGAGGGGGCTGACCATGGATTCGTATCTGCAAAGGTTGCACGAAGCGATTACCTCTGCGACCCGAAGCATGACGATGGAAGAGCTCACGCGCCATCCGGAAGGGAAGTGGAGCGCGGCGGAGGTGCTGGAGCATCTCTATCTCACCTACACCGGAACTGTGAAGGGGTTCGAGCGTTGCCTGCAAGAGGGGAAGCCGCTGGCCAGCAAGCCCACGATGAAGCAGCGGTTCCAGATCGCAGTCGTGACCGGGGCAGGCTACTTCCCAACCGGCCGGCAAGCGCCGGAAAGGACCCGTCCGCGAGGCGCCTCACCAGAAAAGGTCGTAGTCGACATCGGCCCGCAGATCACCGCTATGGACGAACTGATTACAAAGTGCGAAGCCCGCCTTGGGAAGCGCACCCGCTTGCTCGATCATCCGGTGCTCGGCCCACTCACGGCCCACCAATGGCGCAAGTTCCACTGGGTCCACGGCCAGCACCACGTGAAGCAGATTCGGCGGCTGCGGGGGATGAGCTAGCAGATCTCAATTTCGATTGGCATCGAGTGGTCCATAGCCATCGAAAGAAAAGCCTCCGGCCTGCGCCGGAGGCTAGGACTTGGCAACGCGCTTTGTGCTACTCCCGCTTGCTGGAGGGGACGCCTTCCTTGCGAGCCTGCTCCTGCAGGTCGTCCAGTTCCTTCTTGGCGTCGTCCACGGCCTTTTGCTTGTCGGCAATCTGCTTCTTGTACTGGGCGTCTTCCTGGTCCCAGGCGCCAGAGTTGCGCAGGCGGTTGCCGGCATCGGCGTAGAAGGCGGCGGCGCGCAAGCGGTATTCGCGCTGAGCGACGTCCAACTCGCGGTTCAGCAGGTCAATCTTGTCTTTCTGCGCGGAAATCTTCTTCTCCCACTCGTCGTAGGCCTTCTGCCGATCTTCGGCAGATTGTTCAGGACTGGTTTCGGCCTTGTCGGCAGAGTCGGCGGGCTGCTGCTCTGGCTGGGCACCGGCCTCTGCCTGGTCGCCATTCTGTGGCGCGGCTTGGGCATCACCGCCGGCGTCGGGGCTGCCCTCGGCGCGGCCCGCGTTGCTGAGCTCGGGGTTGTCCTCGGTGTTGCTTGGCGTGTCCGCAGGCTTGTCCGCGGTCTTGGCGTCCGGCTCTCCGGGGGCGTTCTCCGGTGCATTGATTTTGCTTTGCTTCGGGAGATTGTCGTTATCGAATTGCTTGGCTGCGGTTTGCTTCTTGTCCTTGCGGGCCGCACGGGCATAATCGCCGAGTGATTGAGACTGGGCGCCAGCCAACGCGACCAGCAAGCCCGCCAGAATGACTCCAGCCAGCCACACCAACGTAATGCGTTTCATAGTTGCTCCATCCTTTGTGCCGTTGCCACCGGCAAACGCGGGCAGCAGCGGCGCTTGGTCAAAATTAAGCTTGCGAGGCCGCCCTGGCGGCTTTTGCGCCGGCCAGGAAGCCACCAATCGTACGACCCAAATGTGCCGACTCCGCGGCAATGTCCGCTGCCAGCTGCCGCGCCAACTCCGGATCGCGGCTGGCCGCCAGTTGCTGCGCATAGCCGGAGATGGTAGCGAGCGAATTACGCAGCTCCAGCGCCATCTCGGCGGACATTTCCCCGCGCAGTTCCTGTTGGCGGCGAATCTGGGCAATTTCCGTCTGATCATTAATCAGGCAGGCCGCACCCAACACATCGCCATTGGGCGCATAGACCGAGGTCACCGTGAGGTCCAGCATGCGTTCCTCACCCGCGGGAGTGAGGTAGAGCCCTTCCAGGCGCCGGGATGGCGTCTTCTCCTGCAAACTGAGCTGGACTGCCTCGGCCAGGCTCATCGGGGATCCCGACCGGGAGGGCAGGGAGGTCTCGCGAAAGATTTCTGCAGTGTTCATCCCAACCGGCGAGGCGAATCCGAGGATCTGCCGGGCTGCGGCGTTGGCCTGTCGAACCAGCCCGTTGGCGCTAAAAAACAGCACCCCGCTGGAGAGATTGGAAAGCACCGCGGCGCTGATGTTTTCCGAGGTCTTGGCGCGGCGGCGCTCCATCTGCTGCTCGCTCAGCAATTCGTGCTTCTGCTGCTTGAGCTGCTGGATGACCGCGTGGTAGGTGTGCAGCGGAAACCTTTCCAGCGAAGGAGCGTCCTCGGTCAGAGATGCTTCTTCGGTCAGGGAGCGGCGCATGCGACGCATCAGCAGCGTGCCCATGACAAAGGCGAAGGCGGCGGCAATAAAGGCCAGCGCCATGCGCAACAGAATGGGATTGCTGAGCAGCCTCACATCAGCCCCCAGTACCAGTGCAAAAACCGGTTGCCAAAGAAGAATGCGAGCATGGCCATGCTGCCGAGGAAGACGCCGAAGGGCATCTGGTGGCGGCGCAACGCAATCGCAGCCGATCCCCACGCGTGGCGCCGGGCCTCCCGAGCGCTCTCGTGGCGGCGAGCCATGCGCCGGCGCGTCCGTTTGACCCAAACCACGAACACGGTCGAAATCCCCACGATCGATCCCGCAATGGAGGCGGCAAACAGCGTGAAGATCGTCAGCTTGAATCCCAGGAACGCTCCGATCATCGCCATCAGCTTGACGTCGCCGAAGCCCATGCCTTCCACGCCGCGCGCCCGCAGGTAAATCGCTCCGGCACCGTAAACAAAAGACGCCCCGGCCACAGTTCCCAGCAGCGCATCTACCAGCGACAACAGGTGTGCGGAAACATCCGAGCTGACCGGCAGGGAAATCAGGCCCGGTAGCAACTGCGAAGCCAGATCATTGACCGGCACCACCAGGCTGAACAGCAATCCCAGCACCAGCCCGGGAAGCGTCATCTTGTCGGGCAGAAGATGGGTTTCGGCGTCAGTGAAAATCAAGCCCAGCAGCAGGAATCCCAAAGTGCAGCATTTCAGGGTCGCCAGGGTGAGTCCGAAATGCGCGTAGCAGGCCAGAAACAGTGCGCCCGTCAGCAGTTCAACCACCAGGTAGCGCGGCGTGATGCGAGCTTTGCAGTGGCGGCAGCGGCCGCCCAGCACCAGCCAGCTCAGCACTGGAATATTGTCGTAGAAGTGAATCGGTTGTTTGCAGGCCGGGCAGGCGGAGCCCGGGCGGACTACCGAAAGATCATGCGGCAGGCGGTAGATACACACGTTCAGGAAGCTGCCGAAGGCCAGCCCCAATGCGAAAATCGCCAATGCCAAAGCAGGGTCCACCGTGCCCTTTGCTCAAGAGTGCAGATTTCTGCTGGTTTGGCCATGATTATACGGTGAATGGGTAGGCGGAACCCAAGGTACTAAAGGTACTGTACGGATGCGCAGCAGGCGTTAACAGACTACTGCTGAGGCGCTTAGGCCGACACGAGGTTAGCGGACGGAGTACGTTCGTCGGCTGCTCGGGCACGAAGGGTCGGACTGAGCCGAATCCATCCCTCGGCAAAGCCGGTAGCGGGTGCGCCGGGCCCAGTTCTTAGTCTGCCCTGAGCAGCGGAGCGAAGCGAAGTTGCTGAACTGGCCCGGCCAACGCGCTCACTTGGCTTGCAGAGACTCGACGTAACTGTTGAGGTTGGAGACGCGCTGCTGCACCTCCGCCGCGTGTCCGCCACTCATGCTCCAGAACAACTTGCCCCATACCGGCATCTCTTTGGAACCGTGGGCCGGCAGACTGGCTTCGCCGCGGAGGACCGAGGCAACTTTCAGGGCAGGATACTTGCCGCCATTGTTCTTGCTCAGCATAGTGAGATCGGTCGGGGGAGTCTTCAGCGCTTCCGCTGCCGGTCCTCCACCCTTGCCGTCTGTACCGTGGCAGACTGCGCAGTAGGTCTTGTACATCTCCTGTCCGGAGGCAGCAGACGTGGGTTTCACGGGAACGTGCTTGATCGTTTTTGTCGGCTGCTCCTGTGCTGCCAGTGTGAGCACAAGAACCATCAGAGCCCCTAAAATCCAAATGAGTTTCCGAGTGGACATTTGTCTCTCCTTAGGACTGCGCGAAGAACCGGATGCAATAACTACCAACCATCCAGTCTAGGGGTGAATTGTACCCCCGACTATGAGGTTGAGCACAAGGAGGTGTGATAATCAGGCGGGCAACCCGAAGACATAATAAACAGGAAGGGCGCAGCCTGAGGCTGCGCCCGGTTCGCTAGCCAACGAGCTATTGGTTGGCGTCCATCTTCTGGCGTCCCTCGTTCGGGCCCTTGGCGGGCACGACGGTCAGGGGCGCTTGCAGGGTGAAGTTCAGCACGGTTTCCGAAGGCAGCTTGATCTGCTGGCCCTTGGTGGCCGCTTGCACGCCGCCACCCAGGCCACCTCCGGCCGCAGCGCCAATCGCTGCTCCTTTGCCACCGCCAGCAATCGCGCCAATGATAGCGCCGATCCCAGCGCCGGCCCCGACTTTCTCAGCCGTATTCGTACCGCGGGAAGCGCCCTCGCGTTTGTACTGGTCAGTCTGGAGGTTGTAGGACTTGCCGCCGACCGAGATACGATCCAGTTGCAGCGCCAGCACCGATTTCCCGGCAAACTTTCCGGCACTCTTCACGTCGACGACGTGGCCCTCGACGTCATAGCCCGCGGGGATGACCACGTCGCCCTCGTAAGCCAGCGGAGAATCCAGGGTGGCGTGGAAGGTCTGACCAGGCTGGCTGGTTTCGGTACTAATCGAGTCCACCAGCCGCACGGCCAGCGTCGTGCCGGAAGGAATCGTCACCTTCTGCGGCGGAGGCGGAGGGGTGGTGGGCGCGGGGGTCATCGCTGCCATCGGCGCAGTGGTTGTGGCTGGCGCTGCCGCTACCGGGGTAGGAGCACTGTCGCTACTGGACGTGGGCAGCGTGCGCGCCCGAGGCGTGCTGGCATGCCGCCGGGGAGCCGGGCTGGGCTTGGCTTTCTCTTCCGTCGCAGGCTGCTCCTTCGCCGTCTCGGCAGGTGCTGTGCCCGGAGCTACTTGCAGGTTGTTAATCACCTGCTTCACGCCTGGAACCGCGGCGGCGTATCGTGCGGCTGCTTCCCGCTGGTTCTCGTTGTCCACAGAGCCGGAGAGCGTCACGGTTCCGTTGGCCGCTTGCACGCCCAGTTGCTTGCCCTGCAATCCGGAATCCGCGCTAAAACTGCTCTGGACGTCGCTGGAAATTTGAGCGTCGTTGGGAGCCTTGGTGCAACCCACGGCCACTCCCAAGACCAAGAGAAGCGTAAGTGCGCTGACGTAGAGAGAAACTCTAGCCTTCATAGGAAACACTCCTGAATCGTTTGAACCCAATACTGATAGTTTAGATGCGAAACAGCGCATATCCCTGAGCAAAATTGTGAGCCCGAGCTGCTTTGGCATCAGGTCTGTAAACGGTCGGCAACAAAGCAGTTACTGCGCTGAGGGGAACGGGTTCCATTTTGAGCACGGGAACCGACGGAGCCCGCCATCAGTTCTGGTGGAGGAACTTGTAGTCGAGGATGGAAGCCGCCAGTCCCACCGATTCTGCCGTCTTGTGGCTCTGTTTGGAGCGAATGATCCGCGCCTGGCACAGGACGTTGCTGTTCTTCTGTCCCGAGATTTCTTCCGGCATCTCGAAGACCATCTCCACCAGGGTGTTCTCGGGGAGCTCCTGCGGTCCCTGAAAGAGGACACCGGATTGGCTCAGGTTTTCGATGGTCCCCTCCAACCAACTGCCCAGGTTCTTGACGCGGTAACGCACGGGAACGTCCAGTTTGAGGCGGCGAGCACGAGGAACCCAAGTCGGTTTCTTGGTATGGCTGCGGCTGCGCCGCGTGGTCGTGGTCTCTGGCACGCTATGATCCATGCGTTCAATGCGCCGCATGGTCTTCCAGTCGTACTTATACTCCGCCGCGCACAGCAGGCAGACCTGGTAGTAGTGGCCGTCGGCCGCACGCCGCGGCCAGGAAAACTCGTGCGAGCAGCGCCCTAGCATGAGGACATCCAGTAGCTTCTGAGCCATGTTCGTGCTTTCCCGGTGAAAGCACCGGAGAAATCATCATCTAACGGCTGGGGCAACTTGGGTAGGTTACTTTCGTGTGGGAGGGTCCACACTCCGGGCGCAAGCGGATCGGAGTCTGTGGCTTGCACGGATTTCGCGACGATTTCTGAGCCCATCCGCCGTCTTGTATCATCACCCCGTGGGCGATCTGACGGCGTTCATCCTGGCTGGCGGCAAGAGCACGCGCATGGGGACCGACAAAGCGTTCCTGCAACTGGAAGGACGCACCCTGCTGGCGCAGGCAATGGAGACCGCGCGCACGGTGGCTGACGACGTGCGGATCGTGGGGGAGGCGGCGAAATTCAGCCCCTCCGGCCGCGTGGTCGAGGATGTATACAAGGAACGTGGCCCGCTGGGTGGCATCCACGCCGCGCTTGCCAGCACGAGCACCGAGATCAACCTGATGCTGGCAGTGGATCTCCCTTTTGTGGAGACCCGATTCTTGGAGTATCTGATCGGTCAAGCACGGGCGACCGGAGCAGTGGTCACGGTGGCGCGCGTGGGTGGAGGCTGGCAGCCGCTCTGTGCTGTTTACCGCAAGGAATTCGCGGCGGTGGCGGAACGGTCGTTGCTGGAAGGAAAGAACAAAATTGATCCACTCTTCGCCCGGGTGGAAACCCGAGTCGTGGGAGAGAAAGAGTTGTCAAACCTGGGTTTCTCGGAGAACATGTTTCAGAATCTCAATTCTCCCGAGGAATGGGCGGCAGCAGATCAGCAGCGGCGGGATAAGCAGCAAAACTGAATCTCGAACCAGCACCTCCGGCCCGTGCGAAACATTTATCATCAAGGTATAGGCGCCAGTGACTGTGACCTGAAGCCTGAGACCTGAGACCTGAATTCATGAGCAGCAATGGCAAGCCCGGGCCGTACATCGAGTTCAAGGATGTCTCCAAGTCGTTCGGCGACAACCACGTGCTCAAGCATGCCAACTTCGATGTGATGCCCGGGGAAACGGTGTGCATCCTGGGGCGCAGCGGCGTGGGGAAGTCAGTCTCCCTGCATCTGCTCATGGGCTTCCTCAAACCCGACTCGGGGCGGGTGATCGTCGCCTTCGAGGACACCACGGAATATCCCGAGCAGGAACTGGAACGCATCCGCAAGAAAGTCACCATGGTGTTCCAGAACGGTGCGCTGTTCGATTCGCTCACAGTGGGCGAGAACGTGGCTTTTCCGCTGCGCGAGCGCCGCGATCTTTCCGAGGAACAGATCTACCAGATCGTGGATGGTTTGCTCGATATGGTGGGCGTGCGGGAAATGCGCGAACAGCTGCCTTCGGATCTTTCCACCGGCATGAAGCGATCGGTGGCCATCGCGCGGGCCTTGTCAGCCCAGCCCGATTGCGTCCTCTATGACGAACCGACCACTATGGTGGATCCATTGATGGCGCAACTGCTGGGGGACTTGATCAAACGCTTGAAGATTCAGTTGCATCTCACCAGCGTGGTGGTTACCCATGACATGCGGCTGGCCAAGAAACTGGCCGACCGGATCGTGTTTCTGCATGAAGCCAACGTGCTGTTCTTCGGCACGTATGCGGAAATGGAAAAATGCGGCCAACCCATCGTGCAGGAGTTTCTGGAATTAGATCAGCTGAAGCTGGAAGTCTAGGTCAGAACCCCTGACTCACCAACCTCTCCAACGTAAGCGGGCTGTTGGCGGAATCTCCGTGCATCATCTTCTCGACATACTTCGCGATCATGTCCACTTCCAGGTTAACCGGATCGCCGGGCTTTAACGACGCCAGATTCGTCATGGCCACGGTGTGCGGGATGATCGCCACGGTCACTTCGGTGCCCTCGATCTTGGCTATTGTCAGACTGACACCCTCGATCGACAGCGATCCCTTGAAGATCACGTAACGCGCCAGTTCCGGGGGAATCTCGATGTGCAGCCAGTAGTCGTCGGCTCCCGGGATCCGATCAAGAGCGCGAAACGTGCCGGCGCCGTCGACGTGCCCCTGCACGATGTGGCCACCGAAACGTCCGTCGGCGCGCATGGGAAGCTCGAGGTTGACCAACGCGCCTTCCTTGATGCGCGAGAAAGATGTGCGGTTCCAGGTCTCTTCCGCCAGGTCGGCTGCGAAGGACTGGGGCGTGATTTCCACTGCGGTGAGGCAAACGCCGCTGACTGCGATGCTGGCCCCCTTCTTGAGCTCTTTTGCAAGTTGCGAAGACGACACGGTGAGGCGGCGGTTGCCGCCGTCCTGCTTGATGCTGAGTACTTTTCCAACTTCTTCAATAATGCCGGTAAACATGAGGCCTCCCCGGGAACATCATACTGTAGCGCCGGCGTCCCGCCGGCTGTGTGGGGGCATCTTGCTCCCGCACGCTGACCTCCTAGACTTTCTTGTAGGGTATCGAAGCCGGGGGCGGGACGCCCCCGGGACAGCCGGCGGGACGCCGGCGCTACGACTCGGTCCTTTTCAGTCCTGATACGGATCCCGTAGGTACCCCTCGACCGCGAAGTCTTCGCCGAAGCGGTGCAGACGGAGCGATTTTACGTGGGCAGCATCGCTCATGTGGCGGAAGCCTGGGCCCGCGGCGAACGGCACGGACCCCGTGCCCGCCAGAATCTTGGGCGCGTAGTACAGGAACACCTTGTCCACAATGCCCGAGGCCAGCGCCGCCCAATTAACCATGGCTCCACCTTCGATCAGCAGACCGGTGATCTCCATTTCGCCCAGGCAGCGGGCCGCAGCGGTCATGTCAGGGCGGCCGTCCGGCGTGGAGTAGGGCACCTGCACCACCCGAATGCCGTGCGCGCGCAGCCGCTCCTTCTTCTTTTCCTCCGCCAGTGAGCAGAGCACCAGCACATCGTCCTTGGCGGTTTTGACCAGGCGTGACTCCAGCGGCAGACGGAGCAGGGAATCGAGGATCACCCGCAGCAGCGGCCGCCGGCGTGGATGGCCACTGCGGTCGGTGAGTAGCGGGTCATCGGCGATCACCGTCCCTACCCCGACCATGATGGCGTCGTGCTGGTGGCGCAGTTCCTGCACGTGCGCCCGCGCTGGTTCGCTGGTGATGTATCCACCAGTCGCACCTCCGGCACCGCACGCGGTGGGATTTTGCGATTCGCTGGGCGGAGGCGCGATTTTGCCATCGAGGGTCATAGCGGCTTTGAGCGTGACCAGCGGAGTCCGGTGGCGGATGTATTTGGCGAAGGACTCGTTCAGTGATTTCGCTTCTTCTTCCAGAATGCCGCTTGCCACCTCGACCCCGGCGGCCCGCAGACGGGCGAAGCCCTGTCCGTTAACCGCCGGATTGGGATCGGGCATACACGCCACCACCCGGCGGATTCCGGCGGCGATCACAGCGTTCGCACAGGGCGCAGTGCGACCCTGGTGTGAACAGGGTTCCAGGTTGATGTAAAGGGTTGCGCTGCGGGCCTTGGGTCCGGCCTGCTCAATGGCAAGGATTTCGGCGTGCTTGAGGCCGTCGTAAGTGTAGGAGCCGGTGGCGACGATGGTGCCCTTGTCGTCCACAATGACCGCTCCCACGCACGGGTTGGGCGAAGTCAGGCCAACACCCTCACGCGCCCGTTCCAGCGCGCGTCGAAGGAAAATTTCATCGGTTTGGCGTGATGCGGTCACGGCAAAATACTATTTCACCACAGAGACACGGAGACACGGAGAACAGCAATCGGGCGCCAGGCTGCGGCACAAAATTCCCGCCACAAAACCACTCAAGACTTAAAGTTTAACTTTAAGGCCTACCTCTTCCCTGTGTCTCTGTGGCTCTGCGGTGAAAAGGCGCTAAGAGAAAAGCGAATCCACAAAATCCTTAGGATCAAAGGGCAACAGGTCCGTCGCCTTCTCCCCCACCCCCACATAGCGCACCGGAACCCCCAGTTCGCGGGAGATGGCCACCACCACACCACCCTTGGCCGTGCCGTCGAGCTTGGTTAAGACAATTCCGGTCACCCCGGCCGACTCGGTGAACAGCCGTGCCTGCTGCAGACCGTTCTGCCCGGTGGTGGCGTCCATCACCAGCAGGGTTTCGTGGGGCGCGCCGGGGATGATGCGTTGCGCCGTGCGCCTCATCTTTTCCAGTTCCGCCATCAGGTTGGCCTTGGTGTGCAAACGTCCGGCTGTGTCCACGATGACGTAGTCGCTGTGGCGAGCGGACGCGGCCTGCAGCGCGTCGTACAGCACAGCCGCGGGATCGCCGCCAGGCTTGGTCTTGATGACTTCCGTGCCGGTGCGCTGCCCCCAGATGTCCAACTGCTCGATGGCGGCGGCGCGAAAAGTGTCAGCCGCGCACAGCAGGACAGTCTTGCCGCCGGAACGAAACACCTGCGCCAGCTTGCCGATGGTGGTGGTTTTGCCGGTGCCGTTCACGCCGACCACGAGGATGACTTCAGGCGTTCCATCCACCTTCTGCACTGGTTGGGTGTTAGCCGCGGTGAGGATGGCCAGCAACTCTTCTTTCAGCAAGCGCTTGAGTTCAACCACATCCTTGATCTGCTTGCGATCGGCCTTCTCGCGCAGCTTGTTCAGGACCTCATGGGTGGTAGTGGTACCGAGGTCGGCGCCAATGAGCGTGGCTTCGAGGTCGTCCAGGGTGGCGCGATCGATTTCCTTGCTGAAGGAGACCACTTCCTCGATGCGCTCGCTCAGGTTCTCGCGCGTGCGCGTCACCGCCTCTTTCATGCGCTCGAGAAAGCTGGGCCTCTGCTTTTCGTCCAGACTGCCAAACAGGGTTTGAATCATAAGGATGCCAACTCTTGATTATAGCGGGCGCGATTGGGCTTCTTGGCAGGCTGGACGAGAGTTTCTCGTCGAAGGAGCGGTGACGCAGAACTAAGCGGTTTCTGCTGCGACGGCGTTGGCCGGGCGCTCGGTGACGGCTGGCGTTGGCACAACGGGTGCCGCAGGTGGAACTCCCATGCCGGGACGTTGGATGCGGATCTCGCCCCGCTGGTACACGGCATTCAAAGCAAAGACAGGGACCGGATCCAGGCGTTTGCCGGAGAGGGAGTGGATGATGCGCAGGGCCTCATGGACCTCGTGCGCCTGCTGATAAGGCCGGTTGGTGGTGAGGGCGTCGAAGGTATCGGCCACCGCAATGATGCGTGGCAACACCGGGATCTCGTCCCCTTTGAGACCGTGCGGATAACCGCGTCCATCGAGCGACTCGTGGTGCAGTTCGATCCCCGGAATCATCTCCTTCAACTGGGGCACCGGACGCAGAATGTTCGCACCCTTGGTGGTGTGGGTCTTCATGATGTCGAATTCTTCCGGAGTGAGGGCGCCGGGCTTTTTGAGGATCCGGTCTTCGATACCAATTTTTCCGACGTCATGCAGTTGGGCGGAAATGCGGACAATTTCGAGGAAGTCTTCTTTCATGCCCATTTCACGGGCGATGAGGACGGAATAACGGGTCACGCGGTCGGAGTGGCCGCGCGTGTACGGGTCCTTTTCGTCGACCGCGCCAGCCAGCATCTGGATGGAGGCCATGAACAGTTCACGGTTCTCTTTGGCGGCGCGCTTCAAGTCGAAGACGAACTGCTCGAGTTCCTCCGACATGGTGTTAAAGGTTACGGCCAATTCGCCGATTTCGGTGCGGCTCTTGAGTTTCACCCGTTGCGAGAAGTCTCCGCGGGCAATGGCGCGGCTGGACTCGGTCAGGACTTCCAGAGGATTTGTAATTCGGCGAGTAGCGTAGAAACTGATTGCGATGCTGAGCAGGACCGCCATCGCCGCCAGGATACGAGCGCTGCTCTGCATCTCGTAGACGGCACGGTAGGCCTCATCGCGCGGCTTCTGCACAACCACCGCCCAGTCCAGGTTCAGTACTGGGCTGTAGGTGCCCAGCATCTTAGTGCTGCTCTTGCCGTTCCCGATGGTGAATTCCCGGGTGGCGGCGAGTTGGGCTTTCGCGCCTTCCTCGACGAAGTTGCGGACGATCTCGAGGTTGGTCATGTCCTGACCGGTGGCGTAGTCGGGGGTGGCTCCGGCGACCAACCGGCCCTCGCTGTCGATCACGTAAGGAGTCAGGCCGCCGCGGTTCACTTCCTGCAGCCTACGAATCAAGAACTGCAGGTCCACCACCGAACCGATCATGCCGAGGAATCGTCCGCCGTACATCACGGGCGCGCTGACCAGCATCACAGTGCGGGACGATTTACCGCTGCCCACTACCAGCGCTTGGCCGTTATAAATGCGGCCCTCACGAGCAGCCGAGTAGGCCCGCTCCAGTTCACGCTGCAGGAAAGCGTCGGGCGCGATGCGGCCGGCCGAGATTCCCTTGCCTTCCGAGTTCAGCAGCGTGGCATATGCCAGGTCGTCGGAGGAAGAAACAAAATTTTCCAGCAGGGCGCGCAGCTCCGGCGCCTCCACATGGGCGGAGCTGATGTCTCCGCCGCTGGCCACCTGCAGCGCGGAGGACAGGTTGGTCAACATCAAGCGCAGCATGGTCTCGTGCTGCGAAATGTCATCGGCCAGCGAGCGCGTGACCGTGTTCTGCAGCAGTCTTTCGTTGGTGATCAGCCGCTCACGGTTGATGGCTTGCACCTGCGCCGAGTAGAAATACATCGGCACCACGCTGATGAGTACCAGCACACTCAGGATGACGTACAGAATCGGAATGCGCGATGGGATGGGTAGTTTCAGCGCCAAAGTGGCCCCAACGCCGCCCTCACCGGCGGCGCAGCTATCCTTAAAATTCTACTTTGAATCTTGGGCTGCGGAAGTTGAGATCGCGGGCGTGAACCGTTACGAAAGTACCCCACGAAGTGTACCTTTAGGTTCGGTTTGGTAGCAAAAAGAGGACTTCCTGCTGTGCGAGGCTGTTGGCCAGGCACCCGGGCACCTCAGCGGCACCAGCGTGCCAGAGCTAACTGCCAAGGGCCGTCTCGCTCTTGGCAGTGCGGGTCATCAGGTCATGAATGGCCTCGCGGGGAGATTTACCGTCGTGCAGGATGGCGTGCATCTGCTCGCTGATGGGCATTTCGACGTCGCGGGTGCGGGCCAAGCCGACCGCCGCATGGGTGGTGAACACGCCTTCGGCCACCATGCCGTGCATGCCGGCAATAATGTCCACAAGCTTGCGGCCGCGTCCCAGTTCCACTCCGACGCTGCGGTTGCGCGACAGTCCGCCGGTGCATGTGAGGACAAGATCACCGAGGCCAGCCAGCCCGGCCATGGTGTCCTGACGCCCGCCACACGCCACCACCAGGCGGGTGATCTCGGCCAGACCCCGCGTAATCAGCGCCGCCACGGAATTGTGTCCCAGTCCCAGCCCGTCACAGACCCCGGCAGCAATGGCGACGACATTTTTCAGCGCACCCCCCAATTCCACTCCGGCGACATCGTCGTTGGTGTAGACGCGGAAGCGCGGGTCGCTGAACTCACGTTGGACGATCTCGGCTAGATCGGCATCTTGCGATGCGATCGTGATCGCGGTCGGATCACCACGTGCGACTTCCTTCGCGAACGATGGTCCGCTGAGTGCGCCGATGCGCGGCACAAAGCCGCCGCCGGAATGAACGACCGCGCGAATTACCTCGCTCATGCGCAAGAGCGTCGCTTCCTCCAGGCCCTTGGTGGCGCTCACGAACAGCATGTCGGGCTTCAGATACTTGCGCATCCCCTCGAAGAGATGGCGGCAATGTTGCGAAGGCATAACGCTGACTACAATCTCAGCGCCACGGAGCGCTTCTTCCAGGCTGCCGGTTGGGGAGACGCACTCCGGGATGGATTGACCGGGGAGAAAGAGTTCGTTGACGTGGCGGGCCGTGATCGACTCGCGTACTTCCTCTTCGTGAGCCCACAGACGGACGCGATGCGTCCCCCTGCGGCCGAGGACGATGGAGAGCCCTGTTCCCCAGGCGCCCGCGCCGATGACTGCAATCCGACTCATGCGCGCCTCTCGAACTTGGGCTCGGTTCCATCGACCAAGCGACGGATGTTCGTGCCGTGCTTCCAGATAATGAGCAGGGACGCGAGAGTCATCATGAGCAGGACTAAAGACTGACCACGGTATTCTCGCGAGAGCCATACCGCCACCGGAAAACAAGCAACCGCCGTCACCGAACTGAGTGACACGTAACGAAAGATCAGAAAAACCACGACAAAAATCCCGATCACACACAGAACGCTCTTGGGCGCGACCACGACAAAGGATCCGAACGCCGTCGCGACGCCCTTGCCACCGCGAAAGCTCAACCACAAAGGGAAGAGATGTCCAATGATGGCGGACAGGGCCGCGAGCGTTGCTATGAAAACGGAGGTGTCGAATGTATCGAGATAGCGCGCGAACGGCCACACCCACTGCAATGCTGCGTACGTCCCTTGTCCATCCAGATTGTGGGGTAGTTGCCCTACGTAGAGCGCAAAGCGCTGAGCGAGAATCACGGCGATCAAGCCCTTTCCAGCATCCAGCAACAGCGTTAGGAGACCCAGCACGGGCGATGATCGTGCCACATTGGTCGCACCGATATTGCCGCTGCCGGTTTCGCGCACATCCTGCTTGCGAAACAGGCGTACCAGGATGTAGCCGAAGGGGATGGACCCGAGAAGGTAGGAAGCAGCGGCGATGAGAAAAAATTCAGCCATCAGTTGTCCGTTCTCGGTTTAGATCAACGCAAATCTTCCGATCTTCGTGTAGCGCGCGCCGCCTCGTCCCAATTGGCTCTCATACAGAAAGAACTCGCGGGCGGTCATAGTACCAAACTCAGGCGTGGGCAAGACGGCCAATTTCTCCTGCAAACGTTGGAAGGTCTTGTTCGGCCCATCGCCTCTCTGCCAATGAGGAGTCCCTGAGCGTCCACCGCCCCGGGCCAACGTGAGATGCGCACTGAAGGGCCTATGCTCTCCGGGAACGCCCAGCGCGGCCGTGGCCTCGTCCACTGCTTTGGCAAGGCTGGCAAGCGGCGGCCCCGACTCAATGCCGACCCAGAAAACACGCGCGGCTTTGAGCGTGGGGAAAAAGCCGTATCCACGGAAACTCATTGCGATGGCTTCACCCTGAATACCGGAAAGCGCTTGTTTGATCTGTTCCACCGACTCCGCCGGCTTTTCCCCGATGAATTTCAAAGTAATGTGCAGCGACTCCGCGCGCACCCAGCGCGCATCCGGCGCGAACCCGCGCACTCCGTCCATGAAGAGCTGGATGCGCTCGCGGATGGCGTCGTCAATGTCGAGGGCAACAAAAATTCGCATTTGGCACTTAGCATTTAGCACTTGGCCATTTTGCTTTTCGCCTTACCCAAGCGCTGCACGGCCAAATGCCAACTGCTAATTGCTAACTGCTGCCTTACAGCAGCTTCCTTCTCACCATATCCAGGGCCTGCTGACTCGCGAACCAGCGCACGCGCTTGCGGTCGCCAGGAAAACTACGTTCTACGACATCGGTCCCGCGCTCGCTGGCTAGACCATGAAACACCAGTCCCACGGGCTTTTCCGGAGTACCGCCGGTCGGTCCGGCAACCCCCGTGATCCCCAGACCATAGGTTGCCCCGCAGCGTTTGCGGATGCCTTCGGCGAGAGCAGCAGCGACCTCCCGGCTCACCGCGCCGTGCTTCGCAATAAGATCAGCGGGCACGTCGGCAAACGCGGTCTTTAGTTCGTTCGAATAGGCCACCGCGCCTCCAAGAAAATAACGCGAACTGCCGCTGACCGAAGTGATGCGCTCGGCCAGCAGCCCGCCCGTGCAGGACTCCGCCACCGCCAGCGTGGCGTTGCGCATCTGCAGGTAGTAGCCGACGATCTGCTCCATGGAATCGCCGTTGTCGGAGAAGACAGCATCTCCCAGTTCTTCTTCGAGCTTTTCCGCCAGTTCGTCAACCCGTTGCTGCGCGGCTTCCAGCGAGGCGGCGCGGGTCTTCAGATGCAACTGGACTTCTCCCGCGCCCGCCAGGATCGTGGTCTGTACGTCCGTGTAGCGCTTGTAAATCGGCGCAACGCGCGCATCGCACGCGGATTCCCCCATCATGGCAACCTTCAGTTCGCGGGTTGCAATGAATTGCTTTGGAAGCTTGGCTCGCAGCCGCTCCATGCACTGCTGGTCGAACAGAGCCTTCAGTTCGTGCGGCGGCCCGGGCAGCAGCAGGATGATCTTCTCGCGGCCATCGTACTTGCCGCTGATCCATTGCCCAGGCGCGGTGCCGCTGACGTTCGGGAGCACGGTCGCGCCCGCGATCACGTCCGCTTGCTGGGCGTTGTTCGGAGTCATTTTCAGGTTGCGCGACGCGAAGCGCCGCTCGATGGTGGCAATAATCTCAGGATCACGGCGGAGTTCGAGTCCCAAAGCATCGGCCACGGCTTCGCGGGTGAGGTCGTCCTCGGTGGGCCCCAGGCCACCCATGAAGATGACAAGATCAGCGCGGGACAGGGCCTGGTTAGCAGCCGCTGTCAGATGCTCGCGGTTGTCCCCCACGACCGTCTTGAAGACCACTTCTACGCCAAGCTGGTTGAGCTTTTCTGTCAGGTAGAGAGAATTCGTGTCCTGGCGATAAGGGGTCAGCAACTCCGAGCCGATGGCGATGATCTCGGCATTCACGGGTAGCAGTGTAAATCAAAACCGCAGATGATAATGGAGGGTACCGGGATGATGTGGGACCCTATTCCGTCAGCATCAGCAGGCCCTGGATGTTCCAGGAAAGATGATGGACGCCGCTGGTGGTCGCGAGGACTGCAGAGCGGCCGGGCGCAAACGCCAGCCCGACCAGGCTTGGGCCAGCGACTTCCAGCGATGCCTGGCCTTCGGGCGTGATTTTCACAATGCCACGCTTGCCGGAGAGCGACGCGGCCACGTAGAGGTTGCCTCCCACATCAAATGCCAGACCTTGCGGACGTCCCAGGCCGCGGTAGAAGGTAGAAACCGTGCCGTGCGGGTCAATCTTGTAAACACAATCGAAGCTCGACGTCGTAGGTCCGGTCACGAACAGATCCCCATGCGGGCCAAAGGCCAGGTGATAGGCGGAGACGCTGGCCTCGAGGGTGGCGAAGACAAAAATCTGGCGGTCGCGGGCGATCTTGAAGATGGTGCCGCTGCGGTCACCCACGTAGAGGTTCTCTTCCCGGTCAAAGGCAATTCCGGTGGCAATACCCATGCCCTCGGCATACGACGACATGGTCCCATTGGGCGCGACGCGGTACACCGTGCCATCAAAGCGCGAGGAAACGTACATCTGCCCGGCGCGATCGAAGGCAATCGCCGTGGGATTCATCATGTCGGAGAGAAACGGCTTGACGTTGTAGTTGGTGTCGATCTTGTAAATCGCCACCGGGACCTTTTGTCCGCGCGATCCGGAAAAGGTCGCGTAAATGTTTCCTTCGGCGTCGAGTGCGGGATTGGTGACGGGATGAAGGCTCTCCGCGATCGGCACCGCCACGTTCATCTGGTGCGGGTTGCTGGCGTGACCGTTGGTGGAAACCACGACCGGGCCAGAAGAAGCGCCCTGCGGAACGCGGGCGACCAGAAAGTCGTCGGAACTGATGACCACCGCACCATCCACTTCACCAAAACGCACACGTGGGGGACGGAGATCGATGGGCCGCAAGCCGCTACCGACGATCCGTACCTCGCCGCCGGGCAAGGCAGCACTGGGATGCACCGCTTCGATGTGCGGCTTCCCGTTGACGTTCTTCTTACCCAGCAGGCGGTCGGAAATTCCCATGCAGTTACTTCCTTGCACTGCGCATCCCACTATCGTGGCAAAACGCCGAAATACAAGAGAACCTGCATTACGGCGAGGGCATAGAGCCCGGCTGCCACATCGTCGATCACAATACCAAAGCCTTCGGGCAGGCGTTCCAGCTTGCGTATGGGCGGCGGCTTCACGATGTCGAAGCCACGAAAAAGTATAAAGCCCGCCAAGAGAGATTTCCACGATACCGGCACGGCAATCAGGGTGATGATCTGGCCGGCGACTTCGTCGATGACCACGAACTGGGGGTCCTTCAGACCCGTAGCGCGGGCCACCCGAGTGGCTGCGGGAATCCCCACGGCCACCACCAGCAAGGCGAGCGAAATCGCGGCCATTGGCTGCCAGGAGGGCGTAATCCACCGGGTGAGCAGCCACCAAAGCATGACCGTCACGAGCGAACCCCAGCTTCCAGGCCCCGGCTGCAACCGTCCCACGCCAAAGAAGGTGGCGAGCAGGGTAGCCCAGAGGGGAGGGCTGTCAGTTGTTGTCATTCAGCCTCCCGTAGCGCCGGCGCCTCGCCGGCTGTCGGGTGGGCGCCCCGCCCACCCACCCACATCCAACGCCAATCCTTCAGGCCAGCCTTCACGGGATTGTCAGCTACATAACGAAGCGCGCGTTCGAATTCGCTCTGATCGCGGATGAGGCGGTCATAGTGTTCCCGCTGCCAGAAGCTACCGCCGCGTCCCAAGAGCTTGTTGGCCTGCTTTGCGGTGAACGATTTCCAGGAATGAACTACTGACGCCAAGACCTGTCCCGGGAAGAGACGCAAGAGAACGTGCACGTGATTTGGCATGACGCACCATGCGAACAAACGGTAGCGTTTGTTGTCAAAATGGAGCAGCGTTTCGGCCACTTCATTCGCAATTGCCGGGTTCTTCAAATGGCAGGAGCCGGCACCATTGTCGAGATCCTGCTCGATTGTCTTGGTGGAAAGCTGCTGAATTCGCTTCCGCTCATCCCCGCTCAGATCGCGCTGGAGCTGTCTCGCCGTTTGCACAACGCTTTGCCGCTCCGATTCGATCCGCTCCAGAACTGACTGGGGTAACGAATCCGCCAGCCTGAAAGTCACGAAGTAGGTGGCGCTGTCTTTCTCCCAGTGAGGCAGGTGGCCTCGGTCGTGAATTATCACATCGCCGAAGCGGGGGCGGGACGCCCCCGCGACAGCCGGCGGGACGCCGGCGCTACGGTCGGGAGCGTTGCTACCTGCAGCGGCGTGCACCACCTCGGGCTCTTTCATTTCTTCAACTCATCCCCGCGTTCACTCTCCTCGATGGCGTCGCTCGTATCGGTGACGGGTGACGAGATGACATAGGCTCCGCTGGCCCACTTGCCCAGATCAATCAGCCGACAACGCTCGCTGCAGAAAGGGAACTCCGGATCGCGATGCCTAACCGGCTTCTTGCAGATGGGGCAACGCAGGCTGCGGATATGCTTGGCCATGGATTCCTACACGATCTGCGCCACCAGGTCGTAATCGTGAGCTTCTGTGATGCGGCAGCGGTAGAATTCGCCCGGCTGCGGTTCGAGGCCCTCGGGCACGTCGTTCACAAAGACCTTGCCATCGATTTCCGGAGCGTGCATGGGGGTGCGTCCTTCCAGCAGGAGGTCGCTTTCTTCGGACGCTCCTTGCAGTAGCAGATCGAATTCCTTGCCGATGAGGGCCTTCTTCTTGCGCTTGCTGATTCCGCGCTGTATCTGCATCAGGTGTTTGCGCCGGCGTTCAATTTCGCGGGCAGGCAGCTTCTCTTCCATGGTGAACGCACCGGCTCCTTCCTGGTCGGAGTAGCCGAACGCGCCCATCCAGTCAAACTGGGCCTCACGCACGAAAGCGCACAATTCTTCAAACTCGTGCTCGGTCTCTCCCGGAAAGCCAACGATAAATGAGGTACGCAGGGTCACGCCGGGAATGGTGCGGTGCATCTTCTCGATGGAGCGAAGAAAGACATCGGCACTTCCGCCGCGCTTCATGCGCTTTAGAGTGGTTGCAGACGCGTGCTGCAGCGGTACATCGATGTACGAACAAATCTTCTCGTGTGCCGCGATGGTCTCCAGCAGCCGCCCTGTGATTTTGTTGGGATACGCGTAAAGGAACCGAATCCAGCGCAACTCCTCAATCCCCGCCAGCTTTTCCAGCAGCAGCGCCAGGCCGTCCTTGAGGCCGAAATCCTCGCCATAGCAGGTAGTGTCCTGGCCAATCAGCGTGATCTCACGCACTCCGGAGCGGGCCAGGCGTTCAGCCTCGGCAATCACCGACTCGAAGCGGCGCGAGCGAAATTTGCCGCGCAACTGGGGAATGATACAGAAGCTGCAGGGATGGTCACAGCCTTCGGCAATCTTGATGTAGGCGGTGTAACGCGGCGTGGCCAGGATACGAGGCGTGGTCTCGTCGTATAGATAGTTGGGCAAATCGGCAATGGCGCCGTCCCAGGATTCGCGCGAGAAGCGGCCCTGAGCCGCCCGAGCGTCGCCCTCCGGACGCGATTGCAGAATGCGAAAGGGAGAGTTCACGGCCGCCGCCGGTGCCACTCCTGCTGCCGCCAGAATGTTTTCCAGTTCGCCGGTGCCCACCACTGCGTCAACCTCGGGAATGCTCTCGCGGATCTCCTCGCGGAAACGCTCCACTAAGCAACCGGCAACCACCAGCTTGCGCACCCGGCCGTCGGTCTTGTGCCGGGCCATCTCCAGAATGGTGTTCACTGACTCCTGCTGGGCGGCGCCGATGAAGGAGCAGGTGTTCACCACAATGACGTCAGCGTCTTCGGCACGGGGAATCAGTTCTGCTCCTGCCTGCGCCAGCATCCCCATCATGACTTCGCTGTCCACCAGGTTTTTGGGACATCCCAGGCTCACGAAGCCCACCTTGGGTGGCGAGGTTGAGTCTCGTCTGGGGGCCTTCTCTACGTCCTGGAGCGGCACAGTGAGGGTCTTATCGGGCATGCAATCTCATGATTTTATCATTCATCGTGAGTTGCTCGCGGGGCGCAACCCGCTTCTCCGACACAAAACCCATGTTGATGGTGAACGACAAGGTGGCACCCGAACCTCGAATGCCAGAGCTTCGCGAGAGGGTCGGGCCGTTACTGAAGGCCAATGCCGGGCGGCACCAAGTCAGGCATCATCGCCGGTGAATCAGTTCGCAAGCGGCGTGCTAACCTACTCCTACTCGGTCAAGCCACTTCGCGGGGGAGGAGAGATGGCGCTGCAACGGTTGGCGGTCGCGGTCCTGGCGACTGCGATGGTGCTGATGGCCAGTGCTGCCGCTCAGGAGAAAAATGAGCTGGCAGGTACCATCGGCCGTACCTTTATCAGCAATCAGGGAGTCCCGGGCGCAAACTTTGCCAATAATGAAATCCACTTTGGCAACGGACTCAGTTTCGAAGTGACCTACGGGCGGAGAATCCTGGGCACCGAAGACAGTCTCGCGACCCTGACGTTTGAAGTTCCGTTTGTCTACAACCCGGACGAGGACCTGAATTTCGGGAGCAACGCCATCCCGGAGTCGTACTCGTCTTTCTTCATCACCCCAGCCGCGCGAGCGAACCTTTTCGCCAGCACGGGAGTCTCTCCCTGGGTGAGCTTTGGCGGCGGCTTTGGCCACTTCAGCGAAAGCTCCAACCTGCTTTTCTTCGGCACCAACACGGGGGCGAGGGGCACCACGACCGGGGTCTACCAGTTGGGTGTCGGTCTTGATGTCAAGCTCTTTGGCAGGTTCAAGCTGCGAGGAGAAGCACGCGACTTCAACTCCGGGGTTCCGCAACTGAATGTAGACACCGGCAAGAGCCGCCAGCACAACTATTTTGTCGGCGGAGGGGTGGTCTGGCACTTCTAGAGAGCTACAAGCCATCGCATAAGTAGATTGTCATGCTGAGCGAAGCGAAGCATCCCTACCCGTCCCCAAGCTTTGCGGCGGGAATAGGGATTCCTCACTTCGCTCGGAACGACAGTATGGGGATTTAGGTGGCTTCCTGATTGAATCGCAGCCTCACCGCCGGCCAGCAGTCGAAATCTCCTCGAACAGTTCCGGCAGGCGAGACGCGTCTTCGGCAGAGTCCCCGAACCGCGCGTGTTCGTAATGGCGGGTAAACTGCGCCACCCGGTCGCGCACCAAGTCGTTTTCAATGCAGGTGACGAACTCGGCCGGGGTTTGCGCGGGCGACTTGCGCCAGCCCAGCCGGGCCACCCGGTGCGTCATCCGTTCATACCAGATGGTCGCGGCCAATCGCGGCGCTTTCTCGGGACGCGCCGCCAGGCGACGCCGGCGGAGCGCATGCCATATCCGGCGTGCGTTGGCCAGCAGCAGAACCAGTCCCGTGGCCAATACTGCGCCCACACTCCAGCGCCCGGGCGATTGGCTCATCGTGTCCTGAGCCAGCCGGGCATTGTCTAGCAACGCTTGGTAATGCCGGCGGAACCAACTGCGTACCTCGAACACCATTCGCCGGCCGCTGCGAGTCACCCCTTGGCCCAGAGTGCGCTGGTGGCTGGGATCGTAGTTCACAACCCATTCCCGCCAGAACGATGCCATCGCGTCCAGGTACAAGATAGCCCGGCTCCAGCCGGTACGGACCGGTTCCGGACCGGCAGGGGTCGGATCGAAGCTCACCCAACCGTAGCCCGGAAAGTACGCTTCCACCCAGGAATGGGCGTTGCTGGCGCGTACCAGGTACTGCGAAGTCAGGTCGTTGAACTCGCCGGTGCGGAATCCATTCACCACCCGTGACGGGATTCTCAGAGTGCGAAGCATCACTGCCATTGAAGACGCAAAGTATTCGCAGTGTCCCTGCCGCCGCTCAAAGAGAAAGTTGGCCAGCGGATCGCGCGGAAGCACTCGCGGAAGCTGCAGGGTGTAGCCGAACCGGGTGCGCAGATAGCTCTCGACGGCCACTGCTTTGTCGTAGTTGTTGTCCGCGGAGGCCGTGATCTGCTGCGCCAGGCTCGGGATGCGTGGGTCGAGTTCCGGCAGTGGCAGATAGTTCGAGAGGACCTCCGGCGGATACGCTCCAGCCGCGGCGCGCAAGTCGCTGACATTGGGCTGAGGAATGAGGGAAGAAGCCTCATAGCGATTGACGGGGCGCTCGGGGTCTAAGTCGAACACCGCGCCCCCGCTGTCCATCGCGATGAGGCGGTAGCTTCCTTGCAACAAGCGGGGAGTGGCCGCCAGGAAGAACACACTCGCTCCCACTGGCTCCATGAGCACTCGGTAGTGGATGGGCCGGACGCTCCTGGCCGCCGGGTTCGGCAATGGCGCCGCATCTGGTTGCGCGAGAGCAAAGCTGCCATCCGCTCGAGGATGGATGGCGAATTTTTCCCGCGGATTCGACCAGGTCCTCCCGTCAAACGCACTGAGGGTCACGCCACGCCACTTCAGGTCGAACCCTCCGGTCTGATCGCCATCGATCTGGATATGCATCACCACCGACCGGGACTGCTGAATCTCCCCGATGCTCCCCAGTCGCACCCGGTCGCTGAAACCGGTGGTCAGTTCGCCGCTGGGAGCGTAAGAGCTGAGATAACCGGCCGAGATGCGTGGCAGGATGAAGAAGATGGCGATGGCTCCCAGCAGGATGAGCACCATCAGCAGGGGCGCCACCCCGGCCAGCGACCAAGCCATGCGCCGGGAAGCCGAGGTATCGCTCGATTCTCTAGAATGCACGGTCGCCTTGGCGGAGGTACGCCTCATCTCCATCAGGATGAACGTGCCGACCGCCATGAGCATGAATCCGGCAAACGCCAGCAGGAAGACGCTATCCACAGTCAGGATGGCTGCGGCCAGCACCATTACAAACGAGATCACCGCCAGGAGATAGAAATCGCGGTCGCGCCTCGCCGAAAATAGCCGCACCACCATGACAAACAGCACCAGGTGAACCGTGGTGTAGAGGAACGCGCCGGAAATCAGGAAGTAGTCCACCAGGTAGAAAGCGACGTAAAGCAGCGTGAGGAGATTGGTCCAGCGCTCGGGGATGGTGAACGACCGGCGTGTGGCTAACAGGTATCCGCGAAACAGAAGTGCAGCACCGACCAGCACGACCGTGAACACGTCCAGTCCGCCGGTGGAAGCCAAAGTGCCGAAGCCGGTGAGCACCAGCAAGTAGAGTGCGACCTCAAAGTAGCGCTGAATGGCGAAGCTGACTGGCGGAATCGCGAGAGATGGATTGCTCACGGACATGGGAAGCATCTATTGTTCGCGATTCCGCGGCAGAAGGGAAGAGACCATCGCGGCACTGGGTTTCGTGGCGCCGGTGCCCCGCCCCCTTTGTAGCAGAGAACAAAACGTATCAGAGACTCACAAAGGCGTGGGGTTTGGCTGAATGCTGAGTGCTGAGTGCTGACCTGCGACCCTGGCCCAGCGAATGTTAGAATCAGGAGTCAGGCATCGGTCCCGCGCGATGCATTCTCGCCAACCCCGCCAGGTCCGGAAGGAAGCAACGGTAACGAGCTCTTGCGTGTGCAGTGGGTTGCCGGTGCCTGGCTTTTGCTTCAGTGAAGGCCAACTCGGGAGAGCCGCGCGAGAGTTGGGTTAGACATTCTTTCTGCAATCCTGCAAAATACTGAGTTTCATCCAGGAGACATCCTTGAGCAAGCCTATGCGCGTCAAGATCAGCGCTTTGGGTACCTATGTTCCACCTCGCCTGCTGACCAACGCCGACCTGGAGAAAATGGTCGAGACCACGGACCAGTGGATTCAGGAGCGCACCGGAATCCGCGAGCGGCATATCGTCGATAAGGGCGTGGCCACCAGCGATCTGGCGGTGGAGGCGGCAAGGAAGGCGCTGGCGGAACGAGGCCTGGTTCCCAACGACGTGGAAGCGATCATCGTAGCCACGGTCACGCCCGACATGTTTTTCCCTTCGACCGCCTGCCTGGTGCAGCACAAGCTGGGCGCAAAAAATATCTGGGGATTTGATCTCTCCGCCGCCTGTTCGGCCTTTGTGTACGCACTGCAGGCGGGAGCACAGTTCATCGCCACCGGCGCTCACAAGAAAGTCATGGTGATTGGCGCCGACGTGATGTCGTCCATCATCGACTACACCGACCGCGCCACCTGCGTGATTTTCGGCGATGGCGCCGGCGCGGTCATCCTGGAGCCCGCGGAAAACGATTCGGTCGGCTTGATCGACTACCTGCACGAAGTGGACGGCGCCGGTGGCTGCGCACTGTACATGCCGGGCGGAGGCAGCCTGAATCCTTCGACCCACGACACGGTCGAAAAGAAGTTGCACTACGTGCACCAGGACGGTCAGGCAGTCTTCAAGTTTGCCGTGCGCAAACAGACTGAGCTGTGCGAAAAACTGCTGCGGCGGAACGGGCTGAAGGGGAGCGACATTCACACTTTCATTCCTCACCAGGCGAACAAGCGCATCATTACCGCGACGGCAGACCGGCTGGGCTTGAACCCGGAGAGCGTGATTATCAACATCGATCGCTTCGGCAATACCACCGCTGCAACCATCCCCCTCGCCATGGAAACCGCCCGGCGGGAAGGCAAGCTGAAAAAGGGTGACCTGGTGATGCTCGCTTCCGTAGGCGCGGGATTCACCGTGGCTGCAGCGCTATTGCGCTGGGCCATATGAACCATTCAGAGCTGAACTGATGGATGACCTCCGGGAGAGCCGTGTTCGTCACATCTTCGACAGTGCGAACTTTGTTCGCGATCTGGGGATGGAGTTGACCCGGGTAGAGGACGGATCTTGCGAAATCACCCTGGTCCCTGTCGCCCGTCACCAGCAACAGCATGGCCTGATCCATGCCGGCGTTCTGGCTATCATGGCGGATCATGTCGCCGGATGCGCCGCCCGCAGCGTGGTCGGGGCGGACGAGGATGTTCTTACTGTGGAGTTCAAGATTAACTTCCTCAGGCCGGCGCTCGCGGATCGCCTGCGTTGCCGTGCCCAGGTGTTGCGAGCCGGCAAAACACTCGTCGTCATCGAGTCCGAGGTATTCGCCGAAAAAGATTCCGCGGAGCAGTTGGTGTCCAAGGCCACGGTGACGTTGGCTGTCAAAGAGAGCCTGGACTTAGGCCGGCCTCGTTGACATGACGGCTGCTCAGAGGCATGCTCCGAATTTGTTCGGGACGACCGTGCCCGAAGAGGTGGGGGCGGGGCGCCCCCACGACAGCCGGCGGGACGCCGGCGCTACTGGTGTTAACCGCTGCTCTTCGCCTGCTCGAACGGCTTCTGCAGGTACTTGCGGGCTTCGTCGAGCGCGCCCTGGGTGTTGTCGTTGGTCTGGAGCGCCTGCCGGTACTCATTGGTGGCGCGCTCCCGCTGTCCGGTGAGGTCGAAAATCTTGCCCAGCTGGATGTGGCACCAGACCTCAGTCCAGCGCGGGTCCCCGTCGCCATTGAGCGATGCCCGGTAGGCATTGGCGGCTGCCTGGTAATTGTGCTGCAGGAAGAACACTTCGGCGACACGATAGTGGGCCAGCGAGCTGTTCTTGTTAACCTCGATCGCCTTGTTGAATTCGCTCAGCGCTCCTGCCAGGTCGCCCTGCTGAACCAGGGCCTGGCCACGCATGATGGAAGCGCGGAGCTTGATCTCGGTCGAGTTCTTCAGCACCCGGTTGTCCGGGTCGATGACGATGCGCCGCGGCTTGCCAAAGGTCTCCACCGAAAACGGAGAGTTGGTGCCCACCACCTCGATCCGCTTGTTTTCAGTCTTGCCGTCAGTATCGATTTTCAGTTCTACCGGCATGCGGAACAGATCGAGGTCCTGCGCGATCTCTCCTACCACGCGGAACCCCTTGCCGCTGCCCAAGCGATAGATCGTGTACTTGGTCTTGAACTCCGGCGCTCCCGTGGAATCGAGCCACTGGGAAAAGAACCAGGTCAATTTGTCGCCGTAACTCTGTTCGGCGATAGCGCGAAAATCATCCATCGAAGCCGGCTTGCCTGCGTACTTGGCGGCGAACGTCCGCATCATCGAATTGAACTTCGCACCGCCCATCACCCAGCGCAGCATGTGCAGGATCATCGCTCCCTTGTCGGTTACCAGCGACTGGAACTCGGGGGAGAACAGGTCCAGCTTGGCGGAACTGGAAAGGGGTACGGTGTCGTACGCCAGCGCGCCTACTGACATGTCCTTGACAACTTCTTCAAGACCGGCAAGTCCGGCCGCATCCTCCACGTAGAGGGCCTCCGAGTAGCGGGCGAATCCATCGTCCAGCCACCAGTCGTCGCGGGAAGACGGACTCACCGAGACGCCCCACCACTGGTGCGCGATGGTATTAGCCAGCAGGCGGTAGTTGATTTTCTCGGTAATGCCGCGACTGGCCAGCACAGCCATCTCGGGCGCCCAGGCCGTTGGTACTGTGTCATCGGGAATTTCGACAACCTTCAACGTGGTGGATGGCGCCGGCCCGTACAGGGTCACGTAATACGTGAACTCTTTGACGGCGGTCTCCGCGTACACAGCCCCCTGGTTCTGATGAACCGGCTTGAAGAAAACATGCAGGTCGAGGCCGGCCTCGTCACTCTTGAACTCCTGGAACTGGCCGGCGACGATCGTGCCCGGGAAACTGGGCTTGTCCCAGACAAAGCTGTAAGCCTTCAGCGGCAATCCCCCGGCGGTGCCTTTCTTAGGCGGAACATCGGCCACAGTTTGTTTCCCGCTGCCGATGACCACCATGTGCGCAGGCACGGTGATATTGATGGTCGCAGTAAAGCGGTTCAACCCGTATCCGTTCACCGGAAACCAACGTCCGGCGTACAGCAGGTAGCTGGTATCGTCGTTGACCGATGCCAGCTTGAGCCCTTGTACCGGGCTGTCGTCCGCCGAATCGAGCACGCCTTCATAGTCGAAAGTCAGAGTGGTGGAACTGTCCTTGGGCAGCCCATTGGGAAGTTGTACGCGCACGGTGAAGTCCTGGGTCACACGCTCGGCGCTGAGGGGCTTGCCGGTGGCATCGGACACCTTGTTCACGCGCATGGCATTGTTCAACTCGAAGCTGGCGACGTTCAGGTCCTCCAGCGCCGTGAACTTTACCTTCGCCCGGGCTGCAATGCGGTGGGTATGGGGAGTAAGTTCCGCGTCGATCTGGTAATCGTCCACCCGCAAGCGCAGCTTTTCGGCCGCCCAGCCGGGTAATGCGACGAAAAGAAGCAGTAGGAGAGCGAAACAGGTGGTAAGGGCCCGACGCGGGCGCCAAGGTTGAAAAGCCATTAAGAAGGATCTCCTGGGAAATACCGCTGTTGTCTAAGATGAAGATTGTCGCCCAAAAGATGCTGGGACGACAAGGCTTAGACGCTTTTTGTCGACCCGGCCGCTGGTGGAGATGATTGGCAAGATGGACTGCTGCGGTCGCTGGATCGGTTCTGCGACCACGAGGGCACCACCCCACCTCAGTTCCAGTGCTTTTGATCTTCCCACATCTCCGCCAGCGGCTTCTTCAAGTGGCAAACGTACATAGCGTGGTTCTCTTCCGCCATCCCCCAGGGATGATTGTGCATGCCAGCCTCCACCACCGAGTCGCACATCGTGGACAGGAATCGGCGACCATACTGAATGGTGATTACGGTGTCGCCTGTGAATCCTTGCGTGCCCCAGAAGTAGTGAGTCTGATGTCCGCTCAGCGCGGTCGGCAACCCGTACCTAGGCCCGAACAAGTCGATCGCGCCGGCCTCGCCGTAGTTGCCCGTCAGAATGGCCGTCTTCGCGCGTTGCTCGGGAGGCAGCGAGTTATAGATCGTAGCCACCTGGGCCACCAGTTCCGGCCATCCGAACTGGTCTCCGAGGAATTGCGGTAGCGGGCCATCGTGGTTAACCTCGGTCTTACTCGGCCTGAAATGCAGCTTCTCCTCATAGGTCACGTAGCCCTCGGGGGACAACAATGGGAGCGCCAGAGGAGCGGTGAGCGCTCCCAAGGCGGCAATCACCGTGACGATGGCGGCTTTCGGCCAGACTCTCCCGCGCGTAACGCGCCCGCGATTGAGCCAGTCCTCGATCGCCACCGCTCCACCTGCCAGCAGCATGGGATAGGCCCCCGACAGATAATAATTTTTCCCATGCAGCACGATAAAGATCACTAGTAGGGCGAGATACGTCCAACCTAATATCCGGTACTTTGTTCCTTTCCCTGCCAGGAAGAACCACAGCCCGGCCAGCCAGACCGGGAAGACAATCGGGTGCATGAGCAAAATCTGTTCCCGGAGGAAGGCCAGCGGACCGAGCACCACGTTCTTTCCGCTGGCCTGCACATTGCGCAGGTCTTCCAGGGTGGGGAAGTGATGTTGGACTTGCCAGATCACGTTGGGGAGAAAGATCCCGAGCGCGATGAGTCCGGCTAGCCAGATCCAGGGCTTCGCCAGCTCTTTTCTCTGCCCGGTCAGGACCAGCCCGGCCACCACGGCGGCGCCAAAGAACAACATGGAGTGCTTGTTCATCAGGCCGAGACCGGAAAGCACGCCAAACCAGATCCACAGCCGGGAGTTTCCTGTCTGGATGATGCGGATCAGCACGTACGCGCAGGCCATCCAGAACAACTTCTCGAAGACGTTCATGGTAAGCAGGCTGGCGGTCCCCAGGTACTCGGGCACGACCAGCGCGCAAAGTCCGGCGAGTCCCTGGGCAAAACTGTTTCCTCCCAGACGCCACGTGATCAGCATGGTGAGGGCGACGATGCCTGCCCCACCGATACCGGCAATGCTGCGGAGCACATGCAGTGATCCGCCCAAAGCCAGCGCGAGACGGCTGACCAAGGCAATCATGGGAGCCATATCCACGTAGCCCCACGCCAAGTGGCGGGCGCAGTCCAGGAAGTAGAGTTCGTCGCGGAAGTAGCCGTAGCGCCCGCTTAGCAGCAGATGCAGCAGCAAGATGCCGCCGCTCATCGCATACAGCAGGGTGGTCGCGAGCTTTGGTTCCGCGGAAGGAGCCGGGACTCGACTGCGCGTCGAAAACGAGGAAGCGGCTTGATCCATCACGGTGCAGGTGCTCTCCATGCTGATCATAATGGCGCCAGTATCCGGTGGCACACTTCAGGCGCCAAATGCTCTGGGACGATCATGACACTGGGGGGACATACCGGCTTGGGCCAGGGACGAACGGGTTCACAGTTTTTGCAACAGCTCGGGGTGGCGGTTCAAGTAGCGCCGCGTCCAGGTCAGCGTAGCGCCGGATTGTAGAACCACCTTGTACTCGCCGTGAAACCAGTTTTGCAGCTCACGGATGAAGTCAATGCGCACCAAAGACGAGCGGTTCAGGCGGAGGAAGTGGGAAGGATCGAGTTTCTCTTCCAGTCCTTCGATGGTGCCCCGGATGGTGTAGGTCTGATCGCCCACATGCAGGTTCAGATAATTCCGCTCCGACTCAGCCCAATCAATCTTGTGTAGCGGCAGGAAAAAGGCGCGGTCCTTCTGCTGCACCAGCAGCCGGGCGGGATGCTGCTGGCGGCGTTGCACCTCGGCCAGCAGACGCTTGAGGTTGGCGCTGACTTCGGCCTCCCCATCTTTGGACAAATGACGTTTGGCATCGGCGAGCACTTTCTTGAACCGTGATTCGTCGAACGGTTTCAGCAAGTAGCCGAAGGCGTGCACGTCGAAGGCCTGGATGGCGTATTCGTCATGAGCGGTGACGAAGACGACACGGGGGTTCGGGTCCATGTCCAGCGAGCGGATGATGTCGAAACCGTCCATGCCGGGCATCTGGACATCCAGGAAAACCAAGTCGGGCCTGGTTTGCCGGATGCCGCGTATCGCTTCGCGTCCGTTCGCGGCCTCTCCGACCACGCTGACGTCGGGATCGCGGCTGAGGAACCGGACAACCTTCTTGCGGGCGGGCGCCTCGTCGTCCACTACGAACACCCGTAAGGTGGGCAGGGAATTCACTTGGCCGGAGCCGCTGTCCGCAGCGGCAGCCGTACGCTGACCGTGAGTCCGCCGCCGGCGGAGTTCTCCAGGAGGAACTGGTGGTCGGTCCCGTAGATGCCTTCTAAGCGCTCCTCGGTATTGGAGAGGCCAACGCCCTTGCGCCATTCGCCTTTTTCCAGATCAACGATGCCCGGACCGTTATCGCTGACCTGCAGCAGCAGGTTGCCATTGTCACGGCGGGCGCGGACGTGGACGTCTACGCGGGAGGACTGCGCATCGCGGCCATGGCGGATGGAGTTTTCCACCAGCGGCTGCAGAATCAGCTGCGGAACGAGCACATCGGAGAGGGCCGGCTCCACGGCGAAGTCCACTCTAAGGTCGTCGCCGAAGCGCGCCTCCATGATGGCCAGGTAACTCTTCAGCATGGCCAACTCTTCTTCCAGAGGGACCTCCTGGGAGTTGGCCGCGCGCAGCGTGCGCCGCAGCAGATCGCTCAACTGGGCGAGCATGGCATCGGCGCAGTTGACGTCTTCGTGCATGACGGAGGAGATGGTGTTGAGAGCGTTGAACAGGAAATGCGGCTGCAGTTGCAGGCGAAGGTTCTGCAATTGGGCTTCCGCCAGGCGCGCTTCCAACTCTGCGGTGGCCACCTGGCGGTTGCGAGCCTCGTGGTAAGAGTCGACTACGTAAATGACGCCCACCAGAACCCAGAAGGAGAATACGTGATTGGCAAACTCCATCGGGTAGCGGTAGAGCATGATGCCGTAGTCATACTGGCCTAGTCCAAACACGGGAGCCAAAAGGCTGCGGCTGATGCTCATCAGAGTTGTGTCACAGACCGAGAAGGCCACCATGGTCAGCAGATTCAGCGGTAGCGTGCGCCACCAGTTGTCGCGGCGGACGCGAATCCGGCGCACGGCCCAGACCAGGCCAGGGAACAACAGCAGCGCCGAGTACGCCCCAGTCATCTCCTCGAAGATCCGCATGCCGAAGGTGTGAGGGTGGCTGCGGGCCAGGTCGTCCAGATAACGGTATTCGAAGTTGAGGAACCCGAGTGTAGTGAAGCCCAGGAAGACAAGGAACCACGCGGTCTTGCGACTCATTACCGTGTAGCGATCTTTCGCGGGTTGGGTCTTCGAGGGCACCGCCGGCTAGACCTCGGAGTGATTATCGCTCAAAGACGGCAAAATCTTAAACCGCAGATATCGCGGAGAAATGCTGCGGAGAGCCCCGAGCTGAGATGTATCGAAACCTTCTCCGCGTTCTCGGCGGCCGTTCTCAGTGTTCTCTGCGGCTCAAGGTTTTCGTGGCGCCTGCCTCATTGCGGCGAAAGTCATTTCTCTGGCCGGGCTTCGGGTGCGTCGCTTCCACGCGAAGAACAGCCCAGCATAGGTGTCGGTGATGTACTGGCGGGGAAGGATCCCCAGTCGCCTCGCGGTCTGATCGATCCAGCGGGGCGGGCCTTCGATCTCGCCGAAGTTGCCGATTGGTGTCTCATCCAACACGACGTGGCCTTGGCGGTCAGTCCACTCGGCGCGAAACTTCTCGTAGTGGAAGGTCGCGGCGAAACCCAGAGCGCGCAGAATGGCGTCCATCTTCGCGCCGTCGGCGACCTGGGTTTCGGTTTCCACGCGGGTCTTGTGGCGTCCGGCTTTACTCTTGGCTTTGTGGGTGAGTACCCACTCCGATCCGTACTTGCGCAGGCGGAGCAGATCGCCACGTTTGCGAAGAGACTGGCCGGGGAGATCGTAAAGCGTGTTCATTTCGTGCGTGCGCCGCGTGATCTGACGAAAATGGGCGGCGCGCAGGTTGCGGGCCAGGCCGCGCAGGTCATCCACGTGGAATTTGATCTCGACTTCTTTCTTTGAAGCCATTTTCGCCAGTATAGAAGGTCTTGGGTGTCAGGATTAGTATCCGGGTGCAGAAAAATCTCAAAGCGCAGAGGTCGCGAAGAAATGCCGCAGAGAACGCGGAGAACATCAAGCCCACTGGACGCCCGGCACCCTTGACCTGGAACTAGCTGAAGGTGGGCAGCTTCACCAGGTCCTCGCGCGGCACCGACTCTAGCGGTTCGCCCGCCTTCTTCCACGCGGTCAGACCGCCGATGATCACGAACGCGTTGAATCCCTTTTCCCGCAGCAGGTGCGCCACCCGGGCGCTGGTCGCTTCGCGCGCTCAAGTACAGTACAGATAGATGTCCTTGTCCTTGGGCAGGGTCTTCAGTTCCTCGACCAGATTGTTCGGCTCAATGCGGATGGAGCCTTTGATGCGAGCCGATCCGGCGTCGTAGTAACCATGGCTGCGGACGTCCACCAGCAGCAGCTTCGTGCGCTCTTCCGAGGCCAGCTTTCGCGCCAGTTCTTCCACCTGCACCCGCGGCACCACGCGATAGATTGCATGCTTGCGATAGAGCCAGACGCGATACACGATGTAGGCGAGGAGCGCTACCAGCAGCACTTCCTCGAAAACCCGCCCTGCGGTCTGGAAGCCGCGCGTGATGGCAGCCAGAAAATCGCGGAACACATAACCAAGGCCGAAATAGGCCGAGGTGTAGAGAGTCGCCCCGGCCAGATCGAAGCGCAGGAACTGCTGCGGACGCATCCGCATGCTCCCGGCCAGTGGCGGCGCCATGGTATTGACGCCGGGGATGAACTTGGCGAGCACCAGAGTAATCTTGCCGCGCTTGTAGAACGATTCCGCCGAGCGCAGGATGCAGGTCTCCGGATTGGCTGAGACCTTGCAAAGAAGACCGAGTAGCGCCCATCCCATGTAGCGTCCCAGGAAGTACAGCACGGAGTCGCCCAGCAGCATGGCGCACAGGGCGAGAAGCCAGACCGCCGGGCTCAGGATTCCGGACGCAGCCGCCGCGCCGCCAGCCACCAGCGCTAACGCCGCCGGGCAGGGGAGTCCGACGGCCTCGGCGAAGACGATTCCGCTGACCAGAACGTATCCGTGGCGGGTGATCAGCGCTAAAAGGTAATTCATGGGTTGAGGCGAGCCCGATGCGAAGGGTCAGTATAAACAAAAGGGGGCGGCACAGGGCCGCCCCCGGATCCATAGAACAGACGAAACTTCCTACTTCTTCATGGTGTCGTCCTTGGCCATTTTCTCCTTCATCATGGTCACCTTCATCACGTGGATCGCGTTCTTGTCGGCGTAAACGTGAGCGCTGAGTGACACGTGATGGCCTTCATGGCCCTTCACTGCTTCGGGGTTCATGATGTCCCAGGACTTCTGGTCCTTGTCGTTTACGAAGGTGTACTTGTCACCGTCGGCCTTGATGGTTCCTTTGAGGGTCTTCAACGGGGCGGCCGCGGCTTTTTCCTTCTTTTCCATTCCCCCCATGTTGTCCTGCGCGACCGCAGCCACGCTGAGGAGAACCGAGATCGCGAGTAGACATACCATTAGCTTCTTCATTGATGGAGACTCCATTCTGGGATTGAAACTGCCTAGCCTGGATTAGACTGCCGACTAGAATACGGCGCCGTAAGCAAAACGGATTTCGTCGGCCGGTCTTAACCCGTGACGCATTGTAATACAGGAGTGCAAGCGCACAATGGCAATTGAAGCCGGAATGCCCCCAACGCCTCGGTGTGAGTTCAGGTGTTCACACCTGATGTGACTTTGTGGGATTGGTTTAGCACTGAATACCTCAAGCATTTCTCGAAGGATTTGGCGGCAAGAGCTTTCCGGGGTTCGGGTCCGCTGTTCTTAGCGCTCTCTGTGGCTTAAGACTTTCATTTTTCCCGCGCGACTACGAACTCCGGCGCCCACAAGAGCGCCCGCTTGATTTCGCCGGCGGGAAAGCTGCAGATAGCGTTGCGCGCCAGTTCGGCGTACTGCATAGCGCGGGCGCTGGCGGCTTCGAGCGAACCGTAGCGGCTGAGGACTTCCAGGATCTCCGTGTGGGTGACGCCGTCGAAGGCGCGCTCCCGCAAGACAGTCTCAATCAATTTCCTTTCCCGCGGCGTGCAGCGCTCCAGCGCGTGGATGACCGCCATGGTGACCTTGCCTTCGCGCAGATCGCTGGCCACCGGCTTGCCCAGCACGCTCTCGGAGGCGGTCAGATCGAGCACATCATCCACGATCTGGAAGGCCATGCCCAGGTCGCGTCCGTATTGAGCAAGACTCTCCTCTTGCTCCGGCGTCGCGCCGCCCAGGATGCCACCCATGCGCATGCACACCGAGAACAGGCACGCCGTCTTGCGGAAGATGAGGTCGAAATATTCGTCGAGCGAGATGAGTCTGCCCAGCTTCTCCATCTGCAGGAGTTCACCTTCGACCATCTGCTGGGTGAGTTCGGTCAGCGTATCGAGGATGCGGAAGTTGCGCTCCTGCACCGCGACCTTGAAGGCCTGCATGTAGAGCCAGTCGCCTGCCAGCACGCAGCGCGAGTTGCCCCACTGCGTGTTGGCCGCGGGACGTCCGCGCCGGGTCTGGGCTTCATCAATGATGTCGTCGTGCACCAAGGTGGCAGTGTGGATGATCTCCACCACCGCACCAAGCTTGATGGCGCCGCGCCCCTCGTAATTCAAGAGCTTTGCCGAAAGCAACAGCAGCGCCGGACGAATCCGTTTGCCGCCCCCGCCGCGCAGGTATTCGCCAATCTCGGTGATGGCTTCGACGTTCGAGACGGTGTCACGCCCGAACTCGCGTTCGATGGCTGACAGGTCTTCGCGTAACAGTTCGAAGACTTCCTTACCGTTGATGGTTGCGGGGCTGCTCAAGTTTCTCCGAATGCCTTTCTCTACGATCTTCGCGCTGCCTTTGCGTCCTTTGGGGTTTAAGGTTTGCCTTAGTTTGTCCGGTAATTCGTGAACTGCATATCGATGCCAAAGTCTTGTTGCCGCAGCAGCGCAATGATCTCCTGCAGCGCGTCGCGGTCTTTGCCGCTGACCCGCACCAGATCTCCCTGGATCGAGGCCTGCACTTTCTTCTTCGAATTCTTGATCAGCTTGACGATTTCGCGCGCCTTTTCGATGGGGATCCCCTGCTGCATGGTGATGCGCTGTTTGGCCGCGCCGCCCAGCGAGGACTCGATGGCACCGTACGTCAAGCCCTTGAGCGGAACACCACGTTTCACCAGTTTCTGCTGAAACACGTCGTTCACCGCCTTGAGCTTGAACTCGTCGATCGAGTGGAGCACGATCGCGTCCTTGCCGTCGAGTTCTATGTTCGACTTCGAGTCCTTCAAGTCGAAGCGGGTATGGATTTCCTTCAACGCCTGCTGGATGGCGTTGGAGACCTCTTGCAGGTCGATCTTGCTCACAATGTCAAAAGTGTTCTCGGGCATGGCGTATCAGTCACTGGAATAGATTAGCGCGCCCCCTCGGAAGATGCACCTAACAAGCTAAATGGAGTTGGGCCTTTCGTGAAGGGAAAAGAAACGATAAAAGTTTTGCGTGGTCCGCGATCCGACCTCCTCGGTAGAAAGCCCACGCAGTTCTCCCAACTGCCGTGCCACTTCTTTGACGAAAGCAGGCTCGTTGCGCTTGCCGCGGTTGGGGACGGGAGCGAGAAACGGGGAATCAGTCTCAATGAGCATGCGGTCGAGCGGCACTTCCTTCGCGGCGTCGCGAATCTGCTGTGCCTTGGGAAAAGTCACGTTCCCGGCGAAAGAAATCATGAATCCCATATCGAGCGCTCGCTTGGCGTGAGCCCAGGTGCCGGTGAAGCAATGCAAAATACCGCCCAGACCATGCGGTGACCACTGTTCGTGGAGCAGTTTGAGGCAATCCTCCCAGGCATTGTCGCTTCCCTCGGAAGGACGGCAGTGGATCACGACCGGCAACCTGGCGGCAGCGGCCATGTGCAGTTGATGCAGAAACACCTGCCACTGCACGTCGCGGGGAGAGTGGTCGTAAAAATAGTCGAGGCCGATCTCACCCCAGGCAATGACCTTTGGCCGTTTCGCCAGTTGTGCGAGTTCGTCGAAGTCTGCATCATTGGCCAGCCTGGCTTCATGGGGATGAATGCCGATGGTGGCGTAAATAAACTCGTGGTTTTCCGCCAGCTGAATGCCGCAATCGAGCGAACCCGGTCCGGTGCCGCTGCCGATGGCGACGATCGTCTCCACACCTGCGTCCCGTGCGCGCTGCAACACGGCGGCGCGGTCAGGATTGAATTGTTCCATCTCGAGATGGGCATGGGAGTCTACGAGAACCAGTCGTTGGTCGTTGGTCATTGGTCGTTGGCAAACGCCACACCGAGCGTCATCGTCAGCGAACGAAGGGCCTGCTCAACAACTTCATTGGGCTGCCGGCTTGTTCGCAACTGGGCATCCTTTAGGTGATAATCGATGTTACGAGCGCCCCCGGATGGCATTTTTGCCCGCTGCGCCGACCCGGGAAGATCTTGCCAACGACCAACGACCAGGGACCAACGACCGCCTACTTCAGCCTCGTACCCACTGGCACGTCTTCCAGAAATCCGCACAGCACCGGCTTCCCGCCCTCGGCGGAAGCGGCCACGATCATTCCGTTCGACTCCAGCCCGCGCAGCTTGCGCGGGGCGAGATTGACCACGATCACCACCTTGCGTCCAATCAGGGTCTCAGGCGCGTAGGCCTCGGCGATCCCGGCCACGACCTGGCGTACTTCTGTGCCCAAGTCAACTTCCAGCCGCAAGAGCTTGTCCGCGCCTTTTACCTTTTCGGCGACTTTGACTTGGCCGACACGCAGCTCGACCTTGGCAAAGTCTTCGATGCTGATCTTGCCGTCGGGCAGGGAAGCGGCGGAGATGGCCGGCGATACGCTCGCTGCGGGTGTTGGCGCTGCCGGTCTGGCGTCAGCCACCGGCGGAGCGCTGCGTTGCTGCTCTTCCATCTTCTGCATCCTTTCGATGGTGCTCTTGTCGGCACGCGGGAATACCGCCTCCACCGTGCCCAGCTTCGTGCCGAGATGAAGCTGTCCCCACTTCAGGTCCGACAACGGGAACTTCTTGATATCGCCCAGCCCCATTTGCACCCAGATCTTCGCGGTCGCCTCCGGGATCACGGGATGGGCCAGGGCGGTGACAATACGCAATGCCTCCGCGCTGGTGTAGAGAACCGTGGCCAGCCGCGCCCGGCTCTCTTCATCCTGCTTGTCGCCCAACGACCAGGGCTCATTCTCGACAATGTATTTGTCGACCGCCGCGACCAAGCCCCAGGCCAGTTCCAACGCGCGCGAGAACTGGTACTGATCGAACAGCGCGTTGTACTCGGCGATGGTCTGGCGGGCGGTTTCCGCAATCGCATCGTCGGCCGGGGTATGCGCCGCGGTGTGCGACGGGTACGGCACTTCACCGTGGAAATATCGGGTGATCATAGCCAGCGTGCGGCTGGCGAGATTGCCCAGCCCGTTGGCGAGGTCGGCGTTGTAGCGCTGCACCAGCGCATCGAAGGAAAACGATCCGTCCTGTCCGAAGACGATCTCGCGCAGCAGGAAATAACGCAGCGCATCCGCCGCCAGCACGTCGAGAATCGTCTCAGCGCGCACGATGTTGCCGCGCGACTTCGACATCTTGTTTTCTTCAAACAACAACCAGCCGTGCGCCATGATGCCTTTGGGGAGCGGAATTCCGGCCGCCATCAGGAACGCCGGCCAATACACGCAATGGAAGCGCACGATTTCCTTGCCGATCATCTGCACATCGGCCGGCCAGAACTTTTCATACAGCTTCGTATCGGATGAGCCGTAGCCGAGCGCGGTGATGTAGTTCGACAGGGCATCGAGCCAGACGTAGATCACGTGCTTGGGATCATCCGGAACTGGAATCCCCCATGAGAACGTGCTGCGGCTCACCGACAGATCGCGCAGTCCCGAACGCACAAACGACATCACTTCGTTGCGGCGCGTTTCAGGACGGACAAAGTCGGGTTGCTCGCTGTAGAGTCGCAACAGCTTGTCTTCGAACGCCGACAGTTTGAAGAAATAGTTTTCTTCCTGCACCGTTTCCGTAGGACGTCCACACTCGGGGCAGGGGGCGCCTGGGCCCACCGCATCCACGTACAGTTCGTCGAACACGCAGTACTGGCCGGTGTAGTGGCCTTTGTAGATGTAACCATTGTCGCGGATGCGGCGCCACAGGGCCTGCACACCGTACTTATGGCGGTCGGAGGTGGTGCGGATAAAGTCGTCGTAGGTGAGGCCCATCCGGTCCCACAGCGCGCGAAACTCGGCGGAGACTGCGTCGGTGAGTTGCTGCGGAGACTTGCCCGCGGCCTGCGCGGCGCGTTCAATCTTCTGCCCGTGCTCGTCGGTGCCGGTGAGGAAATAAGTGTCCGCCCCCAGCATGCGCTGCCGCCGTGCGATAGCGTCGCACGCAATTGTGGTGTAGGCATGCCCGATGTGCGGGCGCGCGTTGACGTAATAAATCGGGGTCGTGATGTAGAACTTCCGGCTCATTTGAGTGTGCGCGTTCTGCTAACCGGAGACGCAGCAAGCTGCGTCTCTACAGCCGATAGAAATCTCCGTAGAGACGTTGCTTGCAACGTCTCTGCTCACGCCAGATCAGACCTTCCGGTTTTGCAGGTACGCCTGCAGCGCCTCCTGCATTACGCTCTTCAACGGCACGCGATGCTCGGCCGCGATCCGCCGGCAATCTTCATATTCGGGCGCGTAGTTCGTGATCGTGCCGTTCATGCTGGCGACCTTCAAGCGCACATCGCCCCAGCGCGTGGCCACGGTGACCCAATTCCGCGCTAGCGTTTGCCGCCGCTCCTCGCGCCGGCGCACGCCGAGCGTAGTAGTCTCTGTGAATATCAGTTGCGTGAGCTTCGCCGCGTCCTCGGGCCGGCACAGCACGGTCAGCAGCATTCCCGGACGGTTTTTCTTCATCTGCACCGGCATGCCGAACGCATCCAGCGCGCCTTCTTCCAGCAGACGGTCCATGACGTACCCGAAGACCTGCGGATTGAGGTCGTCGATATTCGCTTCCAGCACGGTGATGGTCTGCTGCGAAGTGTTGGCGGCAAGCGTCAGCTGCGATTCGCCAATGGTCAGCCGGACCACGTTGGCGTGTCCGGGAAAATCACGAGTGCCTGCCCCGTATCCAATTTTCTCGACCCTCATCTCCGGAAATGGCACGAAGCGCTTTGCCAGCGTTTTGACGATGGCCGCACCGGTTGGTGTGACCAATTCCGCCTGAATGCCGGAAGAATAGAGCGGCGCATGCTTCAGCAGTTCGAGCGTTGCGGGCGCCGGGACAGGAAAGGTTCCGTGCGCGCACTTCACCGTGCCGCCGCCGACATTCAACGGCGAGCAGATGATTTCATCCACAGCGAGCGCCTCCGAGCCGACCGCCGCGCAGACAATATCCACCATAGCGTCTACGGCGCCTACCTCGTGGAAGTGAACCTTCTCGATGTCGCTGTCATGAATCTGCGCTTCCGCAGAACCCAGAGCTTCGAATATGGCGATCGCCGTCCTCTTCGCCGTTTCGCTGATGGCGGCCTTGCCGATGACCCCGCGAATCTCATTCAGCCCGCGGCCATGACCATGCTCGTGTGGCGCGGGCACTCCTACCCGCGAGGGCTCCTGGGTGAAATTGTGCTCGCGCAACGCCACCGCGTCGTGCTCGTGCCCATAGTCCTGACCGTGGTGGTCATGCACGTGATCGTGACCGTGCTGCTGCCCCTGACTCCGCTCGCGCTCCTCCCAGTACACCTCACGTGGCAGGTCCTTCTCGCCATGGGAGTACACATCCACTTTGGTCGCAGTAATTCCACTGCGCGTCACGCGGGAGATCTCCAGCCGCGCTCCGACGTCGAGCGCCGCGACGGTCTCCTCGAGAACCCGGGGCGGAACTCCGGCATCCACGAGCGCACCCAGGAACATGTCGCCGCTCATGCCGGAAAAACAATCAAGGTAGGCAATCCGCATGCGTCCGCTAACTCTCTGGCGTCATCCTGAACCGGCTTTCAGCCGGTGAGGGATCTCGCACGCATCTCCACTGCTGCGTGAGGAGCGACAGAGATAGTCTTTCATCATAGGGAACGAGTTATCCGCCGTCAAACCACGCCCCAGCGCGCAGTTTGCTACAATCACTATTTTCCTCAACAGCTTAGAGGGACCCTTGTATCGCCATCTAGAACGCCGCCTGGCCCAGCACGTGCGCGACTTTCTGCGTCGAAGCTACGACCTCGACCTGCCGAGAATTGTCATCGAGCAACCTCCCAAGGTCGAACTCGGGGAGTACGCCCTGCCTCTGGCCTTTGAGTTGGCCAAGAAGCTGCGCAAGCCGCCGCGCAAGATTGCGGAAGAGATCGTCGCGGGCATCGGACCGATCGAGGGCTTCGAGAAACTGGAACTGGCGGGCACAGGATATATCAACGCGCGGGTGAAGCGCGCCGATCTAGCCGCTGCCCTCGCGGCAGATGAAAAGCCGCCCACGCAAGTCCCTCGCGGCAAGGTCCTGGTTGAGCACTCCAGCATCAATCCCAACAAGGCGGCGCACATTGGACACCTGCGCAATGCCATCCTGGGCGACACCTTCGTGCGTCTGCTGCAATTCGCGGGCAGGGAAGTGGACGTGCAGAACTACATCGACAACACCGGCGTGCAGGTGGCCGATGTGATCGTCGGCTTTCTGCACCTGGAGAAAAAGTCGCGGACAGAGATCGAAGAACTCGCACGCGGACCGCGGTTTGACTACTACTGCTGGGACCTGTATGCGCGGGTCTCGCAGTGGTACGAGCAGGACAAACAGAACCTGCAGGCACGAACGGAGACTCTGCACGCCATTGAAGCAGGCGGCAACGAAACCGCATCGGTCGCCGACCTGATCTCGACCGCGGTGTTGCGGCGTCACCTGGAAACCATGGATCGGCTCGACATCGAATACGATTTCCTGCCCCGCGAGAGTGAAATCCTGCACCTGCATTTCTGGGACGCGGCTTTCATCAAGCTGAAAGAAGGTGGCGTTCTTTCCCTCGAAACTGAGGGCAAGAACAAGGGCTGCTGGGTGATGAAGCGTGCGGGTGCCACTGTCGCCGTGGGAGTAGAGCTTTCCGAGGGAGACCAGAAAGTCATTGTGCGGTCGAACGGAACCGTGGGCTACGTCGGCAAAGATATTGCTTATCACATGTGGAAGTTCGGGCTGCTGGGGCGCGATTTCGGCTACCGCAAGTTCTATCGCTATCCCAACGGCCACGATTGCTGGGTTTCGACCAGCGATGGCGAGCCCGATCATCCCCACTTCGGCGACGTGAGTGAGATCTACAACGTGATTGACGCCCGGCAGGCCGAAGCGCAGAACACCGTGATCGAAGCCCTGCGCGGCCTCGGTCACAATGAAGCCGCCGACCACTACACGCACTTCTCGTACGAGATGGTCGCGCTCACCCCGCGCTGCGCCGCCGATCTCGGTTACGATCTGTCCGAAGAAGACAAAACGCGTGCCTGGATCGAAGTCTCAGGCCGCAAGGGCTTCGGCGTGAAAGCCGACGACCTGATCGACACGCTGATCGCGTCGGCAAAAAAAGAGGTAGACGCGCGGCATGGGCAATTGAGCGACGCGGAACGCCTCTCCATCGCCAGGCAGATTGCCGTCGGAGCGCTACGCTACTTCATGCTGAAGTTCACCAAGTCGTCGGTGATCGCATTCGACTTCAAGGAAGCGCTGAGCTTCGAAGGTGAGACCGGGCCGTACGCGCAGTACGCCGTGGTGCGTGCCACCAACATTTTCCGTAAGGGCGGATTCGATCCTGAAGGTAGAGACGCAGCTAGCTGCGTCTCTACAGCCGAGTTTGGCAGATACCTGTCGGGCGAGACCGGAAACGAGATCTGGGAATTGTGGCTGGCGGCCTCCAAGACCTCCTACCTCATCGACCAGTGCATCGCTACCACCGAACCCGCGTATCTCGCCAAGCACGCGTTCCAATTGGCGCAACTATTCAACACCTTCTACCATCGCCATCCCATCCTGACTGAGGCGGACGAAGGCCGAAAGAAGTTCCTGCTGGCCACGGTAGCCCTCGTTCGCCGCGAACTGATTCGCGCCCTCGCCGTGATGGGAATCACCGTCCCGCCGGTGATGTAGTCCTGTAGCGCCGGCGTCCCGCCCCACTGTCGGCAACCATGATCGCCTTCAAGTAGTGCGATTCTCTGATTTCATTTTGGGACTTCAGCTAAGAAGGCCAGAGCTCGAAGGAACTTTGGAGCCGCGTCTTGCGTAGCTATGTGCAAACAGCCCAGGGATGATAGCTAATGGTTTTCCATGACGTACCGGAAGAACTCGAACCGCGGCCAATATCCAGCGCCCGTGGACTGTTGTTCCTGCTCGCACTGACAACGTTCGCGTACATATCGCAAACCAGTATTGGCAATCCAATTAGCCGGAACACTAACGGTTTGTGCAACGATGCAAAGGCAGTCCTGCTGTCACAATTTGCACCGGAACCGAACGAGAATCTCTCAGCGATCCTTAAGGATTACGAACCAGAGCATCTGTGGAGCATCGATCTATCGAGCACCGAGAAACAGCCCCGGCTGTTCGCGAAAGGTAAAGCGCATCTTCTCCGCTCGATTTCTGCGCGCGAAACCAGTTCCGCGACCGAAGCGATACTAAGCAATGTTGCCGATGTTTCTGTGATAGGCGAGTAATTTCTTGTCCAGTCGTCATTACCGCAATCCAAGATTAGAGGCTCGCATGAAAGCGCTGTGGCTCACCGTCCTTCTGCTTCTGACAAATGCCGTGTCGCAGGACAAACCATCAAAACAAACCAACACAGTCATTTTTGATCACGTGAATGTCTTATCTACCGAGTCCGGTCATGTCCGGAAGAACGTGAGCGTAGTCATCCACGACGGCAGGATCAGTCAAGTCTTATCCAAGGCGCCTCACGAGGCAGGGGCGACGACGATCGATGGCAGTGGGAAGTTCCTGATGCCTGGATTTGCGGACATGCACGTCCACATTTTCAGCAAGCGAGAGCTCCCCATGTTTCTCGTAAACGGAATTACGAACGTCCGTAATATGTGGGGATTTCCCTCGCACTTGGAAATGCGGGGGAAGGTAGCCGCAGGCGAATGGGTCGGTCCTGAAATCGCCACTGCAGGACCACTATTGGACGGCGATCCGCCGCAGCTGCGTGGAAGCGAAATCGTAAGGACCGCCGAAGAAGCCAACAGGATTGTCGACGAGCAGGCTCGCGAGGGCTACGACTACATCAAGGTGTACAACCGTCTAACGCTCGTCGCGTACCGTGCGATCCTGGACGCAGCGCGCACCAAGGGCATCAAGGTGATTGGCCACATTCCTGCGGCGGTATCGGTGGAGGAGGCGCTCCGAGATGGCCAGTACTCCGTTGAGCACTTGTCGAATTTTCCCCGGTCGATCGCTACAGGCGACGCTTCCAGCGCAAACTGGGGAAGCGATCTTGACAGCCGGAAAGTTGAGACAATCGCCAAGCAGGTCGCCAGTGCCAAGACCTGGATCACTCCCACCATCCTCGTAATGGATTTCCAGTACATTTCTCCCACGGAGGCGAAGGCCGTTATCGAGAGCGATGGCGCTGCCCACGTTCCACCGTTTGTACGCAAGATGTGGCCCGATCTGAAAGACGTCGCAGAGGGCGACAGTACGAAACGCGACCGGACGCGAGCCAACTTTCGGCGAATGCTGATGCGGCTTCGGGCCCACCATGCTCGTTTTCTGGTTGGAACCGATTCAGGAAATCCTTTCGTAATGTCGGGCTATAGCTACCCTGACGAACTGGAGCGTCTTGTCGCATCGGGTTTCTCTCCACTCGAAGTGCTACGCGCCGCCACCGTCAACGCGGCTCTGTCGTTGGGTCGCACCGATTTGGGTGAGGTGTCGGTCGGCAAAACCGCCGATCTCGTTCTACTTGGTGAAAACCCATCGAAGGACATTCGCGCGATCCGCAAAATTGAGGGCGTTATGGTGAAAGGCAGATGGTTGCCCATTGACGATCTCAAGAGAAGTCTGGATGTCACCAATGGAACGCAACCGAAATGAGGCCACGAAGAGTTGAATCTGTCGGCGGGCGGCCCGCCCAAGTGGTTCGCTCTACTCCTGAGGGCGGGCCACCCCGGTATGCTTTTGTCGGGGGATTCCTCCCGGCGGCATCTGACGCAAGCACCTTTAGATCCAGAGGCCGCGCCATCTCGCCACAACCAAAGCTGGCTACCTCACATCTAATAAGGCGAAAGGGAAAGTCAGGGAGGTTTTTTGTGAAGAGAGCTTTGGGTGTTATCTGCCTGCTGCTATTGGTGTCAGTGGTGGCGCTTGCCGCGCCTCAGGTCCAGACGACCAACGTGCAGCCGTTTCCGAAGACGCTGATCAACGCCCGCTACGTGTACGTCACCAGTTATGACGGCGACCAGTTTGATCCTCGACTGCTTCCGGAAGATCGCCAGGCGATTTCTTCCGTGCAGAGCGCGCTCCAGCAGTGGGGACACTACATCGTCGTCTATCGGCCGAAGGATGCCGACATGATCCTGGTAGTACAGTCGCGCCCGACGGAGGATGTGCTGGCAGTGTATGACGCCCGCACACCGGCGGGGTCCAACTTCTTGTGGCGCGCGATGGGCCACGAAGGACTGCAGAAGGGCGAGACGCCGCTGGTGACGCAGTTGCGGCAGGCAGTGGAGAAGGCGAGTCAGTAAGCAAGTTTAACCCGCCACGGAGTGATATGGATTCTGACGGATCAATTTCTTTATTTTTTTCTTCTTTTCTGATCCGTGATGATCCGTGCAAATCCGTGGTGTCTTACTTTTGGTGGCGATACTCTGCGTCGTAAACAACCTCTCTTTTTTCCGATCCGTGATGATCGGCTTTAGTTTCTGTTACCCTGCGAAATCCTTCGCAAACTCCACCAGGCTTCGCACCGCAATCCCCGACGGCCCTTTCGCGATCCAGGGCTTGGTGTCTTCCATCCAGGCGGTGCCAGCGATGTCGAGATGCAGCCAGGGCGTGTCTTCGGCGAATTCCTTCAGGAACATGGCGGCGGTTACCGAGCCTCCCCACCGTCCGCCGGAGTTGACGATGTCGGCGATGTTGGAGCGGATGACTTCCTTGTATTCGTCGTCGAGCGGCAGGCGCCACATCTTCTCGCCGGCTTTGTCCAAGGCGCGCGCAAAGCGCTGGTACATCTGCTCGTCGTTGGCGAAAATTCCTGCGTTTACATAGCCCAGCGCCACCACCACAGCGCCGGTCAGGGTGGCGGCGTCGACCAGGTGAGTACACCCGAGCTGGCGGGCGTAGTAGAGGCCGTCGGCCAGCACCAGGCGGCCTTCGGCGTCGGTGTTGATGATCTCGATGGACTTGCCTGACATGGCAATCTGCACGTCGCCCGGCTTCTGCGCCTTGCCTGAGGGCATGTTTTCTGTGGCGCAGACAATGGCGGTTACCTTGACCTTGGGCTTCAGCAGCGCAATCGCGCGCATGGCCCCGATCATGGCTGCGCCGCCCGCCATGTCGTATTTCATCTTTTCCATGCCGTCGGCGGGCTTGATGGAAATGCCCCCGGTGTCGAAGGTGATGCCCTTGCCCACCAGCCCGAGCACCGGTTTCTCCGGCGCACCCGCAGGCTCGTAGCGCATGACGATCAGCGCCGGCGGCTCGTCGGAGCCCTGGGCCACGCTCCAGAAGGCGCCCATCTTCAATTCCTTGATCTTGTCGGCGCCGTACACCTCGCACTTCAAGCCGACTTCCTGCGCCATTTTCTTCGCCCGCTCGGCCAGGATGGTCGGCGTCATGCGGTTGGAGGGCTCATTCACCAGGTCTCGGGTGAAGTTTTGGGATTCGCCGATAATGAGACCCTCACCCATAGCCGCCGCGAGCCGCGCTTGGTCTCCGCGGGTGACGATGGTCAGCGCATCAATTTTTTGGTCCTTGCGGTCGCTCTTGTAATAGTCGGGCTCAAAATTGCCGACAAAGGCGCCTTCGACGATGGCCTTGACTGCATCTTCCGCCGCGATGCTCTGCGGCGCCAGTAAGGCAAAGCTGCGCAGGCCGCGAGTTTTCAGGGTGCGCACGGCGGTGCCAGCGAGCCGGCGCAGCTCGAATGCGGAAAAGCTCTTCGCCTTGCCACCACCCAGAAGCAACAGGCGCTTGGCTTTAAGCTTTGAAGGACGATGCAGGAGTGTGGACTCAAAAATCTTTCCGGTGACTTCGCCGTTGGCGATCACTTCCGCTGCTGCCTCGCGCACGGCGCTATCGTCGCTCTCGACCGAGACCTCGGTCTTGTCTTTCTCGCCGCGATCGAGAACAACCACGGCCAGACATTCGGTTTCAACTTCTGCGGGGCCAGCAAAAAAGAGATTGGTTTTCATGGTTAGCCATTCCAGTATCGTCGGCGAACGGGGAATTGTGCAACTGGGCTCAGCACGGAAACGTAAAATCTGGAATCGCCCTTGGCTCCTCCCGGGCAGGTCCCGTACCTGAAAGGGGTTCGAACACGCGGCCAGAGGTTTTCAGGCAGTGAAGGGCGACGCAGGCACGACTCCTACTTTCCCTTACGTCCTCGGGCGATAGCTTCGCGGGCTTCCCGGTCCGCAGTGCGGCGGCGTTCGGTTTCACGCTTGTCCCACAATTGCTTGCCTTTCGCCAGCGCCAGCTCCACTTTCACCTTGCCGTTCTTGAAGTACATGCGCGTGGGAATCAGGGTCAGCCCGCGCTGCTGAGTTTTTCCCGTCAGCTTGCGGATTTCTTCCTTGTGCACCAGCAGTTTGCGAGTGCGGAGCGGGGCATGGTTAAAGATGTTGCCGTGCTCGTAGGGGCCGATGTGGCAGTTGAGCAGCCACAGTTCGCCATCCTTGATCAGCCCGTAAGAATCCTTGAGGTTGGTGCGGCCGGCGCGGACCGACTTCACCTCAGTTCCAGTTAAGGCGACCCCAGCTTCAAATTTTTCCAGCAAGAAGTAGTTGTGCGCAGCGATCCTGTTAACAGCGGCGTCTCTCTGTCCCGCGGCGGTGGGATCGCGACGGGGATTTTTCTCCGGGTTCGGCCGGGTTGGGCGTGCGGGCTGGCGGGCCATGGTTGTGAATAGGTTATCTCACACGCGGGAACGGGCGTCGAGAAGGGGCGGAGTCGAGGGTCGAAAAACCTTACACCGCAGAGCACGCTGAGAACGCCGCAGAAGATGCCCGAGAATGAGGCGGCAGGAGCCTGGAACTCAAAGCCTGCGCGGGATAGAGTATTCGGACCCAGCCAACATGAGGACTTCTGACTCTAGCGGGATTAGCACTACTGAGTTTAACTGCTACCACAGCAGTAACTTCGGTACGCTTCGAAGCGATGCTATAATCACGCCGCGTACGTCTTCTTCGGCGGGAATTGAAAGCCCACTCCCCGGGCCTCGGCCGACCCGCAGCCGAAGACTTTCTGCGAGGGACCATTGATGAAACGTCTGATTGGCCCGGCGGGAATCTTCTTCCTCGTCCTGGCTGTAACTATGCCTGCCGCGGCCGATAAGGCCAAGTCCTTATACGAGAAGGGGAAAGACGCCGAGGCACGCCAGGACTACGAGCAAGCTTACGAGTACTACAAGCAGGCCTTTGATCTGAAGCCCAGGGACCTGAAATACCGCGCTCCGTACGAGCGAACGCGATTCCTGGCAGGGGCCTCAGCGGTTCATCGCGGCGAGTTGCTGCTGGAGGCGGGCAAACTGGAAGAAGCGCTGGCCGCTTTCCAGAAAGGAGCGGCGATCGATCCGTCCAGCTTTATTGCCCAGCAGGAAATCAAGCGCACCCGGAAGATGATCCAGGCGGCCCAAGCGCCCCCTCAGGCGGCGGCCCCGCCTCCCCAGACCGACTTGCAAAAGCGCCTGGCCGAGGCCGGGGGTCCGGTCGATCTGGCTCCCATCTCGAGCGTCCCTATCACGCTGAAGCTCACCGAAGACACCAAGATGATCTACGAAACGGTCGGTAAGCTGGCCGCGATCAATGTGCTGTTTGATCCCGACTACACTTCCCGCCGCATCAAGATCGAATTGAACGGGGTGACGCTGGAAGAGGCGCTGGAGATCATTGCGCTGGAATCGAAAACCTTTTGGCGGCCAGTCACTCCCAACACCATTTTTGTGGCCAGCGACACTCCGGCGAAACGCAAAGACCTGGAGCAAAGCGTCATCAAGACTTTCTACCTGGCCAATCTTTCCCAGCCGACGGAGCTGCAGGACGTGGTGAACGCGCTGCGGCAGATCCTGGAAATTTCCCGCATTCAGCCCTTGACCTCGCAAGGTGCTCTGGTGGTGCGCGGCACGCCCGACCAGATTGCCCTGGCGCAGAAACTCGTGAATGACCTCGACAAGGCCAAGCCGGAAGTGATCGTGGAAGTGGCGGTCATGCAGGTTAGTAAAGACAAGATGAGGAACCTGGGGATCAATCCCCCGACCAGCGCCACCGTGGCCTTGCAGAACAACTTCAACACCACTGCCGCCACCACTACCGGGGGCACGACCACGACCAACACGGGCGGAACCTCGGGCACACCTAACCAGATCAATCTGAATCGGCTCGGAAACCTGAACGCCACCGACTTTACCGTCACCATCCCTCCCGCCACCGCGACTGCGATGATGAGCGACAGCAGCGTAAAGATTATCCAGAATCCGCAGATTCGCGCGCTGGACGGGCAGAAGGCCAGCCTGAAAATTGGCGATCGCGTGCCAGTGGCGACGGGATCGTTCCAGCCCGGCATCGGCGGCGTAGGCATCAATCCGCTGGTGAACACGCAATTCCAGTATCTGGACGTAGGCGTGAATATTGACATCACGCCCAAGGTGCACGCCGGACGTGAGGTAACCCTGAAGGTGTCGCTCGATGTGTCGGCTGTTACCTCGACCACCAACATCGGGGGAATCAGCCAGCCGGTGATCGGGCAGAGAAAGATTGAACACGAGATTCGCTTGAAGGAAGGCGAGGTGAACCTGCTGGGCGGCATCCTGGAGGACACCACAACCAAGGCCCTGAGCGGGATTCCCGGGCTGGCCCAGGTTCCCATTCTGAAATACCTGTTCTCGCAGACCAACACCGAACACAAGGAAAACGAAATCGTTTTTGCCCTCATTCCGCACATCGTGCGGGCGCCTGACATTAGTGCAATGAACCAGGAAGCACTGGATGTGGGCACGGCCAGCGCCATCGAGTTGCGCCGGGTGAGTCGGCCGCCGGCCCCGGCGCCTGCGGGACAGACTCCGGCTCCGGGAACTACACCGCCGCCTTCTCCCGCGCCGCCAGCGCCAGCCTCACCCAATCCGCAGGCGCCGCCTCAACAGGGAACAGAGCCACAGGCAAACCCCGCCGGTGCCGCCAGTTTCATCTTCGATCCGCCGAACGTGCGGCAGGCGCCGGGATCCACCTTTGCAGTGAACATTCTGCTTTCGGGCGCGCAAAACGTGTACTCCGTGCCGCTGCAAGTTAGTTACGATCCCAAGGTGCTGCAGGTGGTGAACGTCTCCAACGGAGGCTTTCTGTCGCAGGATGGCCAGGCGGTGGCGTTAGTGCATCGCGATGACGATCAGAGTGGCACGCTGCAGATCACGGCGACGCGGCCACCGGGCGCGGGCGGAGTTTCCGGGCAAGGCGCGGTGGTGACCTTGACCTTCCTGGCCAAGGGAAACGGACAATCCGCCGTCACCATTTCCAAGGGAGGCGCGCGCGATCCCGGAATGCAGCCCATGCCGGTGGCTGGGGCAGTCTCCACCGTGGTGATTCAGTAGGCCGTGTTTTCGGCTGAGGCATCGTTCTCCAGATCGAGTTTTGAAGTTCCTATGAAGTCAGAAGTTGGTATTGAGAAAACTTGCGGGCGGCGGCGCAGGCGGGGATTCACGCTCATCGAGTTGATCGTTGCCACCGCCATCCTGGTGATCCTGACCGGGTTGGCCATACCCATGGCGCGGGTCGCGATCAAGCGCGAGAGAGAACACGAGTTGCGCAACGACCTGTGGGAGATGCGTGACGCCGTTGACCGCTACAAGGATGCCGCCGATCGAGGCGCCTTCCAGATCAAGGTGGGAACGGAGGGATATCCCCCCGATCTCGACACCTTGGTGAACGGTGTGGACGTGGCCGGAAAGAAGCTGCGCTTCCTGCGCAAGATTCCGACGGATCCGATGACGGGCAACACCGACTGGGGATTGCGCTCGATGCAGGACGATCCCGATTCGGACTCCTGGGGTGGACAGAACATTTTCGACGTGTACACGAAATCGCAAGGTGAGGCTCTCGACGGCACCAAGTACAAGGATTGGTAAATGGTAAGACTCCGCAGCAAGCAGAGCCGTGGCTTCACCTTGATTGAGCTGATGATCGTGATCAGCATCATGCTGATTCTGGTCTCGATCGCGATTCCCGCGTACCGGATCTCCATCCTTCACGCCAGAGAGGGGGTGCTGCGGCAGAACCTGTTCACTCTGCGGTCGTTGATCTCGCAATACACCCTCGACAAGCAGAAAGCCCCGCAGTCGCTCGATGATTTGGTGTCCGCGGGATACATCAAGCAGATCCCCAACGATCCGATGACCGGCAAGCCCGACTGGGAAGCCGTGCAGGAGGACACTATTGCGTCCCCCGATCAGCAGGAAACCGGGATCTGGGATGTGAAGAGTTCGTCCAGCCAGGTCTCCAGTGACGGGACGGCGTACAGCACGTGGTAGCAGTACCCAGTACCTAGTACCTAGTACCTAGTCCTGACCTGCCCCCGTCCTTCGCGCACGAGATCATACGACAGTTTCCGCGTTGATCGGTCCCCTTTTCCTGTAACACTTTCAAGGTGAGTTTTCGGCAGCTTGTGAGCTTGGCAGATCGCCATTCAGAGCGATCTGACAAGCGAACTCACTCGGTGTCCGTTCTCCCAGAGACCTGTGAGGACGACTCTCATTGTATTCCCGCCTCCAAGACTCGATCAGTTGCTTGGCTTCGGTCAGCGTCGCGAACCAGTGCACATCCAAACACTCCGCGCGCAAGGTGCCGTTAAACGATTCCACGTGCGCGTTGTCGGTCGGTTTTCCTGGCCGGGAGAAGTCGATCTGCACCCGGTTGTGATACGCCCACAGGTCCATGATCTGACTGGTAAACTCCGACCCGTTGTCACAGAACAACCCCTTCGGAACTCCGCGCCTTCCTCGGATCTGATTCAATGCACCCACCACATCTTCGCCCTTCAGATACACCAGCTTCTTCCCCACCTTCCAGCCCTCTCGATTCAGAAGCACTCGGATTTTCCGGTAGCCGTAACGAACCCGAGTTTGAGCGATCTCCCGAATCCGCAGCCGCAGTGCTGTCCTTGGCTCCTGTCTGCTCGCATAGCGGAAGGTCGAGACCGGAATCCGCGCCACACGGCACGCACGCCGCTCGCTCACCCGATAGGTGTCGTGCAAATAGCTCACCACCGGGCGGCGCCGCGAGGGCGTCACAGTTTTTTTGCCAGCACGTCCTGGAGCATCGTCTTGTCCAACGTCAGCTCCGCCACCAGACGCTTCAGCCGCCCGTTCTCTTCCTGCAGCTGCTTGAACTGGCGGACCTGGTCGGTCTCCAGTCCCTTGTACTGCTTCTTCCACCGATACAGCGTCTGCTCCGTGATCCCCACCTGGCGGATCAGCTCCGCCACCGGCACCCCCACCTCGGCCTGCTTCAACACCGCCACGATCTGCTCCACAGAAAAGCGTTTCCTCTTCACGGCAAACCTCCCCTTCTCAGGTAGTAGATTTTGCCGGAAACTAACCCTCAGTGTGTCTCAGAAAATGGGGAGCCGCTCAGTACCTAGTACCTAGTACCCAGTACCCAGAAGGTCTCAGCGTACTCTGAAGTATTCCGTGATTTGAACACTTTCCGCCGAAGCACTACCATTGATTCATGCCGGTTGAAACAGACATTACACCGTCAACCTACATTCCCATCCGTGCGCCACGGGGCACGGCCATCTCCTGCAAAAGCTGGCAGCAGGAAGCGGCCATGCGCATGCTTATGAACAACCTCGATGAAGAGGTGGGCGAGCGGCCGAAGGACCTCGTCGTCTACGGTGGAACCGGCCGCGCCGCGCGCAGTTGGGAGGCCTACCACGCCATCATCGCCTCGCTCAAGAGGCTGGAGAATGACGAAACCCTGCTGGTGCAATCCGGCAAGCCAGTGGGCATCTTTAAGACGCACGAATATGCACCGCGGGTCCTGATTGCCAACTCCAACCTGGTGGGCCACTGGTCGAACTGGGAGAAGTTCAACGAACTGGAACGCGCCGGCCTGATGATGTACGGCCAGATGACCGCGGGTTCGTGGATTTATATTGGCTCGCAGGGCATTGTGCAAGGCACGTTCGAGACGTTTGCAGCAGCGGGCGAGAAGCATTTTGCCGGCGATCTGGCAGGCAAGCTGATCGTGAGCGGTGGCATGGGCGGCATGGGCGGCGCGCAGCCCTTAGCGGCGACCATGACCGGCGCGGCCTTCCTGGGCATTGATGTCGATCCCGAGCGCATCAAGAAGCGCCTGAAGACCGGCTATTGCGACTTCATGGTCACGACGCTCGACGAGGCGCTACGCATCCTGAAAAACGCCGTGCGCAAGAAAGAAAATGTTTCCGTCGGGTTGGTGGGGAACTGCGCCGATGTCATTCCCGAGTTAGCCGAGCGTGGCGTGGCGCCTGACATCCTGACCGATCAGACTTCCGCCCACGATCCGCTGAACGGCTACGTGCCCAACGGCATGACGTTCGAGGAAGCCCTCGAGCTACGCCAGCGCGATCCGCATGCCTACCAGGAGCGATCGCTGAATGCGATCGCCCGCCACGTCGAAGGCATGCTGCGCCTGCAAAAGATGGGCTCGGTCACGTTCGATTACGGCAACAATATCCGCACCTTCGCCTTCCAGCGTGGCGTGAAGAACGCCTACGACTTTCCGGGATTTGTTCCCGCCTACATCCGCCCACTGTTCTGCGAAGGCCGAGGCCCGTTCCGCTGGGTGGCGCTCTCGGGCGAACCGTCCGACATTCACGTAACCGACGATCTGGTGTTGGAGTTGTTCCCGGACAACCGCATTCTGCGCCGCTGGATTGACCTGGCTCGCAAGCGCATTAAGTTTCAGGGACTGCCGGCACGAATCTGCTGGCTCGGTTACGGCGAGCGCGCGCAGTTCGGCCTGGCGATGAACGAACTGGTTAAGAAGGGCAAGATTAAAGCTCCCATCGTGATCGGTCGGGATCACCTCGATTGCGGTTCCGTGGCATCTCCCTTCCGCGAGACCGAAAGCATGAAAGACGGCAGCGACGCGGTCGCGGATTGGCCGATCTTGAACGCATTGATCAATACGGCCGCCGGCGCATCGTGGGTATCGGTTCATAACGGCGGCGGCGTGGGCATTGGCTACTCGCTGCACGCCGGACAAGTCACGGTCGCCGACGGCACCGAGATGATGGCCAAGCGGATTGAACGGGTGCTGACTACCGATCCCGGCATGGGCGTGATCCGGCACGTGGATGCGGGGTATGAGGAGGCGAAGGAGTTCGCGGGGAAGAGGGGCGTGAAAGTGCCGATGCAGAGCTAGACGCCAATCTTCAGCCACTAGCCCTGATGAGGAACAAAGGTGGCGCTAGCTGTTACGTGGCCTGAGCACGCATCCTCAGGTATTCTCCCGGCAGCACAATCCTTATGCCATCAATCTTCTTGCCCAAGTACTGGCCGAAGTGTCGGACATCACCGGTCAGCAGATGGGTGGCGCGGGCTTCAATCGCCGCCAGCAGGATCGGGCTGTCTTTTTCCGGCAGGGAAATGCCGCGCGGAAGGTCTCGTCGAGCCGCATCGAACAACTGGATCACCCCCGACAGCTTCGTGAGGCGTATTTGCTGATCTTCGTCGGTCAGGTTGATCCTGGCTTCCTCCAGCGCATAGCGCGAACTGCATAGCGCTACGTTTCTTAACCTCCAGAGTTGAAGAAGTCCGGCATCCGGCCGGTAGGCAGCGGAGAAGAGGACATTGGCGTCGAGGAACAGCCGGTCCATTTAAGAAGGCCGCGGGTGGGGAATGGAATCGGGGTCGAGGCCGAGCTTGCGGACCGCCTTTCGCGCACTGCGGTAGTCGGCTTCGGACGTGGCAGTGGACAGAAGAAATTCCGCCTTGCGCTCGGGGCTGTATCGTTCTACCGGGACGACGACCGCGGGGCGAATCAGGATGCCATCCTCTTTCTCTTCGGCGATCACAATACTGCCTTCCTCAAGGCCAAAGCGCTTGCGCAGCCTGGCCGGTACAACGATCGCGCCTCGCTTGCCTACCTTTGCCGATTCCATAAATTCGCCTGATAGTCTGATTATATACGATGCCTGATATTCAGGCAACCCAACCTGTTGGGTCTATTACGGCAATCCTGCCGCGCCGGCTGCTAAACTGCTGTGGCCGTGACACCTCCACGAAAATCCGAGCGGCCTCTCGTGCTCATCAACATCGGCCAACTGCTCACCCTGCGTGCAGCAGGATCTGGCCCGCGACGCGGACCCGATCTCAAGCAACTCGGCATCATCGAAGGTGGTGCCGTGCTGTGCCTCGGCGGGAAGGTTGTCTCCGTCGGCACCACCAAGGACGCCCTCCGCGATCCCTGGCTAAAGAAGAATCGCAAGAAAGTCGTCGAGATCGACTGTGAAGGCCAGGTGGTTCTGCCGGGGTTTGTCGATTCCCACACTCACCCTGCGTTCATCTCACCCCGTCTGGTGGACTTCGAGAAGCGCATCTCGGGCGCGACCTACGAAGAGATCGCCGCAGCCGGCGGCGGCATTCGCTCCAGCGTCGAAGGCGTGCGCAAGGCAGGGAAGAGCCTGCTGGCGGAAAGAGTCCTCGACGCGCTGCACGAAATGGCCGAACAGGGCACGACCACGGTGGAGGCCAAGTCGGGATATGGACTCAACGCGGAGTCCGAGTTGAAGTCGCTGGAAGCGATCCGTGAGGCAGCTGCCCGCTGGCCTGGAACCGTCGTGTCCACGCTGCTGGGTGCACATGTTGTTCCCAAGGACTTCCAAGGCAAGTCCGGCCAGTACGTGAAAGAAGTGTGCGAGAAGATGATTCCGCAGGCCGCGAAGCGCAAGCTGGCCCAGTTCGTGGACGTGTTTACCGACCGGGGGGCTTTCTCCGCAGAAGACACGGAGAGGATTTTTGAGTGTGCCGCGAAACACGGTCTGGGTGTGCGGGCGCACGTGTGCCAGTTGAGCGAGACCGTGCTGTGGCCGTTGTTGCGTTTTCATCCCGCATCGTTTGACCACATGGATCACGTTAACGAGGATGACATCCCGCAGTTGGCCAAACGGGACACAATCGCTACGCTGGTGCCGGGAGCGAATTATTTTCTCGGGTTGGAAAAGTTCCCGCCAGCGCGCAAGCTGATTGACGCCGGTGTTCCGGTTGCCTTGGCTACCGACTACAACCCAGGAAGTTCACCCACTGCCAGCATGCCGTTTGTACTCTCGCTGGCGTGTACCCATATGAAGATGTCGCCGGCAGAGGCGGTCGCTGCGGCCACGCTCAACGGCGCCTGGGCCCTGCGTCTGCAAGAGAGAAAGGGCTCGATTGAGCCGGGGAAAGATGCAGACCTGGCGGTGTTTGAGACCAGGGACTATCGCGAGATTGCCTACTGGTTCGCCTCGAACCACTGCGCATTTACGGTCCTGAATGGGACGATGGTTGCATCCGGTGGCTCCGGCGAGGTGGAGTGAATTCCGAATCGCGCAGCGCAACCTAACTCTAGACAATCCGCAATCGTTGAGGGAATCCTGTCCGGGTTGCTATAATCGGGCTGTTCCATACGCTCCCAGCGTTGGCTGCTTGTCTGTCGGCAATCCCGCCACAGTCCTAGCGTGTCGCAGACGACTCGCGCGGTGTCGGCGGCCAAGCTGTGGGTTCGAGCGTGGCCAGGTAGCTCAGGTGGTAGAGCGCAGCCCTGAAAAGGCTGGCGTCGGCGGTTCAACTCCGTCCCTGGCCACCACAACTTCCGGGATTTCGCGTTACCTCTCCAAGCTGCTGCTTACCTGCGTCTTGGCTCAGCAGGCGGCTCTTGGATTACCCGCTGGATGATGGCGAACCTCGGCGCCAAGGGGTAGCACCATTCCATCCTCGACGTCCATGACTGCGGCACAGTCATCGCACAACCAGAGAAACAGGGTGCTGCCGGAGCTCCGAAGCTCGAGCGGGTACAGTTTCAGCGGTTCCAGGTAATCGAGCAAGCCTTCGCATTCCGGATTGGCACATCGTGCAACCATGATTGTCTCCTTTGCGTCTGCCACCGCGGCGGTGCCGGACCCGGCTAGCAGGCGGCCAGCCGCTCCAATTCGGCCAGGTTGTGTATCAGCAGAGTGGAGCCAGTCAGTTCCAGAATTCGCTTCTTTCGGAAATCGCCCAGCATGCGGGTCACCGTCTCTCTCGAAGTGCCGATCAACTGGGCGATCTCTTCATGGGTCAGGGCCAGCTTGAGTCGAACTTGACCATTGATGGCCTGCCCATCGGCGGACCATTGCAGCAAGAGCCGGGCCAGTTTTTCTGATGCGGAATGGGACAAGCCGATGGAGCGGATCACCTCGTAGGCCGAGACACAGTCGCGGCTGAGGTGTTGCGCAGCGTGCAGACAGGCGTCGCCGTGTGTCTTCAGGAAGCGCAGAAAGTCTTCGCGGCCAATAAACGTCAACTGGGAGGGCTGCAGGGTTTCCACCGTGAGCTCGGAGGGTTCGCCGTTCATCACAGAATGCAAACCGAGAATCTCTCCCGGTTGCGCAATCTTCAGGATGAAACTCTTGCCGTCGCTATTGGTGGTCATCAATTTGACTCGCCCCTGGCAAAGAACGTAAACGCCGCGCGGCACCTGTCCTTCCACAAAAACGATTGCGCCTTCAGGATAGGAGGTGGCGTGTTTGATGGGCTCCAGCGCCTCCAGCGTCGGCTTGGAGAGGCCGCAGAAAAAGCTCTCGTTCCGCAGCTTGCAGGTGCGGCAGTTGTCCACAATCGGCAAACCGTAAGGCGAGTGTGGGGCGCTGCGTACGACCGGCAGCGGGTTATAACGAGGGAGTTCCATTCCGGTTGCTGTGCTAACGACTGGGCTCAGCATAGGTCGATCTCCTTTATGATGACTTTTAGAAACCCCAGATCTGTTGTAACTGTAGCGATGGCGGGCTCGGCTGCCCACTAGGTGAATCCCTAGTTTTTGGGGACCCGTTGCAGCGGTCGATTTTGGAATTGGGCACTGAGCAATCCGCGCTTGGCGGTTTCCGGAGAGGACCCAGCCCCAGCTGGGAGTGGGAGTTCGGTAGGGTTGGAGTCGGAGTCTGCGAGCCTGGCGGACGTCAGAAGCCGGAATACAGGTGTACCCGGCTGCGAGAATGGCAGTTAGTCCCGGCCGCTGGCTTTCAATTGCGGAGATATATAGCTTTTTCCGCTCAGCACTGCCGAGACCGCGGCCGCCAATTGTTCGTGGGTATAGACCTTCAGTACGTATCCCTCAGCACCCAGGCCCCGAGCCTTTCTTACGTAGGCCGGTCCTGACTGCACCGTAAGAAAGATGAGTTTGGGCGCAAGCCCCAATTCGCGAATTTTCGCCGCGGCTTCGAAGCCCGTCATCACCGGCATACTGATGTCGCTGATGATGAGGTCGGGTTTCAACTCTTGTGCCGCTTCCACCAGGGTTTTTCCGTTTTGTACCGCACCGACGATCTCGTAGTCCCCGTTCAGCAGCGCTCGAACCTCATCATGCATGGCGGCATGGTCATCGGCTAACAGAATGCGGGTGCGGGCCAAGAAGGTCTCCCTGGGGTCACGATATCCGGACAGAATTCATCCAACGGAGAGATTACCGGTAACGGGGTGAGGGTTACGACTAGGGTTTGCCCTAGTTTTTTCAACCGGCGATCAGGCCTTGCTGGAGGGCAACTTTGGTCAGCTCAGCGACCGTGCGGACGCCGAGCTTGTTCATGATGCGGGCACGGTGAAACTCGATGGTCTTGATCGACACATGCAGCAGGTCGGCCATCTCCTTGCTGGACCGGCCTTCCACGATCAATTGCAGAATCTCGCGCTGGCGGTCGGTCAAGTCCTCGGATTCTTCGTTGACTTCTCCCGAGCGATTCCAAAGCCGGGCGATTACATCCTCCCCGAAGCTCGGCGTGATGTAGGTCTTGCCGCGCAATACGGTGTTGATCGCCTTTTGTAGCTCCTCCGTGGCCCCGGCCTTAAGCACGTAGCCGGCAACCCCCACCCTGAGAGCATGCTTCAGGTAAGCCGGGTTAAGGTGCTGGCTCAGGAAGATCAATTTGGTTGCCGGCAGGATTTCCCGGATCTGCCGCGCCGACTCGAACCCGTTGAGTAGCGGCATGCTGATATCGAGGATGACCAGGTCGGGGCGCAATCGCTCGGCAGCCTGCACCAGGGCCTTGCCGTCGGTCGCCTGGCCGACGATGTCAAACTGCAGCTGCAGACTCGCACGAATCCCGTCGAGTATCAGTGCGTGATCGTCTCCCAGGAGCACGCGTATCCGCTTCATCACCCCAAACTCCGTCTGACCCACGCCTGCGGTCATCCCCAGACCTAACGCACATCATACCGCGAACCGTTCCGGGTTCTGCCGGATTCTGCTCTTGTCACGTTCGGTGACGGTGTATGATCTTGCCATTCATCACTAGGTGGGGGCCTATTTATGCCTGTGAACTTGCAATCCAGTTCACATCCCTCTGTCGGAGAAGATCCGCTACAGAGGCGCTCGCTGCTTTGGTCCATCCTTGGCCTCGGCATGCTGGTGTTGATCGGCCTGATCGCCGCCTGGACCCTGCGGCAGGTAAGCATCTCTGACTCGTGGGTGGACCACACCCGCGAAGTCATCAGCAATACCGACGAGCTCCTGGCTTACCTGAAAGACGCCGAAAGCGCACAGCGGGGATACATTCTCACCGGCCAGGAGATTTACCTCGAACCGTATCAGGCGACAGTATCCAAGGTGCCGAGCGCGCTCGCTGCGCTCAAGCGGCTTACCGCCGACAACTCCCGCCAGCAGCAGCGGCTCAGCGAATTGGAGCCCTTGATTAGCGAGAGAATCGCCAGGATGGCCGGGACGGTCGCAGTGCGGCAGCAATCCGGATTCGAGGCGGCCGCGAAGAATGTCTCCACCGGTCAGGGCAAGAATCTGATGGATCGCATCCGGCAACTGCAGCACGAGATTGAACAGGACGAATACAGCTTGTTGCAGGAGCGCCTGGAGACCCGCCAGTCCCGCCTGTGGCAAGGTTTTGGGGCCACGCTGCTCGCCTCCTTGCTGGCTCTGGTGGCTCTGCTCGCGTTCCCTCTGGATGTCCGCCGGGCGGTACGACAGCGGAACCTGGCACAACGCCAGCAGCAGGAAAGCGAATCGACCGCCGAAGCCCTGTTCGACGCGGCAGCGCAAGCCATCTTTATCGTGGACCGTGGGGGGCGCATTGTGATGGCGAATCCCTCCACGGAAAGGATGTTCGGCTACAGGATCGAAGACATGCTGGGGCAGCCGGTGGAACTGCTGCTTCCCGAGTCGCTGCGGGCCCAGCACGTCGGACACCGGGACCACTACTTCAGCAAGCCGCAAAACCGTCCCATGGGCCTCGGGCTCGACTTGCAGGCCCGGCGCAAAGATGGCACAGAATTCTTTGCCGAGATCAGTCTGAGCTATATCAGCACCGCGCGCGATACTCTGGCGGTGGCCTTTGTCACCGACATTTCCAAGCGCCGCGCCGATGCCCAGGCGATTCGGCAGCAGAGGGAAGAGTTGCGCAGCCTAGCCCGCCGGTTGATGACGGCACAGGACGATGAGCGCCGCCGCATCGCCCGTGACCTGCACGACGATCTCAGCCAGCAACTGGCCTACCTGGCCATTGACTTGGGCAAGCTGGCCGTGAGTCCGGCGCCGGAGGAGTTCACCAGCTCATTACGCCCCCTGCAACGCCGCGCCGCCGAAGCCGCGGAGAGCGTCCGCCGGATCTCTCACCGGCTGCATCCTTCCATTCTGGACGACATTGGTCTAACTGCTGCTTTGGAACAGTACTGCGAGGAGTTCGAAGAAGCCTATGGCATTGCCACTCGCTTTACCAGCCAGGACGTTCCGGATTCCTTAGGGACTGAGATTGCCGGTTCCATTTATCACATTGCCCAGGAGTGTTTGCGCAACGTGGCCAAACATTCGCAGGCTGCCACGGTGTTGGTTGCTGTCGAAGGTGACGGAAATGTGCTGCGCTTGACGGTGAAGGACGAGGGCATCGGGCTAAACGCGACGCAGTTGCCCCCCGGCGCCGGCATCGGGATTGTGGGCATGAAAGAGCGCGCTCATCTGGTGAACGGCAGCGTATCCATCGAGTCGCAATCCGGCCAGGGCACCGAGGTCAGAGTAGAAGTTCCGCTTTCCGTCAGTTTCAGTTAACGTCCGCGCCATTTCGGGGAACCCCGGGTTCCCGCGAGGTTTCTTCCCATTGCCTCCGGACAGATATTCATTCACATTCTGTTAACCGTCGAGGGATAAAATAGTGGAACGATGCTTGGGGAGGGGGTGTGAGATGGAAGGGGGAACTTCCTTTGAGAAAGTGGTAAAGGAGCTGCGCTTGTCGCCTGAGGAGTATGAACAGTCGATCCCGCTGAAAGAGTGGGTTCGCCGGAATAAGGATGACAAGTATGTCCCCTCAGAACTACTGAAAGCCTGGGGCTTTGCAGACGACGACCCGCTGGCCGGAAGATCGTATTAAACCTCACTTGCGTTGGAGCGCAATCCTGCCTGCTGCGCGAGCGAATTATTCCTTGGGGCGTCGTCGCTTGGTTTCGTGACGCAGGCTGCGGCCTTCCACCAGGTGAAAGACCTCTTCGGCCAGGTTCTTGGCGTGATCTCCCGCGCGTTCGAATGCCTGCGCCACAAACAACAGGTTGGTGCTGTATTCATGACCGCGCCGGTCGGTGTTTTGCAGGTGCCGCTGGAACACGGCATGGCAGGTTTGGTTGATGCGTGCGTCCGTCTGCAACACCCAACCGGCCGCGTCAACGTCGTGCTCCACAAAGCCCTGGTGAATGTGGTCGAGCATTTCCTCCAGGATTTCCGCCATTTGGATCAAGTCGCGACTGTCCTCGCGCTGCAGGGCAGTGGTCGCACCCTGGAGCCGCTTCGTGGCGGTCCATGCCAGGTCTCCGATGCGCTCCAGATCGGTGCTGAACTTCAGGCAGGCGAGTAACTCCCGCGCTTCGGCTTCGGTTACCTCGGTGATGGCGCCGCTGATCTGGTCGTCCACCCGGCGCTCGATGCGATCGAGTTCTTTCTCGCAATCCTTCACCGCCAGAAAGGCCATTTTGGAGGAGTGCGCGACAAACTCTTTCACGTTGGACGCGGCGTCCTTGGCGACCAGGCAGGCTTGCCGGATCAGGGCAGTCAGCTCTTTTGTGGACTCGGGCTCGCGTGGAACGGCTCGTTTCATGTCAGTTTTGGAAGTGCACATCTACCGCTGAGAATTCCGGCGTCAGGTATAACACGGAGGACACGCCGGCGCACCAAAGAGAAGGATCAGGGCAAAAACATTAGTTTACCGTTTCCATATTTCAGCCAAGTTTCACCAATGTGAATATTCGGTGAATAACCACTGTTACTAACGATTGTTCAGCGAAGAGGATTTCGCAAGCGATTCATCAAGGTTTAACACGCATGCACTAAGAATGAGGCATGACCACGCCGTGTTTCGACACGGTGATCCTTTCCGACCTGCACTTGGGGTCGGAGGTTAGCCGTGCCAAAGCTGCATTGCAGATGCTGAAGGCGATCTCCTTTCAGCGCCTGATCCTATTGGGTGACATCTTCTGCGATCTGAACTTTCGCCGCCTCAAGAAAGAACACTGGCAGTTCCTCAGCTACATTCGCAAGCTCTCGAATCCCAAGCGCCGCATCGAAGTGGTCTGGGTGGAGGGCAACCATGACCAGGGACTTTCGGAAGTCATGTCGCACCTGGTCGGCATCGAGGTGTACCAGGAGTATGCCTGGGAGTATTGCGGCATTCGCCACCTGGCCATTCACGGGCACCAGTTTGACGGCTTCGTCCTAGGTAGTCTTCCGCTTAGCAAGTTTCTGACTGCGCTCTATCTGCAATTGCAGAAGCTGGATTTTGGGCAGAAGCGCTTGGCGCGCTGTTTCGACCGGTTGGATACCGTTTGGCTTCGCCTCTCGAGCAAAGTAGCCCGAGGCGCGCTCAACCATGCCCAAGCGAAGAATGCCCAGCGTGTCTTCTGTGGCCATACCCACGAGGCTATGTGCGCGGAACGCAATCAGATTGAATACTTCAACACCGGCAGCTGGACCCAGTCTGCTGCCACCTATGTCACTATTAGTGAGGAAGGAGTGAAGATCCATGAATACCACGAGCGAGCTGACGATCGTGATCCCCGCGAAGAACGAAGCGAAGCTCATTCCGAGATTGCTGAATTCGCTGACTCGCCAGGACTACCCGCCGATGTCGAGTACGAAGGTGTACCTGTGTGATGCCAATTCCACCGACGGCACGCCGGAGATCGCCCGCAGCTACGCGGACCGGCTCGACGTCACAGTGATTCCGGGCGGGATCCCGTCGGTAGGCCGGAATGCCGGTGCGTGCCGGGCGCGCACGCCCTTCGTGTTGTTTATCGACGCGGACATGGAACTCGCGGATTCGACCCTGGTCCGCCGGGCAGTCGAACTGATGAAGCGCAAGAAGCTCCACTGCCTAACCACCAACATTTCCTGCCCGGTCGGTTCCATCTGGGACCGCGCGCTGTACGCCGGTAACAACCTGATGCAGCGACTGTCGCGCCTGGCGAAACCATTCAGCACCGGCATGTTCATGCTGTTTGACAAGGCTTGCTTCGACGCACTGGGAGGCTTCAACGAGCGGGTGCTCTTCGCCGAGGACTACCTGCTGAGCCAGAAGGTAGCACGTAACAAGTTCAGAGTCTTGCGGGGCCGCGTGCTGACCACCAATCGCCGCTTCCAGAAGATGGGACACTTGAAGCTGGTCCGTCTGTTCTTGAACACCGCCCTGCACAGCTTGAACGAGAGTTACTATCTGCGCGATCACGGGTACTGGCAGTCCGAAGCGCAGCGCCGGCGTCCCGCCCCCCACATCCCGGAGCAAGTTACCCTCAGTCCGGCGCCGGCTCGATCCCGGCAGGGAAGTACTGGTTGACCATCTCTGGTGAGATGCAGTTGCTGCGCGCAATGGCGCCATACAGCCGCCCGCTGTTGCGCATGGTCCGCTGTTGCGTTTTCGGATCCAGGGCCACCAGTCCAAAACGGAGTTTCCAGCCTTCACTCCACTCGAAGTTGTCGGTCAGCGTCCAGTGGAAGTATCCCCGAATGTCCTGTCCTGCCTGGATGAGCCGGTCTAGCTCCTGCACGGCGTTCACGATCAGCCAGGGCCGAATGCGGTCCTGGGCGTCAGGGACGCCATTTTCCAAAACGTAAATCGGTTTGCCGATCCGGGCCACGCGCTCGACTGCCAGGCGAATGGCCGCAGGATAGGCCTCGCCATAGGGCTGTTCGACTCCGTGGTCGCCTTGGGGGACGTGCGGGGGCACGAACACCCGGGCAAACATCTGCGAAAGCAACCTGGCGTCAAACGCGACATGAAACCGGCTGTAGACATTCAAGCCGACAAAGTCGCAGACGCCTTTCACATCGTTGAGGTCCCCACTCACCAGGCTGAGAGGAAAAGCCAGCTTTCCCTGCTCGATCAAACGAACGAAGCTCTCGTTGAAAAGTTCGTTCACCAGCCGGGTGACCCAGCCATCCAACACCGATCGCGGGTCCGCCGGCTGAAAGACAACAAAGTTATGCGCCCAACCGACCTGTGCCGCAGGCTGAAGATCGTGAATGGCGCGATAAGCCTGGGTGTGGGCCCGCGCCAGCGCATTCACTAAACGAACCGCGGTGAGAATCTGTCCGCGTTTGCCGGGCGGAAACTCGCCGAGAACGTATCCCAGCGTGGCGTACACGTTCGGCTCGTTGAAGGTCACCCACGACTGGCACAAGTCTCCCAAGCCGGAAACCACGTGCCGGGCAAAACCTTCAAACCGATTCGCGGCGTCGTACCGCAGAAATCCGCCTTTCTGCTCAAACCACAGCGGATGGGTAAAGTGGTGAAGGCAGACCATCGGACGGATGCCGCGCTGGTGCAGGGCTTCGAGCATCTGGCGGTAACGGCGCAGTGCCTGAGCATCGTATTGACCTTCCTGCGGCTCAATTCTGCTCCACTCCACGGAAAGGCGCAGCGCGTTGACGCCCATCTCCCGCGCCAAATCGAAATCGCGTTCCGCGTTGTTCCACCAGTCGCAAGCTTGCCCGGAACGGTCGCCCGACTTGATCCCGCCAGCCTGTTCCCAGGCCGCCCACTGGTTGTTGTCGTTGCCGCCCTCTACCTGGTGGGCCGCAGTGGACACGCCCCACAGGAAACCCGCCGGAAATCGGGAAGGGGCGGTCGCAAGCGGTGCGACCTCGGTCAGATTGCGGCTGCTTCTCACGTTTCCGCATTCTAGGTCATGGACCTCGTCCACGCACCTGCCAATGGTTACCAGTGATGTCCGTCAGAGCGGGCGGGTTCCGGACAACAGGCTGCGCTCAATCTCGAATCCCACCATCCTGGTGCCGCATCTAGAGTGCTATAGTAAGTAAGTACTTACATGCGTTTGCCCGCTCAAGACCGTCGCCAGCAACTGATTGACACGGCCATGCGCTTGTTCTCAGTGCAGGGTTTCGATGGCACCACGACCCGCGAAATCGCGGAGGCCGCGGGCGTCAATGAAGCCATCATTTTCCGTCATTTCTCCAGCAAAGAAGATCTCTACTGGGCGGTGGTTTCCAGCCGCATCAAGGCGTCCGGCCGCAAGCAAAAGTTGCGGGAACTGATCGCTTCCGGCGGAGAGGAACGCGCGGTACTGGTGGCAATCGCGGAGACCTGGCTGCGCCGTACCCGAAAGGATGCAGCTCTCAGTCGTCTGCTGTTTTTCAGTGCCCTGCGCAACCGGCAGCTCACGGATGAGTTTTTTCGCAATTACATCCTGGAATCCTTTGATCTGCTGGCCGACTATTTTCGCAAAGCCGCTAACCAGGGGAGCTTTCGTAACGTCGATCCGGTAGTGGCCGCGCGCGGTTTTCTGGGCATGATCGTCTATCACAACCTGGTGCAAGAGCTCTTTGGAGGCAAGCGCTATCAGCAATTCGATCCCCATGTCCTGGGGACGCAACTGGCGGACCTCTGGCTCAATGGAATCTGCGCCCAGACCAGCCGCGCCAAGGGTCGTCACGGAGCGAATGGGCGGAATGAAAAAAAAGCACTGACCGACCCGAGCTCTGAACCCGCAAGAGCGAAACGAGCGTTAGGGGCGGGTGCCCAGTCTTGATGTCGTGGAAGCAATCGAATTCATAGGAAGCGAGTCGCGCGCGTGGAGCACAAAGCGATGACGTGGAAGGCTATCTTAAGACGCCGTTATTTCACCTTATTCCCTGCACTCCTCGTGGGAGTGTTGTTCGCGGCCGGCTGCGGCAACAAAGATGCGGTGCAAGCAGCTGGTGCCGCGCGTCCGCCTGCACCGGTGGTAGTAGCCAGCGTTGAACAGCGTGATGTCCCGGTGCAGATCATCGCCATTGGCAACGTTGAAGCCTATCAGACGGTGCAAATCCGGTCGCAAGTGAGTGGCCAGATTGAACACATTTTCTTCAAAGAGGGCCAGGACGTTAACCAAGGTCAGCTGCTATTCCAACTGGACAAGCGTCCGTTCCAGGCTGACCTGGAGAAGGCCATTGGCACCTCGCGACACGACGAGGCCACGGCAGAAAACTCAAGGTTGCAGGCCGAACGATATACGGCGCTGGAGAAGCAAGGCGTCATCTCCCGCGAGCAGGCCGACCTGCAGCGTTCCCAGGCCAAGGCCGATGCTTCCGCGGTGCAGGCCGATCAAGCCGCGGTGGATGCCGCACGCGTGCAGTTGCAGTACACCGACATCAAGGCGCCTATCGATGCTCGCACCGGGGCTTTGATGATCAACCTGGGCAATCTGGTGAAGGCCAATGACACTCCATTCCTGGTGCAGCTCAATCAGGTCACTCCGATTTACGTCACCTTTTCTATCCCTGAGACCAGCCTGGGCGAGGTGCGCCGTTATTCCGGCAGCCGCCAGCTCAAGGTCTTGGCGTATCCCAAAGGTGAATCGAAGCCTGCAGAGGGCTACCTCACATTTATCGACAACGGGGTGGACACCCAGACCGGCACTGTGAAGCTCAAGGCAACCTTCACCAACAAAGATCGCCGCTTGTGGCCGGGGGAATTCGTGGATGCTGCCTTGGAACTCTCAGTTCAGAAAAATGCCATCGTGGTGCCTACCAAGGCCATCCAAACCGGGCAGCAGGGCGAGTACGTGTACGTGGTCACGGCAGACAGCACGGCTGAGCCCCGTCTGGTGAAAACCTCAGGCACGTACCAGGACCTGACCCTGGTGGCAGACGGGCTGAAGACCGGGGAGCGCGTGATCGTGAACGGCCAGTTGCGCGTCGCACCGAACGCCAAGGTTGTGGTGCAGAGCACGACATCCGGCAAGACGCCATCGAATGCTGAGGCCGCCACCGGAACGGCGCCCGCGGGAGGCGGTTTGTGAGCATCTCGGAAACCTTCATTACACGGCCGATCATGACCACCTTGGTCATGGCCGCCATTCTGATTTTTGGGGTTTTCGGATACCGGCTACTGCCGGTGAGCGATCTGCCCAACGTCGACTTCCCCACCATTCAAGTGTATGCAGCTCTGCCCGGCGCCAGCCCGGATACGATGGCTTCTTCGGTGGCCACACCCCTGGAGAAGCAGTTCTCCACCATCGCCGGCATCGATTCGATGACCTCCACCAACTCGCTCGGCCTGAGCAACATCACCATCCAGTTCAACCTGAGCCGCGAGCTGGATGGCGCCGCGCTGGACGTGCAATCGGCGATCACCGCAGCTTCCGGGCAGCTTCCACCAGAGATGCCTACGCCGCCGACCTTCCGCAAAGTCAATCCTGCCGACTCGCCGATCATTTACCTCGCCCTGAGTTCTCCGACCATGCGCCTTTCCGACGTGGACGAGGCCGCGGAAACTACCATGGCGCAACGCATCTCCATGGTGAGCGGGGTTGCCCAGGTACAGGTGTTCGGCTCCCAGAAGTACGCAACCCGGGTGCAACTCGATCCCAATGCGCTAGCTTCGCGCCAGATCGGAATTGATGAGGTCAACAGCGCGCTGAAGTCGGGAAACACGAATCTCCCGACGGGAACGCTGTACGGCCAGAACCGCACGTTCACAATCCTGTCGAACGGGCAGCGCATGAACGCGCTGCAGTTTGGCCCCATGATCGTTGCCTATCGTAATGGTTCCCCGGTGCGCCTCAGCGATCTCGGCCGGGTCACGGACAGCGTCCAGGACGACAAGAGTGCAAGCTGGTTCAACGGCAATCGCGCCATAGTGCTCGCCATTCAGAGGCAGCCCGGAACCAACACCGTTGAAGTCGTGGACAGCATCAAGAAGCTGCTGCCGCAACTGGAAGAACACATTCCGGCGGCGGTGCGCGTCGATATCCTCTACGACCGTTCCGTCTCCATCCGCGCCTCGGTCGACGATGTGAAGTTCACCCTGGTCCTGACCATCGGCCTGGTCATCATGGTGATCTTCCTGTTCCTGCGCAATATTTCGGCCACCATCATTCCTTCGCTCGCTCTGCCCATGTCCATCGTCGGCACTTTCTCCGTGATGTACCTGCTGGGCTACAGCCTGGATAACCTGTCGCTGATGGCGTTAACCCTGTCGGTGGGCTTCGTGGTGGACGATGCCATTGTGATGCTGGAAAACATCGTCCGCCACATGGAGATGGGCAAGAAGCCATTTCGGGCTGCCAGTGAAGGGGCAGGCGAGATCGGGTTCACCATTCTTTCCATGACGCTGTCGTTGGCGGCGGTGTTTATTCCGCTGCTGTTCATGGGTGGGATTATCGGGCGGTTGCTGCACGAATTCGCGGTCACCATTGGGGTCGCGATTCTTGTGTCTGGATTTGTCTCGCTGACGCTGACTCCGATGCTGTGCAGCCGGTTCCTCAGGCATCATGCGGCGGCAGAACACGGACGGCTCTACAACCTCAGCGAGCGCTTTTTCGACGCCTGGCTGCGCGGCTACGAGCGGTCGCTCAAAGCGGTTCTGCGGCACAAGTTCGCCACCTTGATGGTGTCGTTCGCGGTGATCGGGCTGACATTCTACCTCTACACCGTGTCCAAAACAGGCTTTATCCCCGACGAAGACCAGGGACTGGTGTTTGCCTTCACCGAGGCGCAGCAGGGAATTGCGTTTCGAGACATGATGCAGATACAGCAGAAGGTCGCTGACGTGGTCCGGCACGACCCCAATGTGATGAACACCATGTCCTCGATTGGCAGCCCCATCAACCAGGGCCGCATCTTTTTCCGGCTGAAGGACAAGAAAGACCGCGTTAACCACATGACCGCGGCCGAGGTCATCCAGGAGCTTCGCCCCAAGGTCTCCCAGATTCCCGGGCTCAACGTGTTCATGCAGATTCCGCCCACCATTCGTATCGGCGGAGCCCTCACCAAGTCGCAATATCAGTACACGTTGCAAACACCGGACACCGACCAGCTGTATGCGGACGGGCCCAAGCTGGAAGCGGCTTTGCGCGCCTTGCCCCAGCTCCAGGACGTCACCAGCGATCTGCAGATCAAGAACCCGCAACTGACTGTCGAAGTGGACCACGATAAGGCCTATGCGCTAGGCGTGTCGCCCAGCCAAGTCTCGGACGCGCTCTATTCTGCCTATGGAACCCGCCAGATCAGCACCATCTACACGCCGAACAACGAGTACTACGTCATTGTCGAGTTATTGCCGCAGTACCAGAGCAATCCCAACGAGCTTTCGCTGCTTTACATTCGCTCGAACACCGGCAAACTTGTGCCGCTCGACACCGTAGCCAGGCTAGTGCCATCCGTAGGCCCGCTTACGGTGAATCACCTTGGCCAACTACCGGCGGTGACCGTCAGCTTCAACTTGAAGCCGGGAGTGGCGCTGGGCGATGCTACCAAGCTGGTCCAACAGACGGCGGCTAAGGTTCTGCCGGGCGACATTCAAGGCACCTTCCAGGGGACGGCTCAAGCCTTCCAGAGTTCGTTCACCGGCATGGGTCTGCTGCTGTTGGCAGCCATCCTGGTGATCTACATCATCCTGGGAATCCTCTATGAGAGTTTCATTCACCCCCTGACCATTCTCTCCGGTCTGCCCTCGGCCGGCGTGGGCGCCCTGCTCACGCTCATCCTGTTTCGTCAGGAGTTAAACCTCTACTCCTTTGTGGGCATCATCATGCTGATTGGCATCGTCAAGAAAAACGCCATCATGATGATCGACTTCGCGCTGGACGCGGAGCGTACGGAAGGCAAGAGTCCGGAAGAGTCCATCTACCAGGGCGCGCTGGTTCGCTTCCGCCCCATCATGATGACTACCATGGCGGCCCTGATGGGCACGCTGCCGATCGCTATCGGATTCGGAGCCGGAGCCGATTCGCGGCGCGGGCTGGGCCTGGCGGTCGTGGGCGGCCTGCTCTTCTCCCAGGTGGTTACGCTCTACATCACTCCGGTTTACTACGTCTATCTGGACCGGCTGCAGGCCAAAGTTCGCAGTTGGCGCGGCGGCCGAAAACCCGAGGTCAGACCCGCGCCTCAGCCACTGGACGAAGCCGCGCTGATGGGGCAGCACGACTGATGGCCGTGTCATCCGTGTGCTTATGGGTTGTGGAGAGAGGACTCTGTTGAGACGATTCCTGTTTGGGTTCCTCATCGGTGTGGTTACCGTCCCACTGGCTGGGTACGCGTATTTTGCCTTCGGTTTTGCCCCAGTCGCGACTGCCGCGCCCGACATGCCGTTTGAAAAAATGCTGGCGAAGAAGGCCTTGCACGCCCGGCTCGAAAAGGAAATGCCGAAAGACGTGCCGCTTCCTTGGGACGAGGCGAACTTCACCGCCGGAGCGCAGATTTACATTCAACACTGTGCTGTTTGCCACGGGCTTCCCGGGCAGCCGCAAACTGCCATCGCCAGGGGCATGTACCCCAAACCGCCCGAACTGTTTAAGGGGAAGGGCGTAACCGACGATCCGCCCGGCGCAACCTATTGGAGGGTCGCCAACGGCATCCGATTGACCGGCATGCCCGGATTCCAGCAATCGTTATCGCAGACACAGATGTGGCAGGTCAGTGTCTTGCTAGCCAATGCCGGTAGCTTGCCGCAAAATGTCAAGAACACTCTTGCGGCGGCGCGCATTCCCTGAGCATCTCTGCTGTCGTGGGGCAGAGCACGGCTTTCCCCGCGCCCGTATTCGGAATCAAACTGAGAAACGAGAACAAAGAACCGACAACTGCTTCAACACACGCCAATACAAAATCAAGCGGGGGAATGGACTTTTGCCACAACCCAGAAAGCTTCGCCCTGGAATTCTCTTAGTTCTGCTGTCCTTGGTACTTCCGAAGGTTGCCACCGCGCAACCGGCGCCTTCCTCTCTCTTCTCCGACCTGCACTGGCGGCTGGTCGGACCCTTTCGCGGGGGCCGTTCTCTGGCCGCAGTCGGAGTGCCGGGCAATCCCAGCCTCTACTACATGGGCGCAGTGGGCGGCGGCGTGTGGAAAAGCACCGATGCCGGAACCACCTGGGAGCCGATTTTCGACAGCCAGGGCATTGCCTCCATCGGCGCCATTGCGGTGGCTCCTTCCGATCCCAACGTAATTTACGTCGGCAGTGGTGAAGCTGACATGCGCTCTGATATCACGTATGGCAACGGTGTTTACAAGTCAATCGATGGCGGTCACACCTGGACACATACCGGTCTGGAAGACACCCGCCAAATCGGACGGATCCTGATCGACCCCAAGAATCCCGACATTGCGTTCGTCGCCGCGCTCGGCCATGCCTACGCTGCCAACGGCGAACGCGGAGTCTTCCGCACCACCGACGGCGGCAAGACCTGGTCGCGCGTGCTTTACAAAGATGACGACACCGGCACCATCGATCTCGCTCTTGATCCGCAGGACAGCCGGGTGATCTACGCCGCAATGTGGCAGACGCGGCGTCCCCCGTGGAATGTCTATCCGCCGTCGAATGGTCCAGGCAGTGGGCTGTACAAGTCCGCCGATGGCGGCTCTACCTGGCAGCACGTTCAAGGCAATGGTCTCCCTTCGCAAGGACTCGGCCGCATCGGCATTGCCGTCGCCCCGAGTGATCACAATCGGGTTTACCTGATCGCTGACGCCAAAGACGGCGGCCTGTACCGATCCGATGACGCCGGAAAAACCTGGTCTCGCACTGACAATGAATCACGCATCTGGACGCGCGGCTGGTACTTCGGCGGCATCACCGTCGATCCAGGGAATCCCGACATTGTCTACGTTGCGAACACCTCGACCTATAAGTCAGTGGATGGCGGGAAGAGTTTCGTTGCCTTCAAAGGCGCGCCGGGTGGCGACGACTATCACAGCGTCTGGATTGCTCCCGAAGATCCCGCGCGCATGATTCTTTCCAGCGATCAGGGCAGCATCGTGACGCTGAACGGCGGCCAGACTTGGAGTTCCTGGTACAACCAGCCGACCGGCCAGTTCTATCACGTTGCCACCGACAATCGTTTCCCCTACTGGATATACGGCGCGCAGCAGGACAGCGGCGCCAACGCCGTCCCCAGCCGCAGCGACTACGCATCGCTGACGCAGCAGGATTGGCGCGCGATCGAAGCCGGCGGCGAGAGCGGAGCCATTGCGCCCGACCCGCTGAATCCCAATATTCTCTTCTGTGGCACGGTCTCGCGTTACGACTTGATCACTTCGCAAAACCAGGATGTCTCGCCGAGCACCGGGCGGGATGGAAACTTTCGCCAGACCTGGACTCTGCCCCTGGCCTTCTCTCCCGCCGATCCCCACAAACTCTATTTCAGCCACCAGATGTTGTTCCGCACCACCAACGGCGGTAAGAATTGGGACCAGATCAGCCCCGACCTGACGCGGGAGGAGCCTGGCGTCCCTGCAAACCTCGATCCCATCACTGCAGGGTACGGGCTAGCCAGCCCGCGCAAGGGAGTGATTTACGCCATTGCCCCCTCGCCGCTGGACGCCAACCTGGTCTGGGTGGGCACCGACGATGGCCTGATCCATCTCACGCTCGACGACGGCGCACACTGGACCAACGTGACCCCGCCACAACTGTCACCCTGGAGCAAGGGCGGAATCATCGATGCTTCGCACTTCGACAAGCAGACGGCTTACGCGGCCGTGGATCGTCATCGCCTCGACGACTTGCGTGCGTACATCTACCGCACTCACGACGGTGGCAAGACCTGGCAATTAGTTTCTAGGGGCATCTCTGAGGGCGCGTACGTGAATGTGGTGCGGGAAGATCCGAAACGCCAGGGACTGCTCTACGCCGGCACGGAGCTGGGGATGTATGTGAGCTTCAACGACGGCGATGACTGGCAGCCCTTGCAGCTCAACCTTCCGGTTGCGTCGGTGCGCGATATTGCCATTCACGAAAACGATCTAGTGGTCGCCACCCACGGACGTGCCTTCTGGGTTCTCGACGACATCAGTCCCCTGCGGGAGGTCGAGCCGAAACTCGCCGCACAACCGGCACACCTGTTCAAGCCTCAGGTTGCAGTGCGTGTCCGTCCCGGTTCCGACCAGGGCACGCCCTTTCCTCTGGAAACGCCCCACGGCGACAACCCGCCCAATGGCGCGATTCTCGACTACTACCTGAAGTCGGCCGCATCCACGCCGATCACGCTGGAGATTCTGGACAGTGAGGGCGTACTCGTCCGTCGCTACGCCAGTGATGACAAAGTTGCGGCAGTCGACGAAAAGTCGCTCCAGATTCCCCTGTACTGGATTCACCCCATGCAGCCGCTGTCCGCGACCGCGGGCATGCATCGCTTCGTGTGGGACCTGCACTACACTTCTCCGCTCCCCGCCTCTGCCCGGCGTTCTCGCCGTTCCGGTGTGGACGGACCCTGGGCGCCTCCCGGGCAGTACACCGTTCGATTGACGGTGGAGGGAAAGGCCTACACCCAGCCGCTCGCATTAGGAATGGATCCACGCGTGAAGGCCACGCCGGCTGATCTTGAAATGCAATTCAAGCTTGCCCAGCAGAGCGCGATGGCGTTGGCCGAGGTTTCGCTTGCTTTTGCCCAAGCCTCCGGCATCACTGAACAAGTGCAGCGCCTGGAATTGAAAACCAAAGACAACCCCACCATCAACCAGGCTCTGGTGGATTTCGAGCACCGGCTGGGACAGATTGTTGGGCCTCCGTTCTTGGGCTACGGACTGCCTGTAACGCCTCTCGATACCGACCAGAGCAGCCTTCGACACCTGGTTGCGACATTCACGGAACTGCGAGCCGCGGTGGAGAGCGCGGATGCAGCCCCGACCCGCGAACAAGAAACTGCGTTGGAGAAGGACAAGGCTGCCTTGGAGTCGACCATGGCGCAGTGGCAGCAACTCCTTGCGCACGATCTGCCCAGTTTGAACTCCCAACTGAAGCAGGTGGGGATGTCTGAAATCGGGTTGGAGAACAACACGAAGTGACAGGGCTCGTTGCGGGCGCGCCTATCTCTGCCCCAGGAAGAACACCACCAGATACACCACTTCCGCCATTGCCGCGGAGACCCAAAAAACCTCACGCATACGCGAACGCGACAGCGCGCTGACCAATTTCCTTCCGTGCGCGTGCTCCGGATCGGCAACCGGCTGCGCCGACGCGAAGATCGTGCCCCCGACCATCGGCTGCGGCGTTGCCGCAAATGCCTTGGCACGCGCCGGCGCCAAGGGCGCTTCGGCAGTCTTTGGTCTGTTCGCTGCGGGAACCTTGGGCCAACTGAGCAGAGATGACCAGCGCAAAAGCTGTAGCGGGCCTGACTGCAGGCTGGCTTCCACTGGGCTTGAAGTCAACTCCAGCGCCGGCAGTCTCTCCGGCGCAATCCGGTCAGCCAGGTTACGCACGAGAGAGGTCCACCATAGATGACTCATGCGGTCACTGATGAGCTCACCCACATCCACCGGTCGCGATTCCAGTTCCAGCGGTGGCAATGTCTCCGGCGCGATCACGTCACCCAGGTTGGTGAACACCGTGCGGTACCACGGCAGCCGCAGTCGGTCACCAAACAGCATGCCCACGTCTACCGGCCGGGAAGTAAGTCGCAGCGGCGGCAGTTTTTCCGGAGATACCCGGTCGCGCAGGTGTGCCAGCAGAGACTTCCACAGGGGGCGGGTCAGGGTTTCAGGAAGTACAAAGGAGATTTCGTGGGCGCTGGTGCTGGCGTTTTGAGGCGAAGGTTCCATCGTGTACTCGTGGTTAGACGCTCGTCAGAGCCTTTCGGATGCTAAGAGGCATGGCTGGCATCAAATATATCCCAACCCCGCCAGGCGATCGTGAATCAACTTTTCCGCTTCGCTGTCCTGACGGTCGCCCGGGCCTTTCTTTTCCAATCCCGCCACCAGCGACCGTCCCTGCATGCTCTCCGGAATTTCGTATCCCGCGAGGTCGAGCAGAGTGGGAGCAATATCCAGCAGGCGTGCACCTTCGTACTCGCCGCCCAGCGGGCAGTTCGGGGCTGCCAGAATAAACATCCCATACTGCGCATGGTTGCAGCCATCGGGCCCAGTATCGTTTTCCTGCAGGTGAATTCGCGAATGCCCCACCGTCCCAATGGATCGCCAGTAGAGGCCGCCAAAGTGCACGATCAGGTCCGGCGCCACGTTGCGCACGTTGCGATAGATCTCCTTCGGTTTGAAAACCAGAGAGTTCAGCGGCTGGCCTTTGTCGTCCTCCAGGCTCTCCAATCGAGCTTTCATCTGATTCTGAAAATCCTCATATTCTCCCGGGGGGATCACGCCTTGCGGCTCGCGCCCCTGCACGTTAAAGAAGATGCGTGCATAATACCCGCCCTCGCTCCACACCTTCGTCTTGCTCCAGTTCACGTCAAGCTTCTCGAATGCCGTCAGCACCTTGGGATACTCGTTCAACACCAGTAGCCCTTCGCGGCTCAGCCATTGGTTAATCGCAAATCCTCCGTCCAGTCGCTGCGCACCGTGGTCGGAGACGACAAGAACGATAGTTTCGTCATCCAGCAGTTCCAGCACCGAGCCAACCTGCTCGTCCAGCCACAAGTAGTACTCAGGGATGGTGTTCTGGTGCGGATTTCCCGCCTCAAACCGCACGTGCTGAGGATCGAAGTAGTTCCAGAATCCGTGATGCATGCGGTCGAGGCCGATATCGACAAACTGAAAGTAATCCCACTCCTGTTCCGCCAACAGCCAGCGCACCACCTGCCACTGCTTGCGGCTCATGGAAAAAATCTCTTCCTTGAGCCAATCCTTTCGATCCGTGCGGAAATCCTTGACATCTACCGGGTACTCACCAACCAGTTCCGTGAGCTTTGCTTTGAGGCTCGCCGGGTGGGTGAATTCGTTTTTCACCGGATCAGGTGTGAGGAAGCACCCAATGCTAATGCCGTTAATGTGGCGTGGAGGATAATTCGGTGGCACCCCCACCACAATCGACTTCTTGCCTTCACGCGCCAACTGGTCCCAGATCGCTAATGCCTTGGTAGAAGCCGAGTGGGCGAATCCCATCTGGTCGTAGACGTGGCCGGCGCGGTCGCGAAAACCATAGATGCCCAGGGATCCCGGGTCCTGGCTGGTGCTCATGCACATCCAGGCCGGAACGGGGTTCGGCGGGATCACACTCTGCAGCCGCCCGTACACACCCAGGTCCATCAGACGGCGCAGGTTCACCAGTCGTTCGTCGCCGAAGATAACCTCGGGCGCAGCGCCCTCGAGTCCAAGCACACAGATTTTCATGTCACACGATTACAGCAGGGAACTGCCTTCCATCGAATCGGGCACAGCCACGCCCAGATGATTCAAAATCGTCGGCGCCAGGTCGGTAATGCGCGCATGATTGTGCCGCGCCGCGCGGTTCATGAACAGAATGCCGGGCACGGTCTCCGGGTCGACAATGTGGTCTCCGCTCCAGCGCCGTGTATTGTTCTCCAACAATGCGTTCGAGAATCCGCCCACGGCGCTCCGCCAGGAAACCCGAAACCCAGGATAGAAATTCACCAGCAAGTCCGGAGCATTCGCCACAAACGGACCCGAGTATAGCTCCTCGCGGCGCGAAACACTGCGAACCGCTGGTCGATGTGTGTCTGCGTCGGGAAAATCTGCCATCCCGGTCTGAATGGCTCGCCGGACCCGTTCCGCGTCAGCCCCTTCTTCTAGAATGCCGCCGTGTTCCCGGCCTCTTAAATTCAGATAGATTCCGCCTAGGCCGACCGCGTACGCATAGGTCTTAGACCAGTCCACTGCGGCGAACCCCTCACCCAGGTCTTCGCTCGGCTTACGGCTGTCCTTCAAAGCCAGCAGGCCGTTCTGCCACAGCCAGCTGTTGGTGTCGAAGGCGCGGCGGAAGCTTCCGAATCCGTGATCGGAGAGCACCATCAGCAGGGTGTTCTCATCTGCTTTATCGAGCACGGCAGCCAGCAGACGGTCGCAGCGCTGGTAGTGCTCCTCAATGCGGGTGGCAAGCTCGGGATCGCTGTCCGCGTTGAAGTAGGGGTGCTCGCGGTCCCGGAAGCGCCACATCATGTGCTGCACCCGGTCCGGCGTGTCGAACAGCATGAAGAAGAACCCCTCGCTGAACCGCTCCAATTCGAAGCGCATCAAACGCTCACGCTCCTGCACGACCAGTTCGCAATGCTGCAGGTAGGCGGATTCGTCCAGTCGCCCATTGTTGAGGCCGTTGTGGTCCTCAGCCATACCCAGCGTGGAGAAAGGCCCGATGTTTTCGCAGAGTTCCCTGGCGTACTCTCCGGGAGAAGAAACTGGGAACATCGGCGCTGCGGGGTCGAAGTTGATCGCCGACACGTAGAGCTCGACGTGCGGTTGCAGTTGCCGGACGTAGAAGCGCGCGATTCCGCTTACCGACTGCAGCATGGAGAACTTGAACTTAAATCTCACCCATTCGCTCCAGGCCTTTTCCGCGACTTCGATCCTTGCCGGCACACCTCCGGTTTCGATGAACAGCCTGTGCGCTGCCTTGTCCACGCGCGCGTGGATTTCGCACGTGGTATCCGCAGGTGGCGACTGCCGCGTGTTGCGCGGGCCAATCACCCGGGTAGTCAAATCGTTGCCTGACTCCAGATAGATGAGCTGCTCGTTTTCTTGTGCACTGACAGTGCGGTCCTGCGTATAGAACGTCCCTTTGCTCTGGCTGCCGCGCAGGTCGGGGACGCCCACACCGGCCAGCATCCTGCCTTGCAGGGTTTCTGGTGGGAAGGTGCAAGGACAACGCAACACGGTACTCGGGACGCCGGCCTTGGTCAGTGGCTGCCACAGCGGCACCCCTTTGCGCTGGTTGACCACCCGCGGCTGCGCCAGCATGTTCTTTGGCCGTTCGAAACGGCTCAGAGCGGCGTCCGGCTGGTAGGTTTCCGGATCGCGACAGATGAAATCAAAAATGCCGTGTCCGCCCGGGTTGGTCCCGGTCACGAACGAGGACCAGGCCACCGGCGTCTGTGCCGGATAGGTCGTCTTGAGTCGCGTATAGCAGCCGGCCTGGCGAATCTTGGCGAGCTGCGGCAGTTCTCCCCGCCCGAGCATAGCTTCGACTATGCCGGGTTCCAACCCATCCAAACCGATTACGATGACTCTTTTGCGCAAGGGGCTACGGCGTTTCCGTGGGAGTAGTCTTCTCGATTTCTGCGGTGGCGGGCACGGCGGCAGGGCGAAACTTTTCCACTACTTTGAAGAAGGTTGCGACCAGCTTGTTCCAAAAGATCAGCAGGAGCCCGAGCAAGCCTGCCAGCCCGGACGTCACCCCCATCACCTGGTCTGGGCCTGCATAAAGCGCTAATAATTCCAATTGCATGGACTCTCCTCAAGGACCTCTGCTCTCACAAATTTCGGGGACACGCCACCCGCACAAAGTTTAGCCATCTTACCATTAACCGCCTTCGCGTTCCCAGTGAGAAGCTCGGCACGTAAGACGCTAAAGCCGCCCTAGCGTGGCTCCTGCGTGAGTTCCGGGTTGGGAGCGGGCTCGCTGTACAACTCCTTCTGCCGCTTGTCTCGAAGCTGGTTGCTGATGCGGGTGACGGTCGCCATCTCCTCCTTTGCCTCTCCCATGCGCCCCAAGCGCTGCAGCACCTGCCCCCGCAGGTAGTGAATCGCCGCACTCTCCGGGTCGAGTTTCCCCGCCGCCTCAATTTCCCCTAGTGCCTCCTTGTACTTGCCTTGGCGCTGGTAAACCCGCGCTAGTTGGTAACGCGAACTGGTGAGCCGCGGATCGATCTGCAGGGCCTTGTGGAAATACTTTTCCGCCGCTTCGTCGTGCTGCTGCAAATATTCGATCAGGCCCAGTTGATCGTAGTTGTAGGCGAGGTCCGGTTCGATTCCCACATCCTTGAGAAATTCCGTCTTCGCATGCTCCAAATCTTGCTTCTTCATGTGGACCAACCCCAGTTCGAAGTGGGCGAAGGGAAGCTTGGGGTCGGTCTTGACGGCCGCTTCCAATTCCGGGACGGCTTCGTCATACTCTTCACGATTGAGGTGGGCCTTCCCCATCAGGAGATGAAACTCAGCAGAATTCTGTCCGGTTTCCACCAGTCGGCCTAGGGCGCGCTCCTCCAGATCGGGCCGTTTTGCCTTATTCGCCGCGATGCCCAGCACGTACAGGTAATTGAGCTGATTCGATTCCTGCTCCCACAGCGACTCCAGCGTGCCGGCCGCATCCGCATACTGCTCGGTGAAGAAGTAGCACAGTCCCAGGAGATATCGTGCCTGAAGCGAGCCGGGCACATCGTGCACCACCGATTCGAAAGGCTTGATCGCGGAGCGAAAATCATTCTGCCGGTAATAGACCAACCCGATATTCAGCCGGATTCCCGCCACCTTTGGCGCCAGATTCTGCGCCCGGTGCAGCATCTCTAGTGCACGCTGCCACTGTTTGTGGCGCATGTAGATGACGCCCAGGTTGGCATACGCTCCCGCAACCTTGGGATTAATCGCGAGCACGCCGCGGAAGGCGCGTTCGGCCGCCTCCAGATTGCCATTCTTCAGGGCGTTCTCACCCTCCTCGAACAGGCGCTGTGGATCGGCGCTTTGCGGGGAGCCGGCAGAGGACCGCACTGCCAGCGTTCTCGCCCGCGGCGCTTGCGCCGCAGCACCTGGTGCGGTGGTTGCGGCAGCGAGCGAAAGCAGAAGAGCGAGTGGAATTGCAAGGGCCGATCTTGACAGTGGTTTCACTCTGCTGTAGTGTCCGCCAGCAGCAGCTTGAATTCAAGCGAGCTGGTTTTTCGCGGGTTGAACGTGCTTCGCCCGAGGAGCACGAACCGGCGTGGATCAGTTGCTCCTGCCCCGGAAGTGATGTCTGTGCGCGGTTCGAAGGTTAACGGCCTGATGGTCACGATTCGTGACGTAGCGAAAGAGAGCGGTTTTTCCTCCACCACCGTCTCCATTGTTCTCAATAACGCGCCCCTGGCCCGTTACATTCCCGCGGTTACCAAGAAGCGCATCGAGAAGGCGGCCAAGAAGTTGGGTTATCGCCCCAACCTGTTTGCTCGCTCCCTGCGCAGCAAGCGCAGCCACACCGTCGGCGTAATGGTGTTCGACATGACCGACCCCTACTGCACGCTGATCCTGCGCGGCATCGAGAACACGCTCTACCAGGCGTCGTATCTTCCCATCCTCACCGACGTCCACAACGAGCGCAGCCGCTTCGAGCGCTACCTGGAGATGCTGCTCGACCGCCGCGTGGAAGCCCTCATCGTCCTCGCCAACTGGCTTTTTGTTGACATCGATGTGCTCGCCGACCTGGAGAAGAGCAGCATCCCCACCGCCATGATCGGGCGCGAGCTGAAGACCGACACCATCAGTTCGGTGATCGTCGACAACGAAATGGGCGCCTACGCGGCGGTCGAGCATCTGCACTCGCTGGGACATCGCAAGATCGCCTTCATCCGCGGTCCGAAGACCCTCGCCGACAGCGCGCCGCGCTGGAAGGGCATTCGCTCCTTCGCAAAAGCCAGCGAGCTCGATCTGGATCCCCGGCTGATCGTGGACCTGCCGGAATCCCGCGACCCGATCTCAAGTTTTGAAGCCGGCTACAAACTGACCGAGGAACTGATCAAACAGAAGCGTCCCTTTACGGCGCTGATGGCATTTGATGACATGACCGCCTTTGGAGCCATACGCGCCCTGGCGAAAGCCGGCCTGCGCGTGCCCGAACACTGCTCGGTGGTCGGTTTTGATGACGTCGCTGCCTCCAGTTTGTACACCCCGGCCCTGACCACCGTGCGCCAGCCCATGGAAGCGATGGGAGCGATGGCGGTGAGTATCGTGGTGGACGGGATCAACTCGGTTCAGGAAAAGCGGGAAGTAGTGGCCGTGCATCGCAAGGTGGCTCCGGAACTGGCGGTGCGCGAGTCCACCCGGAACCTCCTGTAAGGGGCGGTTCTGCCGCTCAAGCTGTGGGGGCGATTTTTCGCTTGACACAGAAGTACGACTATCTCACTATTCATACGATTTAATAAAGCGTTCAGCCAATATTTCGGCTCGGGGGCTTGCCGCCCGCCGTGACCATGTCACGCGCGAATGTGGCCGGGTCACGCGGGCTTCGGGCAGTGGCAGCCTATCCTCCGGGCCAGTGCCTTGGTGGGGTACCGTTGCTTCAATCCGGCGCGAAGGAGTAGACCATGAAATCCCGTCTCGTGTGCGTGAGCATTCTCCTCTCCCTGCTTTACCTTCCCGCTGCCGCCTTCGCGCAGGACACCGGAGCGATCACGGGCACGGTGCGCGATAATTCCGGAGCCGTTCTTCCCGGAGCCGAAGTCAAGATCAGCAGCGCTGCTGGAGGCGTGGCCCGAAACACCGTCACCAATTCCGATGGTGAGTACCTGGCCGCAGGCCTGCCTGGCGGTACCTATGATCTAACTATTTCCGTCAAAGGCTTCAAGACCTACAGAGCAACCGGGATCGTCCTGCGCGTTGCCCAGAAAGCGCGTGTGGACGCAACTCTCGATGTGGGCGCGATCGCGACCGAGGTAGTGGTGCAGGGCGAAACCTTGAATCAGGTGGAAACGCAATCCTCGGATCTGGCGGGCACGGTCACGGGCAAGCAAATGACCCAGCTCGAACTGAATGGCCGCAACTACACCCAACTGCTCGCTCTGACGCCAGGAGCCACCAACCAGTCAGGCGCTGACGAGCCGGGGACAGGCCTGGCAACCGTGGCGTATAGCGTCAACGGCGGCCGCACCGAATACAACAATTGGGAAGTTGACGGCGGCAACAACATGGACGACGGCAGCAACACCACCTTGCTGACTTATCCGAGCCTGGATGCCATTGCCGAGGTGCGCGTGCTGTCCTCCAACTACGGCGCGCAGTATGGCAGAAACAGTTCGGGCACGGTTGAAGTGGAGACGAAGTCCGGCACCAGGAATTTTCATGGTAACGCGTATGAGTTCGTCCGCAACGACGTGTTTAACGCACGCAACTACTTCCTTCCGGACGTGCCACCGTACAAGAAAAATGACTTTGGCTACACCATCGGCGGCCCCGTTTTCATCCCGGGGGTTTACAACCAAAACAGAGATAAGACGTTTTTCTTCTTCTCGCAGGAGTGGCGGAGGGAGCGGCTGCCAACGGTGTTCAACGTGAATGTGCCCTCTCTGGCTGAGAGGGGATGTGCGACGGCGACCGCTGATTGTGGCGGTCCATTCGGAAATTTTAGTGAGCTCTGTCCGGGCTCTGATTGCCCGACGAATCCGGATAATCTCGATATTAACGGTAAGGCTCAGCGATTTCCGAATGACACGGTCCCGATCGACCCCGCCGCGCTGCCGCTGTTGGCGATGTTTCCTCTGCCCAATGCGACGGACCCCAATACTGGATTGCCGGTGTTCAATGCGTCATCCACGCAACCCACAAGCTGGCGCGAAGAGTTGGTGCGCGTGGACCACAACATCAATTCGAAATTGCACGCGTCGGTTCGCTATATCCATGATTCCTGGAACTCGGTGAATCCCACACCACTGTGGACGAATGGCGCCAGCTATCCCACCATCCAGAACGCCTACGGACAGCCCTCCACCAGTCTCGTGGTTCGCCTTACAGCGACCGCGACCCCGACGCTGCTCAACGAATTCGTTTTCAGCTACTCCGTCAACCATATTACGTTCCAGAATCAAGGGGCTTGGAAGCGACCTGACGGATACAATTTGGGTCTTTTCCAGAATGGTTTCGGAGGCGGAAAGCTGCCCGGAGTTGAGTTGGATGGAGGAACTTTCTTCAACGGGTTGGCGCAAGACGCCGGTTATGTGCCCAACGGCCCGGTGAACTCGAATCCGAGCTACACGTATCGTGACAACGTTTCCAAGATTATTGGCAAGCACAACCTGCAATTCGGCGGGTATTTCGTGGCTTCTCAGAAGAACGAGTTACCTCAGTTTGAACCTTCGGTCAATGGCTTTATTACCTATGGCCCGAGCTTTTCACATTCGACAGGCAATCCTTTCGCAGATTTGCTGACGGGGAACATTGCTAGTTTTGGCCAGGCGAGCGGGCAGCCCAAGTACTACCTCCGCTACAAGATTTTCGAACCCTATTTCCAGGACGACTGGCGGATCACGCCGCGCTTGACGCTTAACTTAGGCTTGCGCCTCAGCTTGTACGGCACGGTTTACGAGAACCAGCACAAAGCCTTCAATTTCGATCCCACGAAATATGTGCCTGGTGCGACTTCTCTCAATGATGATGGCACGGTGGCAGGCGATCCCTTCAACGGAATTGTCCAGTGTGGCGTGGGGGGAATACCCTCGGGCTGCGCGAAGGGACATCTGTTCAATCCAGCTCCGCGCATCGGTTTCGCCTGGGATCCGCGCGGTAATGGCAAGACAGCGATCCGAGGCGGGTACGGCATCTTCTTTGAGCACACGAACGGTAACGAGGCCGTAGCAACACAACTGGAAGGGTCTCCGCCGCTCGTGCAGAATCCGGTTCAGCCGGATATCGCGGCGACCTTTGACACTGCCGGCACAGTAATTCTTACGTCTGGATACGCCCAGGTGGGTGCTTCTGCTCTTGGTGCGCAATTTCCGCAGACGGTAGTTTCAATTCCGCAGAAGCAGGTTTGGCCCTATGTGCAGCAGTGGCATTTTGATATCGAACGCGAACTGCCTGGCCACGTCGTCGCCATTGCTTCATACGTGGGAAGCAAAGGGACGCATCTGGGGCGGAGATTCGACCTCAACCAAATTGCTCCCGTTTCCTTGAGCCAGAATCCATACAAACCCGGGGAGCCTATCGGTGGCGGAGTCGTGGTTGATCAAATGACGGGTGATGTTTCTGCGGTACACGACGACTGTGGAACCGGATTGACGCCCAGCGGTGTCCCCATCCCAGGCTATAACCCCGATGGTGTGGCTGCGGATCAGACTCCCGGAACTCCCGGAGTCAACATGTACGTTGCATGCGGCAACGATGCTGACTTCTTCCGCCCATTCTTGGGGTATGCCTCTATTCGGCGACAGGACAACGGAGCTTCGTCCATTTACCACGGTCTGCAACTTTCGGTCCGGAGAACCGTCGGTTCGCTTCAACTCAGCGCGGCCTATACCTACAGCCACTCCATTGATGATGCGTCTTCCGGAGGGGATGGCAGCTTTGTCGATTCCTACAATCTGGCGCTGACCCGCGCCAACTCGAACTTTGACCAGCGGCATGTGTTCACGCTCAGCTACATCTATGACCTGCCGTTTTTCAAGACTGCGGGGCTGATGCACACCCTTCTGGGCGGCTGGCAATGGTCCGGTATTACAAGTGTTCAGACGGGAACACCGTTCAGCGTCACCAATGCGGGACAAGCTCAGATTTCTTCTGACAACGCGGGCGTAGCGAACGGAGTCGGAACAGGATCCTGGCCTGACCTCATCGGCGATCCGAACGCGAAGGTTGCAGGGTCAGGTGCCGCCAGCGGTTTCGGCCCCCTGTTGTTCAATCCCGGGGCATTCGCTGCCCCACGAGGGTTGACCTTCGGCAATGCGGGCAGAAACCTCCTGCGCAATCCCCGCCAGACCAACTTCGACATGGCAGTTTTCAAGCGCTTCCCGATAAAAGAGAAAGCGTCCTTCGAATTCCGCGCGGAAGCCTTCAACGTCTTCAACCATACCCAATTTGGCTACATTGGCGGTGACGCCGGCTCTGCGGGCGGCAACAGCGGAATCAGCAGCTTCAGCAATTCCGTTGGTTGCTACGCCGGGCCGAACAACACGCCGAACAATCAGGATTGCTTGAGCGGTGGTCTTCTGCGTCCCGCCGCCGCCCATAACCCCCGCATCCTGCAACTTGGCCTGAAGTTTATTTTCTGATTTGCGATGCAAGCTAAACGAGGCTGCGAGCAGCTTACCGCTCGCAGCCTCGTGAACTCCACCCGCAGAAACACTTCGGGGACCCCGGCGCTCACTGCTGGTCCAGCGCCATGAACAGAGTCTTCGCCCTGGCGCCCGCGATTTCCTTCGTCGTAGCTATGGCTCCACCTTATAGAGTGCCACCATGCCCGCTTGCATGTGGTCATCAACGTGGCAGTGATACATCCAGATGCCGGGGTCGTCGGGGACCATGTCCACAGTGAGCATCTGGGCGGGTGAGATGAAGATCGTATCCGTGCGTTTCCCGCCATCCAGGACCACGTTGCCGTGCCAATGAGGCGTGTGGAAGTTAATCCCTTCGCCAATGCTTACCACATACCAGCGCACCCGTTCGCCCTTTTTCATGGTCATCATGGGCGTGTTCCCGTAGATGTAACCGTTGATCGTTGCCTTGAAATTGGCGGCAACAAATCCCGTGCCGACCAGGGAGAACACGCCTTCATTGTCCATGGGAGCGAATTCCATCTTGTTGAGTCCCTTGGGATCGCTGACGTAAGTCTGGATATTGTGCTCCAGGTACCAACTGGTGTTCTCGTCGAAAATCGTGAACAGGGTGACGAACTCACGATCCACGTCTTTGGGCTTGCCGTCGGGCCCGGCCATGCCACGCCTCGTGATAATGATGGTGCCGATCAACCCGCTCTCCACATCTTTGGGTTCGTCGACATGGGAGTGGTAGAGCCAAACCACGGAACTGCCATCGCCCGGTCCGGGGCCGGCGCGCTCGGGAACTTGCCAGTTGTAGATGTGCGTTTGCCCGGAGGGAACGCTGTTGTTAGCTTTGTCGGCCGCGGAGGAGCCGTCCTCATAGTTGGATCCCTCCGAGCCTTTCTCATAAAACACCCCGTGCGGATGCATGCTGTAGGGATGCATCCCGTTGTTCCGGAAGAATACGCGGATGGTGTCCCCCACTTCGGCGCGGAGAACCGGCCCCAGCATGCCCAGATGCTCCCACTCGGGCGGGCGGGGCTTGAGATGGGTGAAGGTTTCGTCGGTGTATTCGCGGTACACGGCCTTGCGATACACGGTACCGATGCGGTGCGGACCCTTTTCGGTGAAGGTCTTGGCGTAACCCTCGAACTTCGCGCCCATCATCTTGTTGATGCCGCCGGGAGCATAGTCCCACTCCACCTCGTCAGCCGCGACGTAGTAGGTGCGGACTTTGCCGGGGGCGGGGGCACTGGGTGGCGTTGCCGCCACGGCCGTGAGGCCGAGGGCCCACCATCCCAAAACAGCAGCTAGTCTGTAGGCTAGGCGCATAGCGATCAAATCTCCTTGAACACGACTTTTGTGGTTCACTGATACGCAGCCCCAAGCTTGCGAACGACTGGGCGGAAAACTGCCTCGGTCTCGGAGTGCGGCCTATGATGCACCCTCCGCCGCCGAAATCAAAATGTTTTTCACACCGGCTTGCGGCGTTAGGCGAACGGTGACGGCATTGCAGCACGCCTTGACACGCCTGGCTATTCCCGAGCAGCATTCCCCTGACAAAGGAGGGTGTCTCATGGAAACCGGCAAAGATCCGTTTCTTGAAAGGATGGGCATGGCCCACATGGGCAGCCCCAAGGCGCTATTGGGAAAGAAGGGCGGCCCCATGCTCCAGGAATTCAGAGATTTTGCCCTGCGCGGCAACATGCTGGACATGGCGGTGGGCATCATCATCGGCGCCGCGTTCGGAAGGATTGTCAGCTCCTTCGTAACCGACATCCTGATGCCACCCATTGGCTTGCTGACGGGAAGGTCAGACTTTTCCAACAAGTTCATCAACCTCTCGGGCCAAGCCTACGCCACCCTGGCTGAGGCCAAGGCCGCCGGTGCCGCCACCATCAACTATGGCGTGTTTCTCAATGCGGCCTTGGATTTCCTGCTGGTGGCCCTCGCGGTCTTCCTGCTCATCCGCCAGGTGAATCGGCTGAAAGGGGCGGAGAAACCAGTTGCTCCCACGACCAAGGATTGTCCCTTCTGTCTTTCGGCCGTCGCAGTGAAGGCCACGCGCTGTCCGCATTGCACTTCGGCCCTGGCGGCCGCATGATTGCTGGCTTGGAGCCATGGCGCTCGCGCTGGAAAGACACTGCCGAGTCTGCGCGAGGCCCCGGACGGGCGAGACGCCCATCCCCACACGGACACTGGCACTGCGAAAAGAAAAGGCCCCGCTCCTGCGAGCGAGGCCTTGGTTTTTGCTGAGGTCTGACGTCCGACTTAGTACATATCACCCATGCCGCCGTGACCGCCGGGGGCGCCGGCCGGAGCCTTCGAGTCTTCCTTGACTTCGCAGACCAGGGCTTCGGTGGTCAGCATCAGGCTGGCAATGGAGCCGGCATTCTGCAGCGCGGTGCGCACGACCTTGGTCGGATCGAGCACGCCCGCCTTGACCAGATCCTCGTACTCACTGGTCAGGGCGTTGTAGCCGAAGTTCTGCTCCTTGGAGTCGTTGACCTTACCCAGAACGATGGCGCCTTCTTCACCGGCGTTCTCGGCGATCTGGCGCAGCGGCTCCTGCAGGGCGCGCTTCACGATGTTGACGCCGATCTGCTCGTCACCGTCGACCTTAAGCTTGTCGAGCGCAGCAACGCAGCGGGTGAGGGCCACGCCGCCGCCGGGGACAATGCCTTCTTCCACGGCCGCACGGGTAGCGTGCATGGCGTCTTCGACACGAGCCTTCTTCTCTTTCATTTCAGTCTCGGTCGCAGCGCCCACTTTGATCACAGCCACACCACCAACCAGCTTCGCCAGCCGCTCCTGCAGTTTCTCGCGGTCGTAGTCGCTGGTGGTTTTGTCGATCTGGCTGCGGATTTCCTTCACCCGGCCTTCGATCTCGGTGTGCTTGCCCTTGCCTTCGACCACGGTGGTGTTGTCCTTGTCCACAGTGATCTTCTTGGCTTGGCCGAGGTCAGCCATCTGGACGTTCTCCAGCTTAATGCCCAGATCTTCGGTAATGGCCTTGCCGCCGGTCAGGATTGCGATGTCCTGCAGCATGGCTTTGCGGCGATCGCCGAAGCCCGGCGCCTTCACGGCGCAGACCTGCAGCGTGCCCCGCAGCTTGTTGACGACCAGGGTCGCCAGGGCCTCGCCTTCCACGTCCTCAGCGATGATCAGCAACGGCTTGCTGCTCTTGGCGATCTGCTCGAGCAGCGGAAGCAGGTCTTTCATCGAGCTGATCTTCTTTTCGTGGATGAGGATGTATGCGTTCTCCAGGGTCGCTTCCATGCGCTCCGGGTCAGTCACAAAATACGGAGACAGGTAGCCGCGGTCGAACTGCATGCCCTCAACCACTTCGAGCTGGGTTTCCAGGGTCTTGGCTTCCTCCACCGTGATGACGCCATCCTTGCCGACCTTCTTCATGGCTTCGGCAATGATGGTGCCGATGGTCTCATCGTTGTTGGCGCTGATGGTGCCGACTTGGGCAATCATGTCTCCCGTGACCGGCTTGGAGAACTTGTCGAGTTCGCCCTTGATGCGGTTGCCTTCCTTGTCGAGGCTGCCACAAATGGTGGTGACCGCCTTCTCGATGCCGCGCTTCATGGCCATGGGGTTGGCACCCGCGGCCACAGTCTTGACACCCTCGCGGTAGATGGCCTGCGCCAGAACCGTGGCGGTGGTGGTGCCGTCGCCGGCGACGTCAGAGGTCTTGGAGGCGACTTCGCGCACCATCTGCGCGCCCATGTTCTCCAGGCCGTCCTTCAGTTCGATTTCTTTGGCGACGGTGACGCCGTCCTTGGTGATGGTCGGCGAGCCGAACTTCTTCTCGATGACCACATTGCGGCCCTTGGGGCCGAGGGTAACTTTTACCGCGTCAGCCAGAAGGTTGACGCCGCGGAGAATCGCTTGCCGCGATTCTTCGCCGTGTACGATCTGCTTTGCCATACTCAGAATCTCCTATTCGCTTTTGAAGTTGTTTGCAGGCAGTGCCTGCGAAAGGTCTCAGGTGTCAGGTCGCAGGTCTGGTGGCTTTTCGCCAACGACCAACGGCTAACGACCAACGACTATCTCTTCGCGCCGACGGCTTCTTTCTTGGCAGCGCCCGAGAGGATGCCCAGCACTTCCTCTTCTTTCATGATTAAGAAATCTTCGCCGTCAATCTTGATCTCGGTGCCGGAGTACTTGCCGAAAAGAACGCGATCGCCGTCTTTCACGGCCAGGGGGAATACCTTGCCTTCATCGTTGGTGCGGCCCTTGCCGACCGAAATGACTTCGCCCTCCTGCGGCTTGTCTTTGGCACTGTCGGGAATGATGATTCCACCGCGGGTGGTCGCTGCTTCTTCCACGCGCCGTACTAGGATGCGGTCGTGGAGTGGGGTGAACTTAGCCATATGTACTGACTCCTTTCCTTGCTTAATGCGGTAACTTGAGTTGAATTGCAGGGACGCCAAAGCCGGTTGTTAGCACTCCGGCTTGACGAGTGCTAATTGTATAAACCGGAGCGCCTCGCTGTCAAGAAGAACCTTGGCATGGATCGTGTAAGTTTATATTTGATAATGGCTTGCAACGATTCCGGTCTCCATGCGGTTGTGCCGAGCGGATCCTCCAGGAGCACCGGCGTCCCGCCGGCTGTCGCCGGGCAATCCCGTCCCGCAACCAGAGCAAGCCCAACAAGTCCAGGCGAAACCGCAGCAATACCTCCAGGTTGCCCGGGTGACAGCAAGCCCGCTCGTGCTTAGAATTGAAAGCTGCCATGAAAAAAGTTTCGCTGACTCTCGCGATCATAGGGCTTCTGCTGGCGGCCACATCCGCCCTGGGGGAGGAAGCGCTGCTGAAGTTTGTCGTACTCAGGGACTACAACGGCAAGCCGGTGCGCAATGCCGGGGTAGTCATGCATCCGGTGAACAAGAGCGGCAAACAGTCCCGCGGTGGGCTGGAATTGAAGACCGACTCTGAAGGCCGGGCCAGCTTCGACGGGGTACCTTACGGCAAGCTGCGGGTGCAGGTGCTGGCGCCCGGTTTCCAGACCTTCGGGCAAGACTACGAAGTCAACCAGCCGGAGATGGAAATTACGGTGAAACTGAAGCGGCCGCAAGAGCAGTACTCGATCTACGAAGACCACCCCGGGGACAAGAAAGACGAGAAGCCGAAGAACGAGCCGGGCAAGAAACCGGAATGAGGTGATTGCAGATTTCTTGATTGCAGATTGGTTGAAAGCAGCGACAACACTGCGCCTTGAAATCTGCAATCTGAAATCTGCAATCTGAAATTTTCAATCTGAAATTCCCATGGACTACCTGCTGAAAACCGAACCCTCCGAATACTCGTTTGCCGATCTGCAGCGTGATCAGACGGCCATCTGGGACGGAGTAACGAATCCCGTGGCCCTGAAGAATCTGCGCGCGATGCGGCCCGGCGAGCGGTTGGTGATCTATCACACCGGGGACGAGAAGAGCGCAGTGGGCACGGCCACGGTAGTTTCGGTGGATGCGTCCGACCCGAAGAACCCGCGGGTAAAGATCCAGGCAGGCAAGGCGGCAGCGAAGCCTGTGACGCTGGCTGACGTCAAGGCCAACCAGCTGTTCGCCGATTCACCTCTGGTGCGGCAGGGAAGACTGAGCGTGGTGCCGTTGACGGCGGCACAGTTCAGGTTTCTCATGGGTGAGTAACCAAGCTCGCGCGCCTTGTGGCAGCGAACTACGCCAGTCCTTTTCTCAAGTCTTTGCGCAGAATTTTTCCTGATGGTGTTCGTGGCACGGCATCCACAAATCGAACCTCGCGCGGCTGCTTGTAGTGGGTGAGGCGGTCGGCGACGAAGGCGCAGAGTTCGTCCCCCAACTTCCCGGACGCCACAAACCCCTCCCGCAAGACCACGAACGCCACGGGAATCTCACCGGCAGCCGCGTCCGGACGTCCGACCACGCCGCAGTCCCGCACCGCGGGATGCTCCAGGAGCAACGCTTCGACTTCCGCGGGCGCAACCGGGAAACCCTTGTACTTGATCATCTCCTTGCGGCGGTCGAGGACGTAATAGAAGTCCTGCTCATCGCGGCTGACGACGTCGCCCGACCAGTACCAGCCATCGCGCAGCACGGCGGCGGTGGCTTGCGGCTCCTTCCAGTAGCCCAGCATGAACTGCGGGCCGCGCATGACCAATTCTCCCGGCTCTCCGGGAGGCAATTCGTTGTCGTTTACGTCCAGCACGCGGCAGTCGGTTTGGGCCACCGGCTGGCCGATGGATTCGGGCCGGTACAGCTGGGGGTCGAGATATCCCAGGTGGGTGACGGGAGAAGCTTCCGTCATGCCGTAACCCTGACACACGAGAATTCCGGTCAGGGCGGTGAAGCGGCGGGCCAGCTCGGGGGCCAGCGGCGCGGCCCCGGACTTGACCCAACGCAACCGATGCTCTTTGGGAAACTGGCCGGCTTCGGCGGCCTGGGTCAGGGCATTCAGCACAGGCGGGACCGTGGGCATGGTGGTGACGCCTTCCGAGATCGCCAGTTCCAGCAGTTGCGGGAGATGGAAGCGGGGCATGAGTACGATGGTTGCGCCCAGCGTGAGCCCCGGATTGAGTAGGACGTTGAGCCCGTAGATGTGATAAAGCGGCAGAAAGCAGAGCATCACATCTTCGTGGCGAAAGCCGGTGGCATTGGGTCCCAGGAGCTGAAAGACGTTGGCCACGAGATTGAAGTGCGAAAGCATGACGCCCTTGGGCAGTCCGGTAGTCCCGCTGGAGTAGGGAAGAGCGGCCAGAATTCGTTCCGACGAATCCGAAGGAGCGGGCAGGGCGCAGGTTGCTGGGCGCAGGAGTTGGGCGAACTCCTCGGCTCCTCCGGACGAGCGCGTGGTGTAGATGCGGCGTAAATTCGGAAGACCGGCAAAGTTGATTCCTTTGATAAGCGGACCGTCCGTGATCAGGAACGCAGCCCCGGAATTTTCCAGTTGATACCGCACTTCGCGCTCACGATAGCTCGGATTGAGCAGGGTGGGGACGCCGTCGGCCAGAGTTGCGGCATGGTAGGCAGCGCAGAACTCCCAGGAATTAGGCAGATAGATCGCAACCACTTGGCCGGGTTGCAGTCCGGCCGCGATGAATCCGCGGGCCAGCGCGCGGATGAGCTCCCCATAGTCAGCATAGGAAATTCGGCGATCGCACGAACTGTCGATGAGGGCAGTTTTCCCCAGGAATCGGTCGCAGGATGCGAGCACGACATCATGCACAAAGTGTTCGCGCGGGTCACCGTAGAGGCGGGTGCGGAGCATCGGGGGTCATTGTAGCGGAAGCAGGACAGACGCTGTTGCCTATCGACCGCGGTGCATCCCGCTTAGTGACTTGCCAGTACCACCCAGCCCGCCAACGCGGCCTGCTTTTGGTCTTGCGTCCAGGGCGGGCCCAGGGTGCGGCCCGCATCTGCGAGCTGACGCTTCAAGTCGGCCAAAGGAATCCTCAGTTGGGCTGGGGCGAGAGTGAACAGATCGCGCTCACGAATGGGCGAGACCGGGATGTGAAGTTTCTGACAGGCGTCCCGGAAGACGTCGCGAAAGAATTGTCCTTCGGCGGCGTGGATTAACGCGTGCGAAGCGAGGATGGCGGCAAGGTCGGGCAGAGACCGGCCGGAGGCAGTGAGAATCGCGCAGCCGGTGAGGCCATAGCCGCGTTCACGAAGCGTTTCGAGGACTTGCCGCACGGCTCCCAAGGCCAGGCGTGCTGAGATCTGCGCGCAGCGGCTCAGGTGCGCTTCGGCTTCCTTCAGAGCGAGTGGCTCGGCAAAGTGGAAGGGCTGCTTGGCGCCGCGGCGCTCCGCGTCCACAAGAACGACCTGACGCCGGTCGAGCACCTCCAAAGCGCGGGCATTCCCGGCAACAGCTACCAACGCGGCCCAGCCGGAATGCGCACGGATGCCCACGACCGCGGGTTTCTTGATCGACATCAAGGTGGAGTCTCTAACAGGCCAGCTTGCGCAGGAACTCCCGTTCATCCATCCGGTACTTGAAGGCCTTGCGCCCGTCGATAAAGACGACAGGAACTTCGTCGGTGAACTGGCGGCGCAGTTCTTCGTCGGTGTCCACGTCCACCTCGCGCCAGTCGAACCCGCCGCGGCGGTGGAGTTTGTCTAGGGTCTCCTTGACGATTTCGCAGAGGTGGCAGCCTTTGCGGGAGTAAACCACGACTTGGCGCAGGCCGGACATGGCGCGAGTTTAGCAAGTCGCACGGGGCATTTCTAGCCGGAAATTGCAGGTCGATCCCGCCCCTCCCGCCCTACGTGATCCGATACAATTCCGGGCATGGCGGAATCGACGAATAGGCCTTTGAACGGCAAGACTGTGCTGATCACAGGGGCAGCGCGGCGTTTGGGCCGGGCGAGCGCTCTGGCCCTGGCCCGGGCTGGGGCGGATGTGGCGATTACCTTCCGGAACTCCGCTCGCGAGGCGCAGCATACGGTCATCGACCTCAGCAGCTTCGGGGTGCGGGCGGTAGCCCTGCGATGCGATATCACCGACCAGAAGAGCGTGCGTAGGACCCTTAAGGAGGCCGTCAAGGAGCTTGGGGGCCTGGACATTCTCGTTAATAACGCAGCCAATTACGAAACCGCAGAGTTCGAGAAGATCACCCTGCGGCAGTGGGACGCCATTTTCGCTTCCAACACCCGCGGGCCGTTCCTGGTTTCGCAGGAGGCCCTGAAATATCTGCGCGAGCGGCGGGGAAAGATCATCAACATGGGGTCGTTGGGAGGGTTGCGTCCCTGGGCCAGCCATGCCCATTACTGCTGTTCGAAGGCGGCGGTCCACATGCTCACCAAGGTGATGGCAAAGGCATTAGCGCCCGAGATCGCGGTGAACTGCGTGGCTCCGGGGATGATTGACCTGGGGGACAAGGCCGCGGCGGCGTTTATGAAGCGTATGTCCAAGCTGACTCCCGCCCGCCGCAACGGCACCGGCGAAGAAGTCGCCGATGCAGTTTTGTTCTTTGCGACGGCCCCCCATTTCATCACCGGACAGATTCTGGCAGTGGATGGAGGGTTGGGGCTGTAGCCCCTGAGAACCGAGAACTGAGAACCGAGAGCTGATTTTAAAACTACGATCCCAAGAACGCAGCCGCATTTGTCAGGCTCGCAACTTTCCTGTATGGTGCGAGGTTTGGTCTCGCCTCATGATGCCACGCTTCCTTATAGCGCTGCTGCTATGTCTGAGTTCCCTGGCCGCTGCGCAAGCCAGGCCGGAAGGCGGCGGGCACGAATTGGAGTTGTGGACGGGCGGCGGCCACTCGGTCAGCGGCGGCACCTCGAATACCGGCGTCTTTAACCTGGGCTTGCGCTATGGCTGGGTTCTTACCCGCCCGCACGGGCCCGGCTTCCTGAAAGGACGATTCGAGTACGCGGTGGATGCGGTGCCCGCGTTTCTGGTCTTCCAACCCCGGAATACAGCTTACGGAGTGGGACTTAACCCGCTGAACCTGAAGTGGAACTTTGCCACTCGCGGCGCCGTGGTCCCTTACCTTGAATTGGACGGCGGGACGTTGTTTACCACCGAAGAAGTGCCGAGCGGGACTTCCAAGATTAATTTCACATCTGGAGGTGCCTTCGGCATGCACTTCTTGCAACACAGCTACAACTGGAGCCTGGAAGTCCGCTACATGCACATCTCCGACGCCGGACTAACCTCGCGGAACCCAGGAATCAACACCGTGCAGGTGCGCCTGGGGATTGGCAAGTTCCTTCCGGGATCGCAGGGCCGGCACCCCGGCACTAGCCCATAAATAGTTGAATTGAGAAGAATTAGAGGATGCCACCACACAACAGCAGGAGCATTCCGTGGCGGTTTGGCCAAGTTCCTTCTCCCGTGTAACTTCGTTCCTCATTGCGCATCTACAGCACGGTGGGCCTATTAGGGTGACCTTCTTCCAGGGTAGTTGCCCGGAAGCGCTTGCACAGCGCCTCCTGCCTCCTTTCTGCCCTGTCAGACGGCTCTTTGTTCTTGACCTGGGGGGTCCGGAGCTTCCCTGGTAGGCCCGATTTTTTGTGCCCTCCCTCCCCCAGCCTCCTCCAATATGGTCTGAGGTCACAACATCTCTGCGAACCGACGCAGAGATGTTTCCTGCTGCGTTTCTTCGAGACCCAGCGAGACACTACCCGGCGACCCGAAATTGGCGAGTTGCAGCCCAGTGAGCCAGCCAGATATTCTTCTGCCTTATGTCAACCTTGGTGGAGTGCGTGCCGAATTTTTCTGAGGGCCGCGACAAGGCGAGAGTGGACGCCATCCTCGAGGCCATGAAGATGGACGGAGTCTACCTGCTGGACCGGGAGATGGACGCCGACCACAACCGCTGCGTGATCACCCTGGTGGGCGAACGCGAGCCTATTCAGGAGGCCGCCATCCGCGGCGTGGGCAAGGCAGCGGAGTTGATTGACCTGAATAAACACCAGGGGGCGCATCCCCGCATGGGGGCGGCGGACGTAGTGCCCTTCATTCCGATTGACGGCGTGACCATTGAGGACTGCGTGGCCATGGCGCGGCACGTGGGGGAGCAGATCTGGAAACGCTATCAGATTCCGGTGTACTTGTACGAGGCGGCGGCGACCACACCGGAGCGCCAGAACCTGGAGAACATCCGGCGCGGGCAGTTCGAGGGCATCCGCGCGGACATTGCCACCAACCCGGCGCGCAAGCCGGATTTTGGCGAGCCTCGCGTGCATCCCACCGCGGGCGCGACCGTAGTCGGGGCGCGCAAGTTTCTGATCGCCTACAACGTGTTCCTCAATACGCCGGACGTGGAGATCGCGAAGAAGATTGCCAAGGCGGTGCGCTTCTCCACCGGCGGCATGCGCTTCGTAAAGGGCGCGGGTTTCCTGGTGCGCGGGCAGGCGCAGGTGTCCATGAACCTGACGGATTTTGAGCAGACTCCGATCCATCGGGTGTTCGAGATGGTGAAGCGGGAAGCGGCGCGGTACGGGGTTATGCCCGTCTCCAGCGAGATTGTGGGACTGATTCCGAAGAAGGCGCTGGAAGCCGCGGCAGAGTGGTTCCTGCAGGTGGAGAATTTCGATTCCTCGCTGATTCTGGAAAACCGGCTGGCGGCCGTAATGGGCGGAAAGATGGCTGTGGGCGGTCTGCGCGCGGGAGTGGAGCCGTTCGTGGAACAGCTCGCCGCTCCGACGGCTACCCCCGGTGGCGGCAGCGCGGCCGCGGCCAGCGGCGCCATGGCCGCGGGATTGGCGACGATGGTGGCCTCCATGTCGCGCGGCAAGAAAGCCTACGTGCAGTACGAGCGCGAGTTGAGCGAGGCCATCGCACGGCTTGCGCAATTGCGCGAGGAATTGAAGGCGGCGATTGATGCGGACGCTGAGTCTTACAACGCCGTGATGAAGGCTTACAAGCAGGCGAAGGAGTCGGCCAATGCCGACGGCATCATTGACAGCGCGCTGAAGCAGGCGACCAGGGTGCCGCTGAGTGTGGCCGAGCGCGCGCGGGAAGTGGCGAGAATTGCCGAGAGGTTACAGCCGATTACCAATCCAACTATGAAATCAGACCTCACCACTGCCCTGGCATTGGCCCGCGCCGCGATCGAAGGCTCGCTGGCGAATGTGGAGATCAACTTGGAGTCGATCAAAGACGCAGCCTTCGCGGCGGGCATCAGAAAAAAGGCGGAAGCGGTAAAGGCGTAAGTTAGCCTGCCAGGAATCTGAAGATCGCTCTGCCCCTCTGTCCGGTTGTTAGCCGAGACTGTCCTCGTCCGGATCCCAGCTCTCATTCGCCCCAGTATCTGCCCGCCGGTGCCAGACTTTCAAATGCCGCAATTGTTGCTCCTGGGCCGAGTGGAAATAACCGCACCGGGGTTATAGGAAACAAGAACCCGCCGCTTCCGATAATTTCTAGGGAGTTGCTGTTATGAGTCGGCCTGCGACGCTGCTGATGTGGTGTGCGCTGTTGTGCACGGCGGGCTTGCTGGTAAGCCTAGGAGCTTGTGGAAGTGGGTCTTCAAACCGCGGGTTGCCACCAGTCGCTTCACAAAAAATTCGGCATGTGGTGGTGATCTTCCAGGAGAATCGCTCTCCCGACAACCTCTTTCATGATCCCGTCCTGATGGCCCGTGGTGCGGACATTGCCAGCAGCGGGATGAATTCTTCGGGTCAGACCATTCCGCTGACCCCAATACCCCTGGCCATCGATTATGACCCGTTGCACGGCCATGATCCTTTCTTGAGCATGTATGACGGGGGCAAGATCGATGGTGCGGACAAGATTGGAATCATCTGCGCCCAAGGGGCAATGAATTGCCCCCCACCCAACCCCCAGTTCGCCTATGTGGACCCCGCCGACGTGGCGCCCTACTTCCAACTGGCGGAGCAGTACACATTTGCCGACCGGATGTTCCAGACCAACCAGGGGCCGAGCTTTCCGGCGCACCAGTTCATCATTTCGGGTACGTCTGCTCCCACGCCTACTAGCAACCTTTTCGCTGCGGAAAATCCAACAGGCACCTCGGACACCGGCCAAGGCTGTGCTTCGCCTCCCGACACCACGGTGGCAATGATTGATCCCACGGGCAGCGAGGCCATAACCCAATACCCGTGCTTCGATCATTCGACCCTGGTGGACTTGCTTGACGCCAAAATGGTGAGTTGGCGCTATTACGCGCCGTTTGCGGGCTCGATCTGGACCGGACCCAACGCCATCCAGCATCTGCGCTTTGGACCGGATTGGACCAATGACGTCGTTCTGAACTCGCCGCAGGTATTGACCGACATCGCCACCGGCCAACTTGCGGCGGTGAGTTGGGTGATTCCCACCGGCCAGACATCGGACCACGCCATTACCACGGATGGTTCCGGACCGTCCTGGGTAGCGTCGGTTGTGAACGCCATCGGCAACAGCCCGTATTGGTCCGATACCGCCATCTTTATCACGTGGGACGACTGGGGCGGGTGGTACGACCATGTCGCGCCTCCCATCATCAATTCTTATGAGTACGGTTTTCGTGTGCCGATGATTGTGGTGTCGCCCTACGCGAAGGCAGCCTATGTATCACACGTGACCCACGATTTCGGCAGCATCCTGAAGTTCACTGAGGAAGTTTACGGACTGGGTTCGTTGGGATACGCCGATGCGCTCGCCGATGACCTCTCGGACTGTTTTGACTTCAGCCAGACTCCGTTGCCCTTTCACGCGGTTTCGGCCCAATTCGACGCGAATCACTTCCTGAATGACAAGCGGCCGCCGACCGATCCGGACGACGATTGAAACAAAGTCACCTCAGCGGCGGAGGTCGCGCGTCGTGCCGAGTGGACCTTGCCACGTACCGCTCTGATTACATTTCTATTGCACTTTCGTTTCATCTTGTTGACCGCAAATTGGCTTACAATTGATGCACGGTGCGGTTGACGGGAAGGCATTGAACCGGCATCTAAACAGCTATCTTCTGTAGAGGCAGTTTATGAAAACAGCGAAGACGTGTTTCTGCATTCTGTTTCTTTGCAGCGTGGCGGCGTGGGCGATACCGCTCGGCAGTTCGGCGCGGGCGGCGATTCCGTCCGACATTCAGCAGATCATCTCTGTGGATTACCGCGCCCTGCGCAACTCGGAAACCGCCCAGGCCCTGAAACAGCAGGTGCTCCCTGCAAACCTGAAGGAGTTCGAGGGCGCTCTGAAGGCGGTTGGCATCGATCCGGAAAAGGACGTAGATCAGCTCACCTTTGCTTCCTATCGCTCCCCCAAGCAGGGAACGCGGATTGTAGGCATTGCCCAGGGGATTTTTCCTACCAAGACGTTCCTCAAGAAAATGCGCTTGCAAAAGGTGAAGCCGGCGAAGGTGCGCGAGGCCAGCCTGTGGCCCATGTCGGGCGGGATGCAGATGACCTTCCTCGATGACAACACCCTGCTGTTCGGTGACCGCAGTTCTATCCAGGGGGCGCTGGACGCCCGCGACGGCTATGGCGCTGCGCTCGATTCCAATAACCAGATCGCCGACATGATCGGTTCGGTGGACTCCGGGATGGTATGGAGCGTGCTTGATCAGCAAGGAACGCAGAACATGCTGCGTTCTGCGCTGGGTGACGCTTCTAAGCTGGCCGACTACGACACCATCAAGAAACGGCTGCTGGGCTCGCGCTACACCATGGACTTCTCCAGCGGCGTGAATTTCGATCTCAGTGTGCTCACCTCGGATTCGATCACCGCCAGCACGCTTTCTTCCCTGTTGAAGGCGGGGGTGCTCTACAAGAAGCTGAACGCGACGCCGACCGAAAAAATTGCCCTGGAGAGCGTGACAGTCGACTCGGACAGCTCCAATCTGCAACTGCACTTCAAGACCGACGACAAGAAGTTCCAGTCGTTGTTGCATTCGGACTTGTTTGCGGCGGTGTCGCGGTAGGGAATTTCAACGCAGAGTGGCCGAGGCCGCGGAGCAAATTCGCGGCCTTTTTCATTGGCCTCGGCGTCTACTTTTTCTGGGCTGCGCGCTTCTCTTTCGCCCAGCCTTCCTTGACAATCTGCCGCGCGCGGCCCAGCACCAACGCATCAGCTGGCACGTCATCGGTGACGCACGACGCCGCACCCACGTAAGCGCCCTTTCCTAGCCTCACTGGCGCGACCAGCGTGGCATCGCTGCCGACAAATACGCCATCTTCGATGATGGTCTTGTGTTTGTGCGTGCCGTCGTAGTTGCAGGTGATGGTACCCGCCCCGATGTTCACCCCTTCGCCGATGTCCGTGTCCCCGAGATAGGTGAGGTGGTTGGCCTTGGAGCCTCGCCCCATCTTGATTTTCTTGGTTTCTACAAAGTTCCCAACATGCGCGCCCTCGCCGATCTCGCTGCCGGGTCGCAGACGCGAGTAGGGCCCCAGCCGAGCGCCGGCTTTGACCTGGGACTGGTCGAGCACGCAACCGGGAAGAATGAGCACGCCGTCGCCGATCTCCGAGTCGGCGATCACGCTGTAGGAACGGATACGGCAATCGCTGCCGATGCGGGTCTTGCCAAGGATCTGCACGAAGGGTTCGATGGTGGTGTCGGCAGCAATTTCAACATCACTGTCAATCACGCAAGTCTGCGGATAGAAAATGGTTACGCCCTCGGCCATCAGTCGCTGGCATTTTGCCTGGCGCAGGCGCAGGTCAATTTCCACCAGTTCGGCCCGAGTGTTCCCGCCCAGGACTTCGTGGGGGTCGCTTGCTCCCACGGCAACCACTCGTTGCTTGGCCTTGACGAGAATGGCGGCCATATCGGTGAGGTAAAACTCGCCGTGAGGATTGTCGTTCTTGAGCTTGTCGATATGGCGGAACAACAGTTCACCATCGAAAGCGTAGAAGCCGGCGTTGATCTCGCGAATCTTCTTCTGCGCCGCGGAGAGCGCTTTCTGCTCCACAATGGCCTGGATATCGTCGCTCTTGTTCTTGCGAATCACCCGGCCGTAGCCAGTCGGATTCTCCAGTTGCGCGGTCAGCAGGGTCATGGCGGCTTTCTTTGAGGTGTGAAAGTTGCGGAGTCTTTCGATGGTTCCGGAGGTGATGAGCGGAGCGTCTCCGGAGAGCACCAGCACCAGGGCGTACGGCGCCAGCGCTTCGCGCGCGACCATTAGGGCGTGCCCGGTGCCTCGCTGGGGTTCCTGCAAAACGAAGTTGATTCCCGTGTGCGAGACGGCCGCACGCACGCGATCGGCCTCGTGGCCGATGATGGCGTAAACATCCTTTGCGGGTACAACCTGAGTGGCGGCTGCGATCACGTGCGCCAGCAGCGCCTTGCCCCCGACTTCGTGCAGCACCTTGGGATGCCTGGATTTCAGCCGCGTGCCTTTGCCGGCGGCCATGATGGCGATGGCGGTGCGTGGGGCGCGTTGGGTACTCTTGGCTTTTGGCATTCGAGCCAATATACCGCGAGGATGGCTTCCCCGTCGCGGCGCTTTCTGTGCAGTGCTGAGCTATTGCTTGCCGGGACAGCCCAGAGCCACCGCTCCGGAGGATTTCATCGGCTGGCAGCGTGGTGAGATTGGGGGGCCTTTGTCTGTGGCGCCTGTACTACCAGTTGCAGCAAGTCGCTTGCCACCCGGTCGGTGGCATGGCGGGCCACCATGCCCTGGTCCAGATAGTCGCCCAACACCGGGCAAACTCCCATTCCCTCGATGGCTTCCAGATCAGCGACGATCTGAGTGGCGCCTTCAAGCGCGTACTTCGCTTTCAATTCCGGGGAGGCGGGGGTGCGATTGATGAGCGCATAATCGAAGAGGCGCGTGACCTGGGCGTGGCAGTTGAGCGCGCGGATGTGGTCGGCGGCGGTGAGCCCCAGGCTCTCGTTGGCCTGGGTCATGAGGTTGCAAACGTAGACTCTTACCGCGGGCGAGTTGACGATCGCTTGGGCGATGCCACGCACCAGCAGGTTGGGAATAAGGCTGGTGAACAGCGACCCCGGACCAATGGTGATGAGGTCGGCGCGCGCAATCGCCGCCAAGGTTTGCGGCAGAGGTTCGACATCAGGCGGAACCAGCGACAGCTCTCTAATCCTGCCCTTGCTGGCGGTGATTTTGGTTTCCCCGCGCACCCGCGTGCCGTCCTCCATCAGGGCTTCCAGTTCGATGTTGGCGGTGGTTGCCGGATAGATGTGGCCGCGCGTCAGCAGAATTTCAGAAGATAGCCGAACCGCCTCGCTGAAGTCGCTGGTAATGGAGGTGAGCGCCGCCAGGAACAGATTGCCGAAACTGTGGCCTTCCAGGCCTGAGCCCTTGGCGAAACGATGCTGGAACAAGCGGGAGAGCAGGGCTTCGTCTTCCGAGAGGGCGACAATACAGTTGCGAATGTCACCGGGCGGGAGCATGTTCAGCTCCTTGCGCAGGCGGCCGCTGGATCCGCCGTCGTCGCTGACCGTGACCACCGCAGAAAGATCGCTGATCGAAGGTTCATCTGGCCTGGGAGAGCGTTCGCCGGGAGGAGTGACGTAGCCCTTCAGACCCTTGAGCAGGGTAGAGAGGCCGGTGCCGCCGCCAATGGCGACCACGCGCAAGCTGCGACCCCCGGACAGCTTTTCCCGGGCCGCAGGCTCGGGGTGCTGTTGGGACTCAGCCATGGGGGCCTAGCGATCCTCGTCAGGACCGGTGCCCGTGGGGGGTAACTCGGCCCCGGGATCGGGATACAGCAATTCCGTAAAACGCGGATCCTCCACCAGGTTCTGGAAGTCGGAATCATTCCGGGCCTGGAAACGCAACGCCGGGTTGAGGCGGACGGCCTCATCCAGGTGGCGCAGCGAGTCTTCCACGTGCCCGGTCAGGCAATCGAGCGCGGCTAGGCCGTAGGCGACATAGTCGGCCTTGGGGACCTGCTTGGACAGCTTCTCCAAATGCTCGCGGGCGCTCACGTAATCGCCCACATTGATCAGAGAGATGGCGTAATCGTAATGCTCTTCCGGAGTTTTGAACTGGGTGGTGACGCGTTCCAAGTGCTGGTTGCAGGTGTTGAGATGGACCATGGCGCGGTCGGCCAGTTCCTTGCTGGGGCCGCCAACCACCTTCTGCAAGTGGCCTTTGGCTTTGTCGAACTTGTGCTCCTGCATAGCCCGCAAGCCAGTCTCATAGTTTTGCACAGCCTGTGCAAAACGGGGATCGTCGGCGACGGACTTCTTGGGTGTGGGCTTCTGCGCCATACGCAAAACTCTTCCGCTACTCTTCGTAACTGCTCCTTTTTTGTTTATGTTAGATGAACACAGCTTAACTTATTCTGGTGATTCTTGCTTTACCCGCCCAGATCCCAAGGAGCACCACTCAGGACAATCTAATCACAGGCTGTGGAAAAGGCCCTTCGCTCCACACTGCGAGCAGGTTATACGCGGCCTCGGTCGAGCCGTCAACCCGCTCATCGTGGTCGCGCCGGTACTTAGGGTCGCGAAGGAGGGCGGTGTCCCCTAATCTAGCCCTAGTTGATGGCCGCAGCCGTCTCCAGGTTCACTTGCTTCCACTGCCCGCTCATGATCCCCTTGCGGATCTGCGCCGCGGTTTTTCCTTTCTTGTGCTCGTTGTAGGAGTAATACACCTCCTTCAAACAGACGTCACAGCGCGCCCCGTGGGTATTCTCGAAGCAGCTATGCAGACTGTTGTGACCCATGCGGTCACAGTAGCAATAACAGGGCTGCTGGTGCAGAACGACCGGAATCCTGGCAGCCAACTCATAAGCATGAGTCTGGTACGGGTACTGGGCGTTCTCACCCCAGAGCTGCTCCTTGGTGAGTATCGGGGGCAGTTTCGTGCCCTTGGCCGGTGGACCGGCATTGTACGCCGGTACTTCTCCTTCCTGCTGGGACGTAGCCCACGGCGCCGACAGGGTCAGGGTAATCAAAAAAAGAAAAGCGAGAATTAGCCCGCGTTTCAGCATAAGTCAGGTGTCCTCGGTTGAGGTATTGTAACCCGAATCGCGCAGCGGCAATAGTGGGGCCGGGAACGGTTACCATTGAACAGGCAACCTTCACCACGGATCGGGCGATCCGTATAAAATAAGAGCCCGGACACAAAATGACGGAGCCGGCAAGTCCCATACAACCGAAGCCTGCAACCGGAGCGAAAGCCCCCACTTCGTGGCGCGCCTGGCCCATGCTCTCGGTCTGGCTCCGGGACTTGATCATCTCGCTGGCCATTTCCGCATTCATCATCATCTTCCTCTACCAGCCGGTGAAGGTGGAGGGCACCAGCATGATGCCCTCGCTGGATGACCAGGAGCGCATCTTCGTCAACAAGTTCGTATACCGGCTGGAGCCTATCCAGCGTGGTGATATCGTGGTCTTCCGCTATCCCCGCGATCCTTCCAAGAGCTACATCAAGCGGGTGATCGGCCTGGCCGGAGACCGCATTCGCATTGAGGACGGACTGGTCTACGTGAACGGCAAGCCGCTCGAAGAAGATTACGTGCCGCCCGTCTACGCCGATCAGCGCTCCTATCCGGAGACGGAAGTGCCGCCGGACAGTTACTTCCTGCTGGGCGATCACCGCACCATGTCGAATGACAGCCGCGATTTTGGCCCAGTGGACGCCTCGTTCATCTACGGCAAGGCGGTGTTTGGCTACTGGCCGATGGACAAGATGGGGCGGGTGCGGTAGGGCCGTGTGGCGGCGGGCGCCTCGCCCGCCGAAGATTCAATCGACATGCCTTTCCGGATTTCCGCTTCCCTGCTAGAATTCATAAAATCCACTCCCCCGGAGAATCAATGCAAGCCATCCTTGCGCTGGAAGACGGCAGGGTCTTCCGAGGCAAAGGCTACGGTGCGAAAGGCGAATGTTACGGGGAAGTAGTTTTTAATACTTCCATCACTGGCTATCAGGAAATTTTCACCGATCCCTCCTACTGCGGCCAGATCGTAGTCCTTACCAATCCTGAAATCGGCAATTACGGCACCAACTCTGAAGACAACGAAGCCACCCGTCCGTACATCGAGGGCCTGATCGTGCGCGAGTTCTCGAGAGTCAGCTCCAACTGGCGCTCGCAGCAGGTCGCCGAAGAGTACCTGGAGGGCTTCAAGATTCCGGTGCTGGGCGACATCGACTCGCGGGCACTGGTGCGGCATTTGCGGGACCACGGCGTAATGCGTGGTGTGGTCTCGACGCTGGAAAGCGATGCTGAGAAATTGGTTGCGAAGGCGCGTTCGATCCCGAAGATGGATGGGACAGATCTGGCGAAAGTCGTCAGCACCAAGAACACCTACGTCTGGGAAACCGGCGAGCGCTCGCACCTGCCGGACGAAGTAGTGGGCGTGAAAGACGAACCCGCCCGCTTCCACGTGGTGGCCTACGACTACGGCATCAAGCAAAACATTCTGCGTAAGCTGCGCGGAGAAGGCTGCAAGGTGACGGTGGTGCCCGCGCAAACTCCTGCGGAAGATGTGCTCGCGCTGAAGCCGGATGGAGTGTTCCTGTCGAATGGGCCCGGCGATCCGGAGCCCTGCACCTACGCGGTGGATAACATCCGCCGCCTGATGGGACGCCAGCCAATCTTCGGAATTTGCCTGGGACACCAGCTAACCGGCATCGCGCTGGGCGGAAAAACCTACAAGCTGAAATTCGGCCACCACGGCGGCAATCATCCGGTAAAGCAGTTGCACACCGGCAAAGTCGAAATCACCGCCCACAATCACAACTTCGCCGTGGACCCGGATTCGCTCCCGATGAGCGAAGTCGAGTTGACACATGTGGACCTGAACGACAGCACGCTTGAAGGCTTGCGTCATCGGAACCTGCCACTGTTTAGCGTGCAGTACCACCCGGAGGCGAGTCCGGGGCCGCATGATTCGCATTATCTGTTCAAGGATTTTGTGAAGATGATGGAGGAGTTTAAAGGCAGCGGCCGATGATCAGTGGCCAGTTGAGAATGAAGCGAGCTTTGAAAGGGCGCGCCTTCCAGGCGCGCCGCAAGAGACGAAAAGGAGATGGGCTTTAGCCCCTGAGGTGAGCCGTTGAGACCCGCAAGAGAGCATGCCACCAACACGGGACAGACCTACATGGTCACCACCAGCACCTGGAGCCGGCGGGCACTTTTTCGGGCGGAACCCTGGTCCAAATTGTTGCTTGACACCCTCTATCACTATCGCGGACCGGCGTACCTCCTCCATGAGTTCGTGATCATGCCTGACCACATCCACGTTCTGCTGACCCCGCTTACCAGCCTCGAGAAAGCGATCCAGTTCATCAAGGGCGGATTCTCCTATCGCGCAAAGAAGGAGCTTGGCTCGAACATGGAGGTTTGGCAAGAAGGTTTCTCTGATCATCGCATCCGCGACGCCAGTGACTACAGACTGCACGTGATTTACATGCGCCAGAATCCCATAAGAAAGAACCTGTGTGAGAAGGCAGAGGACTACCCGTATTCCTCCGCGCACGCCGGTTTCGAATTAGACGAAGTACCTCAGGGGCTGAAGCCCATGGGCCTGGGGGCGGCGGTCGGCGCGCCTGAAGGCGCGCCCTTTCAAAACAAACTAACGGCGCAGCTAAAGCTGCGCCCTTTCAAGGCAAATCGAACAAGACTGCTCAATAAATGCCCAAACGCACTGACATCTCCAAAATTCTAATCATCGGCTCTGGCCCCATCATCATTGGCCAGTCGGCGGAGTTTGACTACTCCGGCACGCAGGCTTGCAAGGCGCTCAAAGCTGAGGGCTTCGAAGTGGTGCTGGCCAACTCCAACCCGGCCACCATCATGACCGACCCCGACCTGGCCGACCGCACCTACATCGAGCCCCTGACTCGCGACTACCTGGAAGAGATCATCCGCGTCGAGCGCGAACTGTCGCCGGGCGCGGGTTTTGCGGTATTGCCTACGGTCGGCGGGCAGACCGCGCTCAACCTCGCGGTCGAGCTTTCTGATGGCGGCATTCTTGACAAGTACAACGTGCAGCTCATTGGCGCCAACATCGCGGCCATCAAGAAAGCCGAAGACCGGCTGTTCTTCAAAGACGCGATGCAGAAGATCGGCCTCGACGTTCCCAAGTCGGCGCTGGTCAACAATCTCAAGGATGGCCTGGAGTTTGCCGGCAAAATTGGTTTCCCGGTCATCATTCGTCCCTCGTTCACCCTGGGAGGCTCGGGCGGCGGCATCGCCTACAACCGCGAAGAGCTGATGGAAGTGCTGGCCCGCGGCCTGGATTTCTCTCCCGTCCACGAAGCCCTGATCGAAGAATCGGTGCTCGGCTGGAAAGAGTACGAGCTTGAGGTGATGCGGGACCTGAAGGACAACGTCATCATCATCTGCTCCATCGAGAACTTCGATCCCATGGGCGTGCACACCGGCGACTCCATCACCGTCGCCCCGGCGCAGACCCTGACGGACCGCGAGTACCAGATGATGCGCGATGCGGCGATCGCGGTGATTCGCGAAATCGGCGTCGAGACCGGTGGATCGAACATCCAGTTCGGCGTGCATCCGCAGACCGGGCGCATGGTGGTGATCGAGATGAACCCGCGGGTGTCGCGGTCATCGGCGCTGGCCTCGAAAGCGACGGGGTTCCCGATTGCCAAGATTGCCGCCAAACTGGCCGTGGGTTACACGCTGGATGAAATTCCGAACGACATCACCCGCAAGACTCCCGCCTGCTTCGAGCCCACGCTCGACTACGTGGTGGTCAAGATTCCCAAGTGGCAGTTCGAGAAATTTCCCGGTGTTGACGAGAACCTGGGCCCGCAGATGAAATCGGTGGGCGAGGTGATGGCCATCGGCCGCACTTTCAAAGAGGCCCTGCTCAAGGGCGTGCGCGCGCTGGACACGGGCAAGAAGGTCGGTTCGGAAAAAATCGAGCCCAAGATTCTCACCCAGCGGCTGGTCACGCCGCATCCCGAGCGGCTTTCCTATGTGCGCTACGCCTTGCGCCAGGGCCACACCGTCAAGCAACTCGCGACCATGACCTCGATCGACCCCTGGTTCCTCTACCAGCTCAAAGAAATTAACGATATGCAGCTCGAGCTGGAGAAGCATCCGATGGAATCGGTTCCCGCGGAGATCGTGCGCGAGGCCAAGCGCCTGGGCTTCTCCGACGGACGCCTCGCTGGGGTCTGGCGGCTGGATGGAAAAGGCGCACCGGAGAAGGTCCGCCACCTGCGCAAGAAGCACGGCATCACGCCCGTCTACAAGCGCGTGGACACCTGCGCCGCCGAGTTCGAGAGTTATACGCCGTACCTCTATTCGACCTACGAAGAAGAAGACGAAGCCACACCCACCCAGAAGAAAAAAGTCATCATCTTGGGCAGCGGGCCCAACCGCATTGGGCAGGGAATTGAGTTCGATTACTGCTGCTGCCACGCCGCCTTCGCACTGCGCGACGACGGTTACGAGACGATCATGATCAACTGCAACCCCGAGACCGTTTCGACCGATTACGACACCAGCGATCGCCTTTACTTCGAGCCGCTTACTCTGGAAGACGTGTTTGCCGTCTACGAGCACGAAGCCGCTTCCAACGCGCCCGTTGGCGTGATCGTGCAGTTCGGCGGACAAACCCCGCTCAATCTGGCGCTGCCCTTGAAGGCCGCAGGCGTCAACATCATCGGCACCACGCCCGAGTCCATCGACCTCGCCGAAGATCGCAAGCGTTTCAACAAGCTGCTGGAAGACCTGGACATCCCACAAGCGCCCGGCGTCATGGTCGCATCGATTGAAGAAGCGGTCGAAGGCGCCAAGCGAGTGCAATATCCCGTGCTGGTGCGGCCCTCCTACGTGCTGGGCGGGCGCGCCATGGTGATCGCCTACGACGAGGAGACAGTCATCCGCTACATGAAGGAAGCTGTCGAGTATTCGCAGGACCGCCCGGTGCTGATCGATCATTTTCTGGAGGACGCCATCGAGGTAGACGTGGACGCGCTCTCCGACGGAGAAGACGTGGTGATCGGCGGCATCATGCAGCACATCGAAGAAGCCGGTATCCACTCCGGCGATTCGTCCTGCGTGCTGCCCGCGGTGGATATTCCCGAGCACCTGCTGGAACGCATGCGCGAATACACCTTCAAGCTGGCGCGCGCGCTGAAGGTGATCGGGCTGATGAATATTCAGTTTGCGATCCCGCGCGGCAATGGCAACTCCAAAGGTGACGGCGGCAAGGTTTACGTGCTCGAAGTGAACCCGCGCGCCTCGCGCACCGTGCCGTATGTTTCGAAAGCCACGGGCGTCCCCATGGCCAAAATTGCCGCCCGCCTGATGACCGGTCGCAAGCTCCGCGAATTTCTGCCGGAGTTCATCGAGCGCCGTGCCGATCTCGACACTGGCCGCGGCTACTACGTCAAGTCGCCGGTCTTTCCGTGGAACAAGTTTCCCGGCGTGGACACGGTGCTTGGCCCGGAGATGAAGTCCACTGGCGAGGTGATGGGCGTGGGTGACAGCTTCGGCGAAGCCTTCGCCAAAGCCCAGGTTGCCGCCGGACAGAGGCTGCCCACCAAGGGAACGGTGTTCATCAGCGTCACCGATCATGACAAGCCGCAGGTGGCCGAGTTGGCGCGACGCTTCGTCGACATGGGGTTCAAGTTGGTAGCGACGGCCGGAACCGCGGATATTTTGGAAGCAAAGGGCATGGCGGTCGAGCGGGTATACAAAGTGAAGGAAGGCCGTCCCAACGTGGTAGATCTGATCAAGGGCGAGCGCATCCAGCTCATCGCCAACACCCCGACCGGACTCGAACCCTGGTTCGACGAGAAGGCCATTCGGCGCGCCGCGGTGAACGCGCGCATCCCTACGATTACGACGCTGTCGGCGGCCCGTGCCGCGGCGGAAGGGATTGCGGCGTTGCAGCGAGGCGAAGTGCGGGTGCAAGCGCTGCAGTATCTGCACGCCGAGCGCGTGGCCAGAACGCGCCGCTGAGCCCCACTGCTCAACTCTGTCATCCTGAGCGGCTGTTCTCTTTCGCGCTAGGCGCGAAGGAGGACAGGAGTCGAAGGATCCCATCGTTAGCATGCGAACTGATAAGCTATTTGTGTAAGCTGACGGCTGAGGGCTGCTCCTATGCTTCTCCACGGCATTTTTCCTCCCATCACCACGCCCTTCTATTCCGAGGGGAACGTTTACTTCAAGAAGCTCGAAGCCAACGTCGAGCACTACTCGAAAACTCCGGTGGCGGGACTCGTGGTCCTCGGCTCGACCGGCGAGGCTATTCTGTTGTCGGATGAAGAACGGCGCCAAGTGCTGAAAACCGCACGGGAGGCCACAGCGCCCAACAAAGTCCTGATCGCGGGCACCGGAGTTGAGTCTGCCATCGAGACTTTGAAGCTAACCGACTACGCCGCCGACCTCGGCTACGATGTGGCCATGGTGCGTACCCCGCACTATTACAAGAAGCAAATGCAGCCGGCCAACCTGCTGGCCTTCTACCGCACCGTCGCCGACCGCTCGCCGCTGCCGGTCATCATCTACAACTTCCCGCAGGCCACCGGGTACGACATTCCCGCCGAGGTGGTGATCGAACTGGCCGACCATCCCAACCTGATCGGCATCAAGGAATCGAGCGGCGACGTGGAAAAAGTCCGCAAGATGGTGGAAGGCACGCGCCACGTGAAGCGCAGCGCAACCGTCACCGAGACTTTCGACGCCGTCACCCCGCGCATGCTGAAAGCCGCCGAAGGCAATGGACAGGGCGGGGAACTGGTGACGATTGCCGCGGCCACAGGCGGATCCAAGCCTTCATCTTCTGCAGTGAGCGTGGTTTCGGGATTGAAGACCCGCCAGAAAGAGGTCGGCTTCCAGGTGCTGGTAGGGGCCGCCCAAAAACTTGAGCCGTCCCTCCAGGTCGGCGCGGTGGGCGCAATTCTCGCCTTTGCCGACCCTGCCCCCACCGCATGTTACGAAATCTACGCCGCCTGGAAAGAGGGCGACCTCGAATTGGCACGCCTCAAGCAGGAGCGCATTGCCAAAGCCGCCCAGCGCGTCGTCGGGGACCTCGGCATCCCTGGCGTGAAGCACGCATTGGATTTCAACGGGTACTTCGGAGGCACGGTCCGCCTACCGCTGCTGCCGCTCACCGCCAATCTGAAAGACGAGGTGGAACGGTTGCTGTCCGATATTCGGAACTAACTGGACTTTTCGTTGCGTCAGCCCTTGCCCTGTGCTAAAACTCACGCGCAAATGAAGAAGTATTGCATCCTGGCGGCATTAGTCTCGCTTCTGCTGGTTTTCGGGGTGGTGCCTGCTAAAGCCAAGTCGGAGCCAACTCTAGTGATGCTGTGGCCCAACGCGACCGCACCCACGCTGAGGCTCACCTTTGGCAAGTTTCGACAGATGGGGGCATACGCCGGTCAGCTAAGCTTTGTTTCCGACGTTACCGTCGAGAACATGTCCAGCAAACCTATTCCACGGGCCTCGTTTACGGTGTACTTGCTTGATAAGGCGGGAGTGCGAATCGGGGACGGTGTCCTGCACGTTAGCGATCTGGGTCCGGGGCAACAGGCAAGAGTTGCATTCCAGTTTGGGGCGGTCGGTATTCCTGCGACCCTTAGCCTCAGTGCACGCAACGATGCTTCGGGTGTACCCACTTCTTTGAGAACGATTCCGCTCAGAGTCGTGTCTGTGCCGCCCGGTGCTACTTTGAAGGTGGACGGCCAGGATGCAGGTGTCACTCCTAGGTTAGTGAATCTGACCATAGGCACCCATACCCTGGAGTTCAGCAAAGAAGGTTACGCTACGGGCAGCACGCCGGTCGAGATCACGCAGGACGAGCTACCCGGCGGCAGTATTACCTTCGAACTTGGAGGCCTCAGCCGGGACACGGTGGAACTACGCGACGGCGCGGTGCTCCTGGGAGACGTCATCTCCATGTCGATGACTTCGGTGGTGATCAGAGTGGATGGCAAGGATCAGCCTTATGCGCGGAACCTCGTCAAGAAAATTATCCTGGTGGAGCGGGAAACCGTACAGCAACCGGCGGTGATCCAGCCCGCTTCTCAAACGCCACAGTGAGGATCGTCATGACGAAAACCCGAATGTTCGGGGGGCTTTGGCTGATTCTGATAACCGGAATGGCCTATGCCAAAGACCAGCCTCAACAAGTGATCATGTGGCCGGAATCGGGAACCCCGGTCGTACGCTTTACCCTTGGGAAGCTGAAGGACGTCGCTTCCTTCGGCAACCGCCGCACCTATCTGGTCGACGTTACGGCCGAAAACTTGTCTCAGAAAGTCATTCCCAGCGGTGCGTTCTCAATCTACTTGTTCGACAAGAACAAGGTAAGGATAGGAGAGGGTTGGCTCACGCTGAACAATGTCGGACCGGGACAGGCAGTGAAGATCCCAGTCAACATCGATACGTCAGGAACTGCATCGTCCGTGAACATTGTGGCTACCCGTGATGTTCCCAGGACGATCTCTATCACCGTGAACTCGGTGCCGCAGGGGGCATCGCTGAAGGTAGATGGCAACGAGTCAGGAACGACTCCCAAAATGATTCAAGTCGGTACCGGAAAGCATAACCTTGAATTCAGTAAGGAAGGTTATAACAGCGGGCACTTCCCGCTGGAGGTTTCCCCGAGCGATGTCTCCGGGGGAAGCGTGAGCTACGAGCTGGGTACGTCCGCGCACGATACGATCGAGTTGCGGGACGGCAGCGTGCTGTCGGGAGACTTGCAGTCGGTGTCCGCCACTGACGTCGTCCTCAGAATCGGCGGTGCGCTGCAGAGGTTCAGCCGCAACCAGGTAAAGAGGATCTCCCTAGTGGAGCGCGAAGCTCCGGCGCAGTAGTCAAGTCCCCGGCTGGCCAATCGATTGCAATCACACCCTCTTGTGACACTCCTCGCAATGCGCTATCATTAGAACGAACGTTCGACAAACATGGCCTCCGCCTCCCCAGCTCCGCCCCGGGTCTCGCGCCGCCGCCGCGCCGCGCCGCCGCCGAAGACCCGTTTCGACCGCCGCCTGGCCAAGATCCTTACCCACGCCACCGATGTCTTCTACGAAAAGGGCTACGAAGGCGCGTCCATGCGGGACCTGTCGCGTGCCAGCGGCATGTCGCTGGCCGGGATGTACTACTACTTCGAGTCCAAGGAAAAGCTGCTCTACCTGATCCAGAAACACACCTTCACCACCATCGTGGAGCGTCTGCGCGAGCGACTGAAGGACGTGACCGATCCCGAGCAGCGTATTCGCGTATTCATCCTCAATCACCTGGAGTACTTCCTCGCCAACCAGAAAGCCATGAAGGTGCTCTCGCACGAGGACGATGTTTTGAAGAACAGCTTCGGGACGGAGATTGCGGCCATCAAGCGCGAGTATTACCGCATCTGCATGGACTTGCTCGACAACCTGAAGCGGGCGAAAGGACTAGAATTCTCCAGCCGCATCGCCGTGCTCAGCCTGTTCGGCATGATGAACTGGATCTATACCTGGTATCACCCCCGGGTGGATGCCGATGCCGGCGAAATGGCTGAGCAGATGGCAAATATTTTCTTGCAGGGTGTCTGCGCCTCGGGGAAGGCGCCGAAGAAGAGATCAGCAAACTGAATTCAGATTCCAATCATTGTGAAAAGGAGTTTTGACCATGGCCACTACAATGCAGCCGGCTGCCGGCGAGAGCACCAAGCAACTGATCAACTATCGCACCGATGCCGGCGTGGCGGTGATCGAGATGAACGATCCCCCGGCCAACACCTACACCTACGAGATGAACCGCCAGCTCGATGACGCCATCCTCAAGGCGCGCATGGATAACAATGTGCACGTGATCGTGCTGACCGGCGCGGGTGACAAGTTCTTCTCCGCGGGCGCCAACATCAAGATGCTGGCCAGCGTCGATCCCACCTTCAAGTACTACTTCTGCCTGCATGCGAATGAAACTCTGCTGCGCCTGGAGCACACCCCTAAGCTGGTGATCGCCGCGCTGAACGGCCACTGCGTGGGCGGCGGCCTCGAGATTGCCATGGCAGCCGACATTCGCATTGCCCGCAAGGACGCGGGCAAGATCGGCCTGCCGGAAGTGAATCTGGGCGTGCTGCCCGGCACCGGCGGAACGCAGCGCCTGTCGCGCATGGTAGGCAAGAGCAAGGCAATCGAGCTGATGGTCACCGGCAACACCTTCTCGTTCGAGGAGGCCAAGGAATTGAACATTATCAATGACATCTTTGAGCGCGAGAACTTCATGGAGAACATCATGGAGTACGCCCGCCAGTTCACTCCGCCGAACAAGGCGGCTAAGGCCGTGGGACGCATCAAGCGCGCGGTGCAGACGGGATGGGAGATTCCCATGGAGTCGGCGCTGGCGGTGGAACGCGAGAACCAGCAGATCCTGTTCCAGAGCGACGACGCCAAGGAAGGCCTGGCGGCGTACGTGGAGAAGCGCCCGGCAACGTTTACTGCAAAATAACGGCACGTGTGGGGACGGCCGCCTCGGCCGTCCTGGCGGAACGACGCTAAGCAGTGGGAATGTGTGGCGCGGGTACTCCTGCCCGCGTTCCCAAGGTAAGCATGGCACACAAGGGCGGGCGAGGACGCCCGCCCGGACAGCCGGCGGGACGCCGGCGCTACAGGAAAGAAGATGATTGCAGCTACAAAGACCAAGATCGAGCCCGGCCGCCTGCTGATCGACGGCCAGTGGGTGGAGGGCTCGAAGAAGTTCGACACCATCAATCCGGCCACCGGCGAGGTTCTCACCCAGGTTGTCGAGGCCTCGGCCTCCGATGTCGACCATGCTGTCGCCGCCGCCCGCAGGGCGTTCGAGGACCGCAGCGGCGCGTGGCGCAAGATGTCGGCCAGCGAGCGCGGACGGCTGATCTGGAAACTTGCCGACCTGGTGGAGAAGAACCTCGAGGAACTCGCCGAACTTGAGACCCTCGACAACGGCAAGCCCATCTTCGAATCGCGCTACGTGGACATGCCTATGGTCATCGACGTCTTGCGTTACTACGCAGGCTGGGCGACCAAGATCCACGGCGAAACCGTGAATACCTTCGAGACCGCGTTTACCTACACGCTGCGTGAGCCGGTGGGTGTGGTCGGGCTGATCATCCCGTGGAACTTCCCCCTGCTCCTGGCCTCGTGGAAACTGGGTCCGGCGCTGGCCTGCGGGTGCACCATCGTGATGAAGCCGGCCGAGCAGACTCCGCTGACGACTTTGCGATTCGGAGAGTTGGCGATGGAGGCGGGCGTACCGGCGGGCGTGCTGAATATCGTCACTGGCGGGCCCGAGACGGGGAAGGCCATTGTGGGGCATCCCGGAATCGACAAGATCGCCTTTACCGGTTCGACCGCCGTGGGCAAGGAAATCATGCGGGGTGCGGCAGACACGCTGAAGCGGGTTACGCTGGAACTGGGTGGCAAGTCGCCCAACATCGTGTTTGCCGACTCCGATATTGACAACGCGGTGAAGGGCGCCATCAACGGCATCTTTTACGGCAAAGGTGAGGTCTGCAACGCGGGCTCGCGCCTGTTCGTCGAGAGCAAAGTGCAGGATGAGTTCGTGGAGAAGCTGGTGGCGCGGGCGAAGAAGCTGCAGCCCGCCGATCCGCTCGATCCCAAGACGCGGCTGGGCGCCATCGTCAGCCAGGAGCAGATGCAAACCGTGCTGGGCTACATCGAGGCAGGAAAGAAAGAAGGAGCCAAGCTGATCACCGGAGGGAATCGCGTATCCGTGGATGGCGGCAAGGGTTTCTTCCTTGAGCCCACGATCTTCGGGGGTGTCGGCAACGAAATGAAGATCGCGCAGGAAGAGATCTTCGGACCCGTGCTGGCAACGCTGACGTTCGACGATATCGACCAGGTGGTGGACCTGGCCAACCGCAATCAATACGGGCTCGCCGCGGCGGTGTGGACGCGCGATGTGAAAAAGGCGCACACCGTTTCGCGCCAGCTCCGGGCAGGGACAGTGTGGATCAACACTTACGGGCTGATGGACGCAGCGTTGCCCTTCGGTGGGTACAAGAGTTCCGGCTTCGGCCGCGAACTCGGCATGCACGCCATCGAACACTATACGGAGCTAAAAACGGTCTGGTTGAACTTGGCTTGACGTAGTGCCGGCAGCCTGCCCTGAGCGCAGTCGAAGGGTCCCGCCGGCCACCACCGACTGTATTGAGGACTTATGCCAGGAAAAGTAGCAAAAATCGGAACCTTCAGCGATTGGGTTGGCCTGTTCGACGATTGGCGCAAAGACATCGGCGTCAACACCGACGAGATCGCCAGCTTTAAGTTCGACACCCTTTTCGGCGCCATCGAAACCGAGGAGATCCAGTTTGGATCGTTCAAGGGTCGTCGCAAGTGGGAGAACCTGCGCCAGGTGCCTACGCAGCAGATGAAAGACGCGCTCATGAACATGATCGTTTACCAGGGCGATACCGAGTTTGCCAGCGTCGAGCAGCAGCGCAACTTGTTTGAGACTGCGCCCACTGACTGGGACCGCAAGGCGCTTACCCGGGTCATGATCGAGGAAATGCGCCACGGCTGGCAGATGTGCGCCCTGCTGGTGGATCATTTCGGTTATTCCGGTAAAGTCGAAGCCCAGAAGATGCTGGAGCGCCGCGCCTTTGAGAACAAGCGTCTGTTGGGCGCGTTCAACGTTGACGTTGACAACTGGATGGACTTCTTCACCTACACCGATTTCGTCGATCGCGACGGCAAGTTCCAGTTGCAGATGCTGAAGTACTCCGCCTTCGCTCCGCTTGGCCGATCGATGTCCTACATGCTGCGCGAAGAGGCTTTCCACATGGGCACGGGCAACGATGGGCTGCGGCGTATCGTCGAGGCGGGTGTGGTTCCAGCGTGGCTCATCCAGAAATATCTCAACAAGTGGATCTCCTGTTCCTACGACCTGTTTGGTACGGATCACTCGTCGTCGGCGCATTGGTCCTATGTTTGGGGCATCAAGGGACGCTACGACGAACCGCAGAACCAGCAGGGAGCCGACCTTGATGATCTGAACGACTACAACCGTCATTTGTATCGCAACGAAGTGGCCGGGCTGATCGAGCGGTTTAACGGCGCTCTGAAACCCGGCGAACCCAAACTGTACGCGCCCGATATCCGGTTCAACCGCAACATCGGCCGCTGGGCAGGCCAGAAGTTCCACGCCCAGGCCGGCGAGCCGCTCGATGACAAGGCTTATGAGCAGCACTTGAAGGAGTACATGCCGTCGGCGGAAGACAAGAAACTGCTGCTCGACATCATCGCCAACGAAAAGAAGTGGATCGCTCCCAAAGAAGGTGGGCGCGACCCGCTGACCACGATTGCGGAGCCAAGAAAGTCGGCCATTAATCTGTAACTCGCTCTGTCATCCCGAGCGAAGGCCGAGCGCAAGCGAGGGCGAGTCGAGGGACCTTGTGTTGAATCCTCAGGCGCGGGTTTTGCCAACGACGAACGACCAACGACCAACGACTTCGGCTGCCTACACCCGCAGCGAGCTCATGGTCGCCTGCGCCGCCCGCGAAATCCGCGATGGGGAAGTGGTCTTCGTCGGCATGCGGCTGCCGCTGATCGCCTTCGTAGTGGCGAAGCGCACCCATGCCCCAAACGCGATTGGCTTGTTTGAAAACGGAGTGATCCGCTCGACCCCCGCGCCCGAGTTGATCTACACCATGGCCGATCCACCCAACATCCTGGGCGCGACGCAATGCCTCGATATGCTGGGCGTGATGAGCCTGCTGCAATCGGGGCGGGTGCACTTGGGATTTCTAGGGGCGGCAGAAGTGGATCGGTTTGGCAACTTGAACTCGACCGAGGTGCGCGGCCCCAAAGGTCTCACGCGCCTGCCGGGCTCCGGTGGCGCATGCGATATCGCATCGCTCGCCCAGCGCTTTGTGGTTTTGCTCGAGCACAGCAAACAGCGCCTGCCCGAGCGAGTCTCCTACGTCACCAGCCCCGGAAATGGAGATGGCTCCGGATGGCGGCAGCGCGTGGGCCTGCCCCGAGGCGGCCCGGCGGCGGCGATCACCACCAAGGCTGTGTTGCGCTTCGGCAAGGATGGAGAAGCCTACCTCTCCTCGGTGCACCTGGGAATCGAAGTGGACGATGTGCTAAGCAACACCGGCTGGAAATTGCGGGTGGCGGACAAACTAGTGCAGACACCGGAACCATCGGCGGACGAATTGCGAGCCATTCGCGAATACGACAAGGAGGGGTTCTGGACAACCTAGGATTTCGTAGTGTGCGCCCGATCGCGCCTGCTGAGAAGAAGGCGGAAGCGCCTACGCAACTGTCCCGCATCGCGGTCACGCTGGAGCCTCCGGTCGCCCGGATCACTCTGCAGCACGCCCCGCTGAACGTCATCGACATCGCCATGATGGACGAGTTGGCCACCGCCCTGGCTGATCTCGAGGAGCGTGCGGATATTGCGGTCGTTGTTCTGGCAGCTTCTGGCAAAGCATTCTCGGTGGGGGTGGACGTCGCCGCGCACACTCCCGACAAGATTCAGGAAATGCTCTCAAAGTTTCACGGCGTCATCTTGAAACTGGTCGGCACGAAGAAAGTGACGATTGCCGTGGTGCGTGGTCATTGCCTCGGCGGAGGCGCCGAACTCGCCATGGTCTGCGACTTGGTGTACACGGCAGACAATGCGACGTGGGGTTTTCCGGAAATCAAGCTGGGATGCTATCCGCCAGTGGCTGCCACTGCCCTGGCCGCGCTGGTAGGGCAGAAACACGCGGCCGATCTCGTGTTGACCGGACGAACCATCAGCGGCAGCGAGGCTGCAAGCATCGGCCTGGTGAATCGCGCCCTCGCGGATGAGCAGGTTGACGCTGCCGTGCAGGAGTCAGTCAAGAATCTGCTGCAACTCAGTCCCGCGGCGCTGGCCATCACGAAAAAAGCCATTTATGCCTGGAACTCGATGCACTTCGACAAGGGCTTGGCCCGCGCAGAACAGATTTACCTGGACGAGTTGATGAAGACGGAAGATGCGCAAGAGGGAATTAACGCATTCGTCGAGAAGCGCAAACCGGTGTGGAAGGGAAGATAATGTTGAAGCTGCTTACTATGCAGGAAGCGATTGCCGAGTTGGTGCCCGACGGCGCCTCGATCGCACTTGGCCTGCAATTGGAGCAGATGATCCCATTCGCCGCGGGACATGAAATCATTCGCCAGAAGAAGCGTGGCCTCACGTTGATTGGCCCGATCTCGGACATTCTGTTTGACCAGTTGATCGGCGCGGGATGTGTAGAAAAAGTCATCGCCGCCTGGGTAGGCAACGTGATGATGGGTTCGGCCTACAACTTCCGCCGGGCCGTCGAACAGAACGGAATGAGGGTCGTCAACATGACCAACTTCACCGTCGCGCTGGCGTTGCAGGCAGGCGCCATGGGGGTGCCGTTCATGCCCACGCGCACGGCGCTGGGAAGCGACGTGGCACGGGAGAATGAGTTCTTCGCGAAGGTTGAGTCACCGTTTGGTGGTCAGGACAGCTCTCAGAATCAGCAAGAATCACGTGGGGACGGCCGCTCCCGGCCGTCCGTGCCCAGCGCAGCTGGGCAAACTGGCGGAGGGAAGCTGCACGCTGTGAGAGCCCTGAGTCCCGACGTGACCATCGTCCACGTGCAGCGCGCCGACTGCGAGGGCAACGCCCACTGCTGGGGAAATTTCGGGGTCATGCTGGAAGGCGTGCGCGCCGCCAAACGGGTGATTGTAGTGGCGGAAGAGATTGTCGAGCCCGAGGTGATCGCCAGCGATCCCAATCGCACCGTGATTCCCGGATTCCTGGTGAATGCTGTGGTCGAGTGCCGTTACGGCGCCCACCCGTCACCCGTGCAGGGCTATTACAAGCGCGACGATGCCTTCTTCCGCCAATATCACGAGCAGACCAAGACGAAGCCAGACAGCGACGCCTGGTTGGAGCGCTGGGTGTACGGCGTTGCCGATCGTCGGGCTTACATGAACCAGCTAGGCGGGTGTCGCGTGGACGAACTTGGCGTGAAGCAGCACGCCTACGCGGCACAGGCAGATTTTGGATACTAGCCGTCAGCCATCAGACCTTACCTGAGTGCTGATGGCTGACGGCTGAAGGCTCAACTATGGATTTCGAAATCAGCGCCGGCCAAGTCAAGTCCATGCTCAAGCGTGGCGACAAGTTTACCCTGCTCGACGTGCGCGAGCCCTGGGAATGGGAGAAAGCGTCCATCGAAGGAAGCAAGCAGATCCCCATGGGCGATGTGCCGATGCGTGCGCAGCAGGAACTCGACCCGGACGAACATATCGTGGTGCTGTGCCATCACGGAGTGCGTTCTCTGAGCGTCACCAACTGGCTGCGGCAACAGGGATTCGAGAAAGTGCAATCGGTGCGCGGAGGAATCGACGGCTGGGCGCGGACAGTGGATCCGAAGGTGCCGCTGTACTGAGCAATTAGCACTCAGTCCTCAACGATTGTGGCAGGGGCCGACGAGAACCTTGAGCGGCTGAATGCTGAGTGCTGACTGCTGACTACTAGAGCTGCCAATGAAGAAAGAACTAATAGAGCTGAACGTCAACGGCCGCACCCACGAGCTCGCCATCGAGCCCAGCAAGCTGCTGCTCGATGCGCTACGGCAGGACTTGCAGCTCACCGGATCGAAGCGCGGTTGTGATGATTCCTCCTGCGGGGCCTGCACCGTGCTGGTGGATGGTATTCCCATGCTCTCTTGCACCATGCTGGCGGCCAGTTGCGAAGGGCAGGAGATCACCACAGTCGAAGGTGTAAGCGAGCATGGCAGCCTGGCGGCTATCCAGAAAGCCTATGGCGACTGGGGTGGCGCGCAGTGCGGCTATTGCACGCCCGGATTCATGATGACGGTGAAACACCTGCTGGCCGTCAATGCCAACCCGACAGAAGAAGAGGTTCGCAGCGCGCTCAGCAGCAACCTGTGCCGCTGCACCGGCTATAGCCAGATGTATCAGGCCATTAAGGCAGCGATTGAAGCGGAGCAGAAAGCAGTACCTAGTACCTAGTACCGGGCACCGAGAAAACGATGAGCGACTTCTCTATCATCGGTAAACCAACGGCCATGGTCGACGCTGCCGGCAAGACCACCGGGGCGGGGAAGTACACCGACGATCTCAGCCTGCCCGGCATGCTCGTGGGCAAGATTCTGCACTCGCCCTATCCCCACGCCCGCATCCAGCGCATCGACACCAGCCGCGCCGAACAACTCGACGGTGTGGTGGCCGTCGTGATCGGCAAAGATGCGCCCACTCCCTACGGCATTCTTCCCGTCGGGCACGACGAACACGCCTTGGTGACAGACAAGGTCCGCTATGTAGGTGACAACGTGGCCTGCGTCGCCGCGGTCGACGAAGCTACCGCCGACAAAGCACTCGAACTGATCGACGTCGAATATGAAGTGCTGCCTGCCTACTTCGACCCTGAAGACTCGATGAAGGCGCAGAGCGATTTCATTCACGACAACAAGCCGCAGAACATCGAGAAGGATTACCACCACGTATTTGGGGATACTGAGAAGGCGCTGGCCGAGGCGGCCTGCGTGGCCGAAGCGCGCTTCATCGCCAACGAGGTGACGCACGCGGCTATGGAGCCGCATTCCACGCTGGCGGCCTTCGAGATCGATTCGCACACCGGCAAGCCCGGTCGTTTGACTGTCTGGTCTTCGACCCAGGTTCCGTATTATCTGCAACACAAGCTGTCGCTGGTGCTCGAAATGCCGATGGCGCAGATTCGCGTCATCAAACCCTTGGTGGGCGGCGGCTTCGGCGGTAAGAGTGAGGTAATCCCGCTGGAAATTATTGCAGCGGTGGCCGCGCGCAAGGCCCAAGCCCCGGTGAAGATTACCTACACCCGCGAGGAAGTTTTCTGGGCCCATCGTGGACGTCCGCGCACCATCATTGATCTGAAGACTGGCGCCGACAAAGATGGCCACATCACCGCGGTGAAGGCCCGCGTGGTGCAGGATGGCGGCGGGTATTGCTCCTACGGTGTGGTAACCATTCTCTACTCCGGTGCGCTGCTGGGCGCGCTCTACGATATCCCTAACATTCAATACGACGGATACCGCGTTCTTACCAACAAGCCGGTCTGCGGGGCGATGCGCGGCCATGGCACCGTGAATGTCCGCTTCGCGTTCGAGTCGCAACTGGACGAACTGGCGCTGAAGTTGAAGATTGATCCCGCAGAAATTCGCCGCCGCAATCTATTAAAGCCACCCTGCGTCACCATCAACGGGCTGCGCGTGCAGAGCTACGGCCTGCCGGAGTGCATAGACAAAGTGGTCGAGCGCTCGGGTTGGAGAGAACGTAAGGGCAAGTTACCGAAAGGATGTGGCCTGGGCATCGCATGCAGCCATTACGTCAGCGGCGCGGCCAACTCCATCATTCGTTCCGATATGCCGCATTCCACGGTCAACATCAAGATCGACCGCGATGGAGGGGTGGTGGTGTACACGGGGGCGTCCGACATCGGCCAGGGATCGGACACCATGGTGGCTCAGATTGCCAGCGAGGTTCTGGGCTGCTCGCTCGGCCGCGTAAAGGTGATTGCCGCCGACACCGACTTGACCCCCATTGACATCGGCTCATACTCCAGCCGTGTCACCTTCATGAACGGGAATGCCACCTTGCGCGCCGCGCAAGAAGTGAAGAAGCTGCTCATCGCGGCCGCGGCCAAGAAGATGAACTGCGCCGCGGAGGATCTGGTCTTCCGTGACGATCGAGTCGGCAAGAAACATGTGGCCGCGGGCGACTCGCCCGCGCAGGACGGGCGAGGTCGCCCGTCCCCACACGAACTGTCCACAGACGGGCAGGCCTCAGTCAGCGGCAGGGTCGAAGGCCAGATCCTGCGCGGCTCACTGCAGCAGAAGCGCAAGGACGAAGGCCCCAAGGACGCGATGACCTTCGAAGAAGCCGTCGTCGCTGCCATCGATTTCCACGGTGCGCTGACGGGAACTGGTTCGTACGCTCCCCCGCAAGAAGCCCGTGGCGGCAAGCACAAAGGCGCAGGGGTTGGCCCTTCGCCCGCCTATTCCTACTCGGCGCAAGTCGCCGAAGTCAGCGTGGATGAAGACACCGGGGAGGTCACCGTCCACAAGGTCTGGGCCGCGCACGATTGCGGCCGCGCCCTGAACCCGGTTTCGGTCGAGGGCCAGATCATCGGTTCGGTCTGGATGGGCATGGGCCAGGCGCTCACCGAAGAAATGGTCTGGAAAGACGGCATGCTGATGAACCCCGGACTGCTGGAGTATCGCAGCCCCTCCTCGGTCGAATCGCCCGAAGTCGAGCCCATCATCGTGGAGAGCGTCGATCCTGAAGGCCCCTTCGGCGCCAAAGAATGCAGCGAAGGCTCGCTGGCGGCGACGATTCCCGCGATTTCCAATGCGATTTACGACGCGGTCGGAGTGCGTCTCCACGAGTCACCCTTTACACCCGAGCGCGTGCTGGCTGCGCTGCGCGCCAAGAAGGCGGAGAAAAAGATTGATCTGACCGAAGGCGTTGATCCGACGGCTCCGACACGTTTTCGCGAGCACGGCGGATCGCTCTGGTTTCGCGGAAAGGGGCCGGCGCGGCATCCGCTGGATCCGGCGCGGCGCGAAGCCCCGGCGGGAGGCGACGATTGAGTCTCCCGCAATTCAGACTGTTGCGTCCGCGCTCGGTGGAAGAGGCGGTTGGCTACCTGGCGACTCATGCCAGCAACATCCGCGTACTGGCCGGAGGAACCGACCTTATCCCCTCAATGCGCCAGAAGCTGTTTGAGCCGGAGTACGTGCTGGACGTCCGGCGCATCGCGGAGTTGCAGGGCATCCGCCCCCAACGAGGCGTCGGAGTTGAAATCGGTGTGCTGACCACACTGAACGCCATCGAGCACTCCGATTTCCTGCGGAAACACTATCCCGTGCTCACCGAAGCCGCAGCGACCGTTGCGTCACCGGTCCTGCGCAACATGGGAACAATTGGCGGCAACATTTGCCTCGACACGCGCTGCCTGTGGTACAACCAGTCGCTCACTTGGCGCAAAGCCTGCGGCTTTTGCATCAAGAAGAACGGCGACCTGTGCCACGTTGCTCCGGGTGGGACAAAGTGCTGGGCGGTCTTCTCGGGAGACACACCTCCGGCGCTGCTGTGCTTGAACGCCGAGGTGGAAATCGCCAGCCCTTCTGGTGCGCGTCGCCTGCCACTGCGCGAGTTCTACACTGGCATTGGGGACGACTACCGCAAGCTGCAGCCCAACGAGCTGCTGACTCGTGTATTCTTGCCCGAGTCGTCAGCCGATTACCGCGGCGTCTATCGCAAGCTGCGGGTGCGGGGGTCGATTGATTATCCGCTGGCGGGAGTGGCGGTAGTTGTGAAGCGCTCCGACGGGCACGTCAGTGATGCGCGTTTGGCGCTCACCGCCGTGAATCCCGCGCCGGTGCTGGTGAAAGGGGCGAGCGCGATGCTTTCAGGGAAGACCATGACCGAAGAACTTGCGGACAAGGTGGGCGACTTGGCGGCCAGAACCGCCAAGCCCTTGACCACTTCGGCGCTGACCCCCGAGTACCGGCGCGAGATGATCCGAGTGTTTACCAGGCGCGCGATCCTCGCGATTGCAAACAACTGAATCGAGACACCAACGACTAGCGGCCAACGACCAACTTGATCACTGACTGCCACATTCACATCCAGCCGATGGAGATGTTCAAGCCGCACGCGCTGGAACTGATGAAAAAGAAGCGGGCGAACTTTGACCAGATCGCCGAATTCTGCCGCTCGCCCAAGGCCTTCCTCAAGCACCTCGATCAAGCCGGAGTAGACCGCGCCGTCCTCATCAACTACGTTGCCCCCGAAGTGATCGGCTTTACTTCGGGCGTGAACCAGTTCATCGCCGACTACACCCGGGAGAATCCCCAGCGGCTGATCTCGTGCGGCAGCCTGCATCCCCGGCACACGGCGAATGTCCTGGCGGACGTCGAGCAGTTGCTGCGGCTGGGCATCCGCATGATCAAGATCCATCCTCCGCACCAGCTGCTTTTTCCCAACGACTACCTGACCGGCGTGAAGGAACTGGAAATTATCTATCGCGCCGCCGAGGCCAACGGCATCCCGGTAATGTTTCACACCGGCACGTCCATCTTCCCGGGGGCACGCAACAAGTATGGCGATCCGATCTACGTGGACGATGTAGCCGTCGACTTTCCCAGGTTGAAGATCCTGCTGGCGCATGGCGGTCGGCCGCTGTGGATGCACACCGCGTTCTTCCTGGTGCGGCGCCACCCTAACGTTTACCTGGATATCAGCGGCATTCCACCCAAAACGCTGCTGAAATATTTTCCGCGGCTGGAAGAAATCGCGTACAAGACTTTGTTCGGCACCGACTGGCCGGGGCCGGGTGTGCCTGACATCGGGAAAAATCTTGAGGATTTCCGCGCTCTGCCCCTGTCCCAGGACATGCAGCAGCAGATTCTGAGCCGCACAGCTCTGGGGATATGGCCCGCCTAGGTGGTGAGGCGCGGAGACTCTTGCCCGCGTTCTAGTGTTCCGAGAACAAGTGTCCCAGCTTTTCTTTCTTGGTCTTGATGTACTCCTCGGCGTGGGGACTGGGCTGGACTTCGCAAGGGACGCGCTCCGTCACCTTGATGCCCACACGTTCTACGGCGGCGACCTTGTCGGGATTGTTGGAAAGCAGGCGCACCCGCGCAATGCCGAGGTGCTTCAGGATTTCCGCCGGCAAGCTGAACTCGCGGTGATCGGCTTTGAATCCCAGGCGCTCGTTGGCTTCTACCGTGTCGAGCCCGACGTCTTGCAGTTCGTAAGCCTGCAACTTGGCCATCAGGCCAATGCCGCGCCCCTCCTGCTGCTCGTAGATGAGCACGCCTGCTCCCTGCTGAGCGATCAAAGACAGCGCCATCTCCAGTTGCTGGCGGCAGTCGCAGCGCAGCGAGCCGAAGACGTCCCCGGTGAGGCACTGGGAGTGGATGCGCACCAGAGGAGGGGTTGACTTGATGTCGCCCATGACCAACGCCACTGCGGTTTCGGCACGCCGTTCCTCTCCGAATTCGCCCTCAAATCCGAGAATGCGGAACTTGCCCCAGCGGGTGGGGAAGTCGGCGGAAGCGACCTGGCGGATAGAGTCGGAACTCACAAGGCTATTATAGCTGGCATGCTGCGCGGAGCATTGTGCGTCCATTTGTCCATGCCTCAGGAACGCTGCTAAAATTGCGTTGCACGTCATCCCTTTGACCACGCATGTGGGGCTATAGCTCAGCTGGGAGAGCGCATCGTTCGCAACGATGAGGTCGTCGGTTCGAGCCCGACTAGCTCCACCAAAAGTCCTTCTCTTACCCTCCGCATTGTTCTGATTTCGGAACAAAATCAAGTTTTCCGTTAATTTCGCGTCTCCAGCCGCTAGATTACCTCCCTCGTATCCTCGCCCCTTAGGCAGAGAGCCAACTTCGGAAACAGCAAGACCAGGTTGGTCCCCGACAGCGACGAGAGCCGATCGAATTCCTGCAATGGAGGCATCTGTCATGCCACCTGCGAATATGGTTGTGGACCTCTCCCATTTCAATACCACCGTGGACTTCGCGGCTGCCCGCCAGGCGGGAATCGCCGGAATCATCCACAAGGCGACCCAGGGATGGCAATATCGGGACCCGCTCTACGCGAGCCACAAGTCCAAAGCTGTGGCGGCGGGCATGCTGTGGGGCGCATATCACTTTGGCGTCGGCGCTGACGGGGTAGTTCAGGCAGAACATTTCCTCGACAGCGTCAATCCCGACGCTCAGACCTTGTTGGTTCTCGATTTTGAAGCCAATCCCCAAGGCCCCAGCATGGATATGGAAGAGGCACGCGCATTTGTCACCCACGTTCAGAGCGCAACCGGGCGGTGGCCGGGGCTCTACGGAGGCCATTACCTCAAGCAATTGCTGGGAACGAATACCGACCCCATCCTTGCCAACTGTTGGCTGTGGCTCTCTCAATACGGTCCCACTCCGGTGATTCCTCCGAACTGGCCGAGGTGGACGATGTGGCAGTACACCGACGGTGCAGTGGGCCCGCCTCCCCACGAGGTTCCAGGCATGGGGCGCTGTGATCGCGATATGTTCAACGGCACCGAAGCTGAACTGCGTGTCTTCTGGGCGGCCGCTCCCTTTGCTCAGGCCGTGGCGTCGGATTGACAGGGAATTCAGCCCACATGGTCGGTCTGGGTCAATTTGGTAAACCTTGGTTACCAGGCTCGGTTACTAAAGCAATCTGCGCCCACTGCCCAGGAAAGATAAAATCCGCCTACAGTCCGACCGAAGAAGGAGGTAAACATGAGGGACTTCTTACGGCGGATGTGGTTGGAGCAAGAGGGGCAGGACATCGCAGAATACGCGGTGATGCTGGCTGTGATTCTGGTGCTCGTGGTTGGCACGGTCAAGATGATTGGATCGAGCGCCAACAATGTGTTTTCGGCCGCCGCCAGCTCGATCCAGTAGCTGCTCTAGTGTCTCGTGACGCTGGTTGCTCGCCAGCCCGCACTGCGAGTATTCCCACCTGCTCGTAAAAGAGAATCGTCCCCACACGTAGGTTGGCTCTGCCGCTTCAGGGATCCTCAGCTGAGTCCCTGGGTTGAGGGTACGCAAGGGGCAAGGTACTGAGGTCACCCCGGAACAGGGTACACGTGTAACGGACACGAACGAGCCATTGTGCAAACGGGGAAACCCGGGCAATCTGGGCTGGAGAAGGGGCAAAGCGACTTGGCATTAGAAGCCGTTTCCGGCCAGGCCAGATTTGTTCGACGGGAGAGGAGGGCCAAGAAGGTGACTGACTTTCTTTGCAGACTATGGTCCGACGAGGAAGGCCAGGACATTGCGGAGTACGCGGTCATGCTAGCCGTGATCCTGGTGATTGTGGTCGGGACTGTGCGGCTGATCGGCGGCAACGCCAACAACACGTTCTCCAGCGTGGCCAGCTCGATCCAGTAACCCGTGTGATGGCCTTGCTGTCTGCTGATCGCCGCTCCCCTACATGCCAGTCTGTTGACAGTTAAACCGGTTCGCGAGGTACTTGAGGCAACCGTGAGCAAGCAAGCAAGAATCGAAGAACGTTCCGGCAATTGCAACGTCTGCGACCAGCTCGCGGCCGACCTCGGTGAAGCCCTCATCCGTCAGGAAAAGCGCGCCGACGTCCGTCAGGACAGACCGGAGGGTCCGTCCCCGGCGGCAGAAGATGAGCAGATTGAATTGCAATTGAGAACCGCCAAGCAGCACCTGATTGATCACCGCCGCCTGATTCATCCCCAGCGCTGAGGTTGCGGCACCAAGGTCTCACCACTTCTAGATTTCCTGCCCGTTCCCGCCCGCCACCCGCCAGAGGTAGAAAGACTCTGTGCAGAGAATTTCACTTTCGCGGGAGCCGATTGCAGAACCCGAGCGTGCCGCATCGCGAAATGCCCGCAGGAACGATCAAGTGCTCCGACTGGCTGGTGCACAAGCGGACCCGAAGCTGAGATGCCCGCGTAGAGTCTTTTGTCCCTTGCAATCACCTCTGGAAAGAGCAACAATCTACGACCTCTGCGAGTAGCGCTGGCGCGGATTCCCTGATCCCGCGACCCGTCGGCGCGTGGGGCGACAAGCAACAATTCAAGTTTTGCGATGATCCCGGATGCTCCGTGGGGAGCGATCCATCGGATGTTAAGGAGGCACGCGATGACAATCGCCAATACCGACAGGCGATTTTTCTCTCTGGCGATCAGTGCAGCTCTGCTGATTTTCGTGCTGTCACTGGGTTCCGTACCCGTGGCGCATGCGCAGCAGAACTTGATCTACATCAATGGCAACATCACGGTCACAGGCCAGAACGCAGTTATCGCCCTGGTCAATGACGGCGCCGGAAATCTCACATCTGTCCCCGGCTCTCCCTTCCCAACCGGCGGCACCGGAGTCGCGGGCACGGGTAATCCTCTGGCTGATGCCCAATGGGACTCCGACGGAGAGGTCATGCTCAACAAAGCGGGCACTTTGTTGTTCGCGGTCAATGGCCATTCCAACAACATTTCCGCATTTAAGCTCAATGCGAATGGAACGCTGACTGCGGTCGCGGGTTCTCCCTTCGCTTCCGGCGGTACCCAGCCGGCCAGCATCGGGTACAAAGACAACGCCCTGGGGAATGGCGTGTCCATCATGATGGTCGCCAACAAAGACTCTGACCCGTTCCAGACCGCCACCCGGCCCAGCTACACCAGCTTCACCGTCAGTTCGGATGGCGTTCTGACCATGAACGCGGGTTCGACCACGCTGCTGCCCGCGGGCAGTTCCCCCGCCCAGGTGTTGGTGCGCAACAGCGGACCGCCCTACTTCTTCGGAGTTCTGTATTTCGGCAAGAGAATCTCCAGCTACAAGATGAGCCGTGCCGGCATCATGACGCGTATCAGTTCTATGGCCACGCCGTTCGACGCTGTGGGCGCGGTGTTCCATCCCATCGTGAAGGCGATCTACTTGACCCTCCCGCCGAATAGCCAGGTCAACGTGTACGGCTACGACACGACGGGCAAGTTGTCCTCGGCGGGGACGGCCACCAACCAGGGCATGGCAGTATGCTGGGCCGCGACCAACGCCGCCGGCACCCGCCTCTACACGGCGGAGACGCTTTCCGGGACGATCAGCGTGTATGACATCACCAACTCCAAAACCCCGGTTCAGCTCCAGCACTTGGCGGTCAGTGCCGACGGCGGCACCGCGCCTCTGCCCTCTCACATGAAGATCGATCCGACCGGGAAGTTCTTGTATGTGCTCGATCGCAACGGCTTCCTGCATGTGTTCGATGTTGCCGCCGATGGAACGGTGACGGAGAACCACGCTCCCTTCAATCTGGGTTTACCGGCCAGTACGGTGCCGCTTGATGTTGCGGTTCTGATGAAGTGACGCTTTTCAAGGAGAATAGCGCGTTCTTGATGAAGACTTCCCCCTGACCGTGGACCACGTGGACATGCGCCCGAGGGCTGAGACCGCCGTGATTGCGGCAACGGTGGGCGAGGACGGCCGAATTCGCAACCGCGATGCGGGCTCCTGTGCGTCTCCGGGGTGGAACTGGAGGAAGGGTCTCACCCAGCTTCCACCAAACTACTCGCCAATCGTGCCCCGATCTTTGCGCGATGCAGTCGAGCTGTCGTTCGGACAGCAGAGGCTGTGGTTCCTGGCGCAGCTCGACTCGGGATCCGCCGCTTACAACGTGCCGATAGCGTGGCGCATCACCGGCCCGCTCGATGTGGCCGCTCTGCAGCGCGGCTTGGAGCAGGTGGTCCGGCGCCACGAAGCACTCCGCACAACCTTCCCCTCTCGGGAAGGGCATCCGGTCCAGCTGGTCGCTCCGCCGTCATCATTCGATCTCGCGGTGATCGACCTGTGTCGTGGGACGATGCCAGAACGTAAGTCCGAACTCGAGCGCCAGCTTCGGGAGGAAGTCGGACGCCCGTTCGACCTGGCTTCCGGCCCGGTAATTCGTGCCGCCTTGTTCCGCCTGGACGATAGCGAGCACGTCCTGGTGCTCACGCTGCACCACATCATCTGTGATGGGCCGTCGATCGCGGTGCTGCTGGAAGAACTGTCCGCAGCCTACAACGCTTTTTCCACGGGAGTTCCCGCCGATCTCCCCGAACCGGCCGTGCAGTATGCAGACTTCGCGGTGTGGCAGCGGCAAGCCCTTATCCACGAAGTACGCCAGGATCAACTCGAATACTGGAAGCAGCAGTTGCACGACGTCCCGGCAGCTTTGGCCTTTCCCTTCGACCACCCTCGCCCCACCACTCCTATCTTTCGGGGCGGCATGGAGCGCCGGCAGTTGTCGAGAGCCCTGAGCGACGAACTTCGCTCTCTCTCGCGCCGCTACGGGGTTACTCGGTTCATGACGCTGCTGGCGGCATTCCAGGCACTCCTGTACCGCTACACGGGACAGGAGGATGTTCTGGTGGGCTCGCCCATGACCCACCGCACCCGGGCCGAAGCAGCGCGCGCCATTGGCTTCTTCGCCAATATGATGACCTTGCGCACCAGCTTTCACGGGGATCCGACGTTCCGTGAATTGCTGAGGAGAATCCGCGAAGTATCGCTCGGTGCCTATGCCCACCAGGATTTGCCTTTCGAACAGGTGGTTGCGGAACTAAGGCCGGAACGATCTGTGGCTCGAAATCCCTTTTTCCAGGTGATGCTGACGGTGGAGGAGACCTCGTGGCATGACTTGGCGCTGTCCGGATTGTGCTGCGCAACCCTTCCGGTTCACAACGGCACCGCGAAGTTTGATCTGAACCTGGGTGTGATCGACCGCCCAGAGGGCTTTCAGCTTGCGCTGGAATACAACTCCGATCTGCTCGAAGCGGAAACGGCGGGGACCGTGCTGGAACACTTCGAGAATTTGGTGCGGGCGGCAGTTGCCGATCCGGAGTGCCGCGTCTCCAGGCTGCCGATTCTCAGCGAAGCGGAGCGCCAACGGATCTGCGTGGAGTGGAATGCCACGGACGAAGACTATCCACGGGACCTCTGCGTTCACGATCTTTTCGAGACCCAGGTGCAGGGCACGCCGGATGCGGTTGCGCTCAAGTTTCAGGGTCAGCAACTGACTTACGGAGAACTCAACCAACGGGCAAACCGCCTGGCGCATCGTTTAACCAGCCTGGGCGTCGGGCCCGAGGACGTAGTGGGACTTTGCGTGGAGCGATCGCCCGACATGGTGGTGGCGATGTTGGGCATCCTGAAAGCAGGCGGCGCCTACCTCCCGCTCGATCCCGCCCATCCCGCTGAGCGTAGGGCGAATGTCTTGCGGGACAGCAGTGCGAAGGTGCTGCTCACGCAGGACGCCCTGCTGCGTGACATGCCACCGGCAGTCACGCCTGCGGTGGTACGGTTTGATGCAGACGGGGCACGCATTACCGCCGAGAGTGGGAAAAATCTGTTGCGCGTTGTCCGGCCGGACCATCTGGCCTATGTGATTTACACCTCCGGATCAACTGGACGGCCGAAAGGTGTGCAGATCGAACACAGGAATGTAATGAACTTCCTTTCGGCCATGCGCCGGCGGCCCGGCATGTCGGCGGCGGACACGCTGCTCGCTGTGACCACGATCTCTTTCGATATCGCGGCTCTGGAGCTGCTACTGCCGCTCACGACTGGTGCATGTGTCGTTATCGCCAGCCGCGATGAGGTGACGGACGGCCGCCGCCTGCGGGATACCTTGACCCAGTGCGGTGCTACCGTAATGCAAGCCACACCTGCCACTTGGCAGATGTTGTTAACAGCGGGCTGGCAGGGAGATCCGAGGCTCAAGGTACTCTGCGGCGGCGAAGCTCTTCCCCCCAGTTTGGCCAATCAGCTGCACGGGCGTTGCGCATCCCTGTGGAACATGTATGGCCCCACCGAGACTACGATCTGGTCAGCCGTGCACAAGCTGGATCGAGTGGACGGGAGCACCATTCCCGTCGGAAGCCCCATCGCGAACACCCGGATGTATGTGCTCGATGCGCATCTGCAGCCGGTGCCTGTGGGGGTTGTCGGTGAGCTGTATATCGGCGGGGACGGTGTGGCGCGCGGCTACGCTGGGCTGCCGGAGCGCACCGCAGAACGGTTCATCCCCGATCCCTTCGTCGGGCGAAGCGGCGCCCGCCTCTATCGTACCGGGGACCTGGTGCGCCAGTTGCGCGACGGAACCTTCAAGTTCGAAGGCCGCGAAGACCGGCAGGCAAAAATCCGTGGTTACCGCATCGAGCCCGCAGAAATTGAAAGCCTGCTGACCCTGCACCCCGATGTGGCGCAGGCAGCCGTAGCTGTGCGGAGTGACGGTACCGGCGAAAAACGGCTAGTCGGTTACGTTGTGCCGCGTGGCGCCGCTAGCGTCGAGGAGAACAAATTCTCTGCGGCTCTGCGCAGCTTCTTGCGCCAGAAATTGCCGGAGTACATGGTTCCTGCGGCGTTCGTCCTCCTCGACCACCTGCCCCTCATCGCCAACGGCAAGCTGGATTGGAAAGCGCTGCCCGCGCCCGAGGACAAACCCTCGCCCCATGTCCTCATCGCACCGCGGGATGCGGTGGAAAGCCGCCTGGCCAAGCTCTGGGAAAAGACGTTGGGCATGAAACCCGTGGGCGTCACCGACAATTTCTTTGACCTGGGCGGCCACTCGGTCCTGGGAGCCAGCCTGTTCGCTGCAATCGAGAAGGAATTCGGCAAGGCCCTGCCCATGAGCGCTCTGTTTGAGGCCCCGACCATCGAGAAGCTGGGTTCCATACTGCACCAGGAGCAGTGGTCGTCACCCGGACTGGTACAAATTCAGGCGGGCGATCCGGCCAGGACTCCGCTCATCCTGGTGCAGGCCCGAATCGGTTACCGCGCGTTGGCTGACGAGTTGGGTCCTGATCAACCTGTGTACATCGTGCCTTACGACAACCTCTTCGAGGATGAGACCGAGCGCCCCTTGCCGGCGATCGCAGCCACCATGGTGGAAAAGATCCGTGCCTTCCAACCTCACGGTCCTTACTACATCGGGGGCATGTGCTTGGCCGGGAGGGTAGCGTTCGGCATTGCACGGGAGCTGCGCTCGCAGGGCGAGGACGTTGCCTTGCTGGCTGTCTTTGATTCGCCGGCCCCTGGATACGCGGCCGAGCGGTCAGCCCAAACCCGCCTCGTGGTTTGGGCCGATCACCTCGCCTGGCATGTTCGCCAGCTGTTGCGTGCCCGGGGCAAGCAGAAGTTCCTGTACCTGGCCGACCGCTGGCGCACGCTGCGCTGGCATCTGCACAACCGCCTGTGGCGCACGGGATACCGTTTCGTCCGCCGGACGGGCAAGCCCCTACCGCAGGCCCTGCGTGATCCACAACGCTTGATGGCCACCGCCGTAATCGGCGACGCTGGGGACGGGCGCTATCCCGGCCGCATCGCTCTATTTCGACCGGCGGAGAGGCCCAGGGGCCGCCATGATGATTCCGTACTAGGATGGAAGCGGATCGCCAACCAGGTGGAGGTCTACGACATTCCCGGCGATCACAAACACGTGTTGTTACCGCCGAGTGTCTCCTGGGTCGGACGGCAACTGAAGACCTGCCTTAACCACGACGCATGAACCCCTGATTCCCGCGTTTAGCTGCGCAGCTCCAACCCTTGCGCCGGGAAATCCAAGACCACGTCGTCAGTTCTGGGCCATAGCGGGAGAGTGTGCGCACTGCCCGGCTTCAACGCTCCCCTTGCTCACCACAAACGCCTCAATGTCGTTGATGGTCTGGAAGTTTTCCGGAACCATGTCTGTGTCTTCGATGGTGATAGGGAAGGTGTCCTCCAGAAAGGCGATCATGCGAAACACTCCCAGAGAGTCGACAACATTGTTCTTGAGGAGAGACTCTTCGTCGGTCACCGTGGTCGTACCCCGACCGCGCGCATAGTCGAGAACAAACTGGCGAACCTGGTCCTTCACACTAACCGTTGTTTCCGGCATGTCTGGGCCTCCCAAGCAGGCGGTGGAATTGTATGCCCGTTGTCATTGCGACGCCAAGGGGAAACCGGCGTCCCGGACGGAACAGATGAAAAGTTTTGCATCTTGACAAAGTGTGCGCAGACGCCCAATACTCCCGCGAAGCTGGGGCGGCCCGCTTTTCTCATCTCCTTCGCGAGCCTGCGAAAAATTTCTATGGAAACACAGGTCGGAATTCTGGCTGCTGCGTGTCATCTGCCGGCCCACCGGCGCGCGGTCGGCGATCTGCTTGAGGAAGAAGGCGCCAAGGGCGGGCCAGAGGTGATGGCTCGGTTGGGCATTAGCAGTGTGCCGGCCTGCAACGGCGAAGGCGGCTCGGCCATGGCGCTGGCAGCCTCGCAGGAAGCGTTGCGCCGGGCGGGTCTGGAAGCGGCACAACTCGACGTCATCGTGGACTACACCATCCTCCCCCAGGAATTCCTGGTGCCTGCTTGGAACATGAGCAACAAGCTGCAGCATGAACTGGGTGCCAAGAAAGCGTTCACCGTCGGGTTCAGCGGTGGAGGCGCGAGTAATTTCCTGGTCGCGCTGAGCTCCGCCGCCGCCCTGCTCCAGGCCAATGAGAATCTCAAAACTGCGTTGCTGGTCGCGTCCGACGTGACCATCCCAGGAAGCCGAGTGTTAAATCCGGCCGATCCGGTCAGCGTTCTGGGAGATGCCGCCAGTGCCGTCATTCTGCAGCGCGGCACTACCCGAAACGTGGTGGTCGACACCGAACTGTGGTCGGATGGGGCGAATCACGATGTCTACTACATTCCTGGCGGAGCCTTGGCCCATCAGGATGAGGCTGAGCTATATCGCATGGAGTTGGACCATTCGCGCTATGACGGCGCGCGAAAAGCGGAGGGGCTGCGCCGCTTGACCAGCCCACTGCTCGAGCGCGCGGGAGTTCAGTTCGACGACGTGGTTTTCTTTCTGTATCCCAACATCTCGTCCCAGGATCAGTCGGAATTTCAGCAGGCCTTTGGGGCGACCGCCGGGCAGATGTGCCTTTCCAACCGTGAGACCCACGGCCATCTCCAGGGCAGCGACTTCGTGCTGAATTATCTGACCATGCTCGAAAATGGAAGTGTGCCCGAAGGAGGCTACGTGCTGGCCGCTTCGCATGGGATGGGTTTCCTGGCGGGAGTGTCTCTGATCCGCTGCTGACTTGAGGGAGCAAGCGCGAACTTATGAACAGCAGAATCGGCATCGTTGCTGCAAGCTACTACCTGCCGCCGAAGCGGAAGGTGGTGGCTGATGTTTTCCGCGATGAGGAAATCCCGGCGGAACCACTGGCGGCCAACGTAGATTTCCAAAAGGACATCGGCATTGAAGCCGTGCACATGGCCGCCGACGAGACCGCTGCCGGCCTGGCCCTCAAAGCCTGCCGGCGCGTGCTGGAGCAGGCGGCCATGGATCCGAAGGAAATCGATCTGATCCTGGACTTCACCAGCATTCCCGAGGAGTACATCGCACCGACTTGGTCGGCTGCGGGGTTGATCCAGAAAGAAATTGGTGCGACCCGGGCCTTCGCCACCGCGGTCAACACCGGGGGATGCGCCAGCTACCACACCACGCTGAAGGTCGCGTGCTCGCTCATGGCGGCCAACGAGCGCTACCAGACAGCCCTGCTGTTCGCCGGGGACAAGGCCCCGGAATTCAATCACACGTATTATCCGATCACCGTGATCTGCGACGGCGGGAGCGCGGTCATCCTCAAGAAGAATTTCGAGCGTCGCCAGATTCTTTCCGTCGAGGTCAGCACCGCGGGGAAATTGCATGACATCTGGTACATTCCCGGGTTCCACAACCGCGATCCCCGAGATACCAAGCACAAATGGCTGCACATGACAGCGGACGTGCCCAAATTCAATAAAGAAGTCATCCCCATCAACCTGTTCATGTTCCGCAAGGTGATGAAGGACGCGTTGGGGCGGATCGGCCGCAAGCAGGCGGATGTGTCTTACTACATTTACCCGACCTTTTCGACCTGGGACCAGAAAGCTTTTTGCGAGGCGTTCATGCTGCCGCGCGAGAAGGTTTTCACCGATGGTTTGCAGCGCCACGGCCACCTGCAGGAAACCGACATGGTGCTCGACTATGTAGACGCCATGCAGGAAGGACACATCAAAGACGGCGACCTGGTGATGCTGACTACCAACGGCGCCGGATTCTCCTGGGGAGCGGCCTTGATCCAACATTGAGCCGGGGACGAGCATGATTCTTCAAGATACCGAGCACAGCTTCGATGTGGCGATCCTGGGCAGCGGCATGTCCGGATCGATGCTGGCTGCGGTGCTGGCCAAGCAGGGACTGCGCGTCGTCTTGATGGATTCCGATGTGCATCCCCGCTTCGTGGTCGGCGAATCCACCATCCCCCACACGTCGCTGCTGATCTCGCTGCTGGCGGAAAAGTACGGTATACCCGAGATCGAACACGTGGCCTACCCCAATCGCCTCGCCGACCATGTCTGCACCACCTGTGGCATCAAGCGTTCGTTCGGATTCGCCTATCACCGGGAGGGAGAAGTCTATGATTCCCGCCGCGGCCTGCAGTTCGGCACCAGTTCGAAGGACGAGAACCACTGGTTTCGACAGGACATCGACGCCTACCTGTATCACCTCGCCGTCCATTACGGTGCCGTCCCCAGGCAAAAGACGAAAATCACTTCTCTGGAGATAGACGGTCGGGGTGTGCGCCTGCAAACTTCCGCCGGCGAAGAGATCCACGCCCGTTACCTGGTAGACGGTACCGGCTACAAGAGCGTCGTGGCCGACCGCTTCGGACTGCGCGAGAATCCTACCCGCCTCAAACACCATTCCCGCAGCCTGTTTACGCACATGGTGGACGTCCCTCCGTTTGAGGAAGACCGTAACCCGCTGTCGCTCTCCTGGCATCAGAGCACGCTGCATCACTGCTTTGAGCGCGGCTGGTTCTGGGTGATTCCCTTCAACAACCACGAGCGTTCCACCAATCCCCTGATCAGCATCGGCCTGACGTTGGACCCGCGCCGCTATCCCAAGGGGACTCAGTCTGCGGAACAGGAGTTTCAGGAGTTCTTGCAGCGCTTCCCCAGCGTGGCGGAACAGTTCGCCCATGCCAAGGCGGTGCGGCCGTGGGTCTCCACGGGCCGGCTGCAATATTCCTCCAGGCAAACGGTCGGGTACCGTTACTGCCTGATGTCACATGCCGCCGGGGCCGTGGATCCCCTGTTTTCCCGCGGCATGATCAACACGCTGGAAGTGATCCAGGCGCTGCTCGATCCCTTGCTGCAAGCCTTGGCCACCGACGACTTTGACGAGCAGCGCTTTGCCCATATCGAGAGCCTGCAGCAACGGGTGCTGGATTACAACGACAACCTGGTCAACGGCGCCTTCATCTCCTGGGACGACTTCGACGTATGGAACGCCTGGCTGCGGGTGTGGGCGCTGGGGACGGTGATCACCGAGTTCCGCGTCATGAACGTGCTCGGCGACTACAGCCGGACGCACGACGAGAAGCACTTGCTGGGGGAGGCCCCGAATCCAGTCTTTTCTAACTTTGAAGATCCCGACTACGCTGCGTTCTTCGCGCAGGCGGTGGAGTTGATCGAAACCTTTGAAGCCCGCCGCATCTCCGCTGCCGAGGTGTCCAAGCGTATCTTCGACGCGGCGAATCAGTACGCGTTCCCGGTGGTGATCCGCCGCGATGCCATGTGCCGCGCGGGCTGGCTGAAGGAAGGCGACTATGTCACCGAGCGGGACGTGGAATTTGCCCGCAAGGGTTTCCGCTGGGCGTTGACCAATCCCAATACGCGCGACCTGTTCGGCAACTCGGAAACCTTCTTCCGCTGGTGCGCCCGCCGGCCTGACCCGCACCTTGTTTGATGTTCAGAGCTGCACGGGGGCATTTGCGTCTGGTGATGTGTTGCCCTCGCGTGACGATGTGCGGGAATATATGAAAATCAGTAGGAGAACAAGTCACAGAGAAATGCTAAAAAACGGCGTAGCCGCTGCTTGAATTGAGCATATAATCCGCCTAACTTTGCGGGGGCGGTCATGAAATACCAGCTTTTCTGTTGTGCTCTCCTCACCCTGAGCCTGTCCTTTTCTCCTTCTTCCGCTTCAGCCCAAGGTCGTGGTGGTGGCGCAAAAGGGACACCGCAGAAATCTCAGACGCCGGTAGGAGATTTTCCACTGGGGAACGTCTTTCTTTCCGGCAAAGTGGTCATCGATGACGGCACTCCGCTGACGGAACGAGCCGCCATCCAGACCGTCTGCAAAGGGCAAAAGCACAACGAAACCTACACCGATTCGCATGGGCAGTTCAGCTTCGAATTCGTCACCCGCTCCTCGGCCAAGACTGGGAACAGCGCTGGGATCATGGATGCGGACTCCTCCTGGACGAATCCGACAACGGTCCTGATGACTCCAACCTCGATTCTGGGCACGCAGCGCGATTGGAAAGACTGCCAGCTGCAAGCCGTGCTGCCGGGCTTTACTTCCGATGCAGTGGAACTGAGCATGATTTCTCCGTTTGATCACAACGATCTGGGCCGCATCGTGTTGCACCGCATCGAGCAGATCCAGGGGACGACCATCAGCGCCACCAGCGCAGCTGCTCCCGGCGCGGCCAAGAAGGCATTTGAGAAGGGACGCGACCAGGAGAAGAAGAGCAAGTGGGATGAAGCCCAGCAGGATTTCGAGAAAGCGGTGCAGGTTTATCCCAGCTACGCGGTCGCCTGGTATGAACTGGGCCGGATGCAGGCACAAAAGAAAGACATAGCCGGGGCGGGGCATTCCTTTGACCAGGCGCTGGCAGCCGATCCCAAGTTCGCCAGTCCCTATCAAGGCCTGGCCGAACTGGCGTTCCACGCCAGGCAGTGGCAGCAAGTGGTGACCCTTACCGAGAAACTGCTGGCCCTCAATCCGGTGAACTTTCCCGATGCCTGGTTCTTCAATTCGGTAGGGAATTACTTCTTGCAAAACCTGGAAGTCGCCGAGAAAAGTGCGCGCCAGGGAATTCGAACTGACGAACAGCATACGATCCCCAAGCTGGAATATGTGCTGGGCATGATTCTGATGGAGAAGCGCAACTATCAGGAAGCGGGCGTCCATATGCAGCAATATCTGCACCTGGTGCACAACCCCGCAGATGTGGACGAAGCTCAGAAACAACTGGCGCAAATCACGCGCCTTTCTACGACGGCGAGTGTTCCCGCCGTGGTCGAGAAGAAGTAGCGGCGGCGGAATCAATCTCTAAAAAAACTGGGAAGGGAACGGTTCGCGCCGTGCCCTTGGCTTTTGGGGGCCTGGGCCGCCGAAGGTTGCCAAAAAGGATGGCCTGCCCGACAACCCACTGGGGGAACAAACCTCGGCCCCGCAGGCTTTCTGGTGCTACGACCTAAGTTTCCAGCTGAGGGGCGCCAACACTGCTAAAATCCGGGTCTAGAGACCCAATGCATCGTTCGCAAACAAGGGTGTTGCTGGCAGGGTTGCTGCTTGGTGCCAGCGTGGCAGCGACGTGTCCTCTATTCGCAGCGCCACAAGCGGCAGTCTCCATCCGGCGGGTGGCCGTGCTGGGAGCGGGAAACAGCGTCGAAGTGGAGATTGAAGCCAGCGGGCCAGTCACTCCGCAGGCGCAGGTCGTGAGCGGGCCGGACCGCATTGTTCTGGATTTTCCCAACGCGCTGCCCGGCAGCGCTCTGCACCCAATCACTGTCAACCGGGGCGAAGTAAAGGGGGTGCGAACCGGGCTTTTTTCCGCCAAGCCGCCAGTCACACGCGTGGTGCTGGACCTGGAAAGCGCACAAGGGTATCAGGTGTTTGCTTCGGGCAACCGAGTGATCGTCAAGCTGAGCGGCGTCGGCGAGCAAACGACCGCGTTCAACACACAGTTTGAAATTGTGGAAAACGTGGCGGTGACTTCTGAGGGAACCGTCCCTGCGGCACAGGCGCAACCACCGGCGAAGCCAGCGCCGCGAATCGAAGTCGAATTTCGCAATGGAGAGCTGAGCATCTGGGCAGACAAAGTCACGCTGGCGGAACTGCTCAACGAGGTACATCGTAAGACGGGCGCCGACATTCCCATTCCGGCGGGAGCGGAGCAGGAACTGGTGGTGGCGAACCTGGGGCCCGCTCCGGCGCAGGACGTGCTGGCTTTACTGCTGAACGGCTCACGATTCAATTTCATCATGGTGGGCTCAAGTGAGGATCCAGCCCAGCTGCGCAGCGTACTGCTCAGCCCCAAGGGTGGGGCCATGCGACAGCCCATCGCCTATCCTCCTCCAACACCCGTCGCCCAATCCGCTCCGCCGCCGGCGCCAGCACCGGAAGACGAGCCCGAGCCTCCGGAGCCCCCGGGAGCGGCCGAGCCTCCCCAACGATAGAAGCACTTCAATTGTGTATAAGACGAACGGGAATTGGGGAAACACCACCGCCCGACACTGCCGTCCCCGAGCCGCCCGGGTCACAACCGGCCGCGTTCAACACGATGGCGTCAATGGTTCCATCCGTCCTGACATCCTGTATACCTAACTGCAGGAAGCCGACAATCAGCGCGGATCGTCCGGTGCAGTTAGGGGAGCAAAGGTCGGTCAGACCGTCGTACAGCGGCACGGTCACCACCGAGTCGCTGCGGCTGATGTTGACGGCGGTAGGCAGGGGTGACTGAAAAGCGAGATTGGGATTGGATGTGCCCCCATTAATTGTTACCGGGGGGCCGGGCAGGAAACAGTCTTGATTGTTCGGATTGGGATTGGTGCAGGAAACGGCGCTGGTGGGAGAAACGGAAGCATGAATCAGGCAGCGCGCGCCGTCGGCTGTGTTCGTGTGGAGCAGAATGGTCGCATTGTTGGGATCCACGGGTTGGCTACTACCACAACTCATCGGGTTGACGTTTGCACAGGCAATGTTGTCGTATACTCCGCCGCCGCCGACGGTATCGCAGGAGCCGGAGGGCAAAGCGAAGCTTCCGGGGCAAACACTGGCAGGTGGGGAGGGATCAATGATGTAGTACTGCCCAGGCGTGGGGCTGGGCTGACTGGCTGGGGGGAATGGGAGAGACACACCGATATATGCGGCGGGATTATTGAGAGCGCCGTTGGAGGTCGAAACAAAATAGCCTCCCGCGCACGTCGCTCCGGGGGCGGTCGTGGGATTGCAGTTGGGAATCAGAAACGGCTTCACGAAGGCCACCGACACCGGCAGCGAGGAACCGGATGGGTTGTAGGCCTCTGCGGTCGCGCTTGCGCTGACACTATTGCCGCTGCTGCCCCAGATCCGGGCAAAGAATGTGGGTAGGTTCGTTCGTTGCACTGTCACCGAGATCTGCGGATTTTTTCCATCGGCCTGGCTGAGATTGCAGCTAATGGATTGAACGGTCGCCGGCACTCCGGCGACGAGATTCTGGGTTGCGGCCGCCTGGGCCTGCAAGTTGGCAGCGCCGGAGCCTCCAGTTCCGGCGACGGGGGTGCACACATCGAAGCCGGGAACGCTGGAAGTGAAGCTAGAAGTGACGAAAGCCTTGGCCCCCGCCAGGGCAGCGGCATCGGCGGCGCGCTGAGCCTCGGCGCGAGCCACGTACAGAGTCACCACGTCGATGGCCAAGGCTGCCATCCCGAGCACCACTACCAGGGCGACGGCAACCAACAGAATGGTTACACCACGCTCCCGCGGGCGCTGCGAAGCGTGGATTGGCGAAGGCATGTCGATTCTCATCAGTTCAGGTTCTGCATCACCGCTACACTGGAGATCTGGCTGGTGCCGGCAAAACCGCCGCCGGGCACCAGGAACTGGAATATGGTATTAAATTGCCATTTGTACGGATAGCTCAAAGTGACGCGCGTCGCTTCCACGTTGATGCCCGTGGGGTAAAGCGCGGAAGGAGCAGTCGTGTAGGTATATCCACGCTCAATCGTAAGAGTCAGAGCACCCGGGCAGCCGCTGCTGGCAGTATAAATCCACGTCAAGCCGGAAGGGGGAGGAGGGGTGACACTGGAGAGGCCGCAGTCGTTCACCTTGTTGGCTAGCAAATACTCCCCCACCAGCGTAGCTACCGCCTTCGGCGAGCCAGTGGTGCCGGCGGTGGACAGAGACAGGTCAGTGGTGGGCTGGTTGGAAGCGAAACGTGCTCCTTCCCGCGCCGCGTTGGTAAGTTTGTGTTTCACACTGAAGGCATTCCCAAAATCGAAAATAGCCACGAGAAACACCACCAGCAAAGGCAAGGCCACGGCGAATTCGACAATTTGTGAAGCGCGCGCGTCGCCAAGCAGTAACGCCGATCCCAAAAGGCGGTCCGCGATCGTACCCCAACCTTTGCTTTGACCTGGGCCACTCACTGTTCCGCCCTCGCCTGGGCCTGCGTCGTGATGGTCACCGTTTGCAGGCTGGAGGGTGCAAACGGCAGCGGCAAGTGAAAGGGATACTGGAAGCTGACCGCAGTACCGCACGTAACCGGGCTGTAGTTTTGCAGGCCGAGATCCACGTTGTACTGCACGCACACCGAGGGGACGGCACCAGTTCCGAGTGGGTCGCACTGCACCGGCTGGCACCCGCCCAAGCCGCATTTGCAAAAGTTTGGAGTCACCGCGCTGGTAACCCGGCTGTTGTCTATTCCGGAGGCCGACAGCACCGGGGCCACGTAGTTGGTGGCTACCTGGTCGGCAGGAAGCGGTTGGTTCGGAGTAGCGCAAGTGGCGCAGGTGGACGATGCGGCCGCGCGAGCGCCCTCGCGGGCGGCGTGATTCATGGCCGCATAAATATTGTAGGCGCGCCCCACATAGAAGATGCCCAGCAGCAGAGTGAACATCAAGGGCAGCACCAGGGCGGCTTCGGCGATCTCGGAAGCCGTGGTTGCTGTGAGGCTGTTCTTCCAACGCGCCATGCCGGCTACGACACTCCCCATGCCTGTCTAGCAGTATAAAGAATCACAGCAACCGCGACAGCAACCCCGAAGGGCACCTTCAGCGACTGCGGGTTGTCGAGGGAAAGCTCCGGTCCGGGCAGGTGAAGGGTGAAGAAAGCGCCCAACATGCGCCCCAGGTTGCGCAAGGTTTGCCTTACCCGCTTCTTCCACACGATCAACGCCAGCGCCATCACGCCCGCGATCAAAAGTGTACCCACCAGCACATTGATCAAGTGGTGCGGTCCCAGGCAGGCGCCCAATGCGCCCACCAGTTTCCAGTCACCCGCGCCCAGGCTGCGTACCAGGACGAAGGGAAGCAGCAGGGCCAATCCCAGGGCCGCACCCATCAGGGAGTCCCTGGCGCCGCTCCAGCCGAAAACCGCGGAGTTCAGCGCAAACCCCAGCAGCAGGCCGGGCAGGGTAAGCCAGTTGGGGATGCGCCGAGAGCGCCAATCCGTCCAGCCCGCGGCTATGGCCAGCACTGCGGTCAAAATCCAGACCCCCTCCTTCACCATGCCAATGGAGTATAGGGCAGAGGAAAACCCGTCGCCAGTACCTATTCGCCGTTACCTGGCGCCGGTGGACGAGGGGAATTGGCCCGCTCAGAGCGAGGTGCCCGGCGGGACGCCGGCGCTACGGCAAGCTCAAGTCGTGGTTAGCGGCTCAGGCTATGGGAGGCGGTGCGCTCGGCAACGATGCGGCGCGCATTATCCGCCAGGGCTTTCGCCTGGGGCAGCAGATCGAGGGCCTTGACGACCTCCGGGTCAGTCTCAGCCTTGACCTTCAGGCCTTCCTCCTGGCCGAAGGCGTCGATGAAAATCTCACTGCGAATGCTGGAGCGCAGCCAGTCGTTGTTCTCCACGAAGTCTGCCTCGGTGTAGGGGATCTTTTCCTCATCGAGGAACTTGCGGAAGTCCTGCAGGGTCACATCGTCAGTCTCAAAGCTCTTGCTGGGGTGATGACCGAGGATGTAGCGCTTGGCGAAGTTGAAGAAGGCATAACGCTGCAGCAGGGTATCCTGAAACTTGTTGCTCTTCACCGGGGCGATCTTCACGTCGGGGGTGATGCCGCCGCCACCGTACATCGTTCGGCCACTGTCGGTCAGCTTGACCTCGTGGCTGGTGGTGTTGTCCTCGGGGTCACGGTTGAAGTAGTAGTCGTAAAGCGACACGTTGGAGTAGTCGCGCTGGATCAGGCGCCCGCTTGGGGTGTAGTACTTAGCCGTGGTTAAGGCTAGTCCGGTGTTCTCGGACAGAGGATAGACGGTCTGGACCAGCCCCTTGCCGAAGGTGGTTTCGCCCGCGATCAGGCCACGATCATGGTCCTGGATGGCGCCGGCCACAATCTCAGCCGCCGAAGCCGTGCCCCGATTTACTAACACCACCAGGGGATATTCCTTGCCACCATTGCCGTGAGTGGCGACGTAGCGCTTCTCCGGAGAAGAGCGGCCGTGGTGGGAAACGATCAGTTGACCCTTGCGCAGGAACTTGTCAGCCACGCCGACGCCTTCACTGAGCAGACCGCCGGGATTTTGGCGCAGATCAAGGATAAGGCCCTTGAGATCGCCCATCTCATCGAGGGCCTGCCCGACTTCGTGCTCCGTGGTCTCGTTAAAACCAGAGACGTGCATGTAGCCGATGCCAGGCCGGATGAGGAAGTGCAGGTCCACGCTGTAGCGCGGAATTTCGTCACGCACCACGGCGAACTCAATGGGTTTGTCCACGCCCTCCCGCAGGACGGTGATATGGACAGTGGTGCCCTTGGGGCCCTTCAGCAGATCCGCCACGTCGGACGTGCTCATGTTATCGGTGGGCTTGCCGTCCACGGCGACGATGATGTCACCCGGCCGGATGCCGGCGCGGTAGGCCGGCGTGCCCACGAAGGGAGCAATCACGATGACTTTATTGTTGCGGGGTCCGACGGTCATGCCCACACCGTAGTACTTGCCCCGCTGGTCTTCGCGCAGCAGCGCGTAAGACTTGGGATCGAAAAAGTTAGAATGCGGGTCCAACACGTGCAGCATACCCGGAATGGCGCCATTGTAGATGGCCTTGTCGGGATTCACCGGTTCGGCGTAGTTCTGCTCGACCACGTCATAAATTGAGGTGAACTGGCGCAGGCTGTCCCGAATGTCGCCATCGGAACTGCTGGCGATGGCGGGGCTCTTCTGGCCAAAGAGCAGTCCGAGAAAACCGCAGCTGACAAGAATGAGGACGACAAGAAAGAGAGAGCGACGAGAACTACGAACCATCTTGGATATCCTTCGGCTCGGGCGCAAAAACGCCCCGCATCTGAGCGCAGTATAACACGTCCGAAACTGGCCAAAAGGCGAGTTTTCAGGCACCCGAAGTAACCAAGCGGGTAATACTGCGCTGACCGATAAGATGCGGGCATGCAGGTGGAGGGTTCGCCCGTTCTAGCACCGCCGCAGCGGTGATGGGGCCGATTACCGCGGATTGCTGGCAATCCTGTCCCGCAGTATCATAGAGACCATGAATCTGGGCCTGCCCGAGATGATCTTCATTTTTCTGCTAGCTCTGATCATCTTTGGGCCGAAGAAATTGCCGGAAATCGGGCGCCAGATTGGGCGAGCGCTGAACGAATTCAAGCGCGCCAGCAACGAGTTCAAGGCCCAGATTGAGTCGGAAATCAACCAGTTGGATGTAACTGAAACCAAACGGCAGATTCTGCCTCCCGCGGAGCCGCCAAGTGGTACGGTAGCCAGCGGGGCGGTTCAGCCCGAAGTGATACCTTCCCCTGAACCCAATGAAGTATCCACTCCCTCGGTGCTCAATTCCCCAGCCAAGGCCACCGATGCCTGAAATTGCCGCCGCCGTACCGCCTGCCGGAGAGCAGCAGGATGCTATGCCAGCGATGAGCTTCCTCGACCACCTCGAGGAACTGCGCCGGAGGCTGGTGTATTCGATCATCGCGGCGGCGGCGGGTTTTTTTGTGTGCTGGGGTTTCGCCGAGAACATCTTCGGCATCATGCAGCGGCCCATCATGGACGCGTTGCACCGCCACGGGATGGTGGAGAAGCTGGTTTACCTGAATCCCACGGAACCCTTCAACCTTTACTTGAAGATCGGGTTCATGGCCGGCATATTTGTGGCGTCACCGGTCATTTTGTACCAGGTGTGGCTGTTCATCTCTCCCGGCCTGTACCGGCACGAGAAGCGCTACGTGCTGCCGTTCATGCTTTCCACCGTAGGTCTGTTCCTGTCGGGCGGATATTTCGGCTACAAGATGGTCTATCCGGCAGCGCTCGACTTCCTGATTGGATACGGCAAGCAGTTCACGCCCATGATCACCATTGGGGAGTACACCGACCTGTTCCTGACCATCATCCTGGGATTGGGCATAGTGTTTGAGATGCCGATCCTGGTGTTCTTCCTTGCTCTGATGGGGATCGTGACCGCGGGATGGATGTGGCGCAACATACGCTATTCGATCCTGGTCATCTTCATCCTGGCAGCGATTCTGACACCCACCACCGACATCCTCAACATGTGCCTGTTTGCCGCTCCCATGATTGCGCTGTACATTGTGAGCATCGCGGTGGCCTATTTGGTGCATCCCAAGCAGAGAAGAGCGCGTCGCGAGCGGAAGGCAGAATGATTCCCGCAAAAAGTGAAGCTGCAGCTCCACACCCGGGGCGGATGGTGGTGTGCCTGCTGCTCCTGCTGACGCTCGCCGCCTGCGCCCGGGGAAAGTCCGCAGAAACGCCGCAGCCGGCAGTTTCTTCCACGCTGGTTCCAACCTCCCTGGATGCAGGGGGGACTGCTCCCGACATCGGCCCAGCGCCGGCTTTCAACTCCACGCGAGCCATGCAGTACGTGAAAGAAGTGGCCGCCTTCGGCCCGCGTCCCATCGGGAGCGCCAATCACAAGAAGCTCGAGGACTACATCTACGCCCACCTGAAAGGCGACTCGGTGGAAGGCGATGCATTCACCGCGGACACGCCGGAAGGCAAGTTCGCGGTGCGGAACATCATCGCCAAGTTTCCTGGGACCCGGGATGGAATCATCGTGATCGCGGGCCACTATGACACGAACTATCCGTTGCGGGATACGGGCTACGTAGGGGCCAACGATGGCGGCTCGTCGACGGCCATCCTGCTGGAATTCGCTAACCAGTTGCGCGGCAAGAAACGCGACGGCTACAGCGTTTGGCTGGTGTGGACCGACGCAGAAGAAGCGGTGAAGGAGTGGACGGCGACCGACAGCCTATATGGCAGCCGCCACCTCGCTGAGAAGTGGGAAAAGGACGGCACGCTCAAGAACATCAAAGCGTTCCTGCTGGAAGACATGATTGGTGACGCCGACCTCAATATCGACCAGGACACCAACTCCACCCCGTGGCTGGAAAGCGTGGTGTACCAGGCGGCGACCCGACTGGGATACCAGTCGCACTTCTTCGGGCGCACCATCAGCGTAGAAGATGACCACTTCCCGTTTGTGCAGCGGGGTGTGCCCTGTGCCGACCTGATTGACCTGAACTATGGCTACAACAACGTGTTCCACCACACGCCCCAGGACACCGTGGACAAGGTGAGTCCCAAGAGCCTGGAAATCGTGGGTAGTGTGACCCTGGAGACGGTGAAGCTGCTCGAGAAGATCAAGTAGCGGAGCTTCCGGACGCTGAGAACTGAGAACTGTTCTTCAACTCAAGAACCTCCGTGCACAGGCCTGAGGCGCACCACTCCGACCGTACCCGCCCCCTTCCCCTTTTGTTGATTTTCATTTCTAATCTCGCGTTATGCGAAGAGTGAAGACGTATCTCCTGCTGCCGGTCGTGCTGGTGTGCGCCGCATTTGCCCAAGACGCCAGCGACCGCATTATCGCGGAGGCGCTGAAGCCCTCCTCATTGGATCAAAATCTACAACGGCTGACGGACGGAATCGGCGGTCGCGTGCCGGGGACACCGGCCATGCAGAAAGCAGTGGACTGGGGCTTGGCGGCGTTCAAAGCCGCCGGCGCGGACCGCGTCCACACGGAGGATTTCACGATCCGCTCTTCCTGGGCTGAGGGCGCGACACGCATGAACGTTGTTTCTCCCGAACAGTTCAAGGTGCGCGTGGTTTCCCTGGCCTGGGCTCCTGCGCTGGCACCACATACCCGCGTACCCGTCCTCGATGTTGGCCACGGTAGCGCCCAGGATTTCGCCAAAGCGGGAAGTATCGCGGGTGCCATTCTGCTGGTGCACTCGGAGGAGATGAAAGAATGGAAAGATCTGTTCGACGAGTACCTCAACGCACCGCCGGTCATTGATCGCGCGGTGCAGGGAACAGCTCTGGCCATCGCTTTCCAGTCCACCCGGCCCAATGATCTCCTCTACCGGCACACCAACTCAGCAGACGGCGAGATCGATCGCATTCCCATGGTCCTGGTGGCGCGCGAAGATGCCGGACGCATGGCGCGCCTGCTGGCCGCAGGCCAGAAGCTGTATGCCGACCTCGCCATTCCCAACCGCATTGGAGGACCGATTCCAGCGGCAAACGTGGTGGCGGAGATACGGGGTAGCGAGAAGCCGGACGAGTTTGTGGTGTTGGGCGCGCATCTGGATTCGTGGGAACTGGGCACGGGCGCGCTCGACAATGGTTGCAACGCCGCCTTGGTGATTGACGCGCTACGCGCCATCAAGGCATCAGGACTGCGCCCGCGACGCAGCATCCGTTTCATTCTTTTTTCCGGGGAAGAAGAAGGCATGGTCGGATCGCATGCCTATGCCGTGGCGCATCGCAGCGAACTGGACAAGGCAGCGGGCGTGGTGGTTTTCGACTCCGGAATTGGCCGGGTCACAGGCTTTTCATTAGGCGGTCGGAAAGACGTGGTCGGTGCGGCCACGACGCTGGTGGCGCCGCTCAAGCAGTTTGACGCCACCGCCCTCACGACCGACGCGGAATGGGGAACGGACAACTTTGATTTCCTGTTGGAAGGCGTGCCTACGCTAGTCGCCAATCAGGAAGAAGGTAATTACCTGATCAACTACCACGCCATGTCGGACACCTTCGACAAAGTGGACTTGGCGCAACTCAAGAAGCACGTGGCGGAAGCGGCCGCGGTGAGCTTTGCCATCGCCGACTCTCCGGAAAAGTTGGGGCCGCGCCTGACTCATGCGCAAATCGAGCAGACCATGCGGGACACGGGTCTGGATGAGCAGTTGAAGATCTTTGGCATGTGGACAGAATGGCAAAACGGAAAACGGGGAAGGGCGCAGTAAATTGGCAGTTTCCGGTTGCAATTGCCGATTGGGGCAGACTGCTTCAGCAAGTTGGAAATGGGCAATTGAAAATCTGACACGAGACCGCAATTGAATCAGCTACTTTTCTGGGTCCTCTTCAATTTGTTCGTGGTGGCGATGCTGGTCCTCGACCTGGGGGTGTTCCATCGCCGGGCGCACAGCGTGAAATTTCACGAGGCCGTGGGCTGGAGCATCATGTGGATGGCCCTGGCCGGTGCCTTCGCAGTGCTGGTGTATTTCTGGCACGGGCGCGGAGCGACGCTGGAGTTCGTTACCGGGTACGTGATTGAGCTCTCCTTGAGCGTCGACAATCTTTTTGTCTTCCTGCTGATCTTCCGCTACTTTCGCGTGCCCCCGGTGCACCAGCACAAGGTGTTGTTCTGGGGAATCCTGGGCGCGCTGGTGATGCGGGGAGTTTTCATCCTGCTGGGAGTGGGCCTGATCCGCCGCTTCGAGTGGATCATCTATGTCTTCGGCGCACTATTGGTGTACAGCGGCATCAAGCTGTTTCGCCAGGAAGAAATGGAGATCCATCCGGAGAAGAATCCGGTACTGCGCGTGTTCCGCCGCTGGATGCCGGTGACGGAGAACTACGAAGGCGGCAAGTTCTTCGTGCGGCGTCCGGGCCTGTATGCGACGCCGCTGTTGATCGTGCTGCTGGTGGTGGAGACGACTGACCTGCTGTTTGCCGTCGATTCCATACCCGCCATCCTGGCGATTACGCTGGATGCATTCATCGTCTACACCTCGAATGTGTTCGCCATCCTGGGATTGCGTTCAATGTACTTCGCGCTGGCCGGGATGATGGAAGCATTTCACTACCTGCACTACGGGCTATCGATCGTGCTGATATTTGTCGGGGCGAAGATGCTGGTGTCGCATTACTACCACATGCCGACCGAGGTAGCGCTGGGGGTGGTGGCGGGAGTGCTGCTGATTTCGGTGCTGGCGTCAGTGGCGCACCCCAGAAAAACAAAAGTGGAATGAAGAAGGCAGAGAAAGTACGAAGTGCGTTTGCCGATTTTCAATTGCCAATTGCGCTTCGTTCTTCGGAAATCCTACGCAAAGCGGATCGAATCGCCCTGGATGATCGAGTGTTTCAGAAACCGGGCATCGTTGTGCGCGGGGAAGTCGATGCGGTAGTGGGCGCCCCGGCTCTCCTCGCGGGCCGCGGCAGACCGGGCAACCAGGCGGGCGGTGAGATGGAGGTTCTGCGCTTCACAGGCCCGGCGGGTATGCGGGCGGGCGATGCGGGGAGCGATTTGCTCCAGTTGTTGGAGGGCCCGCTTCAGGTCGGCGCCGTTGCGTACGATGCCGACATCTTGCCACATCACGTCCTGAATCTGACCGATCGTTTCCTCAGTGCCGGTATCCACCGGACCGTTAGAAAAGGCGGCGTGCTGGTTCTTGGCGGGTCGGGCGGGTGAGTGGCGTAGTTCGTCGCGCATGGTTTTCCCTGCCCGCGCGCCAAACACCAGCCCCTCGAGCAGGGAATTGCTGGCGAGACGGTTGGCGCCATGCACGCCGGTGGCGGCGGCCTCCCCGGCTGCGTACAGGCCCCGCACCGTGGTGCGGCCGTTCAAATCGGTGCGCACGCCCCCCATGGCGTAGTGGGCCGCGGGACGGATGGGGATGAGGTCGGTGGTGATGTCGATGTTGTATTCCATGCAGGTGGCGTAGATGCGCGGGAAGCGCTTCTTCACGTGCTCAGCATGGAGGTGAGTAAGATCGAGGTAAACCATCGGATCTTTGGCGCGGCTGACCTCGAGTTCATGAACAATTGCGCGAGCCACGACATCACGGGGAGCAAGCTCCCCCATGGGGTGGTACTTGCTCATGAAGCGATGCATCTCGAGGTTGCGCAGATATGCACCTTCACCACGCAGGGCTTCGGACAGGAGGAAGCGTGGCGCCTTCTTCAGGTAGAGCGCGGTGGGGTGGAACTGGACAAACTCCATGTCACTGAGTTCCGCGCCCGCGCGAAACGCCATGGCTACGCCGTCTCCCGTAGCAACAGCAGGATTGGTGGTGTTGCGATAAAGCTGTCCCAGGCCGCCGGTGGCGAGCAACACCGCGCAGGCGGACATGTGTTCGTGGTCGCCCTGTTCGCTGAGCAGGTGAATGCCCGAGACGTCTCCGTCGCTCACATCAAGGTCGGTGGAGAATTCGAATTCGAGGACAGAAATGTTCTTCAGAGTTTTGGCCTTGGCATACAAAGCACGCAGGATTTCGCGCCCGGTGGAGTCGCCGTGGGCGTGCAGAATGCGGCTGCGGCTGTGCGCGCCTTCGCGGGTGAAGGCCAGCTTGGTGCCCTGGCGGTCGAACTCGGTGCCCCACTGAATTAGTTCCTCGATGCGCTCGGGGCCTTCCTCGACCAGAACCTTGGCGGCCTCCACGTTGCACAGCCCGTCGCCGGCGTTCAGGGTGTCCTGGAGATGAAGGCTGATCTCGTCCTCGTCGCTGAGTGCGGCTGCGATTCCGCCCTGGGCCAGGTGGGTGGCGGAGTCGGCAACCTCCCGCTTGGCCAGCACGACCACCCGGCCGGCGGCCGCCAATTCGATCGCGGCACGCAGTCCGGCAACGCCGGCGCCAATGACCAGGAAATCGGTTTCGGCTGGCACACCCCTCATAAGTGGAAAATGTTATCACGCGGCCACCGGGGCCGCTGTGCGGTACGTTACGTTATGATGAGGACCGATGATCCGCATCACCATCCCGGTTCAGCCCCGGCCGTACGAAGCCGTCATCGAGCACGGCTTGCTGCGGCGGGTAGGGGAGTACCTGCGAGAAATCCTGACCGGGGGCGAACGCTTGTTTGTGGTGACTGTGCCTCCGGTACGGCAAAAGTGGGGAAAGAAGCTGATGGCGTCGCTCTCGGCTGCGGGCTTTCCCGCCAAGTGGGTGGAGATGCGGGAAGGAGAGCGCGCCAAGAAGCTGGCGACGGTGGAGGAGTTGGCGGAAAAACTGCCAGGGCTGGGTGCCGACCGGGACGCGGTAATCGTGGCTTTTGGCGGAGGCGTGGTGGGCGATGTGGCCGGCTTGCTGGCGTCGCTGTATATGCGCGGGGTGGATGTGGTGCAGATCCCAACGACGGTTGTGGCGCAGGTGGATGCATCCATCGGCGGCAAGACCGGGGTCAATCTGCGGGCAGGCAAGAATCTGCTGGGGACGTTTCATCAGCCGCGCGCCGTGCTGATTGATCCAGCCGTGCTGGGCACGCTGCCGGAACGCGAATTCCGCGCCGGGCTGTACGAGGCGCTGAAGTGTGGGGTCATCGGCAAGCCGGAGTTGTTCCAGCAGTTCGAGGAGAACAAGAACAAGATCCTGAAACGCGACCACGCAATACTGGAGTCGTTGATCGCCGAGTCAGTAAAGCTGAAAGCCGAGATCGTAGCGGCGGATGAGCACGAATCCGGCCTGCGCCGCGTGCTCAATCTCGGGCACACCATTGGGCACGCCCTGGAAGCGGAGACTGGCTACCAGCGCCTGCTGCATGGGGAGGCGGTGGCCTGGGGCATGATCGCGGCGACCAACATCGCGTTATCGATGGGAAAGATAGACAGCGTAACCGCAGGCCGGATTGCAGACGCCGTGTTGGGCTTGGGACCGCTACCACGGGTCCATGTGCGCCGCGCGAACATCGTGCGTCGTCTGCAGGCGGACAAGAAAACTCGCGACGGCGTGGTGCACTTTGTGCTCCCCACGGCGATCGGAAAGGTCGAGGTCGCGCGGAACGTGCCGGAGAAGGTGGTCGGTCAGGCAGTGGACGAACTGAGAAGGCTGTCAACGTAGAGATTTTCAATTGCCAATTGCCGATTTTCATTTTCAGACCCAGCACCTTGTTCAATTGGCAATCGACAATTGGCAATCGACAATCCTGTAATCCGTCTGCGGCGGTCTCAAATTGCGCAATTCAGCCAAAACCGAAATCCTTGGTGCTGCTCCGGAAGGGGCTGGCGATCCGCAGACGGCGGCGCGCGCCGTGCGGGAGATGTTCACCTCGATTGCGCCGCGCTACGACCTGCTGAACCACGTGCTTTCCTTCAATGTGGACCGTTTGTGGTGGCGGCGGGCGGCGCGGACCTTTGCTGACATCCTGGGTCGGCCGGATGCACAAGTGCTCGATCTGTGTTGTGGCACGGGGGATATGACGTTCGCGTTGCGGCGGCAGGCGGCGGGGCCGGCGAACATCCTGGGAGCGGATTTTTCTCACGCCATGCTGCAACGGGCAAGCGATAAGTCAGTGGGGACCTCGCTGCGGTGGGTTGAAGCGGATGCGCTGAGGCTTCCGTTCTCGGACGGGCGATTCGACTTGATCACGGCGGCATTTGGCTTCCGCAACCTGGCCGATTACGACGCCGGGTTGCGCGAGATGCTGCGCGTGCTGCGGCCGGGAGGGGAGTGCGGGATCCTGGATTTCGGCGAACCACGCGGCGTGATGGGCAAGGTGTACCGCATCTATTTCAAACGGGTTCTGCCGGCGGTGGGCACCGTCATCTCGGGGGTGAGGGGTCCGTACGCGTACCTGCCGGCTTCGGTGGAGCGCTTTCCTGCGCCCGGCGAAATGGTGGAGCGCCTGCGCCGCGCTGGATTTCGCGAAGCGGCATGGACACCCTACACCTTTGGGATTGCGGGATTGTATCGCGGGAAGAAATAGTGACACGGCGCACGCGGGCGCGATACGACTCCATGATGAGGCTTCTGTCAGAGCGACATGGCCGGCGGGACGCCGGCGCTACGAAAATCTATACCGCAGCGGATTGCTGGGCGACCGCTTGCTCTTCAGGCACAAAAGAACTGGTGAAGGCATCGGTAATGGTGTAGCGCATCACCTTTTCGTAATCCGCGCCCAGGAACTTCCGCAGGCGATCGGTATTCATGATGTACTCGCCGGACATGTAAGGTACTGCCTCGGGTGGGATGGCGGAGATGCCGAACTTCCAGCCGAACTTGAGCACCAGCCGCATGGCCCACTTTCCCGGAGCGCGGACCACCTTGGCGCGGGCCATCTCCATGCAGCGGGCAAAGGTGAGAGGTTCGCCACGCCCGGCGACATTCAGGACCGTGAGGCGCTGGGATTCGGGCTCGGTCTTGCGAATGATGTGCGCGACCAGCCGCGCCACATCGTCAACGTGCACGAACTGAATACGGTTGCTCAGATAGCGTTTGCCGTAGGGCAGGATGCAGGGTAGACGCCTTCCCTGGTCACGCCAGCGGGCGGCGATGTTTCCCCGGCCGTTGGGAGTGCCGTGGAAGGCTCCCATCAGGTAATTCTGCACGCTGGCGCCGGCAAAGATGTGGGGACGGAGCATGTAGGCGCTGCAACCGCGCAGCGAGGGGGCACGCTCTTGCACCACCTTGTCGCACTCCATCTTGTGAATGGCGTATGGCAGCGTATGGGCGGCGAGGGGAAACTCTTCGCTGACCGGGCCGGGAAGATCGGGACCGTAGGCGGAGACGCTGCTGGGAAAAATAAACTTCTGCACCATCACGTCGTCACGGTTGGCCTCGGTCACCGCTTCCATCACGCGGGCGGTGCCGGCCACGTTGATGTGCCACATGCGGTCCAGGTCGAGCACCCCGGTCCGAACGGGATCGATCACAAAGGCCAGATGAATGACCGCCACCGGACGAGTCTCGCGCAACAGGAGATAGAGTTCGCGGCAGGACTCTTCCTGCCCCAGGTCCATGCGCTGGAAGCGCAAGGGAAGCGGGGTATTGGGCGGATTCAGGTCGAGGCCAATGACCTGAAAATCCGCCAATTCGGACAGCAGACGGCGCCCGAGATTGCCGGAGACGCCGGTCACAACGACAGTTGGAGCAGTACCGGCCATTATTTGCGGTCGGGCGCGGACTTGGGTTGTGGCTTCGCGGGCGGCGCCCCCGGGCCCGCCGGTGCAGCTTCCGGCACCGCAAAATAGGCGTCATTCAAAGTGGGGCTGGCGGCCTGCTGAATACTCTGCATGGACTCCTGCATGCGCTGGGCGCGCAACGTGTTGTGGATCTCTTCCTTTGCGCTTTCCAGCGACACCGTTTGTTTTTCCCCCATCTTGTAGATGAAGTATCCCGAGGGGTCTGAAATCAGTTGTGATACTTCGCCCGTCTTCAGGTCGAAGACGGCGGCTTGGTCGGAGGGCAGACTGGCGCGCCGCAGATTCCCCATATTGGTCTGCGGGGCTTTGGCCTTGAGCCCGGCAAACGTGAACGCTTCCTCTTGCAGCTTGTTGAAGTCTTCGCCGGCAGCCGCGCGCTTCTGCAGCGCCTCAGCTTCGGTCTTCATAGCTGCTTCCCCTTCTTCCTGGCGCTTCTTGGTCTCGGCCTCAGTCGGCTTCACCTTGTCCTTCGATGTATCCACTTGGCGGGAGTGGGGAATGAATACGCGTTGCATACTGGCTTGGTCATAAGACGCAGCATTCTTGTGGTAGTAATCCTCGATGTCTTTGTCGGGAACGTCTCCGGCTTTTTCCTGGAGAGCCTGTTGCAGTTGCTGAGAGAGGACTTGGATACGGTTGACCTTCATCATCTCTTCGAACTTGGGACCCTTGTCGAGGCCCATCTGATGGGCTTGGTTGGCCATGACCAGTGCTGTGGCATATCGGGTCGCCAGTTGGCGGCGAGCCGGAGGCGGCATATGGGATTGGTTGATGGCATCCAGCAATTGCTCGAACTCGGCACGGGTGACCACGGTCTTGCAATCCGCCGCCTTGGACTTGTCCGCGGGTGGGTTGTCGCAAACCCCGGGCAACGTGATGACGGTGGCATCGGGCGCGACCTCTGCCGGTGCGGGCGTCTTGGCCTCCGGGGTGGCTGCGGCCGGGGAGGCACTGGACGTACTGGCTTGCGCCTTGGACGGGGTCTCGGGCGCAGCCGCAGGTTTGGTGGCCGCTTGTCCCCAGGCCAGGCTGGCGAGCAGCAGACAAACCAATGCACGATGGATCATTGTGAGGGTTCCTCCAAAGGAAGAGTGTAAACAGAATCCTAGCACAGAGTGGCGGCTGCGCCGTACCCAAGCCGGGGAAGACCCAAAAAGGGATGCGACTTGGCGGCGGAGCACGCTACGGCGATAATGCGGCTATGGCGGGATCGTCGGTGGTTTACAGTTCCGAGTCCATGCGCGCCGAGAAGCGCGCGGTGGCAGGGAACTCGGTGTTGGCGGCTATCGCCATTACCAGCTTGAAGATTATTGTGGGCGTGACCACGGGCAGCCTGGGAATTTTGTCGGAGGCGGCGCATTCCGGACTCGACCTGGTGGCGGCGGTGATCACTTTTTTCTCGGTGCGAGTCTCCGACAAGCCGGCCGATGCCGACCATCAGTACGGGCACGGCAAGGTGGAGAATTTTTCGGCATTTATCGAAACCGGTTTGTTGCTGCTGACCTGTGTCTGGATCATCTACGAGGCGGTGAAACGCCTGTTCTTCCGCCATGTGGAGATTGAGCCGAGCATCGCGGCCTTCGTAGTGATGTTCTTTTCCATGGCGGTGGACTTCTGGCGCTCGCGCGCCCTGGGAAGGATTGCCGTCAAATACGACAGCCAGGCTCTGGAAGCCGATGCGCTGCACTTTTCCACCGACATCTGGTCGAGCGCGGTGGTGGTCGTGGGCCTGCTGCTGGTGTTGGGGGGGCGGATTTTCGGCATCGATTGGCTGCGGGATGCCGACCCGGTGGCTGCGCTGTTTGTGGCGGGCGTGGTGGTGTACGTAAGCTGGCGGCTGGCGCGCAAGACCATCGATGCCCTGCTGGACGCGGCGCCGGCAGGAGTGCGCAACAAGATCATTGCAGCGGTTTCCCAGGTGGAAGGACTGCTGGAGGTGGACCGGGTGCGCATCCGGCGCGCCGGCAACCGCTACTTTGCTGACCTTTCGATCGGCCTGGCGCGCAATGTGACCTTCCAGCGCTCGGAGCAGGTGGCAGATGCCGTGACTGCAGCCGTACACGGCGTATTGCCGGATGCCGACGTGGTGGTGCACTCGGTGCCGCGGGCGGTGCACTCCGAGAATCTTTTCGACCGCGTCCGGGCGGTCGCCACCCGCCACAACTTCAACGTGCACGATGTCAGTGTGCAGGATCTGAGCGGACAATTGCACGTGGAACAGCACCTGGAACTCGACGAACGCCTGAGTTTGAAGGAAGCGCACGATCGCGTGACCTTGCTGGAAACGGAAATCCGCCGTGAGGTTCCGGAGATCTCCTCTATCCTGACCCACATCGAGAGCGAGCCAGCGACCATTGAAACGGGCGATGAGATGGTGCATGACGCCAGGCTGGAGAAGCGATTGACCACGGCGGCGAAGGAATTCCCCGAAATCCTCGACATGCACGACGTGCTACTTAAACGAGTGCGCGGGCGCTTGTATGTTTCCTGCCACTGCACGCTGTCGGACGAAATGCCGCTTTCACGGGTGCACGATATCCAAACCGAACTCGAAATCCGGTTCAAGCAGGAGGCGCCGGAACTGTTCCGGGTGCTCATCCATCCCGAACCGCAGACCGACAACCGCAGGTAGTGACGAGCGTCACAGCGGATTTCCGATTGCCAATTTCCAATTGCCAATTGGAGGGCGGCATGGGCTGTAAGGCAGAGGTACTTCAGAAGCGCGCTACTAATTACGCATTGAGAATACTAAAGCTTTTCCGTTCACTACCCAATTGTGTGGAGGCACGCATCATCGGTCAGCAGCTTCTCCGCTCCGGAACTTCAGTAGCGGCCAACTATCGCGCAGCTTGCCGGGCCCGCTCTCGAGCAGATTTCCTGTATAAACTGGGAATCGTTGAGGAGGAGGCGGACGAAAGCGTCTTCTGGTTGGAATTTCTGGCTGACGCGGGCCTGGTTCGTCAGGAAAGGCTACGTGACCTCATTTCCGAGGCTCGACAGATCACCGCCATCTTTGTTGCCTCGCGCCGCACGGTAAAGAAAAACAATCGGCAATTGGCAATTGGCAATCGAAAATCAAGATCCGAAGGGCAACATGACTGAAGCCAAAGCCACGTGGGTGGACAATTTTCGGTTCGTCGCTGAAGCCAGCAGCGGGCATAGTGTGATTGTGGACGGGGACAAGAGAAGTGCCAGCAGCCCGATGGAACTGGTGTTAATCGGGTTGTGTGGATGCACCGGCTACGACGTGGCCAGCATTCTGCGCAAGAAGCGTGAGCCCTTTACCAGCCTGGAAGTACGTGCACTGGCGGAACGGGCGGCCAATCCACCGTCCGTCTATACTGCGATCAAGCTGATCTACCGGGTGGGCGGCAAAGTATCCCATAAAGCAGTAGAAGACGCGGTGCGGCTGTCGGAAGAAAAGTACTGCTCGGTTTCGGCCATGCTGCAGAAGACGGCGAAGATCAGCCTCGCGATCGAGTACGCTGAATAATTGTTGTGCTGACACATACCCCGATGACCAACGCAAAGATTGTCCTTTTCACCCAACCCGGCTGACCACCGTGCCACACAGTCCGGGCCTACCTCTCGGAGAGAGGAATCGCGTATGAAGATCGCGATGTCAGCTGTGACCAGGATGCGGTGCAGGACCTGGTCTACAAGTATGGCAGCCGTTCCACACCCACCGTCGTCATCGGAGACGAGGTGATGATAGGATTCGACCCCGAGCGTCTCGATCAGCTCCTTGGCCAATAGAGCGCATCCCGTCCGCGGCTATGTTTACATCGCCGCCGCCACTTTTCTGTGGGGAGTTGCGGCCAGCCTGGGACGCGCCGCCTTCACCGGCCGCTTGCTCCCTGGTGGACAAGCCCTGCAACCCATCGATCCGCTGATTCTTTCGCAGAGCCGTACCACGTTTTCGCTGTTGGTGCTGCTGCCTGTGCTTGCCATCCGGCAGGGCTGGGGACGATTACGGTTGCCCGCGGCGGATGTGGGGCGAATTTTCCTGCTGGGAATTCTGGGCGTGGCCGCGTCGAACTATTTTTATTACCTCGCCATCCAGCGGACCAATGTCGCCACGGCGATCATCCTGCAATACACCGCCCCGGTGTGGGTGCTGCTCTATATGGTGCTGCGCGGTCTGCAAAAAGCCACCGTGCAGCGCGTGGCGGCCGTGGGATTGGCTGTGGCAGGAAGCGCCATGGTGATTGGTGTGATCGGGCCAGGGAAACTACGCCTCGACACGATTGGAGTGACGGCGGCGCTGCTGGCGGCGTTCTCGTTTGCTATTTACAACGTGGGCGGGCACAGCATTCTGGCGCGCTATGATCGCTGGATTGTGCTGCTGTGGACGCTGGTGGCCGCTTCGGCCTTCTGGATTGTCGTGAATCCACCGTGGAAAGTGGCGGCTGCGCATTACGCCGCCGGGCAGTGGCTGTTTCTGCTGGCGTTTTCGCTGCTGTCGGTGCTGGGGCCGTTTTCGCTGTATTTCGCGGGACTCCAGCATCTGGAGCCGACGCGCGCCATTGTAGCCAGTTGCCTGGAGCCGGTATTTTCCATCGTGATTGCGGCGGTCGCCCTGGGAGAAGTCATGAAGCCGTTGCAGACTGTCGGGATCGTGATTGTGCTGGCGGCGATTGTTGTGGTGCAAATGCCGGACCGGAAGCTGCACGAAGAGCTGACGGTGGTGGAGCCGATTGAGTAGCGTGGTGAGTAGCGCCGGCGTCCCGCCGGCAGCCTACCCTGAGCGGAGTCGAAGGGTGGGGGCGTCTCGCCCCCACATCCGAGCAAGGCATGGTTCGTGGCGGTCGCCTCACTCCAAAATTTTTCCCTTCGTCTCCGGCAACTGCGTAGCCGTCAGCGCGGCCAGCAGAAACGATGCCGCGCAAAGATAGAACGCCCAACTGAGTCCTTTGACCTGTCCCACTCGCCCGATCACCCAGGGCGCCACCGAACTCATGGCACGCGCCCCGTTGTAGGTGAAACCCAAAGCCCGGGCTCGCACCCGCGTCGGGAAAATCTCGCTGCCGATAATCGAAGAACCGGAAAAGAATCCTGTCCCAAAGAAGGCGACCACCGTGCCCAGCACCAACAAGCCTGCCTCGCTTCGCGCCATGGCGTAAAGTGGTACTAGAATGGAAGCCACAAAAGTATAGAGGATGAAAGACTTGCGGCGTCCAAGATTGTCGGCCACCCAGCCGAAACTGGCGTAGCCAGGAAACATCCCGACCAAGTTCAGAACCAACAGCAGGGTCGTTGTGCCCATCACGCCGAAGCCACGGCCACCTTGTTCGACGGGCAGCGAAAGATACGGGGGAATCCAGGTGAACAGTCCCCACCACGCGAACATGCCAAAAAAGTTCATGAAGAGCAGGGCAAAAGTGTGTTTCACATAGGGCGGCTGAAAGATGCGGGCAAAGCTGTCGTGCTCGTATCGGTGCTGGGCGTCTGCGACCCGCCTGGACTCCTCGGCCAGTCGGTGATGCTCCTGCCACATCTCCGACTCGGGCACGCCTTTCTGAATCCAGAGAGTGACCAGCGCGGGCAGGATGCCGACAAAAAACACCATGCGCCAGTCGGCGTAGTGCAACACGATACCGGCGACGAGGGCAGCGAATGCGTATCCGATGGCCCACGAGCTCTGCACCAGGGACAATGCCTTGGCGCGCAACTCGGTAGGCCAAGTTTCGGCGACCAAAGTTGCGCCGGTGTTCCATTCGCCTCCCATACCCAAGCCCAGGATGAAACGGAAGACGGCCAGCATGAGCACGGTGGTGGAGAGGCCAGAGGCGAACGAGCACACCGAGTAGGTCAGAATGCTGAGCATCAGGGCGCGCTTGCGTCCGATACGGTCGGCGATAAATCCGAAGAACACGCCGCCGATGCCTGAAGCAAGCAGGGTGAGCGTGTAGAGAAAGCCAGAAGTAGCCTTGGTCATGCCCAGATCGCGCATGACGTGCGTCAGCACCAGGGCATACAGCATGGCGTCGAAAGCATCGAGCATCCAGCCGAGCGCAGCGGCGAGCAGAGTGCGGCGCTGGGCAGAAGTGATCTGGGAGAGCGCCAGGGTCAGGCTTGCCATTCGGACGATTGTCAATTTCCAATTGCCAATTGGCAATTGAAAAGCGTCGGATGTCACAGGCGGCGGAGAAACTCCGGAAGGAAGAAACGGCAGTTCACCGACTTCAAAAACGCACACTCATACGCCCAGCTCAGACAGTAAATGGAAATACCGCAGGGCCTTCCTGACGTCGCGTCCGATCTGTTCCTTGAGGGCTCCGATGGAGGGAAACTTGACTTCGTCGCGTAGCCGGTCGAGGAAGTGGATTTCGACTTCGGTGTCGGGCACGAGTTCCAGGGGATGAAAGTTCAGCAGGTGGGTCTCGATGGCATACGACTCGGCGCCGAAGGTAGGGCGGTTGCCGACGTTGGTCACGGAATCGAAACACTCCTGGCCGACGCGGGTGCGGGTGATGTAAACGCCGTCTTTGGGCGCCAGTTCTTCATAGCGGCTCAAGTTGATGGTGGGCACGGTGTAGCGGGAGCCGTAGCCGCGCCCGCGGCCGGGAGTGGAGAGAATGGCAAAAGGCCGGGCGAGCAGGTGGCGCGCCCGGCTCACGCGTCCGTCGCGCAGAAGTTTGCGGATGTGGCTGCTGGATACCGGCTCGCCCCGCAGCCGCATCTCGGGATAGGCTTTGACCTCGAAGCCCATTTCCCGCCCAAAGGCGCTGAGCGTGTCCACATTGCCCGCGGCCTTGTGGCCGAAGTGGAAGTTGTAGCCCTCGTGTACCTCGCGGGCATGGAGGCGCTTGTGCAAGATGTCGTGGGCAAACTGATGCGCCGTCATCAACGAGAGATCACGGGTGAAGGGCAGGAGCAGCGCTGCGTCCAGGCCGCTGGCTTCCAGCAGGCGGAGCTTCTCCGGAGTCGGGGTGAGGAGCTTGAGGCCCGAGTCGGGACGCAGAATGCGGATGGGATGCGGCTCAAAGGTGACCGCCATGGCCTTGACGCCATGCTGCCGGGCCCGGCCCACGATCTCCTTGAGCACGTGGGTGTGGGCACGATGCACGCCGTCAAAGTTCCCCACGCTCAGCAGCGTGGGACCGTAGGCGGCGGGGACCTCGTCGAGTTTGTGAAAAACCTGCATCGGAATTTCCAATTGCTGATTTCCAATTGCCAATTGGCCCGGGTTTCAATCGGCAATTGGCAATCGGCAATTGGCAATCAGATTTCAAACTCCAGCTTCATCCCGTCATACGAAAGCCGCACGTGCGGCGGCAGCGCAGCATTGGTCGCTTCATGCGGCAAGTCATGACAAATATGGGTAAAGAAAGCGCGCTGCGGATTCACTCGTTCGACGATGCGCAGCGAATTATCCACGGTCGAGTGCGTGGGATGCGGCTTGTGCCGTAGCGCATCCAGGAACAGGATGTCCAGGTCCTTCAACTGCGCGAACGACTCCTCGGGGATGTCGCTGAAGTCAGTCAAGTAGGCTGCCGACCCGAAGCGAAAACCGATAATTTCCGCATCGCCGTGGATGACCTTGACTGGCTCAAAGCGGGCGCCAAACAACTCCACCGGGCCGTTGATGGGATTGAGCTCGACTTGCGCCAAGCCGCCGAACTTGTAGTCCGCCTCGAAAATGTAGCGGAACATGGTCCGCAGGAACTCAGCGGCTTCCGGCCGGGCGTACAACGGAATCTTGTTGGGGCGGTGGAAGCTGAGCGGGCGCAGATCGTCAATGCCGAGGATGTGATCAGCGTGAGCGTGGGTGTAGAGCACGGCATCAAGCCTGCGGATTTGCTCGCGGATAGCCTGTTCGCGGAAATCCGGAGTGGTGTCGATGAGAACGGTCTTGCCGTCGTACTCGACCAGAATGGAGGGCCGGGTGCGGCGGTCGTGCGGATCGGAGGAGTGACACACCGCGCAGTCGCAGCCGATGGTGGGCACGCCCATCGACGTGCCGCTACCGAGCACCGTGAGCGTGGCCCTCATCGTTAACTGGTCCCCGTGCCTTTGGCCGGGGCCTGCGGCGGATGGGCCAGCGCGTTGGTGACCTCCACGTAGGCCATGTGCAGCTCGTAGAGGCAGTTTTGCAGGAAGTCGGCTTCGGCCGCAGTGAGATTGCCCTTGGTCTTCTCCGACAGCAGGCTGAGCGTATCAATCGTCTGGCGGGCGCCGATCAAATCAATGCGTGGCTGGCCACCCTCTTCGTGCATGAGCCCGAGCTGCAGCATGGCAGTCATGTAGAGCGATGCCATGAAGCGCTCGAAGGTCATTTCCAGATCTTTGGCGGAGTGCCCACCGAGTTCCACGCGCCGGTCGAGGTCTCTGGATGATTTGCGATAGGCATCGGCCTGCTGCTGCTGCTCGGCGGCGGTAGGCGCGGGCGGTGCTTCCGGCTCGTGCGCGGCCGGCGTCTCCGGCGCGGCCGAAGCCTGCATGGTGGCAGGCGCAGGCTGAGAAGCAGGCTTGGGAGCCGGAGGCTGTTCTTCGACAGCGTCCTTGCGAAGTTCACCTTCAGGCGTGAACAACCGCCGGTCGGTTACGGTGAAGCTCTCCTGTTTCTTTTCAGGCATAGTTTTTCCTTCACGGCTTGAAAACTTCGGCAAATGGCAAGTCGGTGACTTTGAGCCTGGCGCCATCGGCCACGACTTCCTTCCCCGGAACTGCGAATTCGCGGCGGATGTAGCCGAGGGCAACCATGTGCTCGCCGCTGGCCGCAGGCAGGGAGGCAACACTGGTGATCTCGCCGATTTCCTTCCCGTCAGCTTGAATCTTCGTCCCGGGAACTGGCAACTGCGGTTGACCTTCAAAGCCGGTGAACTTGCGGTGCACATTGCCTCGCGAACGAATGCGTTCCACGATCTCCTGCCCGATGTAGCATCCCTTGGTGAAGTGCAGGGCGCGCTGCTGCTCCGTCTCCTGCGGCAAGTCGCGCTCGCGGATGTCCTGACCATAGCGGGGAATGCCGGAGGCGATGCGTAGCAGGTCAAGCGCGGCCGTGCCCACCGGCCTGGCGGGGGCGTTCACCAGAGCTTGCCAGAGTGAGGTGACATTCGCAGGCGCGAGCCAGAGTTCGTAGGACTCGACGGCCGGATTGTCGCCGCGAACGATAGTCAGGCCGATTCCTTGCCAGGTCAGGTCGGCGAACTGGAGCAGGTCGAGGACGGGTACTTCGAGTCCAGCGGACTTCAGAACTTCTTTTGCTCTCGGTCCGGCCACTGCCAGCGCGGTCAGCTTGTCGCTGAGGTTCACGACTTCGACATCGTCCATGATGATGTAGTGGTCGAAGACCGGGAGCATTTTCTCAAGCTGGGAGTGATCGGTATCCAACAGGAGGGAATCGCCGCGATTGTAAGCGTACAAGTCGCCGAGAATGTGCCCCTGAGGATTGAGCAGGAAGGCATACACCCCGTGCCCGGCCGCGAGGTCCCGGATGTTATTGGTGATCATGCCGTTCAGCCAGCGCACCCGGTCGCCTCCGGTGAGGGCGATCTTGGCCCGCCAGCCGAGATCATAGACGCCACAATCGGCAAGCAGCGCACGGAATTCGGCGCCCACGTCGCCGAAATCGGCGCGATTCGAGCCTGCCGTGCCATGTAACGTCGTCGCGGTCATAGGTAACCTTTCAATTATAACCAAGCGCTGAGACACCGGTCCGAGTGCAGGGCCACTGCGCGCCGAATCCTTCGCCGCACGGCGGCTCAGGATGACGCCAACTAGTTGGGTATCCATTCTGCATGGCGTCATCCTGAGACGGGGTCAAGCGGGTCGAGGATCCCGCGTGCAGCGTCACGATTCCGCCACGTTCGATCCCGTTTCCATCTTCATGACGCTTGCAACTCGGTACTCGGTATTCGCTACTCGCAACTTCTGTTATCTTCTCCCCGTGAGCACGAAGAAGCGAATCGCCATCATTCCCGGCGACGGCATCGGCCGCGAGGTGATCCCCGTTGCCGTCAAAGTCATCGAGGCCACCGGAGCGCCGGTGGAACTGAGCGAGTTCGACTGGGGCGCCGAGCGCTACTTGAAAGACGGCGTCACCGTTCCCCAGGATGGCTTCACCATGCTGGGGCGTGACTTCGACGCCATCCTGGTGGGCGCGTTCGGCGATCCGCGCGTCAAGACCAACACCCACGCCAAGGAAATCCTGCTGGGCATGCGCTTTAAGATGGACCTTTATGCCAACGTGCGGCCGGTGCGCCTGCTGGATGCGGGCTTGTGTCCCCTGAAGGGAGTCGAGCCCAAGGATATTGACTTTGTTGTGGCCCGCGAAAACACCGAGGGTGTGTACACCGATGCGGGCGGGGTGTTCAAGCAAGGCACGCCGGATGAGGTCGCAACCCAGGAAGACATCAACACGCGCAAGGGAGTAGAGCGGATCATCCGCTACGCCTTCGAGTATTGCGAGCGGCACAAAAAGCAGGACGGCTCCCAGCGTCGCAAGGTGCTGATGTGCGACAAGTCGAACGCCATGACCCATGCGGGAGGGCTGTGGCAGCGAACGTTCAAGGAAGTAAGCCGCGAGTATCCGCAGATCACCGCCGAGCACATGTACGTGGATGCGCTCTGCATGCAGATGGTGCGCGATCCGCGCCAGTTCGACGTGATCGTCACCAACAACATGTTCGGTGACATCATCACCGACCTGGCGGCGGGATTGCAGGGCGGGCTGGGCATGGCCGCCAGCGGAAATATTCATCCTGGGAAGACGTCCATGTTCGAGCCGGTGCACGGCTCAGCGCCCACGATTGCGGGGAAGAACATGGCGAATCCGTTTGGTGCAATTCTGACGACGGCGATGATGCTGAATCACCTCGGGCTAATCAGCGAAGCGGAGAAGATTGAAGCGGCGGTGCTTGCGGCGGTGCGGGAGAAAAGAACCACTGTTGATATTGGCGGCTCCCAGGGAACGCGCGAGGCGGGGGAGTGGATTGCGAACCTGATTTGTCGCGGATGAACCCTGGTTCGCACCAATTCGCAACAGAAAGCTAACCGCAAAGGACGCAAAGGACCCGCAAAGTTCCCCAAGGGAAATCCCTTTGCGTTCTTGGCGGCCGTTCTTCGCGAACTTTGCGGTTCAAGGTCTTGCTCTTACCCGCGTCGACCCACCGAACGTGTAGTCAGAGGAGCCTCAGTTGGACATTGCCCGCAACCGCCGAATCCCCGCCAGCGCCGCCAAGTATCTCTGGTCCAGCGCAAACGCCTGCGCATAGCATTCTTTTGCCTGCCGCCATTGATGTTGGTGCTCGTACACCCGTCCTAGATTGAAATGTGGATAGCAGCGCGCCTCGTAGCGCTTCGCTGTCATCGCCTTCTTGAACCACGGAATCGCGTCGTCCCATTTTTCTTGTTCAATCAGGTACGCCCCGATATCGTTGTAAGGATTGCCAAATTCCGGATCCACTTTGATGGCCTCGAGGCACTCGGCGATGGCGCGGTCGTAGTCGCCGAGGAAGGAGTATGTCCAGCCGCGAAAGGTGTAAGCCTCGGCGGTGGGGAAGGCCTGGATGGAGCGGGTGTAGAACTCGATGGCCTGCTGGTAGTCGCCGGACATCTGCAGTTCGTAGCCTTTGCGGAAGCACTCGGCGGCGGTCTCACGTGGATTGGCTTCGGACATAAAGGACGCGATGGCGGAAACGAAGAAAGTTTATAGGAAATTTGAGTTGCAGCTTTCCCCAGTTTGGGTGGTGTTGCTCCTACTGCTGGCGACGCTGGTGTGGGGGCAAGCGCCTGCGCAGCAAGCACCGTCACAACCGGCTACACCGGCGCAAGGTCAAACAGCGCCGGGCGGGGATGCTCGGCCTCCACAAGGGGAAACTGCCGCGGGCGCCCGCTCCGCGCAAGAGCAGAAGCCCAAGGTGGCCGGCGAGGACGCTGGCGCTACGGCGGAACGCAAGATTTCGCCGAAAGAGGCGGAAGAACTTTTCCGCTCGGTGGATGAGATTCTGAAATTTGCCAGCAAGGACACTGGTCTGCCCATCAAGCAGGAAGTGAAAAAGCAGCTCACCAGCCGGAACGAAGTCGAGGCCTACCTTCAGAAGAATATGTCGGAGGACAAAGACGCGCAGCGCCTGCGGCGGTCCGAACTGGTGCTGAAGAAGTTCGGCCTGCTGCCGCGCGACTTCAACCTGGAGACTTTCCTGGTAGCGCTGCTGAAGGAGCAGGTGGCGGGCTACTACGATCCCAAGACCAAAACCGTGAATCTGCTGAACTGGCTCGAGGTTGAACAGCAGCGCCCGGTGATGGCGCACGAGTTGACGCATGCGCTGCAAGACCAGTCATTCGACCTGGAGCAGTGGATGAAAGCAGGCGATGCCGACCTGGCCGACAAGAAACAGCCGACGCCCGAGGACATTGAAAATGACGAAATCAATACCGCGCGGCAAGCGGTAGTGGAAGGGCAGGCCATGGCCGTCATGCTGGATTACCTGCTCGCGCCCTCGGGACAGACGCTGGCCAATTCCAGGGAGCTGTGGAACAAACTGAAAGAGGGCATGCTGGTAGGCACTCCCGACGCGATTGAGTTCCACAATGCGCCCATCTATCTCAGAGAAGCGCTCACCTTTCCCTACCGCTACGGGGTGGACTTCGAGGCGGAGTTGCTGGTGAGCGGCGGAAAACAGAAGGCGTTCGCAGCGGCATTTGCGAATCCTCCGCATACCACGCGGCAGATCATGCAGCCGAAGACCTATCTTTCCGGGGAGCACATTACGCCCATGCGCCTGCCCGACTTCGCCACTGCGTTCAAGAACTACGACCGCTTCGATATCGGCGGAGTGGGAGAGTTCGACGTGGCCCTGCTGGTGGATCAGTACGCAGGCGTAGAAGCGTCGCGGGCGCTGTATCCGCATTGGCGCGGAGGCTACTACTACGCGGCACGTCCCAAAGGCGATGCATCGGCGCCGCTGGCGTTGCTGTACGTCTCGCGCTGGTCAACCGTAGAACACGCGGCGGAGTTTGCCGCGATCTACGCCAAGTCGCTGCCCAAACGTTACCAGCGTGCGCACGAAGTGCAGGATGGCTCGAAAAACGCGGAACTCGATCTGGAAGCGCTTGAGACCCTTGTGGGAAAACACACCTGGCTCACCGAAGAGGGCCCAGTCGTGATCGAGGTAGAAGGAGACACCGTGCTGGTGACGGAAAGCCTCGATCAGGCCGCGACGGAGAAGTTGGAGGCGGAGGTATTCCAGCCGGCAGAGGCGCCAGGACGATGAAGAATGTTATACTTGTATTACAAGTATTACACGGAGGGTCGGGATGCTTACCGTGAGGTTATCACCCAAGCTGGAAGCCCGGTTGAACCGGCTGGCCAAGCGCACCGGACGCGCCAAGGCCTACTACGCGAAGAAGGCCATTGAGGAGTTTCTGGACGAGCAGGAAGACTATCTGATCGGCCTGGCTCGGCTGGAGGAGAAGTTGCCCGCAGTGCCACTGGATGAGGTGGTGAAGCGACTTGGCCTGGACCGTTAGCTTCGAGCCTCGTGCCTTGAGCGAGTTGGGGAAACTGGATCACCTTGTCCAACGGCGGATTGTGAAGTTTCTCCAGGAGCGCGTTTCGCGTCAACGTAATCCGCGAGAATCGGGCAAGCCCCTGAGCGGGGGCAAGATGGGGCTCTGGCGTTATCGCATTGGGGACTACCGACTCATCTGCCACATTGATGACGAAAAACGAGTGGTACTAGTGCTGCGGGTTGCTCATCGTAAACAAGCCTACCGCTGATTCATCTTCGCCGATTTCGGCTTGGCACGCTTCTTCGCCTCCGCACTCAGAAACCGGTACACCGTCGCCTTCACGGTGAACTGTTTGCCGGCCCGATCGAGGGTCAAGGTGCGTACCTCACCAGGACTGCCGCTCAGCAAAGACCACACTTGTCCCATGGTGCCGCCCTTCGCTGGCACCTTGTCAATCGCAACCAGCACGTCGCCGGCTTTCACCTCCGCCACAGACGGCTTTCCGCCGAAATCTGCGACGCCAATCACGCTGTAATTTCCATCCGGCTCGGGGCGCAGAGTCAGGCCAACCACGTCCATCTCTGGCGCGTGCCGCTTCGAAATCTGCTCGAAGTACACCGTGCCATGCGCGTAGTCGATGCCTACGCGGTAGTTCAGCAGCGCGTTGGCGCCGATCAATCCAGCCGTGGGCATGCCGGCCCGTTTCTCAAACCAGCTCATGATCTCCTTGGGGAACGATGCCACGCCAACGTCGGTGAAGGGGATACCGCCATATTGCAGGGTTGGAATGCGGAGCAACTCCCAGTGCGCTTCTTCGGGCAAGCCCCAGAGATTCGCCGGCCCGACACCGCCGGTCATGTGCGGCCATTGCGGATGCGCCTGCCGCAATTTGCCAAGCAGATCCTGTGAGACCAGTCCGAACGGCGCACCCACATCGAGCGCGAGGTTGACGTCCCCGCCCGCAATCTTTGCCGGAAGCTGGATCAGCGCGTTGTCGGGATTAAGCGAGGCCTTGGCCGCCGTGCCCTTGAAGTGCAGCGTGCCGGGAACAGCGATGGTCAACTCGCGGTTGAGGTAATCCACGAGAACGTCGTAGTTCCGCAGCACAGTGGATGGCAAGTTGATTTCTGCGCTCGTTCCGGGACCAATGCTGTCGCGGTCAAGCACCACCTGAGCCCGTTCCAGGCCGGTGGCGTGCAGCGCCATGCCTCCGACCTGCAACACGCCCGGCACGGGTACGGTCCGCTCCTTGCCGAAGGGCGTGTCTTTGACCTCGCCGGAAACCTCCAGCCCCAGCTTCTGGGCTAGCGCACCAGTGATCCACATATCTGGGTTTCCGTTGTCCAACCAGGCGCGCACACGCTTGCTGCTGCCGTCAGGCAGGGGAAAGCGAACGTCGATGATGATGCGATTGTGGTCGAGCGTGATCGGAACGGTGACCGACGTGGGGGCGGTTTGCGCTAGGACCGACCCGGCGAGCAAGCAGAGTGTGATGAGTGCGGTAGCGAGCTTCATGCAGGAATTGTAGCGGGTCAGGAGTCGTGACGGGCGGTCGAAACGAAGTGCTTTTGTATAATCACCAGTTCCCAGTTATTAGTTCTCGGTTCTCAGTCGGAGGGGTTTTTGTCCAACGCGGAAATTGGGATTATCGGTGGCAGCGGGCTGTATGCGATGCCAGGGCTGAGCGAGGTGCGAGAACTTCGCCAGCAGACTCCGTTTGGCGATCCTTCGGATGCTTATGTGTTGGGCACGCTGGAGGGCCGCAAGGTTGCGTTCCTGGCGCGCCACGGGCGGGGACACCTCCTCCTGCCGACAGAGCTGAATTTTCGGGCGAACATCTATGGCTTTAAACAACTGGGAGTGGAGCGCATCGTTTCCATCTCCGCGGTGGGCTCACTCAAGGAAGAACATAGACCGCTGGAGTTCGTAATTCCCGACCAGTTCTTCGATCGTACCCGTCATCGTGTGGATACGTTTTTCGGGGAAGGGGTGGTGGCGCATGTCGCCTTTGCCGATCCGATCTGTCCGGAACTGGCTGGAGTGGTTGAGGCTGCCTGCAAGAAGGCAGGGGTGAATGGCAAACACGGCGGCACTTATCTGTGCATGGAAGGGCCGCAGTTTTCCACCAAGGCGGAATCGAATCTTTACCGCAGTTGGGGCATGGACGTCATCGGGATGACCAACCTGCAGGAAGCCAAGCTGGCGCGCGAGGCTGAGATTTGTTACGTGACCGTGGCCATGGTGACGGACTATGACTGCTGGCATCCGCAGCACGATTCGGTTACGGTGAATCAGATCGTCGCGGTGCTGCTGAAGAACGCGGAGAACGCCTCCAACGTGGTGCGCGAAACCGTGGCCGCCCTGCCGAAAGGACGCTCCTGCAAGTGTGGCGCGGCACTGGCGCATGCCATCATTACCGAACGCGACAAGATTCCCGCAGCCACGCGTGAGAAACTGAAACTCATCCTCGGAAAATACCTGGACAGCAAAGCCAAATAATGAGCATCCTCGCCGTAGGTTCGATCGCCTTTGATTCCATCGCCACGCCTTCCGGGCGGGCGGACAACGTGCTGGGTGGCTCCGCAACCTACTTTGCGCTGGCGGCCAGTTACTTTACTTCCGTACGTGTGGTGGCAGTGGTGGGGGATGACTTCACCGCCGAGCATGAAAGCATCTTCCGGAAGCGAAGCGTGGACACCCGCGGCATCGAGCATGCCAAGGGCAAGACGTTTCGTTGGGGCGGGCAGTATCACGATAACCTGAACGAAGCCAGGACCGACTTTACCGAGTTGAATGTCTTCGAGCGTTTCCAGCCGCGAATTCCGCCGGAGTTCGCGGACACGCAGTTCCTGTTCCTGGGCAACATCCATCCCCACCTGCAAGCGGCGGTACGGCTGGAGTTGGACGGAGTGAAGCTGACCGGCGGCGACACCATGAATTACTGGATCCAGGGCACCCGCAGCGAACTGCTCGAGACCTTGAAGCTGATCAACGTGCTGCTGATCAACGATACCGAGGCCAAGATGCTGGCGGGAGACAGCAGCGTGCCGCGTGCGGCGCGCAAGGTGCTGGCGCTGGGTCCGCAGGCGCTGGTCATCAAGCACGGCGAGTACGGCGCGACAATTTTTTTCCGCGAAGGCGCGTTTGGCATCGGGAGTCATCCCTTTCGTGCGCCCGCGCTGCCGCTGGAAGAAGTAAAGGATCCAACGGGCGCAGGGGACTCGTTCGCTGGAGGCTTTATGGGTTACATCGCTTCTCAGGGTCAGTTGAACCGCGAGGTGCTGAAGCGGGCGCTGTTTTACGGCGGGGTGATGGGGTCCTATGCCGTCGAGCGCTTTGGGACAGAGCGCCTGCAATCGCTCACCCGCGCCGAAATTGAAGCCCGCTTCCAGGTCTTTCGTGAGCTGACCCACCTGGAATGACCAGCCCGGCCATCCGCCGCTGGGACCCGGAGACCGCACTGGTCGCGACCTTAGCGGCGTGCGTGTCCGTTGCATCCTTCCTATTCTATTTCCGGCATGGCGCGTTGCTGCTCTACGGCGACGCCGTGGCGCATATCAACATCGCGCGGCGGGTGTTCGACTCGCGCACACCCGGCTTGCTGCAACTGGGTACGGTGTGGCTGCCTCTGCCGCACCTGTTGATGCTGCCTTTCTTGCTCTCTGACTGGATGTGGAGAACGGGAGTGGGCGGATCGGTCCCGTCGCTGGTTGCCTATGTTGCAGGCGTGGCCGGGATTTTTCGCCTGGTGCGCAGTGCTCTGAGCTTTCACTCCGAACCAGACGCCACGGTACGAATCGCGGCCTGGATCGCAGCGATCATCTACGGAGCGAACCCTAATCTCATTTATCTCCAGACCACGGCCATGACCGAACCGCTGTATCTGGCAGCGTTCATCTGGGCGGTGGTGTACTTCAGCGAGTTCGTTGAACAAGCGGCAGACGACGATCCGCGGTTGGCTTCCTCCGCCTTGGCAAAGTGCGGTCTCTGCTTGTTCGCGGCCTGCTGGACGCGTTACGACGGATGGTTTCTGGCAGTGGCGATGTGTGCTGTGGCCGCACCGATCGCTTTGCCAGCCGAGCACAGCGGAGGACGCCTTCGTCGCGGGTTAGGAATATTTGTCTTACTGGCGATGACACCTCCGGTGCTGTGGCTGGGTTACAACGCGATCATCTACCGCAATCCGCTGGAATTCGCCAACGGTCCCTATTCAGCGCGCGCCATTGAGCAGAAGGCTTCCCGGGCAGGGGTTGCGCCGCATCCCGGAGCAAACGATTTGACCACAGCAGCGAGCTATTTTCTGAAGTCGGCGGAGTTGAACCTGGCCGAGGGGAGCTGGCAGAAGGTGTGGCTCGTGGCGTTGCTGGTGGGGGCGGTGATGAGCCTGGGCTTCCTCCGGTTGAGGCCCTTTCTGTTGCTCTTGGTGCCGCTGCCGTTCTACATGCTTTCGGTAGCGTACAGCGGGGTGCCGATTTATCTTCCAGTATGGTGGCCGTTCTCCTACTACAACGTGCGCTACGGATTGGAACTGCTGCCGGTGTTCGCGGTCTTTGGCGCACTGGCGATTTATTTCGGCAGCCGCTGGTTGCGCAATTTGGCCGGGCGAACGGCGGTGTTGGCAGCGATGCTGTTGGTGGTCGCGGGGAGCTATGCATCGGTGTGGCGTGCGCAGCCCATCAGCTTTCGCGAAGCCTGGGTCAACTCGCGGACGCGTCTGGCATTAGAACGTGAGTTGTCGAGTAACCTGAAAAAACTCCCTCCCGATTCCACCCTGCTGATGTACCTGGGTGACCATCCCGGGGCATTGCAGCAGGCCGGAATCCCTTTGCGCCGCGTCATCCAGGAAGGCAACCACCGCACTTGGAAGCAGCCGTCGGACCCGCAAGGGGAGTGGGAGAGGGCCCTGGCGAATCCCGCGCAAAATGCGGACTTCGTGATTGCGGTGGAAGGGGACCCGGTGGCGGCGGCAATGCGAAGCCAGTCTCTTTTTCCGATTGCCGAGATCCACGTGAATGGCCAGCCGGCAGCCACCATCTACCAGACCCATCCGCCCGCACGGTAATCAGACGCGTTAACTTGCGCCACTGGAAGTCGCCGGAAGGAGCGTTTTCCGGTGATAAAATTCACTCACTCGCGATTCCCGCAAAAGCTATGCAAACGCTGCAGCACAGCATGGATCTGCTCCGCAACGAAATGGGCGTGGTCCTGTCCTCAACCCTGTTTCGTTTGCTGGTGGCAGCGATTCTGGGCGGAATCATCGGCTTGGAGCGGGAACTGCGGCACAAGCCCGCGGGCTTGCGCACCAACATGTTCATCTGCTTCGGAGCGGCCATGTTCACCGTCCTGGGAGACGAGCTGGCGTCAAGTTTTGGCGGAGACCACACCCGCGTAGCAGCGCAGATCATCCCCGGCATCGGTTTCATCGGTGCGGGCTCGATTCTGCATTCGCGCGGCTCGGTGACCGGTCTTACCACCGCTGCCACGCTGTTTGTAGTGGCGTCGGTGGGGATGGCGGCCGGCGGCGGGCTCTACATCACTGCGGTGTTTGCCACCGGGGTCATTCTGGTTGCGCTGGCAGTGCTGGGCAAACTGGAACGGCAGTTCGCCCTGAAGTCCATGCGGTATTCCTTCGAGGTGATGGGCAAGAACACCGAGGCGATGCTGAGTGAACTGAACCGCATCCTGGACGAGGAAAGGCTGGGCCTTCAGGATGTTCGGGCCGTCTCCATGGACGGACTTTCACGGGTGGTGTTCGGCGTGGACTGCGTTCGTACCGAGCACGAGGCTCTCACTCTAGGCCTGCACGAGTCCACCGTCTTCTCAAGCATAAACTCTCTGGGCAGCACCGAGCGCGAATGAACCCGCCTGGCACCGCGATTCCTTTCGTCAAGGCCAGCGCCTGCGGCAACGATTTCCTGATCATTGATGGCATGCATGCCCCAGCGGACCTCTCCGCCTTCAGCCGGCGCATCTGCGACCGACACCAAGGGGTAGGGGCGGACGGGGTGGAGTGGCTGTTTCCGGCGACGGATGCCGACGTGCGGGCACGGCTGTTCAACGCCGACGGTTCGGAGGCGGAAATCTCGGGCAATGGCACCCGTTGCGTGGCCGCCTATTTGTGCGCGGAGCAGCCCAAAGAGAAGCTGTCGGTGCGAACCGGGGCGGGGGTAAAGACTTGCGTGCTCACGGCGTGCAGTGGCGCCCAGTACGAGTTCGAAATCGCCATGGGAGAGCCACAGGTGGGAGACGAATTCCCGATCAAGCTGGCCTTCCGCGAGGTGTGCGGCATCCCGGTGTCCATGGGCAATCCTCATTACGTTGTCTTTGTGGACGAATTTGGTCCGGGATGGCAAGGGGAGGCGGCCGAGATCGGACGGCACCACGACTTCAAGCACGGCATTAATGTGGAACTGGTAAAGGTGAAGAACGCGCAGGAGATTGAGGCGCGGTTTTTCGAGCGCGGGGTGGGAGAAACGCAATCCTCGGGAACCGGGTCGTGCGCCGCGACGGTGGCCGCGATCAGCGTGCAACGTGCCGAGTCTCCGGTGCGGGTGGCGACACCGGGGGGCGTGCAGACGGTGCGTTGGGAGGAGCAGATCTTTCTGCGCGGTCCGGCGCAACTTATCTGCCGGGGAGAGTTTTTCGTTTAACATTGGACTCCATGCAGAACACGGCACCGATCTCGCGGGTCAAGCCGCTGGCGCTGCAAGTGGGCGACACAGTGGGTATTGTGGCTCCGGCGAGCAACATCCAGCGGCATCTGCTGGAGGCGGGCTGCGAGGGGTTACAACAGTTGGGATACAAGCCGTTCTATTTCGACTCGATTTTGGAGCAAGACCTCTACTTTGCCGGATCGGTGGAGCGCCGGGCGCGGGAACTGGAAGAGATGTTCGTGCGCGAGGAAGTGCGGGCGATCGTGTGTGCGCGCGGCGGGTACGGGGCGAATTATCTTCTGGGGAAGCTGGATCCGCAGAAGATCGTGATGCACCCGAAGATTTTTGTCGGCTACAGCGACATCACCACACTGCTGACCTGCTTTCTGGACTCGGCGGGATTCGTGACCTTCCACGGCCCGATGGTCACCAAAGATTTTGCCCACCCCGACGGAGTGGAACTCGCCTCCTGGGAAGCCGCGCTGACGGGGCTCACGGAGTGGGCGATCGACTTGGGTCCGGACTCGGGCGTGAAGCCGCTGGTGGAAGGCCATGCGGAAGGGAACCTGTATGGCGGGTGCCTGTCCATGCTGGTGGCATCGTTGGGCACGCCGCATGACATTCGTACCGCGGGCACGATTCTGTTCCTGGAAGACGTCGGGGCCAAGCCATACCAGATTGACCGCATGCTCATGCAATTGAAGCTGGCGGGGAAACTGGCAGGGGTGAAGGGGATCATCTTTGGCGAGATGCTGGACTGCGTGCAGACGAAGGGTCAGGGGTACACGCTGGAAGAAGTAGTAATGCGCGTGGTCGGCGACCTGGGAGTCCCGGTGGCTTATGGGCTGCGCTCGGGACACGTTTCGCGGCGCAATATCACTCTGCCGCTGGGAGTGCGCGCCGCCCTAGGTGTGGGCAGCAAGGAAATGAGCCTGAAGATTCTGGAAGCGGCAACCACACAGGCTGCCCCGAGAACTCCATAGGTTGTCCGAAGAGCTCTGATTTTGGGTGGCGCAGCGCTTCAGCGCTGCGATAATTGCGTTGAAATCAAGTACGGCTTTCAGCCGCTGAGGTGCCTGTTTTGCTTCTCTCTGCGGCTTCTCGGATGTCGAAGAAATGAGCGACAAGAAACACATTCACCTGATCGGGATTTGCGGCACCGCCATGGCATCCCTGGCAGGGATGTTGCAGCAGCGCGGCTTTCGTGTCACGGGATCGGATGCCGCGGCGTACCCGCCCATGTCGGAGTTCCTGCTGTCGCTGGGTATTCCGGTTGCGCAGCCCTTCGATGCCAAGAATCTGAACCCCCGTCCCGACCTGGTGGTGGTGGGGAATGCCATCTCGCGCGGCAACGTGGAACTGGAGTGCGTCCTCGACCAGCGGATTCCGTTTTGCTCGCTCCCGCAGATCCTGCACGACGAATTCCTCCGCGGCAAAGAAGTGCTGGTGGTGGCGGGAACCCACGGTAAGACGACCACGACTTCGATGCTGGCGTGGATCTTTCATACTGCTGGGCAACAGCCTTCGTTCTTGATTGGCGGGATCGCGGAAAATTTCGGCAGCAGTTTTCGCCTGGGGCAGGGAAAACATTTCATCCTGGAAGGGGACGAGTACGACACGGCGTTCTTCGACAAAGGGCCGAAGTTCCTCCATTACTTTCCGGACGCCGCCATTCTGACCTCGGTGGAGTTCGACCACGCGGACATCTACAAGGATCTGGAGGCGGTGGAGACCGCATTTAAGCGGCTGGTGAACCTGGTTCCTCAGCGTGGGCGGATTGCGGCTTTTGACACGGGCGAGAGCTTGGAGCGTTGCCTGGCGCGGGCGTTCTGCCCGGTGGAACGGTACGGGGCGGCGGCAAAGTCAGAATGGCGGGTGGCGAACGTGCGCCTGGAGCCGGCACGCACGACGTGGACGGTGCTACGGATGGGCGAGCCATGGGCTGACTTCGAGTTTGCGCTCGGGGGCGAGTACAACGTGTGGAACGCGACGGCAGCGGCGGCAATCGCGGCCCATTACGAAATCTCGAAAGAAGAAATTGCCGCCGCGCTAAAGACCTTCAAGAGCGTTAAGCGGCGCCTGGAAGTGCGGGCGCAGGTAAATGGGATCACGATCATTGATGACTTCGCGCATCATCCCACCGCAATTGCTGGCACGCTGACCGCGTTGCGTTCGCGTTTCCCGGGGGCGCGGATTTGGGCGATTCTGGAGCCACGCTCGAACACGCTGCGCCGCAATGTGCTGCAAAATGAGTTGGCGCAGAGCCTGTCGCTGGCCGATGAAGTAGTGGTTGCGAATGTGTTCAAGTCGGATGCGATTCCGCCAGCGGAGCGGCTGGACCTGGCGGCGATGGCGGCGCAGGTGCAGAAGCACGGGCGGCGGGCACGTATCGTCCCCGAGGTGGATGGCATCGTGCAACTTGTAGCGCCCGAAATGCGCCCGGGCGATGTGGTGGCGATTCTGTCGAACGGCGGCTTCGGGGGAATCTACGAAAAGCTGCCGCAACGCCTGCAATCGCTCGCCGGCAGCAGCAACCATCCGGCGGAGGCGCCCGCCCAAGCGTGATCCAGCGAAAAGGATTCCACCTTGCGGTCGCGATGCTGGTTGCGCTCGGTGCAGTTGGCGCCCACGCGCAGATTTCTGAGAACGCCTTACAACCTGCCGCAGTTCACTACAGAGTTTCTCTGGCGGATTCGGCGGCGCACCTGGTTCACATCACGATGGACATCCCGGCCGGTGCAGCGGAGCGCGAACTGCAACTGCCGGTGTGGAACGCTCTTTATCAAGTCCGCGATTTTTCGCAATACGTGAACTGGGTACGAGCCAAGAGCAGCTCTGGGCGGCCGCTAACCGTGCTCAAGGTGGACAAGAGTCGCTGGCGCATCAGCGGCGCGGAAAACGGCGCGAAAATTGAGTACGAAATCATGGCCGACTTGCCCGGGCCCTATGGCGCGCAGTTGAACCCGCAGCACGCGTTCTTCAATCTGGCAGAGATTCTGATGTATCCCGTGGACGCGCGCGCTTCACCGATGCAAGTAAGTTTTGCAGACGCTCCCTCCGGCTGGAAGTATGCGACCTCGTTCGCGGCTTGTGCTGGGCCGGAAGCTGTCGCCTCAAACTTCGCGGCGCCTGGGCAGGTGAGGACACCTGCCCCTACGTGTTTTGCGGCGGAGAATTACGACCGGCTGGTGGATGCACCGGTGGAAGTCAGCGTCTTCCAGGAAGCGGACTTCGACGAAGGCGGCGGGCACTACCGTGTGGTGGTGGATGCCGATCCCACCGACTACGACATGCGGAAGATCGTGCCCATGGTGCGTCGGATTGTGAGCGCAGCTACCACTTGGATGGACGATCGTCCGTTTAGCACGTATCTGTTTGTGTACCATTTTCCGCACGGTGCGAGAGGCGGAGGCATGGAGCATGCCAATTCGACGGCCATCGATGTTGAGGCACAGGTCCTCGCCAGCAATCCAGAGGCGCTGCCGGAGGTGAACGCACACGAATTCTTCCATCTGTGGAACGTGAAGCGCATCCGGCCGCAGTCGCTCGAGCCGGTGGACTACACGAAGGAGAACTACACCCGGGCGCTTTGGTTCAGTGAGGGCGTGACCAGCACGGTGCAGGACTACATCCTGCTGCGGTCGGGGTTGATTGATCAGCGCCGTTACCTGGAGCGCCTGGCAGATCAGATTGCCACGCTCGAGGGACGTCCGGCTCACCGGACGCAATCGGCAGAGGAATCGAGTCTGGATGCGTGGCTGGAGAAATATCCGTACTATCGCGTGCCCGAGCGCAGCATTTCCTACTACAACAAGGGCGAACTGCTGGGGGTGATGCTCGACTTGGCGCTGCGCGATGCCAGCAAGGGCTCAGCCTCGCTGCGCGACGTGTTTCATTGGATGAACCAGAACTATGCGCAGCAAGGGCGATTCTTTCCCGACTCCGAGGGAGTGCGCCAGGCCGCGGAGGCGGTCGGACATACCGACTTGGGTTGGTTCTTCCAAGAGTACGTGGCGGGCACGGAGGAAATTTCCTGGGACGGTGTTTTCAAGAGTGTCGGTCTGCGCCTGGTGCGGCGGCCAGTGCCAGTCGCCGACCTGGGATTTGGCGCCTCCGCCAATCATGGGGCAGTGCCCACAGTGGCCTGGGTTGTGCCAAACAGCGAGGCCGAACGCGCGGGGCTGGCGGTGGAAGACGTCATCGTGGAAATCAACGGCCATAATGCCGGTCCAGACTTCGAGCGGTGGTTGGCGCCGCTGCGACCAGGGGACACGCTCCGTGTTCGGGTACGCGGCCGCCGGGGCCAGCGTGAACTGCATTGGAAGCTGGGCAGCAGGGAAGAAGTTGAGTTTGAGCTGGCGGATGTGGACAATATCACCCCACAGCAGAAAGCCAACCGCGACGCCTGGCTCGGAGGCGAATCGCAAGGAGCTGCGCGCCCGTGATCCGCACCATTGTGATGCTGACGTTCTGGGGAGTGGCCCTGCCAGTGGCGGCACTGGTCTGCTTTCCCTGGACGTTCATCACCGGGGACATCAGCTTCCTTTACCGGGTGTGCATGTGGGGCGCATCGGCGGGCGTGCAGCTCGCGGGCGTACGCGTGCAAACCATCGGGCTGGAGAAACTGGATTCGGCGCGCAGCTACATCTTCATGTCCAACCACGTGTCAAACATTGATCCGCCGCTGCTGCTCCCGCTGATCCCGCACCGCACCTCAGTCATGGCCAAGAAGGAACTGTTCAGCTACCCCCTGTTGGGGAAAGTGATGCGGCTGGGCTCGCTGGTCCCGGTGGATCGCGGCAATCGTGACGCTGGAATCGCCGCGGTGAGGGCGGCAGCAGAGGTCATCCGCAAGGGCATCAATATGACCATCTACATCGAAGGCAAGCGCTCCTTCGATGGCAAGCTCCTGCCATTCAAGAAAGGGCCGTTTTACCTGGCCATGGAGTGCAGCGTGCCGGTCGTGCCCATCACCATTGCCGGCACGCACGACGCGATGCCCAAGAGACGATTCGCGATCAAGCCGGGGACAGTCAAAGTGATTTTTCACGACCCCATTGAACCGAAAGATTTCGGAAGCCGGGAATGCCTGATGGAACGGGTGAGACGAGTGATGGACAGCGGATTACCGCAAGAATATCGGAAACAGATCACCACAACGGACACGGAGGAACAAGAAGGAACCGCTCCGGCCTGAGCGAATTCCTCCGTGCACCTTCGTGTCCTCTGTGGTTCACGCTTTGGGGGCCTTCGTCCGCACCGCTTTCGCAATCTCCGGCAACTTGGGGAAGGCTGCCGAGCAGCGCAGCCACAGCTTGTGATCAAAGGCGGGAGAACCGCTGACCATCGCGCCGGCGGGAATATCGCCGTGGGTTCCGCTCTGCGCGGTGACAATGACGCCGTCGCCAATCTTGCAGTGGCCGGCCACACCCACCTGTCCCGCCAGAATCACATTTTTTCCGACCTCCGTTGAACCTGCCAAACCGACTTGGGCGCAGAGTAGCGTGTCCTCTCCGACGCGCGAGCCGTGCCCGACCTGGACCAGGTTGTCGATCTTGACGCCGCGGGCGATATGAGTTTCGCCCACGCTAGCGCGGTCCAGGCAGGCGTTGGCCTGAACCTCCACATCGTCTTCGACCACCGTTGGGCCGGACTGGACGATCTTGTACCAGTGCCCAGCATCGTCCTTGGCGAAACCGAAACCGTCGGCGCCAATGACCACGCCGTTCTGCAAGATGACGTTGTTCCCGACGCGACAGTGCTCGCGCACGACGGAGTGCGCGTGGGCAAAGAAGTTGTCGCCGATGCACGCACCGCGATAGATCACGGCATGAGCCAGCAGCACGGCACGGCTGCCGATCACGACGTCTTGGTCGATTACGACATAGGGGCCAACGTGAGCGCCCTTGCCTACCTTCGCGGACGGATGAATCACGGCCGTCGGATGCACGGAGGCCTCGTAGCGCGGTGGCTGGTAAAAGAGCTCAATGGCGCGCGCAAAGGCGAGGTAGGGGTTCTTGCTTCGCAGCGCCGCGGTGGTAGGCGCGGGGAAGTCCTCGGCGACAATGACAGCCGAAGCGCGGGTGCTGCGCGCGGCTGAAGCATACTTCGGGTTGGCGACGAAGGTGAGCTGGCCCGGGCCAGCTTCTTCGATTCCGGCGACGCCAGTAATTTCTGTGTCGGGCGAGCCGTTTTCCAGGCGCGCGCCCAGGCTAGAAGCAATGTGTGAGAGTTTCATATCTCTTGTTCTCAAGTAAAAGGCTGATTGTAATGGAAGCCCGAGACACGAGTATGGCGACCGCTATTCCCCAAACATCGGAACCTGTCGCGTATCGGCGGCAAGTTCCTTGCGGCGCCGCCGCGTGGCTCCGATGACGGCCAACACCGTGAGCGAGGCCAGTGCGCTGCGCGGCACGAAGATGCGCTGGGTGTTGGAGCGGAGATCAGGAGGATTGATCAGAAAGCCCTCGGCCGTGGTCAGACTGAGGTCATTGGGCATCATGCCTTCAAGCACTTCATTGTCCTTGAACTTGAGCCGCACCCACAGACCCTCGGTACGGGGGCGGCTGGTGAAGGTCTTGCGGCTGACGGCGTCGGAGTCGCTGAACTCGCGCACGAAGTACACGCCCTTGATATCGCGCAGCTCGATGGCCACCACGTTGCCGGAGGTGTTCAAGAGCTCCAGCTTGCCTTCGTGGACAAAGTTGGCAGGAGCGACATAGCCGTTGATGGAGTCCCGGTCCATCTTGCGGACAACGACTTTCTTGTGGGTCGAGGGCATGCTGGTCAAAGCCGCGTCTGGCTGCGGGTTTCCGCGGCCGGGCTTAAGCAGATTCTCGCACTTTTCCGGGGAAGCCGAGGCGACATCTGCCAGACAGTAGCCAAAATGCTAACCTTGTGTTATTTTCTGTAGCTTGCTGCTACCCATCATAGAAAGTCTAAGCCTAGTGTATAGAGTAGGTTACATGGAAGTCGCCGGGGCGGTCGATTTGCCAAGCTTTTGCCCTGTGGAAATCTCGGACCAAATGGCGTCGCGGCGGCTCCGGGCCAAGTACTCACAAACAAGGCATGGCTGATTACATCTACACCATGGAGATACGGCTGACGCCCGACCAACAGCGGGGCGTCACCCTGGTGCAAGATATTGCCCGCGCCGCGGGCATGAACATCTACCTGACCGGGGGCGCAGTACGCGACATCATCAGCGGCCTTCCCATTCGTGACCTCGACTTCACTGTGCAGGGCAATCCCCTTAGGCTGCAGAAGGACCTGGAACGTGCGGGGGCGACAATTGCGGCCGCGGACGACGACCTGAAGACTTTGTACCTGGTGCTGCCGGGCAAGGTGCGTTCGGAGATCAGCATGGCGCGGACCGAGCGCTATGAGAAGACCGGCAAGCCGCCGATCATCGCGTCGGCCACCATCATTGAGGATTTGCGTCGCCGGGACTTCACGGTGAACGCCATGGCATTGTCGCTGAATCCGGGTTCACGCGGCTTGCTGATGGATCCGTTCAATGGCGCGGCGGATATCGAGGCCAAGCTGCTGCGCGTGCTGCATAACTACGCGTTCGTGGAAGACCCATCGCGGCTGATTCGCGCCAGCCGGTTCGCGGCGCGTTTCCACTGGCCGCTGGAGGAGCGCACCCAGGCGCGGTTCGCGTCGGCGAAAGAGAACAACTACATCGAATACATCACCGACCGGGCGATCGGCTACGAGACCGAGCAGTTGGCCTACGAGGAAGACCCGCTGCACATCATTCGCGTGCTGGAAAAGGAAGAATGGTTGAACGTGCTCAGCCCGCACTGGAGCACAGCCAAAGTGGATAGCGCGGGATTGGGACAGCTTCTGAAAACGCGGCAGCAGATGAACGAGCTGGGTTATACACCGGACCCGGCTCCGGCGGTTTTGTATTTCCTGACCGCGCGGCTGGGCGACAAAGACATCGCCGACATGCGCAAGCTCATCCCGCGCAAGGACCTGGTGGAGGCCTGGCGCGACTTGGAGGACAACGCCAAGGACCTGGCCAAGCGGCTCACCAGCAAGGAAGCGGCGACCCCTTCGCGGACCTGGAAGCTGCTGTCAGAGGCGAGGCCGGAGATGGTGCTGTTCCTGGCGGTAACCGCGCGCCAGCAGGCAGTGGCGCAGAAGATCAAGAACTTCTTCACCAAGTGGCGGCAAGTGCAGCAGAAGATTCCCTTGGCGGAGATGACGGAGTTGCACATCACGCCGCAGTTGCCGGTGTATCCGAAGATCGCGCAAGACGTGTTCATGTTGCTGCTGGACGGCAAGCTGCGGTCGCGCACCGAGATCCTGAAATTCTTGAAGCCGCTGGCGCCACCGCCACCCCCACCGCCACCCCCGCCGCCGGCGAAGCGCGGGCGGGCAGCCAAGGCGGCGGCCGCTGCCGCAGCGGCTGCTCAGGCTGCCATTGCCGCCCAGTCTGCCGGCAAGAAGAAGAGCAAGGGGGGAGTTGCGGCTGTGCCGGCGCCGCAGGCTGTGGCCAAAGTCGAGGCAGTCGCGGCTCCCAAGCACAAGCCGGAGAAGCACAAAGCTGCAAAGAAAGCCGCAAAAAAAGCAGCCAAGGCCGCCGGCAAGAAAGCCAAAGGGAAGAAGCGGCGGTAAAGAAGTAGCGCCGGCGTCCCGCCGGCTGTCGTGGGGGCGTCTCGCCCCCACATCCTGAGCAAGGCGTCTCCTGAGCGAAGTCCGAGGATGTTCTCGGGAGCACCGCCAAAAGGCCGAACGGCGCAAGGGGTCAACAGATCCAATCTTTCTCTTCTTGGGGCGACTAGCACATGAAAAAACTCGGGAAAGTTCTGTTTTACGCGTTGCTGACTCTGGTTGTCTTGTTGGTCGTAGGCATCAGCCTGACCATTGGTTGGCGGCCCATCCTGGGCCCCAAGGCGCGTCCCCTGACCGCGCGGCGGTTTGAAGCCACGCCGCAGCGACTGGAGCGCGGTCACTACATTGCGACCACGCTGTCTGGCTGCACCACGGGATGCCATGCGCCGCACGACTTCAGCATCCGGGGCGGACCGGTGCTGCCCGGCATGGAAGGCAGTGGCCAAGTCATGCCCATCCCTGGCTTGCCCGGCCGAGTTGTCGCCCCCAACCTGACTCCGGACCCGCAGACCGGAGCCGGCAACTGGACCGACGACCAATTGGCGCGAGCTGTCCGTGAAGGCATCGGCCATGACGGACGGACCCTGTTTCCGTTCATGCCTTATCCGAACTTCAGGAACATGTCGGACGAGGACCTGGCGTCCGTGGTGGTGTACCTGCGATCGCTGCCTCCGGTGCACCACGAGCTACCGGCAACGGAGATCATTTTCCCGGTCAAGTACCTGATGCGCAGCGCGCCCGAGCCGATAACGGAAGCGGTGGCCGCTCCGGACCGCAACGATCCGGTGAAATACGGAAAATACCTGGTGACCCTCGGCAGTTGCCGGGAGTGCCACACCCCGCAGGAGAAAGGGCAGGCTGCGCCCAGCATGGAACTGGCCGGAGGTTTCCCGATCGGAGAATCGGGGCTGATCGCGGCCAGCGCCAACCTCACACCGGACCCGTCCGGAATCAGCTACTACGATGAGCAACTCTTCATGCAGGCGATGCGCACGGGTTATGTGAAGGCCCGGCAGTTGAGTTCGCTAATGCCGTTCGAGGTGTACAAGAACCTGACGGATGATGACTTGAAAGCCATGTTCGCCTACCTGCAAACCCTGAAGCCGATCAAGCACCGCGTGGACAACAGCCTGCCGCCCACCTACTGCAAGCTTTGCCGCTTGAAACATGGTGGCGGCGACCAGAATTAAGAACTCACCACAGAGACACAGAGGCACAGAGAAAACGAAAGAAAGCAAAAGCGATCTCACAACTGCCTTGCGACATCCGTGGCTACCAATTCTCTTTCAATTTCCTTTATTTTCTCCGTGCCTCTGTGTCTCTGTGGTGAATAGGCATGTGAGTCGGAGGCAAGCGGCGGTATAATCTTCGTATGCGGCGCCGGTTGTCAGTTGCGGCGTTGGTGGCGGTTTTTGCCGTAACCCCGGCCTGGGCCCAGATGCGAGCTGGTCGGCCCTCGGTGGGGGTTGCCCGGCCCGGAATGGCCGCACGCGGCCCGATCATGGTCAGTCGTCGCCCGGTTTTCGCGCCGGGTCCGCGATTGGGCGTACATTTCGCAACTGGCTTTCGCCAGCCGTTCTTTCCCCACCGCTTTCATCATCGCCGGTTCTTCTTTGTGAATTTCCCCTGGTGGTCTTACGCCTACTACCCGGGCTACGCCTATTCTTACCCGCCTTACGGGGACGTTTCCTCCTCCTATGACTCGTCGAGGGCGTATTACGACCAGAATCGTGAATTAGCGGACGAGGTCAGCCGGCTCAGCGACGAAGTGGAACGCTTGCGGGATCAGGTGGAGACGCGCTCCCTTGCGCCGCCGAGTCCAGCGCAGCCACCGACTCCTTCCCAGCCGCAGGCGGCGAGGCCCGACGCCCATACTTCGACCGTGCTCGTCTTCCGCGACAAGCGCATCCAGGAAGTGCAAAACTATGCGGTGGTGGGACCGACGTTGTGGATCTTCGACGAGATGCGCGCAAGGAAAGTTGCTGTTGCCGAGCTCGATATTCCGGCAACCGCCCAGTTGAACGACGAACGCGGGGTGGAATTCCGGCTGCCGAAATAGGCGGGAGTCGGTTGCCTTCGCGTCCGAGATGCTGCATACTCGCCAGACCATCCCAATCCACTAAAGGAAACACACCATGAGATCCAAACTGGCAACCATTCTGGCAGCCGTGTTACTGACCTCAGTTTCGTTGCTGTATGCGCAGGGCGTCGCGACGGACGTCGACAAGGCCGCGAAAGACACGGCCAAGACAACCGAGAAAGCTGCCAAGAAAACCTCCCACGGCACGGCGAAGGCAGCCGACAAGACCGCCAAGGGTACCGAGAAGGCAGCTGACAAGACTGCCAAGGGCACAGAGAAAGCCGCCGATAAGACTGCAGATGCTACGGAGCAGGCCGCGAAGAAGACTGGCCACGGCATCAAGAAAGGCGTGAAGAGTGTGGGGCACGCCACGAAAAAGGCTGCCGAGAAGACCGACGACGCCGTGAAATAATTTCTCCGGTCTGATCCAGGTCAGGAGAGATAGTCTGCCTGCACCACGGCCACGCCCGACGGCCGGTCGTTGCGACAATTGCCTTGTATTTACGCGACGGAGGAGGATCGTGAAGGCCTCGTTCTGCCTGCTGCTTTTCCCCGTGTTTGTGGCCGTGGCCTGCGCCCAAAACCAGGCGAGTGGTTCCGCCGCCCAGGAGAGCAAGCTAATTGCCCTGGAGAATGCGTGGAACCAGGCGCAATTGCACCACGACGCCAAGGCCCTCGACACCCTGGTCGGCGACCGGTTCGTCTACACCGACACCGACGGTACGGTGATGAACAAGGCCAGATTCTTAGCCGACATTAAGGATCCGGACTTTCGGGCCAGCCTGATCGCCAATGAGGACGTGAAGGTGGATGTCTATCCCAATGCCGCAGTGGTCAGCGGCACTTACCATACCAAGGGAACCTACAAGGGCAAACCGATCGATCACCACGGGCGGTTCACGGACACCTGGATCTTCCAGAATGAGCAGTGGCAGTGCGTCGCCAGCCACACCACCTTGATTCACAAGTGAGCTGGCGGCTGTGGATAATTCTCCGCCTTCGCCGCCACCGTTCCCCATTACAATGTCGCCAACGTAAAATTACCAAAGAGCCCAATGTCCCAATTCGTCCACCTGCACCTGCACACCGACTACTCCATGCTGGATGGCGCCTGCGACGTGGAAAAGCTTGTCCAGCGCGTCAAAGAGCTGGGCATGCCCGCCGTCGCCATGACCGACCACGGCAATATTTTTGGCGCGGTGCACTTCGTGAACGCGGCCCACAAGGTGGGCGTGAAGCCCATCGTTGGTTGCGAGTTGTACATCTGCAAGAAGGAAGACCACAACATCGAGCGTACTCCGCCCGAGGGAGACACCTACAACCACCTGCTGGTGCTGGCGGAGAACGAAGAAGGCTATCGCAACCTGGCGAAGATCACCTCCGAGGCTTCTCTGCACGGCTTCTACTACAAGCCGCGGGTCAGCAAGAGATTTCTGGCCGAGCATGCAAAGGGATTGATTGGGCTGTCCGGCTGCTTGAAAGGGGAAGTGGCCGAGCGCCTGACGGATGACAAGTACGAGGCGGCGCGCGAGGCGGCTGCGACTTACCGTGACATTTTTGGCAAAGAGAACTTCTATCTCGAGATTCAGGACCAGGGACTGGAGATGGAGCACCGCATCCATCCGGCGCTGTTCCGGCTGGAAAAAGATCTCGGCCTGCCGCTGGTCGCTACCAACGACAGCCACTATCTCTGCGAAGACGACGCCCACGCCCAGGATGTGATGGTGTGCATTCAGACCGGCAAGTCCATCCAGGACGCCAACCGTATGAAGTTCCAGGGCACGGACTTCTACGTCAAGAGCCATGACGAGATGTACCGCGTCTTCAAGGATTCGCCTGAAGTCCTGGCGCGTACCCTGGACATCGCCGAACGCTGCAACATGCGCCTGGAGAAGGTCAGCAACCCGTTCCCGCATTTTGACGTGCCCGCCGGCTACACCCTCGACAGCTATTTCGAGCACGTCACCCGCGAGGGATTCGCGCGGCGGAAGGAAGTCTTACAGACGCTGGAAGCGCAGAACAGGCTGAAGCACAGCATCGCGGAATATGAACAGCGCCTGGCGCGGGAACTGGCCATCATTCAGCAAATGAAGTTTTCCGGGTATTTTCTGATTGTCTGGGACTTCATCCGCTACGCCAGGGAGCACGACATCCCGGTTGGTCCGGGGCGGGGATCGGCGGCGGGCTCGCTGGTCTCCTACTCGCTGGGAATTACCGACCTCGACCCGTTGCAGCACGAGCTGATCTTCGAGCGCTTCCTGAATCCCGAGCGCGTCTCCTTGCCCGACATTGACATTGATTTCTGCATGAACCGGCGCGGCGAGGTGATTGACTACGTCACCCACAAGTACGGCCGGGAAAACGTGGCGCAGATCATCACTTTCGGCACCATGGCCGCCAAGGCGGCGATCAAGGACGTGGGCCGCGCCATGGATATTCCCTACAGCGACGTGGACCGCATCGCCAAGATGGTGCCCACCACGCTCAACATCAAGCTGGAACAGGCGATCAAGGATTCTCCCGCGCTGCAGCAGGCCTACGAGAGCGACGCGCAGGTGCGCCAGCTGCTGGACACCGCGCGCAAGCTCGAAGGGTTGGTGCGCAACGCCGGCGTGCATGCGGCCGGAGTGGTGATCTCCCCGCGGCCGCTGATCGAGCTGGTGCCGCTCCACAAGACCAAGAACGACGAAATCGTCACCGCTTTCGACATGGTCGCCATCGAGAAGATGGGCCTGTTGAAGATGGACTTCCTTGGCCTGACGACGCTGACCATTCTCGATGACACTTTGAAGCTGATCGCGCAGACCCGTGGCGAGCGCATCACCCTGGAGGGAATCCCGCTCGAGGACCACGAGACTTACGAAAAGGTCTTCCATCGCGGGCTCACGTCGGGAGTGTTCCAGTTTGAATCCCACGGCATGCGCGATGTGTTGCGCCGCTACCAGCCCAACTCCATTGAAGACCTGACGGCCTTGAATGCGCTGTACCGTCCGGGGCCGATCCAAGGCGGCATGATCGACGACTTCATTGATCGCAAACACGGGCGCAAGAGAATCGAGTACGAGTTGCCCGAATTGCAGGAGATCCTGCAGGAGACGATGGGGGTCATCGTCTACCAGGAACAGGTGATGCAAATTGCCAACCGGCTGGCCGGCTACTCCCTCGGCGATGCCGATCTATTGCGGCGGGCGATGGGGAAAAAGAAACCTGACGAAATGGCGGCACAACGCGAACGCTTTGTGACGGGCGCAAACCAGCGGGGATACCCTCCGAGGAAAATCGAAAAGATCTTCGACCTGATGGCTCAGTTCGCGGGATACGGCTTCAACAAATCCCACTCGGCTGCCTACGCGCTGCTGGCCTATCACACGGCTTATCTCAAGACGCACTATCCGGTGGAGTTCATGGCGGCGCTGCTGACTTCAGTGACCGGCAACACCGATGACGTGGTGAAGTACATCAACGAATGCCGGGAGATGGGAATTGCCGTCGAACCCCCGGACATCAACGTAAGCGATGCCAACTTTACCCCGCATGGGGCGGCCATCCGCTTCGGGCTGGCGGCGGTCAAGAATGTGGGCCACAACGCCATCGAATCCATCGTGGCCGGGCGGAAGAAGCAAGCACGCTATCGCTCGATTTTCGAATTCTGCGAGACGGTGGACCTGCGCCTGCTCAACAAGCGCGTGCTGGAGTCACTGATCAAGAGCGGGGCCATGGACTCGCTGGGGCGCCGGGCCCAGCTCATGGCGGTCCTGGATAAGGCGATCGAGCGCGCCCAGAAAACCCAGCGCGACGCCGAGTCCGGCCAGCACGGACTATTCGGAGTGTTCGCGGAGCAAGAGGTTTCGGACAACAATGACAAGCTGCCAGAAGTTCCCGACTGGGATGAGCACCAGAGGTTGGCCCACGAGAAAGAAATCCTCGGCTTCTTCATCACCGGACATCCGCTGGAAAAATACAAAGATAAACTGGAAGATTTGCGCGCGTTGAGCACGGAAGAGATCGCAGCTCTGAAGTCTTCGACCGGCAAAGATGAAAGCATCACCACGGCGGGAATCATCACCAACCTGCGCGTCCTGAAGTCCAAGAAAGGCGACTTCTACGCGCAAGCCACGCTGGAAGACATGACGGGCTCGGTGGACATGCTGGTCTTTCCTGACGCCTACCGCAAGCTGCAAGAGAAGGTGAAGCTGGAAGTGCCGGTGCTGGTGCGCGGCGGAGTTCGGCTGGAAGAAGGCGCCAACCCCAAGCTGACAGTGAACGACATCCTTCCGCTGGAGGACGCCAAGGTCCCGTTGCCGCGCTCGCTACGCATCCGCATTCCGCTGGAAGCCGCAGCCGACTCTACCGTGGACGCGCTGCACAGCCTGTTTGTGGAGCGCAAGGGCGAAGCTAAAGTGTTGTTCGACGTGGAACGCCAGGGCGATTTCATGGTGGTGATGGAAGCGGAAGGCTATAATGTACACCCGGACCGCAACTTCATCGCGCGCGTGGAAGAGCTCTGCGGCCGCGGCGCGGTGCGAATCATTGATTGAAATGTGCGGCGGATGAGACCTTCCACTCACAGGCGTTCCAGCGCGCAGGCAGCGGCCGCACCGGCCGTGGCCAATGCCAAGCTGGTGGTGGCGAGCGCTGAGTTCCTCCTGTCTATGGTCGAAACCCGATGGTCCGCCCGGAACGGTGACAACAGCACGATGGAATCTGGACTGAGGGCGCAGCAGGAGCTGGAGAGAATCGAGCAACAGATCGCCAGGCTGGAAGCGGTGACCCCCGACGAAGGTACCCGCCACCAGATCGAGGATCTGCATGCTCGCGTTCATGCTTTGCGCCAACAGGTGTCCGCCCACCTCGGGGCCTGGGAGAAGACCGAGCTGGCGCGCCACCCGCAGCGTCCCCACACACTCGATTATGTCGAGCGCATTTTCACCGATTGGAGCGAGGTTCACGGAGACCGCAGCTTCGGGGATGATCCCGCCATGGTGTGCGGCATAGCGCGGTTTCACGGCGAAGAAGTGGTGGTGCTGGGCACGCAAAAAGAGCGGGACATGAAGCAAAAAGTCTATCGCAACTTCGGCTTGCCCAATCCCGAGGGCTACCGCAAAGCGTTGCGCGTGATGAAGATCGCAGAGAAGTTTTCTCGGCCCATCTTTACCTTCGTGGACGTGACTGGAGCCAACCCCGGGGTGGGAGCGGAGGAACGGGGCCAGGCGGAGGCCATCGCGCGCAACCTGCGGGAAATGGCGCGGCTGCGAGTTCCTATTATTACGGCCATCACCGGCGAAGGGGGCAGCGGAGGCGCGCTGGCCATCGCGGTCGCTGACCGCGTGCTGATGATGGAAAATGCGATCTACTCGGTGATCTCGCCCGAGGGCTGCGCTTCCATCATGTGGCGCGACGCCACCAAGAAGGAACTGGCAGCCCAGGCGCTGCGCATCACCGCCACCGACCTCAGCGAACTGGGCTGCATTGACGACATCGTGCCCGAGCCCGAGGGCGGCGCCCACGTGGACCACGAAGCGGCTGCGGCCTTGCTGGACGCAGCCCTGAGCAAGCACTTTGCCGAACTGCGTAAGCTCCCGGCCAGCGAATTGGTCGCCTCACGATATAACAAGTTCCGTCACATGGCGCAGTTCCTGCGCGTCGAACCCTAGTTAGCCAGGCTGGTTCCCCGGCGGGAAGGGCGGAACGCGCCTGTTCGCAACCACTTTCCCTGCCGTATAATAAAGAGTTTCGCACGACCACTCCACAGCATCCGGCGGGCCGGGACCCGCCTCTATCAAAGGAAGGAAGAGGGATGGCCACAACCGATGTAGCGCCCCACCAAGCTACGGGAGGGGTGCAGCCCAAGCGCGTCGTCAATAATATGAGTCTGCAGGTGGCGACGGTGAACGGCAGCGGCTCGCAGAGTTCCAATACCGTACTTTTACGCAGCATCTTTCAGATGGGGGTGCCGGTTTCGGGCAAGAACCTGTTCCCCTCCAACATTGCAGGCCTGCCGACCTGGTACACCATTCGCGCCAACAAGGATGGGTACATCGCACGCAAGAAGGAAATTGACTTCCTGGTTGCGATGAATCCGGAGACCGCGCAGGAAGATGTCATGTCGCTGGACCCGGGCGCCGCCGTGCTCTACGACGAGCCGCTGAACCTCAGCAAGCTGCGTAACGATCTCATTTTCTATTCCGTTCCGTACGACAAACTGGTGGCCCCGGTCTGTCCCGAAGCCAAGCTGCGCAAGCTGGTGCGCAACATGATTTACGTGGGAGTAGTGGCCCGGCTGCTGGAAATTGACATGGCGGAAGTGGAGAAGGCCATCCGCAGACAGTTTGCCAAGAAGGTGAAAGCGGCCAATCTCAACATGGCAGCGGTGCAGGCCGGCTTCGATTACGCCGCGGCCAGCCTGACCAAGCAGGATCCATATCTCATCCAGCGCATGGACAAGACCCGGGGCAAGATCATCATCGACGGCAACTCGGCTGCGGCCCTGGGCTGCATGTTCGCCGGCGTGACGGTAGTGACGTGGTATCCGATTACGCCCTCGTCGTCGCTGGTCGAGACCTTGATTGACTACCTGAAGGAGCACCGCATCGGCCCGGACGGCAAAGCGACCTTTGCCGTCGTGCAAGCAGAAGATGAACTGGCGGCGATCGGCATGGTCGTTGGCGCCGGCTGGGCTGGTGCGCGCAGCATGACGGCTACCGCCGGTCCCGGCATCTCGCTGATGTCGGAGTTCGCCGGTCTGGCTTATTACGCCGAAGTTCCCGGAGTGATCTGGGACATCCAGCGCGTAGGACCTTCGACCGGGCTGCCCACCCGCACCTCGCAGGGGGATATTCTCTCGACCGCATTCCTGTCGCACGGCGACACCAAGCACATCCTGCTGATTCCGAATTCCGTGGCCGAGTGCTTCAGCATGGCACAGGATGCCTTTAACCTGGCGGAGCAATTCCAGACGCTCGTCTTTGTCATGGCGGACCTGGATCTGGGCATGAACAACTGGATGTCGGACCCGTTCGAGTATCCGACGGAGCCGATCAAACGCGGCAAGGTGCTGAGCAAGGAAGATCTGGAGCGGATGGGCGGGTTTGCCCGCTACAAAGACGTGGACGGCGATGGCGTGGGTTACCGTACGCTGCCGGGCACCGACCATCCGGCGGCGGCGTACTTCACCCGCGGCACCGGACACAATGAGAAGTCGCAATACAGCGAGCGGCCCGACGATTTCGAACACAACATGGAGCGCATCAACCGCAAGTTCGAGACGGCGCGTTCGTTCGTGCCCCGGCCGGAGTTGATGAGTAACGGCAAGACCAAGGTGGGGATCATCGCTTACGGCACATCGCATTGGGCGATCCTGGAATCCCGCGACCAATTGCGCAAGGAGTACAACATCGAGGCTGATTATCTGCGTATCCGGGCCTACCCCTTCACCCGCGAAGTGCACGAATTCATCGAACAGCACGACCGGGTTTACGTGGTGGAGCAGAACCGCGACGCGCAGATGCAGAGCCTGCTCAAGCTGGACGTGAGGCCGGAACTGGTGATGCGGCTGCGCAGCATCGCGCATATCCACGGGCTCCCGCTCGACGCCCGCTCGGTGACCGACGAACTCATAAGCATGGAGGGGAAGTAAGATGGCGACCACACCGACCAGCACGCCGCCACCCAAGACCAACCGCATCGGCCTGACTGTGCTTGATTACCGCGGCGGCAAGACCACACTCTGCGCTGGTTGCGGCCACAATGCCATCTCCGAGCGCATCATTGACGCCATGTACGAGATGGGCGTTCCGCCCGAGCGGGTGATCAAGCCCAGCGGCATCGGGTGCTCCTCCAAGAGCCCGGCGTATTTCATGAGCCGCTCGCACAGCTTCAACGCGGTGCACGGGCGCATGCCGTCGGTGGCCACCGGGGCGGTCCTGGCCAACCGCAGGCTGATCGCGCTGGGCGTTAGCGGGGACGGCGACACCGCATCCATCGGGATCGGCCAGTTCGTTCACCTGATGCGGCGTAATCTGCCCATCATCTACATCATCGAAGACAACGGTGTTTATGGCCTGACCAAAGGGCAATTCTCAGCGACGGCGGATTTGGGTTCGAAGCTGAAGACCGGGGTGATCAACGATCTCCCACCGATTGACACCTGCGCGCTGGCCATCAGCCTGGGAGCGACGTTCGTAGGGCGCTCGTTCTCAGGTGACAAGAAGCAGTTGCACAGCATGTTGAAAGCTGCGATTGCGCACCACGGCACGGTGATGCTCGACGTAGTTTCCCCCTGTGTGACCTTCAACGATCACGAGGGCTCGACCAAGTCGTACAAGTACATGAAGGACCACGAAGAGCCCCTGCAGGACATTACTTTTGTGCCGGCGTTCGAGGAGATCAACGTGGAGTACGACCCGGGCGCCACGCTTGAGGTCACCATGCACGACGGCTCCCACCTGCGCCTGCGCAAGCTGGAAGAGGACTATGATCCCACCGACAAGATCAATGCGATCAAGCGGCTCGGGGAGGCGCACGACAAGAACGAAGTCCTGACTGGAGTGTTTTACGTCAACACTCAGGCGCCAAACTTCATCGAGATGCTCAACATCACCGATGAGCCGCTGGCAACCTTGCCGGATTCGGTAGTGCGTCCGGGCAGGGAAGTTCTGGAGAAAGCCATGGAGGAGTTGCGGTAGGAAAGCAGTTCCCAGTTTGCTTTCGCGGTCCCTCGGGAGACGGCCTTTCCTTCTCCCGGTTCGAGTAGGTCCGTTCTCTCCTGGTGTGCCCGCTAGCCCCAGGTGAACAATGCCTCTTGACGATGGCCCCCACATAGTGGTATATACCACTATGTGGTATTCATTGAATCGCGCTCGTTTACCAAGAGGTTAGAGGATCTGGCAGGAGGCAAGGCCCACGAAGTCCTGGAACGGATTCAGGCTGACCTTCTGAAAAGCCCGGAACGGAGAAACCTGTTGCAGGGGTTGGGTGGCATACGGAAAGCACGAACCTCTAATCCCGCTAGGGGCAAGGGAAAGCGTGGAGGCTATCGATACTTCTTTCTTTACCTTGTGCGGAAACAGCACATCCATCTGTTGTTGCTGCTCGACAAGGATGAACAGGAAGACCTTTCCTGGGATGAACGGAAGGCGCTGAGAAAGATTGTCGAGGCGATCAAGCAGGTGGTTTAGGAGAAACATGGCGAAGCGCAAAGTATTTGAGGAACTGAAAGCGGCTTTGAGGGATTCCCGGCGTTATGAGCGCGGCGAAGCGATTGATCTGCGCACGACTGAAATTCCCACCCCTGCCCGGAGGATAAGACCGGCGGAAATCAGACGGATCAGGCTCTCGTTGCACGCCAGCCAGGCAAAGTTCGCAAAGCTGATCAATGTAAGTCCGAACACGGTAGAGAGCTGGGAACAGGGAGTGCGGCAGCCACGGCACGCTGCCCTGAAGCTACTAGCTATCGCGCAGAAGCACCCGCAAGTCCTGTTGGAGGGTTGACAGGTTTCTAGGTCACTTCCTCTACACTTTGTTCCTCTACCTTCTCCGGCTCCCCCGTGTGCTCCGGATTTTCCCCGGGCTCGGGGAAGTCCGTGTCAGCGGCTTTCAGCATGGGGTCTTGGTCGCGATGTCCGAGTTGGCCCTGCATGGATGTGTTGTCGGTTTGCGTAGGATCTTCCTTCTCTAACGCCCCTTTCAAACGGTCCTGGTCCTTGTGATCGGTCATAGATGAATGCTCCCGTAGGCCGAGGAATCAAGGTTGCCTACATAGGCTAGCCTACGACGAAACTTCGCCCCGGGAAAGGTGTTTATGATCGGTATAAGCAGGGAAGGCCAAGGAGTGTGGAATGAAACGAGTAATGCTGATTCTGGGTAGCGTGCTGCTGTTCGGGATGAGTTTGTGGGCGCAGACGGGAGGGCCGGCGGCAACCCCGAGTCCAGCAGCCCCAGGCGCCAGTGCCGCGGAGCGGAGCGAGAGCCGGGCGATGGAGCGGCGAGAGCGCCGCGAGCGGCGGCGGCACCACCGGCGCCGGGCGCGCCGGCATCACCGGCGGCATGGAGCGGCTTAGTCGTTCCGCGGTGATGCGGTGAGTAATAGATCTTGGTCGCGAGAGCGGGATGAATCCATTCCGGCTGCGACATTGGAAAGGTGGTTGTGCGAGCGTCTCCCCGTCGTACAACCACCTTCGTTTTTTCTGCGTATCGGAAGCTAACCTAGAATGCTTCCAGGATGACTGCTCCATCCACGTTGTTCCGGCCTTTCACCCGCCTGGTCAAGGTCACCATTCTGGGCAGGGAATTTGAGGTCCCTGAGAACAACACATTGCTGCGTTGTTTCCAGTATCTGGCGCCCGAGGCGGTGTCCTACGGGCGGTTTTGCTGGAACGAGGACTGCCAGTACTGCCGCGTGAGCTACGACCTGGGCGATGGCACTCCCGCCCGGACAGCCATCTCCTGCAAGCTGATGGTGCAGGAAGGCATGCGGGTGAAGGAAGTGACCATGGAGATCAAGTACAGCCTGAGAACTCTGAAGTTGGATGAAGGGAAGCCTTGAGGATTGCCCGTTTTCAATTGCCAATTGCCGATTGAAAAACGCACAGTTCAGATTGGCAATCGGCAATTGAAAATAGCTTCTACTGCGGCGTTTTCTTCGCTGTAGTCCCCGTCGTCGACACTCCCATCTTGCGCAGGCGTTCCTTGGCCTGCAGCGCCTCGTTGGACCGGGGATAGCGCTGGATGACGTGGCGGAGTTCGGACACGCCGTCGTCGGTCTGCCCGAGTTCGAGCAGGGCGAAACCCTTCTTTAACTGAGCCGACGGCGCCTTGTTGCCAGTGGGAAAGTTCTGGATTACCTGGTCGTAGTCTTTGACGGCCTGCTGAAAGTTGCCCTGCCGGTACTCGATGTCCGCCAAGTAGAAGTACGAATTTCCAGCCAGGTCAGTGTTGGGATAGAACTTGATGTAGTCGTTGAACTCCTGGGTGGCAAGATCATTCTTGCCGGCGTTGAAATCCCGCAAGGCGTTGTTATAGAGCACGTCGGGCGGGGGCGCCTGGGCCTGGGCCTGTTGCTGCGCCTGCTGCGCGGCCAGGGTCTGCTGGGCGGACTGCAAATCCTCCAGTTGCTTGCTGACCTTAGCCAGGCGAGCCTTTAATTCGTCGAGCGTATCGTTGAGGGCCTGGATCTGGCCGGAGAGTTGGTCCAGGTGGGCGCCTTGGTCTCCCTGTTGCTTCTGCAAGGCGTTCTGCAGGTTGGTGATCGAGTTTGAGACTTTGTTGGCGTTGTCTGTGCTCTGCTCGATCAGGTGCTGCATGACCCCCATGCGCTCGTCAAAGGACTGCTTCATCTGCGCCATCTGGTCCTGCAGCGCCTGCACCTGAGTCTGCAACTGGACGATTTCTTTGCTCACGCCCCATGCTGGGGTAAGGGCCAAACCCAGCACAACCACCACAAGAATGATCAGATATCGTTGCATTTTCATAACTTGTTCCAAGCCAGAGTCAAGATTTGTGGCACGCCCAGCGGCAAGGCCGCGCCGGTCTACTTGCAGAATAGCGCGTTCCAGACAGACTTGTCTTGGAGCCGTCCAAGAGGCAACCGGAGCGCCGACGTCCCCTGCTTGGGGGGATGCCGGCGCTACCAAATGCTACTTCCCGTACACGAAGTGGCCGCGCCGGTTCGTCTGCCAGCACTGTTCGTTGGACTCAGTGCAGAGCGGCTTTTCCTTGCCGTAACTGATCGTCTTGATGTTGCCGGCGCTGACGCCACCTTGCACCAGCGCGCTCTTCACACTGTTGGCGCGGTTGTCACCCAAGGCGAGATTGTATTCGGTAGAACCACGCTCGTCGCAGTGTCCCTCGATCGTGAAGCTGATGTTGGGATGCTGCCTGAGGAAATCAATATCCCCCTGCAACGCGGATTGCTGGTCCCCCCGAATATCGTACTTGTCGTAGTCGAAGTAGATGTCCTTGACGTTCCGCGCGAACAACTCCTCCTCAGTGGCCGAGGGCGGCGGTGGGGGTGGCGGAGGAGGCGCGGTCACCGTGACCCGTGCCGTGGCATCCTGCGTTCCCCCAGGTCCCTTGGCGGTCAAGTGATAGGTGGTCGAATCCGCCGGAGTGACCTGTTGGGAACCGATGGCCTGCACGGCACCGATGCCGTCAATGCTGACGTCGGTGGCATTGCTGGTCTGCCAGGTCAGGGTAGTGGACTGACCCTTCTGGATCGTGTCCGGGCTCGCGGTCAGCGAGGCTGTGGGCGCGGCCGGTGGCGGTGGCGGTGGTGGGGGTGGGGGCGCCACTTTTTTCTTACAGGCGCCCAGCATCATGATGGCGCCCAAAGCGAATATGAGCGTAATCCACTTCAGTCTTTGCTGCTTCACCTTCTCCTCCGTGCATAAGCGCGCCCTGGTTGCCGGCGCGCAGTTCGAGTCCAGCAGGGGCGGGTCAACTTCTCCGCCTTTTGCGGACCGGATTGAATGAAAGACACGTCAAACATAAGTGTGATCCTACTTCCAACTCCAGTTCGGTTGAGTATTGCTGCCGGTGAAAGTCAACTGCTTCTGATTGGAGCCATCGGCCAGCATAGTCCAGATTTGCTCGCCACCGGAGCGGCTGGATTGAAAAATAATGTGCCGTCCGTCAGGCGACCAGCAAGGAAAATCATTGCGGCCGCCATCGTGGGTCAACTGTACCCACTGCTTGCTGGCGATATCCATGATGTATATATCTTGCGCCCCCGGAGCCCCCGGGCCATAGTGCCGAATCCAGGAGAAAACCAGAAATTGCCCATTTGGGGACCAGGAGGGGGAGACCGCATAGCCCTCGTCGGTCATGCGCTGGTCGTTGGTGCCATCGGCCTCCATGGTATAGATCTGGGGCAGTCCGGTCCGGCCGCTGACCCAGGAGATTTGTGACCCGGTCTTGCGGTTCCAGACCGGCGAAACATCGGGGCCTTTGAACGCGGTCAGGCGCTTCAGATTTCCGCCGGAAGAGTCCGTCACATAAATCTCGGAATCACCGGTACGCGAGGATGAGAAAGCCAGCCTAGTGCCGTCAGGAGACCATGCCGGGGAGAGGTTGGTGCCGCCAAACCTGGGGAAACTGACCAGGCGGTTCAGATCCAACGAATACATCAGGATATCCCAGCCGCCCTTGGCGAGAGAGCTAAAGGCGAGGCGCGAGCCGTCCGGCGAGATCCGCGGCGACAGGGAAATGGAACCGAGATGCGTCAGTTGCCGCTGGTTGGCCCCGTCGTAATCCATGGCCCAGATTTCCTTGTGTCCGCTGCGGCTGCTGACGAAATAGATCGAACTCTCGGCCACCCCCGGGATGCCTCCGCCCAGCCGGAAAATGATCTCGTCCGCGAACTTGTGGGCGGTGATGCGGGCAGCGTCGGCCGTGGCCGCATCCTGGTACTGCTTACCCAGCACCTGCGGCGAGGTGACGTTCTTGACGTCATAGAGCCAGCCCTGCACCGTAAGAGCGTTCCCGGAAGTACCCAAATTCCCGAAGGCCAGCATGGAGGCGTTGACTGGAGCTGTGTTCCAAGCGTCAAACCTCACGTCGGAGGGATTGGCTGGGGTGTCCGTCGGCATGAAGCTCTTCGACACCATGTCGAAGATGCCCGCGTTGTCGAGGTCATTCCAGAGGGTGTCGTTAAAGACTTTGAGCAGGTCAGCGTTCCTGGGGTCTTGGTTGGAAGGCTTGAAGTCAGGGACGGCCAGGCGGACCTTCTCCACACCCAGGCCAGTACCCGTTCGAATCCAGTCCTGTTGGCCGAAGGTCGGCGCCAGCAGGAGGAAGAGCAGAAACAAGGCTGAGAACCACTTCATAATAGTGCCATTTCCTTGTGAAACCCCTGAAAGCGCGTAGCTATCTCTTGTAATCGAACCAGAACTCGACCGAAACCTTGTTGCCAGAATAATCTCCCGGCAGCGGACCAAACGTGTCAATACGCTGGATGGCCCGGACGGCCGACTGATCCAGCGAGGGCACACCGCTGGACTGTTCGATTTGGACATTCGTCGGATGCCCATCGCGCACCACATCAAAGGTGACGTAAACGCGCCGGGCGTCGGTGATGCGCGGGTCCACTTCATATTTCAGCCAGTTTTCAGAGACTTTCTGCTGCACCACGCGCACGTACCACGCGTAACGACTGCCGAAGTCGCCGCCTCCGCCAGTGAACCCGAACCCGCCTTTGGCTCCCCCCGCGTTAAACATGCCATAGGGCCCGCTGACCGGGCCACCCTGCCCGAAGGGGACCACATTGCTGGCTTCCTCGACCGGCTCCGGCTGCGGCTTCTGCTTGCTGGCGCTGGTCTCCTTCTTCGGTTTCTTCTTCGAGGTCTTATCCGCGAGGGGAATCGCTTCCGGCTCTTTTTCTTCCACCTTGGGTAACGATTGAGAAAGGCCCTTGGACTCGTTGGCCAGCACGTTCTGCGTCTGCACCGGGCTGGCGGGCAGAGGAACCGTGCTGACCAGGCTGACGCCGATGGCATCCCCGCCGCCGCCCGCTCCCCAGATTCCGGTACCACGGCCCGGAGCCACCACGGCGTACAGGACAATCAACCCGGTCAGCGCGACATGCAGCCCCACCGACCAAGCCAGAGGCTTGCCCCACTCACCGTGCTCGAGAAAAATCTCAGCGTTGGCTGCCATGCGTTTCGAGCGGTTGGGTCACGATGCTCACGTTGCTGATGCCCGATCGCTTCACCGCGTCCATCACGGTCGCGAAGGCGCCAAAGGGGACGTCTTCATCGGCGCGCACGAAGATGGACTGGTGCTGCGGGTCCCTTATCTTTTGATGCAGTTTGTCGGCAATTTCGTTGATGTTGATGGGATCGTTGCCGAGGAAGACGCGCTGTTTCTTGTCGATGCTGATAACCAGTCGCTCCTCGGTAATTTCTTTCACGGTGCGCGTCCTGGGCACGTTGACCTCAATGCCGGACTGCAGCACCGGAGCGGTGACCATGAAGATGATTAGCAGCACCAGCACCACGTCCACTAAGGGGGTGATGTTGATGTCGGAAAGCGAAGTCTGGGTGCGTCCGTTGGCAGTAGTGAAGGCCATCAGCGCCGCGCCTCCGGAGCTTCCGCCGCGCGGGCTTGTGGCTGCTGGCGTTCCACCGCGTTCAGCATCTCCAGCGCGAAGTCATCGCCGCGCGCGGCGAAATCACGGATGGAGCCGCCGATCAGGTTGTAGGCGATTACCGCGGGAATGGCGGCCGCGAGTCCGGCAGCAGTAGTAATCAAGGCCTCCGAGATGCCGGGCGCAACCGCGCGCAGGGTGGCGGCGCCGGCAGTGCCCAGCCCGTGGAAGGCGTCGATGATGCCCCAGACGGTGCCGAAAAGCCCGACAAACGGCGTGACTGCGCCGGTGATGGCGAGCCATGGGAGATTGCGCTCAAAGCGGGTCATCTCCTCCGACGCGGCAATCTGCATGGCGCGCTGGACGGCGAGCAGACTCCGGACCACGCCTCCTTGGCGCCGGTATTCCTCGAAGCCGCTTTCAAACACTCCCACCAGGGGGCTGGGACGGAACTGTTCGGCCACGGTAGCGACATCCTGCAGGCGCTGCGCTTTGCGGAAGGCACGCACGAAACGTCCGCTCTGCACCCGCGCCCGGCGCAACAGCCGCCACTTGGAAAGGATGATGGCCCAGGAAACTACGCTGAAGGCCAACAGAAAAAGCAGCACCGCTTTGGCGACGGCGCCGGTTTCCTGCACCAAGTCAACGATTTCGCCGCCGACGAACACGCTCAGCAAATGGGGCACATGCATTGTGATTAGGAGAATGCCGTTTCTTGATTATAGACCAAGCAGGCAGGCCTGTTGGGCGGCCCGAATCCCAGGGATTAACCTGCAGATAGAGGTTTGTTGATCTGAGCCGTCGCTCGCGGCCGGGTTTTTCATGCTATGCTCGCGGGAAATTCTGCATCTCAGGACTCCCGGTGCTGGTCGAACTGCGGCTCGAGAACTACGCGGTCATCGATAACCTGGCGGTGGAGTTCGCGCCGGGGTTGAACCTGCTGACCGGCGAAACCGGCGCGGGCAAGTCCATCCTGATTGATGCCCTTGCCCTTCTGCTCGGCGAAAAAGCTTCCACCGACCTGATTCGCGCCGGCGCAGACCGGGCTTTGATTTCTGCGGTGTTCGAGGTCGAAGGCGACGCCGAGAAGTTCGTCGAACAAATCCTCGAAACCAACGGCTTGGACGGCGAAGACGAATCCATCATTCTGCGCCGTGAGATCGCGACGGGCGGAAAGGGCCGGGTCTTCGTAAACAACCAGCCCGCCACCGTGGCGGTATTGCGGCAACTGGCGCCGTACCTGGCGACCATCCACGCGCAGAACGAATCGCTGCTGTCGTTCGACGCGGCCGCGCGCCTGGGTTTGCTGGATGCTTTCGCCGGAAGCCAACTGGATGCCATAGCCGAAGCCTTTTCGAAGTGGAAGGGCATTGCGACACGCATCCAGGAGTTGGAGCACGACGAGCAGGACCGCCTGCGCTTGCTCGATCTCTGGACCTTCCAGAAGCGCGAAATCGAAGACGCTAAGCTACAGCCGGGCGAAGACGAACGCCTGGAGACCGAAAAGCGTGTCCTCGCCAACGCCGAGAAGATCTACGGCGCGGCGATGAGTGCCTTCGACCTACTGTATGAAGGCAGTGCTTCCACCTCTGCCTCGTTGCGGGCGGCGCAAAAGCAGATCGAAGAACTCGCCCGCTACGAGCCGAAATTTCAGGAGGCCGCGGCGGCGCTGGAATCGGCCCGCATCAGCGTCGAAGACGTGGGCGCAACGGTGCGCGATTACGCCGGCGGCATCCATGCCTCCCCGGAGCACTTGGCGGAGGTGGAAGATCGCCTGGCGGCCATAGACCGGCTCAAACGCAAGTACGGTCCCACGATCGAAGACGTGATCCACTTCGGCGAAGAGGTCAGCCGCAAGCTTTCGGAAATGGAGAACAAAGACGAAGTGCTCCGCCAACTCCGAGCCGAACTGACCCAGGCGGCAGAGCAATACCTGCGAGCTGCCCGTGCCATTTCCAAGAAGCGGGACGAGGCGGCCCGGAAGCTGGAGAAATTGGTCGAGGCAGAGATCAACGACCTCGCCATGAAGTCGCACTTCCATATCGAAGTCAGCGGCACAGACGAAGCAGGGAACTGGACGGCCACGGGCTTCGACCAGGTGGTGTACCTGATCTCCACCAACCCCGGCGAGCCGTTGCGGCGGTTAGAGCAGATTGCCTCGGGAGGGGAACTCTCGCGGGTGATGCTGGCGCTTAAGGCCAGTGTGGAGGCCGGGTCGGTCCATCACACCCGGAAGCGGAGTTCCGGCGCCCAACGTACCCTCGTGTTCGACGAAATTGATACCGGGATCGGGGGCCGGGCGGCGGAAGCCGTGGGAAAGAAACTCAAGAGCCTCTCCAAGGCCAATCAAGTGCTCTGCGTGACCCATTTGCCTCAGATTGCAACCTTCGCCGACCAGCATTATCTGATCGAGAAGAAAGAAGCGTCGGGGCGAACGCGCGTTACAGTCCGCCCGATCACGGGCGAGGAGCGCACCGAGGAAGTGGCCCGCATGCTGAGCGGGGCGAAGCTGACGGAGACGTCGCGCAGGCACGCCGAGCAGATGCTGAAAACGAACGCCTGAGAATGTCACTCTGGACGAAAATACTCTCGAATCACCGGGAGGAGTGCGTCTGCAGATTCTGGAGTATATCGGGGAGATTGTGAGACGACCATGTGCGTGAATCCTTTGAATTGAAACTCACGACCCGCCGCCCAATGGAATGGCACGGAGGGTTCAAGGCCAATGGACTTGGAGCGATTAGGCCAATCTTGTGGACGATAGTGCTTTAGCTGAATCTTTTCGGTCTTCCAATCCTCATTCTCGAAGCAACAAGCCGGAACGTCATTTGTGGGCGGTTGATCGTCATCGTATCCATCTATGCCGCCTAGTTCTTTGGCAATGTCCTCGATCGATGGTACGGCGGGATTCCTCTGCCGAACTGGACTGGGCGGTGACGGATTCGTCGGATACACATACGTGAGTTCGTGTACCCACCGATTTGCGATCGCAAATAGCAAGTAATTGGCGAGGTTTAGGCCGTTCTTGCCGCGTCGGGGCTTGGCCCGCTCTGCGAGGGGCAGACCGAGCAGCTCCGTTTCGAGGTATTTCCATGCAGAAGAACCGACTCCGAGGTCTGCGTGGGCGTCAACGTGGACGACCACAAACGGTGCGGTCAATCTACCGTCCAACAGCCAGCGTCGCCATTCATAGAAAGCGTGATGGTGATCTCTGAACTCCTGCCCCAAAACGTAACTGTCCTTGCTTAGATGACAGCGCTGTTCGAGAAACGTGCGGACAGATTCTGCAGAGGCTACATGGGGACATTCCCGTAGCGGTGCCCGGCCTTTCCAGTGTGGGTAGTGGATTTTTGGCCAAACAAAGAAATCCAAATCGAGGTCAAGGACGACATCCATCGCCGTACAATCTCCCTATCCACTAGGCATGCAACTCCGCGGTCCGTGAGCCCGCTACGTGGGGCAAGCGTCTGACTGCCGGCTGCCGGCTCCGCCGTGCCCGCCAGAGGTCATACTGCGCCTGCATGCTCATCCAGAGTTCTGGGGAAGTGCCTAGGGCAGCCGCCAGCCGGAGGGCCATGCTGGCGGAGATCCCTGACTTTCCGTTCAGCACCCGCGAGAGCGTTACTCGGGTTACCCTGAGATGTGCTGCTGCTCGGGAAACGGCCATGTCTCCGAGATACTCGCGAGGGACCAAGCCGGGATGTGGTGGATTGTGGGTCCGCATAGACAACTCCTGGTGACAGTCCTGAGTACCGGTCTGTTGCCGTGTATTACATTGTAATACACAAGAATATAAAGTATTATACAGAGCGTATGGACAAGCAAACAATCACTTTTCGCCTGGACGCGAAGAAGGTGAGCGCACTGGATACTCTGGCCCAGGTGCAAGACCGCGACCGCAGTTACCTGCTGAATGAGGCAGTAACGAACTACCTCGAAGTCCAGCAGTGGCAGGTTGGTCAGATTCAAGAAGGCCTGCGACAAGCTAACTCGCGGAAGTTGACCGACCACTCCAAGGTCAAGAGACTCGCTGCGCGCTGGCGGAGCCGGTGAGGATAAGCTGGACCGCACTTGCGGTCAGCCACTTGCGGTCTGGCTACGAATACATCGCCGAAGACAACCCCAAGGCAGCGGACACAATTCTGGAGCGGACCTTCTCGGCGGTCGAGTTCCTGGAAAAGCATCCGCTCCTGGGACGTCCGGGTCGCGTGGAAGGAACCAGGGAACTGGTGGTTCTGGGCACGCCGTTTATCGTGGCTTATCGGCAACTGCGGGGACGGGTTGAAATCCTCGCGGTCCTGCATGCCGCCCGTAAGTGGCCGGAACAGTTCTGACCGGCATCTTCGACTGCGCCGGCGTCCGACTGGCCGGCGGGATGCCGGCGCTACCGCTGGTACGCCATTCACCCCGTAATTATCCCCAACCGCTGCTAATCCTCTCTCTTTCAGCGGCTTACATTGACCAAAAGGATACTTTCCGGTAATTTAATAACTAACCTTCCGTGGGAAAAGTGTAGCCTAAGGAGCAAGGACATCACTGTGTTTGAGGATGGGAAGACATTATTGCTGTTGAAGCCGCGGGGCTTCTGCGCGGGGGTAGTACGCGCCATTGACATTGTCCGCATCGCGCTGGAGGCCTTCGGCCCGCCGATCTACGTCCGCAAAGAAATCGTGCACAACCGGTTTGTGGTCGAGGAACTGCAGGGCAAGGGCGCCATTTTTGTGGACAGCGTGGACGAGGTCCCGGCAGGCGAGCGGGTGATTTACAGCGCCCACGGCGTCTCTCCAGAGGTTCGCGAGGCCAGTGAGCAGCGCAAGCTGCGGGTGATTGACGCCACCTGCCCGCTGGTCACCAAGGTGCACGTGGAGGCGGTCAAGTTCGCCAAGGAAGGGTACTCCCTCATTCTGATCGGCCACCGCGACCACGATGAGGTGATCGGCACGCTGGGTGAGGCTCCGATTGTGACCCAGGTGGTGGGCTCACCCGAGCAGGTGAAATCCTTGACCGTGCCCGATCCCGACCGCATTGCCTACCTGACCCAGACCACTCTCAGCCTGGATGAGACCAAGGACATCATCGCGGCCTTGCGCGAAAGGTTCCCCAACATCAAGGGGCCGGCGGCGCAGGACATCTGCTATGCCACAGAGAATCGCCAGGTCGCCGTGAAGCAGGTGGCTTCCGACGCCGACCTGTTGCTGGTGGTGGGCTCCGATAACAGCTCCAATTCCAACCGCCTGGTGGAAGTGGCGCGCAACCTGGGCACGAGTTCGCATCTAATAGACAGTTTTCGCAATATCAAGCCGGAGTGGCTGGATGGGGTCAAGACCATCGCTTTGACGGCAGGGGCCTCGGCTCCGGAATGTTTAGTAGAAGAAGTTGTGACGTTCCTGGGCACCAAGGGCTTTGACAACGTGAAGGAAGTCGAGGTCATGCCCGAGAACGTGCGCTTCGGTCTACCCCCAGAGATCGTGGAGGCCATCGCCAGTGCCCCCACGGGAGTGACCGCGGAGTAAAAGCTTATTATGGACGATACCTCCCCGTCGCCATCCAGATCTGCCCCACCGCAACTGCGTTTCGGAAGAATCGACGATCTTGCCAGCCGGGTTGCGGCGGCGGTCGATGGCGCCCGCAAACACTTGTTCTCGCAACAGCACGAGCAGGGCTACTGGTGCGGCGAACTGGAAGCGGATACGACGCTCGAATCCGACTATATCCTGCTGCACACCTTGCTGGGTACGGGCAATCCTGAGCGCTTTCGCAAGGCCGCGAACTACATTCTGCAACACCAGAACGAGGACGGCGGCTGGAGCATCTATGCCGCCGGGCCGTCGAATATCAGCGCTTCGGTCAAGGCCTACTTCGGGCTGAAGCTGGCCGGCTACACCGCCGATCATCCCGCGCTGGCGCGTGCCCGCAAGAAGATTCTGGAGATGGGCGGCGTCACCGAAGTCAATACTTTTACCAAGATCTATCTCTGCTTCTTCGGCCAGTACGATTACGACGCAGTTCCCGCCATACCGCCGGAAATCGTGCTGTTTCCCAAGTGGTTCTGGTTCAACATCTACGAAATTTCTTCGTGGTCGCGTGCCATCCTGGTGCCGCTCTCGATTTGCTACGCCAAGAAGCCGTTCAAGAAAATTCCCGACGAGATGGGTGTCGAAGAACTCTTCGTGGGCGGGCGCGACAAGTCGCGCATGCACCTGCACTGGAGTAAAAAGCTGGTTTCGTGGCGCAACTTCTTCCTGGTGCTGGATCGGCTGGCCCACTGGGCGGAGCGGGTGCACATCCGGCCGCTGCGCTCGATCGCGTTGAAGAGCGCGGAGAAGTGGCTGCTGGAGCACTTCGAGATGAGCGACGGGCTGGGCGCGATTTATCCCTCCATGATGAATGCCATCATCGCGCTGCGCTGCCTCGGCTATTCCGTGGACGATCCCCAGGTGATTCGCGCTCTGGATGAATTCGAAAGGCTGGGCATCGAGGAAGGCGACACCTTCCGCATGCAGCCTTGCATGTCGCCAGTCTGGGACACGGCGTATGCCTTGTACGCCTTGGGCGAGAGCGGGGTGCCGGCGAACGATCCCCGCATGGTGAAGTGCGCCGACTGGATCTTGCAGAAGCAGGTGCGCACCGTCGGCGACTGGAAAGTGAAAAACAAAAAGGGACAACCCGGGGGTTGGTACTTCGAGTTCAACAACGAGTTTTATCCTGACGTGGATGACAGCGCCATGGTGTGCCTTGCCCTAGGCCAGGTGGAGCATCCCAACGGCCGCTACCAGCGCGAGTCGGTGCAGCGGGCCATTGATTGGATCTTCTCCATGCAATGCCGCGACGGAGGCTGGGCGTCGTTCGACAAGAACAACAACCGCATGGTGTTCCAGTACATCCCATTTGCCGATCACAACGCCATGCTCGATCCGGCAACGGTGGATATCACCGGGCGCATCCTGGAGATGCTGGCCGCCTACGGCTATGACAAGAACCATCCCGCGGTGAAGAAGGCGCTGAAGTTTATCCGCGACGAGCAGGAACCCGACGGTTCCTGGTTCGGGCGCTGGGGCGTGAACTACGTCTACGGCACCATGCAGGTGCTGCGCGGCCTGGAAGCCATGGGCGTGGACCACCACGAGCCCTACATTCAGCAGGCGGCCGAGTGGCTGCGCATGGTGCAGAATGCCGACGGCGGCTGGGGAGAGACTTGCGATTCCTACGACGATCCCACCACCAAGGGCGTGGGACCGAGCACACCATCGCAGACCGCGTGGGCGGTCATGGGCTTGCTGGCCGCCAATGACACGCGCAGCGACTGTGTAGCGCGCGGGATTGCCTACCTGTTGCGTACGCAGAAAAAAGACGGCTCGTGGGATGAGCCTTATTTCACCGGAACCGGCTTCCCGCGCGTGTTTTACCTGATGTATCACATGTACCGGCAGTACTTCCCGCTGATCGCGCTGACCACGTACAAGAAGGTGATGGCGGGAAGCGCGGCAATTAGCAGTTAGCACTTAGCAATTAGCCAGCGAAGATTCTTACCGGGGATCGGCAAGGCACTTCATGGGCTAAATGCTAATTGCTAAGTGCTAATTGCCTTCAGGCAGTTAAGACGCAGCTGGTAGCAGTACACCGAGAGGCGGGCAACAAATAATGGCCGTACCAGTTTCCCAAATGTGGACGGTAGCCACTTACGTCCTCAAGCAGAAGCTCAAGGGACGCAAGCAGTACCCGCTCGTGCTCATGCTGGAGCCGTTGTTCCGCTGCAATCTGGCCTGCGCGGGCTGCGGCAAGATCCAGTACCCCGGCCACGTGCTGAAAATGCAGCTCAGTCCAGAGGAGTGCTTTCGCGCAGTGGATGAGTGCGGCACGCCGACGGTGGCCATCCCGGGCGGTGAACCGCTGCTGCATCCGCAGATCGACGAAATTGTCGCCGGCCTGGTGGCACGCAAGAAATACATTTACCTGTGTACCAATGCGCTGCTGCTGAAAGAGAAAATCCATCTCTTTACTCCGAGCAAGTATCTGACCTTCTCGGTGCACATGGACGGCCAGCGCGAGCATCATGATTTTTCGGTGTGCCTGGAAGGCGGATACGACAAGGCCCTGGAGGGGATCAAGGAAGCCTTGGCGCGCGGTTTCCGCGTCACCACCAACACCACGCTGTTTGATGGCGCCGATGCCAAGAGCGTGCGTGCCTTCTTCGACGAAATGACGGAACTCGGTGTCGAAGGCATGATGCTTTCACCCGGCTACTCCTATGAAAAAGCGCCCGACCAGAGCCACTTCCTGGGACGCGCCCGCACCCGGCGGCTATTTCGCGCCATCTTGTCGAATCGCAAGCCCGACTGGCGTTTCAACATGTCGCCGCTGTTTCTGGAATTCCTGATGGGCAAGCGCGATTATGCCTGCACCCCCTGGGGCATGCCGACATTCAACGTCTTCGGGTGGCAAAAGCCCTGCTATCTGCTGCAAGACGGCTATGCTGACAGCTTTGCGGAGCTGTTGGCGACCACAGAGTGGGAGCGCTACGGAACGGAATCCGGCAATCCCAAGTGTGCCAACTGCATGGTGCACAGCGGCTACGAAGCGTCCGCGGTGAACCATACCTTCAGCTCGCTGGGCGGCTTGTGGCAAACCGTGCGCGCCATGGCCGGCAGCGGCTACAAGGATCCATCCGCCGCGGAATTGTTGAACGAACCGGTGCGCCCTGTCCACGCCTTCAACCCTCTGGTGCAGATCAATACCGATGTCGCTGAGGAGACCCGGGTTTGAGCGGAAGAGAAGCAGGTCGGACTCTGCCAGCCACGACCGAAATCACGAATCCAAATGTGCTAGAGGTAGTACCGGGCGCGACCCGGGACAAACTGGAAGGATGGGTGCCGGAGCTGGCGACTGCGGAAGAGTTGCTCACGGCCCTGGAGCACGCCTTCGACTACCGCGGAGATGTCCTGATCACCCGCAAAGACGGCAGCAAGGTAGAAGGCTACATTTTCGATCGTCGCGCCGGGAAAACGCTCGCCGACTCTATCGTGCGCCTGTTGCCCAAGGATGGCAGTCCGAAGACCTCCATATGCTACGCCGACATTGCCGCTTTGGCCTTCACCGGCCGCGACATGGCCGCCGGCAAGAGCTGGGAGACGTGGGTCCGCCAATATTGGGAGAAGAAGGCGGCCGGAGAAAGCGACATTTCGCTGCAGCCGGAGAAACTGGAGTAATAGCAATTAGCACTTGGCACTTGGTAGTTAGCCAATCCAGCTTTGCGGTCAGGAAGCAGGCTGGTGGGCCAAGTGCTAATTGCTAAGTGCTAAATGCTAAATGCTGGTTTTCGTCACAGGCGCGACGGGGTTTGTAGGCAGCCACGTCGCACAGGTTTTGGCCGAGCAGGGTGCCGAACTGCGGCTGCTGGTGCGCTCCAGCAGCAATCCCAAGAATATCGAGGGGTTGAAGGCGGAGCGGGTGGTCGGCGACCTGCGTGATCCCGCGTCACTCGAAAAGGTGATGGCGGGCTGTGATGTGCTGTTTCACGTCGCCGCCGATTACCGGCTCTGGATTCGCGATCCCGAGCAGATGTACCGTGCCAACGTCGACGGGACGCGCGCCGTCCTGCAAGCCGCGCGCAACAATCGAGTGCGCCGGGTGGTTTACACCTCAAGCGTGGCGACCATGGGTTTCACGTCGAACGGTCAGCCTGCGGACGAGAACTCTCCGGTCTTGCTTGACAGCATGATTGGCCACTACAAACGCTCGAAGTTCATGGCGGAAGAAGTGGCGATCAAGGCGGGGAAGAGCGGAATGGATGTGGTGGTGGTGAACCCCACCACGCCTGTGGGCGAGCAGGACATCAAGCCGACGCCTACGGGACGCATCATCGTGGACTTCCTGAAAAAGAAGTTTCCCGCCTACGTGGACACCGGCTTGAACCTGGTGGATGTGAAGGAATGCGCCCGCGGCCACGTGGCGGCGCTGGAGCGGGGACGAAGCGGCGAACGCTATATCCTGGGCGGCGAGAACCTGACCCTGAAACAGATTCTGGATAAACTCGCCGCGATTACGGGACTGCCTTCGCCAAAGGTGAGGCTCCCTTACGCGGTGGCACTGGCCAGCGGTGTGGTGGACACGGTCGTGACTGGGCTGCTGCTGCGTCGCGAGCCGCGCATCACCCTGGATGCAGTCCGCATGGGGCGGAAGAAAATGTTTGTCTCCTCGGCCAAAGCCGAGCGCGAACTGGGCTGGAAAACCGTTCCTGTCGACGGAGCCCTGCGCCGGGCCGTGGAGTGGTTCCAGGGAAACGGATACGTCTAGTCCGCCTGGCTCGTTTAGGGACGGGTCTTTGACCCGTCCAGGCCGAGCGCAGCTCGGCAACCGTCCCGTAGGGACGACTGAAGCGTGCACAAGAACTCCAAAGTCGCCATCGTTGCCGCCCTGGAACGCGAGGTGCGGCCGCTCATCCGGAGCTGGCGCGTAGCTGAACGCGACCACCAGGGCCGACGCTTCAAGTTTTTCGAGAACGATCGCGTGGTGTTGGTTTGCGGCGGAATTGGGGCCGAGGCTGCACGCCGGGCCGGGGAAGCGGTCATCGCGCTCTATGATCCTGGCCTTGTGCTGTCTGTGGGCTTTGCCGGTGCCCTCGATCCGAAGCTGAGAGCCGGCGCGCTGTTTGCGCCAGCCACGGTGGTTGACATTGGAGATGGAAGCCGGGTCGAAACTGGAGCCGGAGATGGCGTATTGGTCAGCTTAGCTTCCATCGCTGGAACCGAGCAAAAGGCCAAGCTGGCCGCGGCGTACGGAGCGCAGGCAGTCGACATGGAGGCCTCCGCAGTTGCCCGGGCGGCGCAAGCTCACGGGATTCGCTTCAGTACGCTGAAAGCAATTTCGGATGAAAGCGACTTCGTCATGCTTCCCATGCAGAGATTCCTTGACGCGGATGGGCAGTTCAGCTCGGCAAAGTTGGTTGCCTATGCGGCCCTCCGGCCCTGGTTGTGGCTCAGGTTAGTGCGACTGGCTAGGAATAGTTCGCTGGCCGCAAAGGCCTTGTGCGCCGCGCTGGACCGCTACAATCGTCCAGCCGAAATGAGCGCAGCGCCTGAATTGCAGCCGGCAGTGGGTCGAGAGCGATGAGCCGGAAGAGTTGCCTGGCGCTTACGATGCTGTTGTTGCTGGGGCAGTTGCACGCGCAAGCCACACCGGCCACGGTCTATGTTGAGAGTTTCCGCAAGGGTCCGACGCGTATTGCGGAGACAACTTTTGAAGTGAACCTGGACAACAAGAATTTTGAGTATCACGCTCGCATCAAGGATTCTGCGGGGCGGGAGCGTTACCAGTTCTCCCTGGTTCCGGAGAGGGTAGGATCGGGGGACGACAGGATTCTGGCGTGGCAAGTGAGCCTGGTGGACTTGAAACGACGCTCGTATGGCAACTTGCTCCTGGCATCCCGGGACCCTTACCTGAACCAGGGAGTGAAGGGCGCAATTTCGCGCCTGGATCCCAACGTGTATGCGGTGGTTCCGGCGCTGGCGAAGCGTGTGGTTAAAGTGGAAGACTTCTATTGTGTCACGCAAGTCACGAAGTACCATCTGTTGGTGCCGGAGCGCTGGCATCTGGAAAGCATGAGCGTGGAAGTGAGCTTGACGAATACCAGCCCCAACTAAAGCGGGAAGACCCACCCAATGGCGATTGCCGGACAATTCGCAATCCGAGAACGCGAGCCAGCGATACCTGCCACTATGCTGGCAGCAGTTTACCGCGCGGTCAATGAGGTCCGCCTGGAGACGGTTCCGGTCCCCGATGTCGGCCCCGGGGAGTTGTTGGTACGAGTGCACACCTGCGGCATCTGCGGCACGGACTTGAAGAAGATCGCCACCGGTTCGCACTCTGCGCCACGCATCTTCGGACACGAGACTGCAGGGGTAGTGGCGGCCGTGGGGAAGGGCGTGCGCGACTTCAATCCCGCGGACCGCGTGGTCGTCTTTCATCACATTCCGTGCGGCCGATGCTTTTACTGCCGCCACAAGACCTTCGCCCAGTGTGAAACCTACAAGAAGGTGGGCTGCACCGCCGGCTTCGAACCCAGTGGCGGCGGCTTTGCGCAATATGTCCGCGTGATGGACTGGATTGTGCGTGGCGGAACCGTGCGTATCCCGGATAACATCTCTTTCGAACAGGCCTGCTTTGTCGAGCCGGTGAACACTTGCATGAAGGGAATCGAAAGCTTGTGCTTGCAAGGGGATGAAACCGTTCTAGTAATAGGTCAGGGACCGATCGGCATCATACTGAGTGTATTGGCCAAACGGACAGGGGCCACGGTAATTACTTCCGATTTGTATCCCCAGAGGCTTACAATATCTAAAACATTCGGCTTGGGGAACATTATTGACGCTTCGTGCACCGACACGGTGAAAGTAGTGCGCGAGCGGACCGAGGGGCGTGGTGCTGATGCCGCTGTTTTGGCGGTCGGCAGCAACGCCTTGATCCGGACCGCCATGGATGCGGTACGTCCGGGCGGCCGGGTGCTGTTATTTGCGCAGACCGTGCGCGGGGAGGCCAGCATCGATCCCGCTTCGGTTTGTGTAGACGAGAAAACATTGTTGGGGTCCTACAGCGCTTCCGTCGAGCTGCAAGAGGATTCGGTGCGGTTCGTGATGCACCGTGAGATGGACTTGGAACGCCTGATCAGTCATCGCTTCTCTCTCTCCAGCAGCGTGGAGGCCTTAAACCTGGCTGCCCACCCCCAACCGGATTCCCTGAAAGTCGTGATTCAGCCGGGCAGCTCGTGGGAAGGAAATCCATAGTGAGCGGAAAGATGACAGCAGCTGTCCTCTACGGCAAAGAGGACGTAAAGATCGAACGGGTGCCGATTCCCCGCGTGGGGGATGGAGAAGTACTGGTCAAGGTGCAGGTGGCACTGACCTGCGGCACCGACCTGAAGGTTTACCAGCGCGGCTATCACGCCCGCATGATTGTGCCGCCAGCCTTGTTCGGGCACGAACTGGCGGGAGTGATCGACGAGGTCGGTCCTGGCGTGCGCGGCTTCAAGAAGGGAATGCGGGTGGTGGCGCTGAACTCTGCGCCCTGCCAGATGTGTTTCTACTGCTCCAAGCACCAGGAGAACCTTTGCGAGGACCTGCTGTTTAACAACGGAGCCTATGCGGAGTACATCCGAATCCCGCGGCGCATCGTTGAAACCAATATGCTGGCCGTCCCGCCGGACGTGACCTACGAAGAAGCCGCCATGGTGGAACCTCTGGCTTGCGTACTGCGCGGCTTGCATGAGACCGGAGTGGAGATCGGCGATACCGTAACCGTGATCGGTGGCGGTCCCATCGGCCTGATGTTCGTGCAGGTGGCGAAAGCCACGGGATGCAACGTCATCTCGGTGGTCAAACGGGATTCCCAGGTGGATGCGGCCAAACGCATGGGCGCCCACGAGGTGGTGCAAATCACCAAGGTGAAAGATCCGGTGGAAGCGGTGCGCATGCTCTCGCCGGACAAGCGCGGCGGTGACGTGGTCATCGAAGCGGTGGGTCGTCCCGAGGCGTGGGAGTGGGCCATTGATATGGTGCGCAAGGGCGGCACCGTAAACTTCTTCGGCGGCTGCGCCAGTGGCACCAAGGTTCAGCTTGATACCAACCGCTTGCATTATTCGGAGGTCACGCTCAAGGCCACCTTCCATCACACCCCGGAAACGGTGCGCCGGGCGTTCGCGCTGATTGCCGAGAAGAAAGTGCGCTCCACCGACTACATCACCGGCGAAGCGCCACTTTCGCGCCTGCAGCAGGTGCTGCGCCACATGCTGAACCGCAACGGCGACATCAAGACCGCCATTATTCCTGGCCATTAAGGCACAGGGTTCGAATCACCGGGGACGGAACTGACTATGTCATCCATTGCCAGCAACGACTCCCGGCTTTCGTCTGGCTGGAGCAATCTCCCGCCGGAATACGCCATTCCTGAGCGCGCCCCCTCGGGAGTCGAAGCTCGCGAGTACTGCCGGCGCTTGGCGCGCACGCATTACGAGAACTTCTCGGTGGCGACCTGGTTCCTGCCCGAACGATTACGCCAGCACTTCTTCAATGTTTATGCCTACTGCCGCATTTCCGATGACCTGGGAGATGAGGTGGGTGATGCGCAGGCCTCGTTGCAGTTGCTCGACCAGTGGGAGGCCGAACTGGATGCCTGTTACAGCGGTTCGCCGCGGCACCCGGTGTTTGTGGCACTGGCGGAGACCGTGCGCACTTGTGACATCCCCAAGCAGCCGTTTTCTGATTTGCTGAAGGCCTTCCGCCAGGACCAGACGATCACGCGCTACCCCACATTCGAAGATTTGCTCGGCTATTGCCGCTATTCCGCCAACCCGGTGGGCCACCTGGTGCTGTATGTCTGCGGGTATCGTGACGGAGAACGCCAGACGCTCTCCGATTTCACTTGCACCGCGCTGCAACTGGCTAATTTCTGGCAGGATGTGAGCGTGGATTACGCCAAGGGCCGCATCTACCTCCCGCTCGAAGACTTGGAGCGCTACAGGGTAAGGGAAGAAGAGATTGCTTCCGCGAGCAACACGTCGGCCTTTTGCGAATTGATCCGATTTGAGGTGGATCGCGCCCATGACTGGTTCCGGCAGGGGCGGCCGCTGGCGGAAAAAGTCGACCGCGAACTCGCCACTGATATCGAGCTGTTCAGCCGCGGCGGACAGGAGATTCTGAGCGCCATCGCACGCCAGGGATACGCCGTTCTGGGACGCCGCCCTGCCATCTCCAGAACCCGCAAACTGGCGCTGGTGGCGCGAGCCGCGCTGGGGAAGCTGCTATGAGTACCGCCGTGCAACCAGCCCCCAACCCGTTTGCTCCGACGGAGTCGCAACTGGCGGTTGCCTACTCGGTGTGTCGCGGTATTACGCGCGCCGCTGCCCGGAATTTCTATTATGCCTTCCTGGTCTTGCCGCGGCCCAAGCGTCAGGCGCTGTGCGCGGTGTATGCGTTCATGCGGCGGTGTGACGATATCGCGGACGACTCGAGTTTGTCCTTGCAGGAGCGACGGCAGAAACTGAGCGATTGGCTGGATGCCCTGCACCGCGCGCAAGCCGGCCACCCGACCGACGATGCCGTGCTGTTGGCGCTTACCGACGCGCAGCGCCGCTACAAGATTCCCGACGGACTGCTCGACCAGTTAGCCTACGGCACTGCGATGGACGTGCAGGAAGGGGCGGAGCCGGCCGCGTCGGGGCAGCAAGGTGTGGTGGTCCATTACAAGACCTTCGACGATCTCTACCTCTATTGCTACCGGGTAGCTTCGGTCGTGGGTCTGGTATGCATCCGGGTCTTCGGCTACCGCGATCCTTCCGCCGAACCCCTGGCCGAGCGCCTGGGGCTGGCCTTCCAGCTCACCAATATCATTCGCGACGTGAAAGAAGATGCCGCAGTCGGCCGGGTGTATCTGCCGGAGGAAGACCTGGCGAAGTTTGGCATTGCTCCCACCGAGCTGAGTTCGGCCGGCGATCCCTCCCGCTTTCGCGAACTGCTCGCTATGGAAGCCAACCGGGCGCGCGAATACTATGCTGCGGGCGACGACCTGATTCCGCTGATCGAAGAGGACAGCCAGCCCGCCCTTTGGGTGCTGATCACTATCTACCAGCGGCTGCTCGAGAAAATCGCGAATCGTCAGTATGACGTGTTCAGCGGCAAGGTCAGCCTCACCGTGCCCCAGAAGCTCACCATCCTGGGAAAGGGCTTGCTGAAACGCCTGGCCTGATGAGCGAACGCTGGACACAAGCTCCCAGAGTGGCGGTGGTCGGAGGCGGCCTGGCGGGACTGGCCGCCGGTTGTGCTTTAGCCGACAGCGGCTTTCACGTAACCCTGTTTGAGCGCCGCCCGTTTCTGGGCGGGCGCGCCTCCTCCTACGAGCATCCCGGCACTGGCGAAGTCGTCGACAACTGCCAGCATGTGCTGCTGGGCTGCTGCACCAACCTGGTAAAGTTTTATCGACGTATTGGCGTGGAAGAGAAAATTCGCTGGTACGACCGGCTGACCTTTCTGGAGCCGGGTGGCCGTGCTTCGGTGATCGAACCTTCCTCGCTGCCCGCGCCCTTACACACAGCTCCGGCGTTTCTACGCGCTGCCTGCCTCAACTGGCCCGACAAGTTGGCTATCGCGGGGGCAATGGCAGCGCTCGCGCCCATGACGCCCCCGGACCGGGGAGAATCTTTTCTGACCTGGCTGCGCCGTCACGGCCAAACGGAGCGCGCCATAGGGCGCTTCTGGAAAACCGTGCTGGTTAGCGCGCTGAACGAGGACCTTGACCGTGTCTCCGTTCCCTCCGCCGCCCAGGTAATGCGGGAGTCGTTCCTGAAGTCAGCGGCAGCCGGCCGCATGGGTGTGCCCACCGTCCCCTTGACCGAGCTTTACAGCGTGGCGGGTGATTACATCAGCATGCGCGGCGGAGAAGTACGTTTGCGCGCCGGGGTGGATGGCTTCCGCGCCGAGTTTGCCGGGGTCAGACTGTTGTTTCCGGGCGGGGAAGACAGCTTCGACTTCGCGGTCCTGGCGGTGCCCTTCGAAGTGCTGTCACGGATGCTCCCGCAAACCTCGGCGGCCGAGCCGCTACGCCAGACGCTCGATCAATTGGAGACCTCACCCATTACCGGCATCCACCTCTGGTTCGACCGCCAGATTACCGACCTGGACCACGCGGTCTTGCTCGATCGCACCATCCAGTGGATGTTCCACAAGTCGAAACTTGTAGCGCCGGCGTCCCGCCGGCAGCCTGCCCTGAGCGCAGTCGAAGGGCGGGGGCGCCCCGCCCCCGCAGAGCAGTGCGCAACCCCAGACAATGGGGACCAGCAAGGCGGTAGCTACGTCGAACTCGTGGTCAGTTCCTCCAAGACCCTGGTTGAGAAATCCCGCGCCGAAATCATTGACCTCGCGCTGAGCGAACTGCGAGAGTTTTTCCCCGAGGCCAGAACCGCGAACCTGGTGAAATCCACGGTGATTAAAGAAGTGCACGCGACATATTCGCCCCGACCGGGCGTGGACCTGCATCGGCCACAGCCCGAGACGGTGTGGCCACGGGTGTTTCTGGCCGGAGACTGGACCGCCACCGGCTGGCCCGCCACCATGGAAGGGGCGGTACGCAGCGGCTATAAGGCGGCAGAATGCATTGCGCAAGTGGCGGGGCAGCGTGATGCAACCTTCCTGGCGCCGGACCTTCCCCCGAGGGGGTTCATGCGGTTGTTTCGCGGATAGAGGTTCCGGCCGTAGCGCCGGCGTCCCGCCGGCCACGTGTCCGACGAATCTTGACCATTCCCCTGAGAACAGCGAGTCCCACCCTGGAGTCGATTTCCCTCGCTACGCCGCCAGCAGCAAGACTCCGGCGGCCACCAGCACCGCCGCCAGCCAGCGGCGATGATCCACGCGCTCGTGCAGGAAGAACTTGGCGGCGATGGCACTGGCAACAAAAGTGAGCGACGCGGAGGCTGGCGCGACCAGGCTGACATCACCCCAGGAGAGCCCGAACAGCAGACTGTAAAAGGCCACGGTCATGGCCAAAACGCCAAGCAGGAAACTGGGATGACGCAGGATGCTTCCCACCACACTTAGCAGTCCGGAACGGCGACGCAGTTCCCCCACGTCGCCGATTTGCTTCATGGCGCGCGAGAGCAGCACATCGCCGGCGGTGGAGGCCAGTACAATGACCGCAATCGCGCTCCAGGTATACAAGTGCTTCATGGCTCCGCCCTCGTTGAAGCGATGGCCGGCAAGCACTCCTCTGAAACTGAAGCTGGGGGATGATGGGTCAGGGCCGGGCCTTGCGTGACAAATCCCACGCCGGCCGAGATCAGGAGAATCCCCAACCAGCGGCTGCTGGTCACATCCTCGTGCAGCCAGAACCTGGCGATCAGCGCCAGCAGCACGTAGCCGAGCGAGGTGGCGGGGAGCACATAGGTCAGATCCGCCCAGGAAAGCGCGGTCATGTAGGAAGCAAAGAATCCGAGCAGAAGAAGAACCCCCAGGGCCACCCAGGGATTGAAAACGGCGAGAATAACCTCGGGCAAGTGGTGCCAGGAGAGGCTACCCACTTGCCGCATGCCGTACGCCAGCAGGGAATCGCCCATCGCGGCGAAGATCGTTACCCCAGCCAGCACCAGATACTTACGAACCGTCACACGCTCTTACCCCAGGCCTTGGCCGGCTCCGCCGCCGTCGGAGGGGGAGCTTGCTGGTCCTCATTTCGTTTCTGTTGGACCAACTTGTGCCGCATGGCACGCACCTTCAGGAACGTCTTCGCCTCGCGGTACAGGCGCTTGCGATCGTTGCTGTCGAAGGCGGCTTTTCGCAAGATGCGGAAGACCGCCTTAGGACGGAAGTAGTACTCGTCGTAAAAGCGGTGCACCGAATCGAGAATCTCGTCCGCAGGCAATCCCGGATACTGGATGTGGGCCAACTGGTGCCCGCCGTCGTCCACCATCTTGTTCCCGGCTACCATAAAGCCGTTTGTCGTTGCGTACTCGTAGAGCTCGGTGCCGGGATAAGCGTGGGCCACCGAGACCTGGATGGTCTCCACGTCCAGTTCCTTAGCGAAAGCAATGGTGTTGTTGATGGTCTCCCGTGTCTCCCCCGGAAGCCCGAGGATGAAATCGCCATGGATGACCAGGCCGAGCTTGTGACAGTCCTTAGTGAACTCGCGGGCCCGCTCAACGGTGGCACCCTTCTTGATGTTCTTGAGAATCTGCGGGTCTCCTGATTCATACCCCACAATGAGCAGGCGGCAGCCGGCTTCCTTCATGGCCTTCAGGGTTTCAAAGTCGGTGGTGACCCGCGAGGTGCACGACCAGGTGAGCTTGAGCGGCTTCAGCTTGGCGCAAAGCTCGATAGTACGCGCTTTCTGGATGTTGAAGGTGTCGTCGTCGAAGAAGAATTCTTTGACGAACGGCCAGTATTCCTTTGCCTTGGCCATCTCCTGTGCCACATCGTCGGTGGAGCGCTTGCGCCAGGGGTGCCCGCTCAAAGTCTGCGGCCACAGGCAGAAGGTACACTGCGCCGGACAGCCGCGAGTCGTGTAGAGCGAAACGAAGGGATTGAGCAGGAAGGGTACGTTGTAGCGGGTGACGTCGAGGTCCCGCTTGTAGACGTCCGTGACATGCGGGAGGGCGTCCAAATCCTGGACCTGCGGAGCGTCGGGCGTGTGCACAACCTTGTCATCTTTGAGGTAAGACACACCGGCAATTTCGTGCAAGGGCTTGCCCTTGGCGAAGTCAACCACAGCGTAGTCAAATTCCCTTCGGCAGACAAAATCAATCGCCGGACAATCGCGCAGCGACTTCTCAGGGAGCACGGTGACGTGCGGACCGACAAAGGCGATCTTGATGTTGGGATTTGCATCCTTGATTGCCTGGGCCAGGCGGATATCGCCGGGGAAGCCAGGAGTACTGGTAAACAGCACCAGGAACTCGTAGTCGCGAGCGATCTTGATGGTCTCTTCCGCAGAAACGTAATGGGGAGGGGCATCCAGCAAGCGCGCGCCCTCCAGCATCCCGGTGGGATACGCCAGCCAAACCGGGTACCAATAGGACTCGATCTCGCGCGTTGCCGGCCAACGAGAACCGGCTCCGCCGTCGAAGTTCTCAAATGAGGGTGGATTCAGAAACAGTGTTTTCAAAGGCATAGGGTTCAATAACTTATACTAACATCCTCTACCGGATTTCCCCAGTATCTGGATACATTCCTTCTGGGTTAGGATGCGGATTCGGCCCGATTCCTGCGGCCCCCTCGACGCAAGCACACTACACACCGTGAGAGTATAGATTCATTCTCTTAGGCCGCCCCAACCGGGGCAATGCGTTTGCGGCGAATGGATTTTTCCATGCATTGAGACGCAAGAATGGCCATGGAAACGATGGCAGGGAGGCAAGCTTCTGGCAACGCCGGACGGCATTACTTGCTGCCACCTACCCAGGCTTCCAGGTCACCCGTGGCACGCAAGAGCGCGAGGCGGCCCCGTTGCAGCTCGAAGTTGGCATCCTGCAGGGCGTCGTAGCGCTGGTTGGCTTGGCTGCGGGCGTCTTCCACGTCATGGAGGCTGGCTGTGCCTGCGTCGGCACGAACCTGCACGGCTTGCAGGTTCGACTGCGAGACTTGGTACTCCAGATACGCCACTTCCTCTGCGGCTGACAGTTGTTCCACGGCGCGTTGCAGCTTCAAAGTCCCTTCGGAAACCTGGTTCCGGGCAGCCTGCGCGTCCTTCTTGGCGCGCAGGGCTTCCGCGTCAGCGGCCCGGGCACGCGCGCGTTGAGATTCGTTCAGAAAAGGGAAGCGCAGGACCAAGCCGAAGGTGCCGTTATGGCGCTGGAAGCTTCCGGCCGTAAAGAACTGCTGGTAGTTCGCCAGCGTGGTGGACAGAAGTGCGTACTGGCCGGCGAAGTCGGCGGTGGGCCACAGCGCCCTATGTTCGCCGCGAGCGCGGAACGCCTGGGCAATGGCGCGGGTATCGGCGGCTAGCACTGCCGGACTGACCTGCACGGCCTTGGACGCCAGGTCGTCATCTCGCCGGGTGTCTGGCAAGGTCGGGATGGATTGCGGCACCGTCTCGATCGCGGAGGCGGGCAGTCCGGTCATTTGCTCCAGCCGGTTGCGCAGAACATCCATGGCTCCCCGGGCTTCCGCCATGCGGTAGCGGACGCGGGCCGTGGTGAGGCGGGCCTGGTTGCGGGCCAACTCACTGTCCACGCCTTCCTGGATGCGCTGGTTGACAATCTGTTCCATCTTGAGCGCGTCGTCCTGCTCCTGCTGAAGGTGTTGCAGCGACCCTTCCCACTTGCTCAGTTCGGCGTAGCTGAGCACTGCGTCCTGGATGAGTTGGTTGCGCTGCTCCTTGGTCTGGACGGTGGTGGCCTGCCAGTCGGTTTTGGCCGCCCGCACAAAATCCCGCAGCGAGGGATTGATCACTGCCGACTGAGTAGTGACGTTGAGTATGGCGGGCGCGGCACCTTCCAGACTGAGGGGGAAACCGTATGACTTCCCCAGTCCCGAGCCTACAGCGAACTGCGGGATGTATTGGTCACGGGTCTCGCGGTAAGCGGCATAGGCACGCTGCTCATCGGCCCCGGCGGCTGCCACGGTAGTCCCGTGGCTCAGCGCCAATTCGACAACGCGCTGCAAGGGTACGGGCTCGGCGGCCAGCCGCGCCACCAGGGAGAGTACAGCGACCAGCAGGGGAACCAGAAGGCGTGAGGCACCGCGTGAAGCATGTTTCATCTCTTCACCTTAAGGGTACCGAGTAGCAAGTACCGGGTACCGAGCAACTGAGATTAGAAGACTTTGGCGGAACAACCGACAGTCCGTACTTGGCACAAGGAACAGAAAGGGGAGTTCAAATTTTTTCCGAAAGCATCGCGCCTGCGGCGGCAATGACGTGTCCAGTCGAAAATTCGGTTTCGAATCCTCACTAGCGGTTCAGCCGGTTCAACGCATCCTGCGCCTGAGAAAAGCTCTTGGCCATGGAAAGCGCAGCACGGTATTCCTGGGCCGCGGCCTGCGCGTTTCCCTGCTTCTCCAGCAAGGTACCCAGCAGATAGTGGGCTCGGAACGCGGGCGCTTCTTCCACCGTCGAACTGGAGGAGAGGTAGCGGCGCAGCAACTCAATGGCCCCGGGAAAATTTCGTCCGGCGCGAATCAAAGTCTCGGCCGCATCCACCAGCACTTCCGGCTGATTCATCTCGGCGGAACTGGCGTGGCTGAGGGCATCTTCCATGTCATCCAGTCGCCCGACGTGGCGATAGAACAGGGCCAGGTTCAACCAGGAGTTGGCGCTGCCGTGGCTGGCTTCAATGGCCGCGCGATACTCCCGCTCGGCGGTGGCCGTGTCCTTCTTCTTTTCCGCAATGCGCCCTTTGACCCAGCGGGCTTTGGCGGGATCCAGTTTGGCCAGGACCTCCGCCTGCTCGGCGGCCTTGTCGCGCCCGCCGCCCACGATGCCGGGCGCTTCCAGGTAGAATTCCGCCAGATCGGTGCGGGCAACCGCGCTCTGCGGACTCAGGCGCACCGCGGTTTCAAACTCGTTGCGTACTTTGCCCGCCAGGGAAGCCGCCGAAAAGAAATTGACCCGGTCGGCCTTCTCTCCATAGATGCGTCCCAGCCAGAGGTGATACCAGCCATTATCGGGCTCCAGAGATACCGCCTTCTGACACGCCGCAATGCCACGGTCCCAGGACTGCAGAGCAAAGTAAGCGCGACACAGCAGGTTGTAGGATTCGGCGTCCTTGGGAGTCGTGCTGATACGGCTTTGCAGGGAGGTAATGGCGTCATCCACCCGTCCTTCGGCCAGCAGGTCCTGCGCGGTTTGGGCGGCGCCAGCCACGCCCGGAAGCAAGACCAGCAAAATTACGACGAAAATTCTCCTGATCGAAAACATTGCTTAACGAACCACCTTTACTGCCAACCCGTTACGCAAAGGCTTGGAATTAATGGAAGTCAGCGCGACCTGCGCGTTTTCCGACAGTCCGCTGACGACTTCCACCTGGGTAAGATTCGAGATGGAAGTCTGCACATCGCGGTGCTGCAACTGGTCGTCGACGATCTGGAAAACGTAGGCCTTGCTGTCGCTTTGGCGAATCGCTTCGCGCGGAACCGTGAGCACCCCCTTGTGCTCGGCAGTAATAATGGTCACACCCACATTGACGTTGGGCAACAGCTTGAAGTCGTGATTGTCCACCACACAGGTGGTTTCGCCGACGTTGCGGGTACCACGCAGCTTGACGACAGCGGGAATGGTGTTGACGGTGCCATTCCAGACGCGGCCAGGCAACGCGTCCCAGATGACCTCAATCTCTTGTCCAGGGGCCAATCGCCCCACGTCCGGTTCGTCGACGAACGCGCGCACCAGTACCTTGGAAAGATCCGCTTCCTGCAGCACCAGATCGCCGGGGTTGACGTATGCCCCCTTACGGACAGGAAGGGAATAGACCACTCCATCAAAGGGGGCCCGGATCTGCAATTGATTCAGGGTGTCGCCAGCCGCGGCGTAAGCTGCCTGAGCCTGGGCCTGTTGCGCGTCAACGCGGGCAACTTCCGGTTTCGAGTAGCGGTCCTTCTGCTTCTGGTTCAGCAGCTTAAGATCGGCATCTGCATGCTGCAGTTGGTCCTGTGCCGCCTTCACCTCGCCGGGTGCCGCCGCGCCTTGTTGCTGCAGACGCTGCAGAGCCTCGAGATTACGCTGCGCGGTATCGCGGTTCGCACGGGCCTTCACCAGCAGCGATTCCAGGGTGAGAACTTCCTCGCGGGTGCCACCCTTCTCGATAGCGCTGGAATCGGCCTGGGCGGCTTTGACCTGAGCCAGGGCGCGTGCCACCTGATCGCGGGCTTCGGCATCATTCAACTGGACCAGGAGTTGACCCTTCTTGACGTGATCGCCCTCCTTGACCAGCAGCTTCCTGACCGTGGTGGCAATGGGCGCATGGGCTTCGAAATTCTGCACCGGCTCCACTTTGCCGTTGGTGGAAATGACGCTGCGAATGGTGCTGCGCACCGCGACCGCGGCGCTGACCGGTACGACATCGCTGCGCAGGGACATAAACGCAGCCAGCAACACCACGGCGGCGACGATTGCCACCGACCAGACCAGCCAGCGGTTTCGAGCCCGGAAACGGGAATTGACAGCAGTGGAAGCCATATCTTAGCTGAACGAAATAATGTACCACCTGCGGCCTGTACAGGGGGTACCTGAAGGACTTAGATGCAGGGTCCCGGGAGGAAAAACGTAAATCCTTCACAATTTGGATGTTCCGGCTGTCCAGTGGATACAATGGGCCATGCCGAAGCCGCGCTATACCCCGGAACACGCCCGCTCCGGACTGGACGCCAAGTTTCCCGACATTGAGACCTGGCCCAACCAGTTTCCGGGATACGAGATTGTGGTGGATGATCCGGAATTCACCTCGGTCTGCCCCAAGACCGGGCTGCCGGATTTTGGCACGCTGACCATCCGCTACATGCCCGACCAGCATTGCCTGGAGCTGAAGTCCCTCAAGGAGTACCTGCAGGCCTACCGCAACTTGGGAATCTTCCAGGAAAACATCGTCAACCGGGTGTTGGAAGATGTGGTGCGCTGCGCGCGCCCGGTCTGGGCCGAGGTGAAGGGCGAGTTCCGGCCGCGGGGAGGGATTGCGACGGTGGTGCTGGCGAAATGGCCGCGTCCGCAAGGGAACATCCGGAACTAGAACTCGGCTAGGAGGGTAGGGCTCAGCCGAGAGGCCCACACAGATCGGGCTTTAGCACGTGAGGGACTGCCGTTCAAGCGTGCGCCCGGGCGGTCTTCAGCGGCTCGATCCGATCCAGTTCATCAGCGCGCTCCGCCTTCACGCGACTGACCTCGTACGCATCCTGGAGATTGAGCCAGAACTGCTCTGTGGTTTTAAAGAATCGAGACAGCCGGACTGCGGTGTCTGCCGTAATTCCCCGCCTTTCCAGGATAATGTCATTGATGCGAGGCGGGGGGACGTGCAGTCGTTTCGCCAGTGCATAAGCGGACATGCCCATCGGCTTAAGGAACTCCTCACGCAGAATCTCGCCGGGATGCACTCTCCAGTTTGGCGTACCTTTCCTGACAACCGCCATGATGTTTGCCACCTCAGTCTCAGTGATAGTCCGTTATTTCAACGTCGTAAGCATCGTGATCGCGCCATACGAAGCAAATGCGGTACTGGTCGTTGATACGGATGCTGTGTTGCCCCTGCCGGTCTCCCCGCAATTTCTCCAGGCGGTTACCCGGTGGGTGCATCAGATCACTCAAGTCCACTGCCGCGTCGAGCATTCCGAGCTTTCGTCTCGTGACGTTGGAGGGGGGAGTTCCCTTGGTCTTGCCGGTACGCCAGATGATCTCTGTCACCCGATCGGCAAAACTCCTGATCACGTTACGATCATAACGTGTACCGTTAATAACGTCAAGCGTTACTATTGCAGGCACCCTTAGTGGCGGCCGCGGCTCAGGAGCGCTGAGGCGGCATGTTATATTCCCTCCCGGCGTGCCTCCGACCAAACTCTATCCCCGAACCGCGCTCGCCCTGCTCACCACGCTGAATCTGCTGAACTACATCGACCGCTCGGTGCTGTTCGCGGTGCAGCCGCTGGTGCAGAGCGAGTTCCACCTCACCAACGCACAGGTCGGCTATCTCACCAGCGCCTTTCTCGGCTTCTATATGGTGGCAGCGCCATTTACCGGTCCGCTGGCCGACCGCTACTCGCGCAAGCGCATCATCGTGCTGGGCGCAATCTTCTGGAGTGGACTCACGCTCCTGACCGCTTTCACTCACACCTATTGGGAATTGCTGGTTCGACACACGCTGGTGGGAATTGGCGAAGCCACCTTCGTGACCATTGCCCCCACGTTCGTGGCCGATCTGTTTCCCGAAAGAGAGCGGGGCCGCATCTTTGGCGTGTTCTACCTCGCCATTCCGGTGGGCACGGCGGCGGGCTACCTGCTGGGCGGCAAGCTCGGCCCCTCGATGGGCTGGCGATTCCCTTTCTATATCGCGGCCTTCCCCGGCTTCCTGCTGGCGCTTGCCATATTGTTTCTTCCTGAGCCGGAGCGCGGCCAATTCGACTCGCTGAAGGAAACGCCGGAGCGGGGTACGATTCTCGGCCTGGTGCGCAACCCGGCCTTCTGGACGGTCACGCTGGGCATGGCCGCGGGCACGTTTTCTCTGGGTGGAGTGCAGGTATGGATGCCGACGTTTCTTTCGCGGGCGCGCGGATATAGCCTCCAAGCGGCGAATGAGCTGTTCGGAACCATCGTGGTCATCGACGGCATTCTGGCATCGTTAATCGGCGGGTGGCTGGGCGATCGCCTGCTGCCCCGGATGAAGAGTTCGTACTATTTCGTGTCCGCCATCAGCATGGGCCTGGGCGTGCCGGTGATGATCATGGCTTTGTTTATGAAGGGGCGAGCCATGCTGCCCGCCATTGCGGTGGCGGCATTTCTGCTGCTGCTGAATACATCGCCGCTCAACACCGCGCTGGTCAACTCCGTGGGCGCCCACATCCGTGCCACCGCCATCGCGGTCAACATCTTCATCTTCCATCTGCTGGGAGACGTGCCCTCCCCAACGCTAATGGGATATGTTGCCGACCGCCGCTCCCTGCAAGCGGCCTTCATTCTGCCGGTCATCGCCATGGCGGTCTCTTCTGCCATACTGTTTTACGGCATGCGATTTGCTCCCCCAGTACGCGTGGACAACAACGCCGGCAAGGTGGGAGGCGGGGCAGGATGACCTACTTCCACTGGATTGCCGGCAGCATCCTGGGCCTGGCCTGGGCGTCGCGGTTGGTCAGTGCCGCGCTCGGCATGCCCAGGATTGCTGACATCTCCCGCCCCGAGTGGGATCGTAGTCCGGCCACCCCGCAGGGCACTCCTCGGGTCAGCATCATTGTCCCTGCTCGCAACGAGGAGGAAGAAATCGAACCGGCGCTGACGCGCTTGCTCACCCTCGACTATGACAATTATGAAGTCATTGCGGTGGACGACCGCTCGACTGACCGCACCGGCGAGATTATGGACCGCATTGCTGCAAGTCCCGAAGCCCACGGCTGCTTGAAGGTGATTCATATCGACAGCCTGCCTACGGGTTGGCTGGGCAAGACGCACGCCATGTGGACGGCCGGCAAAGAAGCCACAGGTGACTGGTTGCTGTTCACCGATGCTGACGTGCTGTTCAAGCCCGACGCACTCCGCCGCGCCATGGTGTACGCCGAATCCGAGCCTGCCGACCACGTGGTGTTGTTTCCCCGCATGATCATGAAGCGGCCCGGGGAAAAAATGATGATCGCTTTCTTCCAGACCCTGTTTGTCTTCGGCCACCGTCCCTGGAAGGTCGCCGAACCCGACACCAAAGACCACATGGGGGTGGGCGCGTTCAACCTGGTGCGCCGCCGCGTTTACGAGGCGATAGGCACCTACCACGCGCTGCGCATGGAAGTGCTCGATGACATGAAGCTGGGCAAAGTCGTGAAGACCGCCGGCTACGCCCAGCGCAACGTGTTTGGAGAAGACTTGATCTCCATCCGCTGGGCCAAGGGTGCCCTGGGCGTGGTGCGCAACCTGACCAAGAATTTTTTCGCCATCATGTCGTTCCAATGGCCGCGTGCGCTGCTCTCCTGCTTCGCTCTGGCATTTCTGAACCTCATGCCATTCCTGGGAGTGTGGCTGGCACACGGCTGGGCGCGCTTGCCCTACGCCGTAGCCTTACTCTCCATGTTTCTCATCTATCTCGGCATGTCGTGGAAATCTGCCGTCCCCGCGTACTACTTCTTCCTGCATCCGATCAGTACGGCCCTGTTCATGTACACCATGCTGCGATCCATGCTGCTGACCTTGTGGCGTGGCGGGGTAGTGTGGCGGGGGACGAAGTACCCACTCGAGGATTTAAGGAAGGGACTGGTGTAGACCCGCGATTAGTGTCGGTTTCGCCGCAGCGCCGGCAGCCTGCCCTGAGCGCAGTCGAAGGGTCCCGCCGGCCGCCACCCCTGCAAACGCTATTCCGGCGCGACCGTCGTATCCTCCTGCTCTTCCGTCTGCACTGGCGCGGTCTGCCGCTTCTTCGCCGGTTTACGCTTGTTGGGATAGCTGAACTTGCCGGCGCTGTAGCGGCCTTTCTTCTCCACGTCGTACCCTTTGGGCAGTGGCGGAATCTGGGCTGCCTCGCCGCTCAGTTGTTTGTGGTCACGCAGGATGATCTCAGCGCGGCCGTCGTAGAGCTTGATGGGACCGTGAACCTCGATGTCCTTGCCTTGCAGTTGGCGTACGTCGCCTACACTTTTCAGGTCGCTGGGGAAGACGACGACGCTAAACGAGCAGAGGCGATAGTCTTCGCAGAAGTTCAGGAAAGTCACACCGCGGTTGCCCTGCTTGACGTGGAGAACCTTGCCGCTGACGCACCGCGTTGCGCCGACGTGCTTGGCGGCTTCGGCGAAGGGGATACAGTCGGCGGCGCTGAGCGAGGACATCAGCAACGCGGGTGCGAGCCACAGTAAAGTCTTTCCGGACGCCACTACACGGTCTCCTACGGACAAAACCGTTGCCGAACTGCGCTCGGCCTGGACGGGCCAGAGACCCGTCCCCAAACTCATCGCACACCAGGCGACCTACTTCGTCGGCTCCATTCGCAACGCGTCGTTGAAGCGGTTGAAGTAGTTGAACAGCCCGATCGCCGACGCCAGTTCCACGATCTGGCCTTCGTCGTAATACTGGCGCAACTCCGCCCACAGTTCATCATCTACGGTGTGGGCGTCCCAGGTCATGCGCTCCGCCAGGCGCACCGCCGCTTTTTCCGCTGCGCTGAAGTCAGCGCGCTTTTCGTAGTTTGCCAGATCCCTGACCTGCTCCTCGCTCCAGCCCTGCCGTCTTGCCAAGACGGTATGGGAGGCCAGTCAATACTCGCAGCGGTTGATCTGCGACACCCGTACCACCAATAGTTCTTTCAGCTTGGTGGAAATGGTGCCGGTGTTCATGACGGTGCGGAAGTGGGCAATCATGGTCCGCAAGTAGTCCGGGCGATGCGCCACGGTGCGGAACATGTTGGGCACATTGCCGCGTTCTTTCTGGAATTTGTCGAAGATTTCAGCCGTCGCCGAGTCTACCTGCGAGCTTTCGAGACGAGAGATGCGCATACTTGGGCCTCGCTTTCAATTGTATGCATCATGGGCCCGCGGGCTGTGACGGGCGAGGCAGGGAGTTGTGATATCCGGGGATACAGGAATCCGGGCGCCGTGGCAGGCGCCCGTGGTGGTGCGCGCCAGATCCTTCGGGGCCCGGAATGGCCCCTCAGGATGACGTCCATTGGTGCAGTGGACCGGCTCTCTTAGCTAAATGCCTTCACCGCTGCCGCTTCCTCATCTTTGACGTCGAAGACGGTATACAGCTTGGTGATTTGCAGCAGGTCGTGCACTTTCTTGGTGAGGTTGAGCAGCTTGAGTTCGCCACCCTGGTTGCGCACGGTGGTAAAGGCACTGACCAGTTCGCCGATGCCCGAGCTGTCAATATAGTTCACATCCGCAAGGTTCAGCAGGATCTTCTTCTGTCCCTTGGAAAGCAGTTCGCGGACGGTGTCGCGCAGGATGACGCTGCCCTCACCTAGCGTGATGCGGCCGCTGCAGTCCACAATGGTGACGCCATCGACCTGACGGTTGCTGCACTTCATGCTCACTGGGAAGCCTCCTTGCCGCCCGCGGTCTGGCCGTGGACGTGCTTGACGAGTTTGATTTCGGTGCCCGTCTGGGAAGGGTGGATATGCACCTCATCCATGAACGAGCGGATAAGAAAAATACCCCTCCCCGACGTCTTCAATAGGTTCTCCGGCGCCAGGGGGTCGGGAATCTTGCTCAAATCCAGGCCTTTGCCCTGGTCGCGGATGGTAATGACCAAGTCGTGGCCGGTCCTTTCAAAATCTACGCTGACTTTCTTGCCGGGATCATAGGCGTTGCCATGAAGCACGGCATTGACCGCAGCCTCGCGCACCGCCATGGAGATCTGCATGACCTCGTCTTCGTCGAAGCCGCTCTCGGCCGCAATGCGGCTGGCAGCTTCCTCGGCGCTGTCGACAGTCTCCAAAGTCGAATCCAGCGTGTAGGAGACCCGGTGATCGGTCATGGCAGAGATTTTTGGCGAATGAACCTGCAGCCCTGAAACATCCGCGGTTCCGCGCGGCTCCCCTCGAGGGAAACCTGCCCGGTTGGCGAATCCGGTAGTTTCGCGCCTCCGAGCACAAATGTCAACGCGCAACCGCAGAAACTTCGCCGGGTTACTGGGTGACCTTCTGCTTGAGGACTGGTGCCGTGTTCGGATTGAAGTTGCTATCGCCGGAGTAAGAAGTCGAAATCTTGTGCTTGCCGACGCTCAGGCTGGAGGTGGTCAGGCTGGCCTGACCTCCGCTCAGCGGCACCTTGCCGAGCAGCTTGGTTCCATCTTTGAAGGTCGCGGTGCCCGTGGGCGTACCGATGAAAGAGAAGGTCGGCGTCACGGTGGTGGTGAAGGTCACCGACTGGCCGAACTTGGAGGGATTCTGAGAGCTGGTGGTGGAGACGGAGGCACCGCCGGTGTTGAGCAGAATTGTGACAGTATTTTCGGGGCCGGCTAGAACCAAATCGGAGGCGCCATCCCGGTTGAAATCGGCAGCGGCCAAGTTCAGAGGTTGTCCAGTTGCATAGTTGACGGCTTTCTGAAAGGTGCCAGTACCCTTACCCAGCAGCACGCTCAGGCTGCCAGAAAACTCGTTAACGACAGCCAAATCCTGCTTCCCATCGCCATTCACATCCACAACAGCTACAGAATAGGGCTGCTCGCCGACAGCGTATTTTACCTCAGCCTGAAAAGTGCCATCTCCATTGCCAAGCAGGACGTCGACGCTGTTCGCGTCATGATCGTTGACCGCCAAATCGAGCTTACCGTCATGATTGAAATCTCCTGTGACGACGGGACCAAATCCCGCAGCAAAGCTCCCACCGGTCTGAAATGTCCCATCACCATTTCCTAACAGAATGGCGATACCGGGGCTGCCTGCCACAGCGAGATCGAGCTTGCCGTCTTGATTGAAATCCCCAATGGCAACGTATTGGGAAAGGAACCCGACGCTGTAGTTCACGCCGGCCTGGAAAGTGCCGTCCCCGTTCCCCAAAAGAATAGTAATATCGCTGTTGCCGCCAGCATTGGCCGTGACTATGTCGAGTTTTCCATCTCCATTTAAGTCCCCGATGGCGAGGGAAGTGGCAAAATCCGCTGGAAAGTTCACCGCAGATTGAAAGCTGCCATCCCCGTTTCCCAGCAAGATGCTCACAGCATCATCAGCTATCGCCAGATCCAGCTTTTTATCCCCATTGAAATCGCCCACCGCCACGTACGCGCCCCCAAGGGTGGGGTAATTCACTGCTGGCTGGAAAGTTCCATCTCCTTTGCCCAAAAGCACGCTGGCATCACTGTCAAAGGCATTCGCGCTGACTACGTCCATCTTACCATCACCATTGAAATCGCCTACCGCGACCGAAAAAATGCCGAATCCTGCGTCGTAGTGCCTGGCGCTTCGCAAGCTTCCGTCTCCATTGCCCAGCACCACGGCTACGGCACAACTTGGTTCTCCGTTGCTCACTACAAAATCCAGGTTACCGTCGCCGTTGAAGTCGCCCGGCGTCATCGCTGACGTAGTGCGGGAGCCTGCGCCGTAGCTCATGGGGAGTTGGAAGGTACCATCTCCGTTGCCCAGCAGTACGCGAATATCCATGGTATTGGCAGCCAGTACCGCAAGATCCTGCTTGCCGTCATGATTGAGATCGTCAATGACAAGCGACAGTGGTGCCACGGTCAAACCCACCACATAGTTCAGCGCAGGTTGGAAGCTGCCGTCTCCGTTGCCTAACAGTATGCTGACGTTGTCGCTCTGCGTGTTGGCGACTGCTAAGTCCAACTTGCCATCTCCATTCAAATCCCCAATCGCCGCAAAGACAGGATCGGCCCCTACCGTATAGTCTGCGTCGTTCTGAAACGTCCCATCCCCCTTGCCCAGCCGAACACTAACCATGCCGAGAGTTTCCTTTACCATCACCAAATCCAGTTTGCCATCGGCATTAACGTCAGCCGCGAAAACTGCAGTAGGGTCAATCTCCGAAAAGGTCAGGGGGGATTGAAAGCTGCCGTCTCCGTTCCCCAACAATATGCTCACCGTTTGCAGCGCCACGAAATCGTTTACCGCGAGATCCAGGTTGCCATCACCATTGAAGTCCCCCACGGCAATGAATGTCGGTGCTCCCGGCGCATTGACAAACAAAGCTGGTTGGAAGGTGCCGTCTCCGTTGCCCAGCAGAACGTTGATCGTGTTCTTGCTTGATCCGATAACGATCAAGTCTGGATTGCCGTCCTGGTTAACGTCCGCTGACACCACAGAAATCGGAGTGCCTTTCACAGGGTAATTGGTCGGAGTTCCGAATGTACCGTCACCCTTATTCAGCAGCACGCTAACGTTCCCCAGGATCGCTGCCGCGACGTCCAAATGACCATCTCTATTAAAGTCCGCGCTCGCCACCGAACCAGGGAACATGCCTGTCGTGTAAGTGGGTGCTGTCAGAAATCCAGCACCACCGGCGGACCGGTAAAATGCCACTACCACGATCGCGACGAGTGCGAACTTGATGATCTGAGTCCAGCGGAAAAACATTGAAAACATGGTAGTTAAGAACCTTTCGCCAGGCCGCGCGGGGCCATCTCTCTCGCGGCAGCAAGGAAATTTCATCACTCCGCTACGGCTGAAGATTCGTAAACATAGCCACGGACGGTGTGCTCGAATTCAGGATAAAGAGCATGTAATAGCCAGGAGGAGCAACCGTGCTGTCACTCGGAGGTGTTGCTGTTAGCTGATTCGTGCCGGACGGGTGCGAAAATGTCAGTGTTACGTAACGCTGCTCGAAATCGTTGGCGTGCGTCACTGCACCGGGCCGGACGAGGGCTACTTTGACGATACTAGCTGCCGTTGCCACGTCTTGAGTAACGATTGTAAAGGCGTTGGCTGACCCGTAGTGGATGGTTGATGGGACGGAGGTAATTTTGGGCTGCGTTGCGCCTGACCCGTCCGAATTGAAGAGATACGGCGGGCTGAAGATCTCAAATGTATTGTCGGCGCTGCCTGCTTGTCCCGCGTTTTTGTCCGAGCCAGCCGAAAGGACGCGACCATCCGGGAGCAGCAAAGCGGTTGAGTGATACGTGCGCTGCACCTTCTGCGCCCTCATTACGCTCCAAGTCTGCGTCGCGGGGTTATACAACTCAGCATCCAACTCTGGGCCGCTGTAGTTGTTGCCGAAACCGTCTCCGCCGCCAACCGCCAGCACACTTCCGTCTGCTAGCAATACCAAGTTTAGGTTATAGCGAGCGTAACACATACACTGGGAAACGGCGCTCCAGGACTGCGAGGCAATGTCATACAATTCGGAACTGTTTGTCGGACATCCCGTGCCCTCAGCAGCAGTGTTTCCGCCTGCGGCAAAGATTTTCTGAAGACCATCGAGCAGTACTACTGCCCCGTCGTGCCGATCGGCGTTCAGCTTGTTAATTCCCATAGACGGAGCTTGCCAGCCATGGGAAACGTTGCCATCCCAAACATAGGTTTGCTTACTTGGGCCTGCCATGACATAACTGCCGCCCGGTACCAGCTTTACTCTAGGATACAGATTGGTAGCTTGGGGTACGTTCGGTCCGGTTTCAACCCAAGTGGTGCCGCTGAAGCTTTCCATTGGGCGGACCAGCGGTGGAGGGACCGGGGGCGGGCCAGGGTTTCCTACGCCCGAACCTCCCAAAAGCAGCGTTTGACCGCTAGGCATCTGAACATTAGTAGGATAGTACCGCCGGTTAACCATATTCGCTGTCGAGCTCGTTGCCCACGATCCACTACTCCCGCTGGTGTAAAAAAGCTGGTGTTGTCAATTCCATCCACGAATCCATTCTCTTCGATCATGCCTCCGGTTGCGATAGCCGTGTTTGGGAGGGGATTGTTAACTCCGGTCCAAGTCCCAATCGATGCCTGCACAAAGAATGTCGTAGCCGAACGATGGGGACACTTCGTTCAATACGCAGTCCGGGCTCGCGTCAGTGCAGTGGGGGAGGAGTTCGTTGCTAAGCACAAACGAGCTCGGTGGGTTCAAGGGTTGATTTGTCTTATACCAGAAGAGCACATTTCCAGTGCTCAGCAAGGCAGCATGCACTCCGCTGCACTTGCCGCCGCTTTGCGCGGTGCATATGGGAACTGGAGAGGTCCAGATTCCACAAACTTGCGGGCCAAGCGACAGTTGTGCGTCACCTGGGTCACAGGTGGCTCGTCCTAGGTTTTGAGAGCACTGCGCGGTAACGCCTGAGCAGTTTTGGGATGACCCAGTTGGGAACGCGGGGTCGCATACGGCTTGCGCCTGAAGCGGTTGTGGCATGACAGCTGAGCACGCAAGGACGCACAGGAGAATTGTGATTACGACTATCTTGGAGAACCTCCCGTTTGGTTCCATACCTGGGGCCCTCTTTTCTGGCTCTTGGCAGAGCCCTGGATTTGATCTGATTCGTGCCCCCACGGCACGGGCCCAAGGATCGGTATGCGGCTCGGAGGGTGGTGCACTTCCAGGGGAAGGAAGGAACTGCTCTTCAGGGAGCCTGATGCTGGCGCATTGTCCTGCGGAAACCTGAGGAAGTCAAGCAGGAAGGCCGCAGGTAACCCTAGGCGCCCTGGATTCGGGAGCGCTCGCACTCCGCCCCGGCATAAGGCACCTCCGTAACAAAAAACCGTCAACCCGTCTGGATTCCGTCTGGGCAGTTGAGTATTCTCTGGGTGATGTCCACGGTCGCGCTCACGGAGTTGTTGGGCGCTCCGGTGTTCGACAGCACCGGAAGCCAGTGTGGACGTGTGCGCGAGCTGGCCCTGGCCCCGCAGGAAGACCGGGCCCGCATTGCCATGGTCATCGTCCGCACCAAGCGGGGCGACCGCATGCTGCCGTTTAGTGCGATAGCTTCGCTCAATGGAGGGGTTCGTGCCACGACCGCGTCCGCAGAATGGCCGGCGAACGGTGGATCGGAGGGCTTGCTGCTGCTGGGGCGTGACCTGCTGGACCAGCAGGTGATTGATGTTCACGGGCGCAAAGTAGTGCGCGTCAACGATGTGGACTTGCACCAGGAAGTGGTGGGCAACCACCCGGTGCTGAAGGTGGGTTCGGTCGACGTAGGCGCCCGCGGAGCGGTGCGCCGGCTGCTGAAAGGTGTGGTGCCTTTGGTGGCGCTGCGCGGCCTGCTCCGCAAGATTCCACCGCGCACCATTCCCTGGGATTTTGTTGACCTGATTGAAACCGATCCCGCGCGGCGCGTGAAGCTCAAGATATCGCACGAGCGCCTGGCCCGTCTGCACCCCGCAGATATCGCCGACATCGTGGAAGATCTGGCCCCGGACGAGCGCGAAGCCGTGTTTGAGACCCTGGATGAAGAAGTCGCCGCCGGGGCTTTGGAGGAAGTGGAACCCAAGGTACAGAAGGCGATCGTCGAGTCGCTCGATTCGGAACGGGCAGCCGAGATCGTGGAAGAGATGGAGCCCGATGCTGCCGCCGACCTGTTGGCCGATCTCCCCGAGGAGCGCACCTCGGAAATCCTGCTGGAGATGGAACCCCAGGAGCGCAAGGAGATGGTCGAACTCCTGGAGTTCAAGGAGAACACCGCCGCCGGCCGGATGAACACCGAATACCTGGCCCTCAACTTGAATGCGACGGCGCACGATGCGATCGAAGCCTTGCGTCACTTTGAAGGCGGAGTCGAAACCGTAAGTACCATCTACCTGGTGGACTCGCACGGTACGCTGGTGGGCGCAGTCCCGCTGGCCAAGCTGGTGCTGGCGGAGCCGACCACTCCCTTACTGTCGCTCGCCCAGGAGCCGCTGATTTTCACCCGCGCCAGCGCCCCCGAAAAAGAGTTCTCCGAGCTCTTCGACAAGTACAACCTGATGAGCTTGCCGGTCGTGGACGACCACCAGAAGCTGACCGGGGTAATTACCTCCGACGACGTCATCAGTCTGCTGCGGGCAAAGCTCTGAGTTTGGACGTCAGCAGTACCACCATGGGCACCGACCCCGCGCCCCACGTGCATAAAACGCTGCGCATCACCTACTCATACTGTTATGGCTCAATGGAGGAACACAGCACCCTGACCCTTCCATAGTGGCCGGGTGCCGGCTGTTTTGGTGTGCCCGTTCGACGATCTTCGTCGAAACCTCTATCATGGGTTCCTAATGTCATCATCCGAGGTATTGCCATGCCTGAACCAACCTATGAAGAACTGAAAGCCCGGCTCGCGGAACTGGAGAAGCAGGGCCCGCGCCGCACGGGCAGCCTGGATTTCCGGGTGAGCGAAAAAGGCGGAGTCAGCGTCTACGGCCTGGGCCGCTTTCCGGTCACCCTCTACTACGAACAGTGGATACGGCTGCTGGACGTGGCCGAGAGACTTCGCGAATTCCTGGAAGAAAACAAGTCCAAGCTCAAGCTCAAGGAGCATTAGAGTCGAGCGCGAGCCGTTTCTTCCCTGCCAGTGCGAGATGCGGTACGGCCCGGCCGAGGGAACGGGAGAAAGTAAAAGCCGAAGCAACTAGGGGTTGCTCCGGCCAGGTATTGCTTCCTGCGCTTGGCCTAGACCGTCAGGGCCCTCTCGAAGTGCTCGCAGAGGGTGGTCTCGACGGTGTACAGCTTCCAGGTGATCGGGGTGGTCAGATAGGGATGCAGCATCTCCTCGACCTTGGGGAACCACTCGCGCTCATAGCGCTCAAAGTCCTTCCGCTCATTCCACAGGCCGATAACGACTACTTTCTCACTCTTGATCTCAGGAATGAAGGGGAGGATCTCGAGGAAGCCGGTCTGCTTCTTCAGAACGGGCAGAACATCCTTCTTGACCATTCTGATGAGTTCCTCTTTCCTTTCCATCTTGGGGACGAACTCAAGGATACGTGCAAACATGGGGGAATTCTCCTTTCGTTCTTATGGTTTGTCAGGATAGGAAGTTACCCCGCTGGGAGCGGGGGATCTGGAAACGAAATTCTTTGAACATAAGGAACGATAGGCGCAGGGCTCCGGAATTGCGGTGACGGGCGACACCGTACCCATGTGACAGCTTCCTAGTCTGGAAAAATCCCGTTTCCTGCCGTTTCCTGTTTTGGGGCCAGGCACCTTGGCTTTTCCTTTCTGTGATTTGCCGCTCCACCGGCGAATTCCTCTGAAGCTGCGATGCGCCAATACAACGGGTTAGAATGCCTTTCGCATGTCGGATGATATCCTCACTCTGCCGCCACCACCAGCGGACACACGTCTGCCCTACGGCACCGATCGCAACCAGTTCGGCGATCTGCGCCTCCCTAAAGGCAAGGGACCGTTCCCGGTGGTGATGAACATCCACGGAGGCTATTGGCGCGCCGGCTACGACCTGGCCCACGCCGGGCATCTCTGCGCAGCGCTCACGGCCAAGGGTTTGGCCACCTGGAACCTGGAATATCGCCGCGTGGGCAATGAGGGTGGGGGATGGCCGGGCACGTTTGAGGACATCGGGAGGGGCTATCGCTTCCTGCCGCAGATCGCGAAGAAATACAGCCTGGACACGGACAAAACTCTGGTCATGGGCCACTCCGCCGGTGGCCAGCTTGCGTTGTGTCTGGCTGCGCACGAGCCGCGCGTCAAACGCGTGATTTCACTTGCCGGCGTCGTGGACTTGCAGCGCGCCTGGGAGCAGCACCTGAGCAACGACGCGGTCGTCGAGTTTCTCGGAGGCAAGCCCAAAGACGTACCCGAACACTACCGCGACGCCGACCCCATGGAGCTTTCCATCAAGGGCGCCACGCAATGGCTGATCCACGGTCTAGGAGACGACGTAGTGCCGCCGGACTTCAGCCACAACTACGCGGAGCAGAAAAAGAAACGCGGAGAGGACGTGCACCTGCTGGAAGTCTCCCGTGCAGGTCATTTCGAATTGATTGATCCCCACTCCGTGGCCTGGCCGAAAGTGGAGCAGACCGTCCTGCATTTGCTGGCGTGAATCCCGCTCCGTGGATTTTGGGTGGCGCAGCGCTTCAGCGCTGCGATTCAGGTCGCCAGCGTCCGCTGCCTTGCCGCTTCAGCTCAAAGCACAAATACATCATCTGTCCCACATGGTGGTGAAGGTGGGTCGCACATCTCAGGAAGATGTTGAAGCGATTGCCCGCATCATCCTCGCGTAACGCGGTGTATGCCTTGGACCAATCCTCTGGCGACTGCGCCCGGATGGCTTTCACCACCACACCGATCGCCTCGTCGAAACGACATAATATTTCTTTCTTGGGTGCACGCTCCGTCTCGGTGAACTCGCGATCCCGGTCTCTGATATATCCGGTTCGGGCGACTTCTGCACCAATGTAGTAATTCAGGTTCCCGGTCAGATGCAGCACCACGTGCCCAAAGCTGTTGCCAAAAGCAAACGGCTTGCGCCAGAACTGCTCATCCGAAAGCGGTGCGGCCAGCTCCCGTACCTTGCCGGCAAGCTCGGTGTAACGCGCAACAAGGCCCTCTGCCACGATGGCGGGTAATTTTTCCATAAGAGGTCCTACATCTCGTTCTTCACCACGCGACCGCCCTTCATTACGAACTTCACGTTCTCCAGCACTCGCGCGTCCGTTAGCGGGTCTCCCTGCACCGCGATCACGTCCGCGTAGTGGCCTTTCTCCAGCGCCCCGACCTTGTCCGACCAACCCATCAGGTCTGCGGCGGTGATCGTAGCCGCCTGGATGGCATCGATCGGCTTCATGCCGAACTCCACCATCTTGGCGAATTGTTTGGCGTTGTCGCCGTGCGGATACACCCCCGCATCCGTCCCGAACGCCATCTTGGCTCCCGCCAGGAATGCCTTGCGGAAATTCTCCCGCTGCAATCGCCCGATCTTTCGCTCTTTCTCGATGGATTCCGGCAGCATCCCGGACTTCTCACCCATCGCAAGGATGTAGTCGTCGTTGTAGATATCGAAGACCAGGTAGGTTCCGTGTTCCTTGGCCAGGCGGATGCCCTCGTCGTCAATCAGGCTGGAGTGTTCGATGGAATCAATGCCTGCGCGGATCGCCTCCTTGATGGACTCCGTGCCGTGCGCATGGGCTGCCACTTTGCGCCCCAGTCTGTGGGCTTCCGCCGCGATGTCCTGCATTTCTTCCAGGGTGTACTGCGGCGCGTCCGGCAGGTCGCCCTTGCTCAGCACGCCGCCGGACGCGCAAATCTTGATCAGGTCGGCCCCGTACTTGATGACCTCGCGCACCTTCGCCCGCGCCGCCCACGGCCCGTCGGCCACGCCCTCCGCTTTGTAGTGAAAATCGTAGGGCAAGAGGTTTTCATCGCAATGCCCGCCCGTGATACCGAGCGCCGGCCCGGACACCAGCATGCGCGGTCCCTCCACGTCCCCGGCGTTGATCGCATCGCGCAAGGCGACATCCGTGAAGTCGCGCGCCCCCACGTTGCGGATGGTCGTGAAGCCGGCGCGCAGCGTGATCCGCGCATTCTTCACTCCATTGATGGCTTCGCGCGGAACCGAAATCCCCAGCCCGCGATAGCCATGCTCGTTGGCGTTGCCAGTGATGTGCGTGTGCACGTCAATCAACCCGGGCAGGCAGGTCGAACCGGAAAGGTCCACAGGGCTCACTCCAGCGGGAAGCGTTGCAGAAGACGCCGGCCCAACCGACGTTATGACCCCAGCGTCATCGAATACCACGGTCTGGTCGTCGAGCATGCGCCCTGCACGCACGTCCAGCAACTTGCCACAGCGCACCGCGCCCGGTGCAGCAAAGGCTAAGTCAGGTAGAGAAGCAACGAGAGCAGCAAACAGAATCGGCAGTAGATGCAAGCAAAGGCGCTTCATAATTCCCCCGAGGAAGTGAACCCGCGAATGTAACGGAAGGAGGCAAAGGTGCGCAAGGCAAGGAACTGAGGACCTTCCCCCAGAATGGCGTCATCCCGAAGCCCCGGCGCAGTTCAGCCGGGCGAAGGATCTTGCGTGGAGCGGCAAGGACCTCGAGCGCTAAGCGACTTTCCGCAGCACCAGCGCCGAATTCTTTGACCCGAACGCAATGCAATTGCACACCGCGTGCTCGATGATCTTCCTGCGGCCCGCTTCCGGCACATAATCCAAATCGCACTCTGGGTCAGGTGTCTCCAGATTAATGGTGGGGGGAATCTGCCCACGCTGCATGGCCACGATGGTAGCCGCCACGCCCGCCGCGCCACACGCCCCCTGGGGATGTCCAATCTGTGACTTCAATGCCGACATCGGTACTTGCCGCGCCTGCTCGCCCAGCGCCAGCTTCAAGGCCCGCGTCTCGATGCGATCGTTCAACTGGGTTGAAGTCCCATGCAGGTTGACGTAGTGAACATCCTGCGCGGCGATCCCGGCCTGCTTCATCGCCAGCTCGATGGCCCGCGCCGGTTCCTCGCCGCATTCCTGCAGGCGCACGCGGTGGAAAGCTTCGCACGTGGAACCGTACCCGCAGATTTCCGCCAGCACTTTGGCTCCACGCGCCCGGGCGTGTTCGTATTCTTCCAACACAAACATCCATGCCCCTTCGGCCAGCACGAAGCCGTCGCGGTCTACCGAGAACGGCCGCGAGCCGCGCTCTGGAGCATGGTTCCAGGAGTCAGTCAGAATCTTCATCAGGATGAATCCCTTGATGATGCCGAGTGCGATCGGTGCATCCGCTCCGCCGCTCAGCACCATATCCAGCCGCCCGGACTGAATCTGCCGTAGGGAATATCCGAGAGCATCGGTGGAAGACGTGCAGCCCGTAGTGATCACGTGACTCGCCCCTCGCAAGCCGAAACGCACGCTCAGTTCGCTGGACAACGTTCCCATCACCCCGGTGGGCACGCAGAACAGGCTCATCTGCTTGTATTGCTGATGGAAGAACAGCCGGTACTGTTCCTCGGTGAACTCCTGTGAGCCGCCGCCGGAACCGAGAATCACGCCAAAGCGGCGCTTGTGTTCCAGGGGCAGGGAAGCGGGATCAATCCCGGCCTCGCGCAGAGCTTCAGTGGAGGCCGCTAACGCCAGTGGGAGCACGCGCGACACATGCTTGCGCTCGCGCTTCTCCACCCAAGCCAGTTCGTCGAAGTCGCGCACTTCTCCGGCAATTTGCACGGAAACCTCAGCCGGATCGAAGCGCGAAATGCGTCCCACGCCGCTGCGACCGGCCAGAATGCCCTCGGCGAAGGCAGCATTGCCTACGCCGTTGGGGCTGACCGCCCCCATCCCGGTAATGACCACCCGTCGTTTCACGCGTCCGCCTTTCGTTGCTTTGCCCAAACAATATAAACGTTGGATGCCGTTGGCGGTGGATGGTGTTGATGATGTACACGGATGCGGGCCCGCCCTTTACGTAAAGATGCGTTGCGGCAGTTTTGTTAGCCAAAACTCCTCGCCCGCTGTTGCCGCAAGCAGGACGTTTTCGATCAAGTCAGGGACACCCACGCCTAAGGCGCGGGCATACAGGCGACTGACGATCGTCGCTGGTGCCCGTATTGACCAGCGGTGCCAGACTTCATTGAGTTCCTTCTTTATTTGACGGGTGCGGGCGTCCGCTATCGCTGCCCGAGAACCCTCAGGGTACGCTACGTAGATAAACCCCATCTCTCCCTCCGGAATCTGCTTCATTGCATCGGTCCAAAGCGATTTTATCCCTCGTGCCTTTTTCAGAAGGGCCTCCTCGCTCTCGCTTCTCCACTTCAGGCACAATGGCTTCATGAAGATCTCGACGTCGACTCTCACAGGTGGCTCAACCTCGCAGAGTATCCCATCCCACTCGTCCTGATCCGGGCTCCAGCCAAACACTTCTTCGAGATATTCGGGCGAATACAGCCGCGTCCCTGTAATACTCCGGCGATACGGGAGGGGTCGGAAGGCCAACGAACCCCAACTCGCGCGCTTCGCGTTCTGCCCGTCCGGCTTCGCCACCGCTTTCTCCGTTAGCTCCACGAACTCCCCAAACGGAACACGCTGAACGGGGATGCCGAAGGAGACCTCAAGGGAACCGTACACTCCGCGGTCGCGAAGTCCTGGCCGCACAAAATTGTATAAGCGCTCCACACGCGCGGCCTCTTCTAATTCATAGTCTGTCAGACCCCTGCGTCGTTTGCATTCCAGAACCGCTGGAACCGAATGAAGATTGTTGATGCGGTACTCTGGTACTTTCTTTGATCTGTCTTCGGCGATCATCGTGAGGTCGAGGCCAGTTCTCACGCCTGCGGCGCCTACCAGTAGCTCGTAAATCGTCGAGCTTACTTGCTCGTCCGTCATCCCCGGAAGGGCAGCCATCTTCCTTTCGGCCTCGGGGCCGAGGGCCGAAATCTGTTCAAGGCTGGTCCCGAGGGCGGCGAGCTCTGGTACCAGGGCCGCCGTGGAAAAGAAGTCCAAATCGATGCGCTTCTTGAGGTGATCTTCTGCTAGCAGCAGCATTCGTGCGAACCGCTGCGGACCCTCGACGCCGGGGGCCGTTCCAACGCGAATGCCGTTGACGAGGTGAAGCGGGTTCGCAAGGAAGGAATGCCCCAGACGGTACGGCTTGCGGGCCTCCTGCTGAAGCCAGCTTAGATCGACCGAGTTGGTGAGTCGCACCAATGCGCTTCGCACCAACGGATCCATGTCTTGAGTTTTGTTGACCTGCTCAATCTCTGCCCGCCACAACAGATCAGGGCCATCCGGAAGGAGTTTTTTCTGGCGCTCGCGAGCGTAGGCCCTGATTTTTGCCTCGGAGATTCCCGCTGAGTGCTGAAGAAGTCGGACCTGTCGGAGATAGTCAGCTCCGAGTTTTCTGATTTCTTTGTACAGCCGTCGAACGGTCTCATTGGGGCCGTTGCTGCCCTGCTTCGAGGCTATCTGTGCCTTGATGGCATAGGAGAGTTCTTGGATCTTTAAGTTTGCTTGGCTGCTAAGAGCATCGAGCCGTGCAACAGTCGTTTCGTCGAAAGCAGTCTCACCTCTTAGCAAGTATCTTACCACCACCGCAGCTTTCGGTGCCTCGGGGACGGACGGAACGTAACCTGAACCAGAAAGCGGAGGAAGCGTCTCGTCTGCCCTGGGTTGCGACGGTTGAAGAAGTCGCCCGATGGGGTGCGAACATCTCTTGACAAACAAGTGACATCAGTCGCGCATCCATCTCACCGGTGTTGAATCAAACCTTGCAAACACGCTGAATACGGTTTTCATACCTGCGTGCTGGTATCTCAATCGCAACGGAGTCGAGCTTGTCGAACATGAACAACGTCTTGAGCCAAGCGGCCCGACCCAGGGAAACATTGGGCGCGGGGCCGTTTGTGGTGTCAAATCAATTTCCATTGGCCCGCTGGGCTCCCATTGTGCTGCGCCTGATCGTCGGGTGTGGCTTTATGGCGCATGGTTTCGCCAAGCTGACACGGGGCCCTGACACATTCGCGACGGTCCTGCACGCGCTAGGCGTGCCCTTACCCCATTTCATGGCATGGGTGACCATACTGGCCGAGATAGCCGGCGGTTTCGCAGTGTTTCTGGGGGCGTTCGTGACGCTTGCCAGCGTACCGCTAGCAGCGATTCTGTTGGTGGCTATCGTTACTGTGCATCTGCCCTACGGGTTCAGTTCGATCAAGCTCATCGCCGTGACCTCTGCCGGTCCACAGTTCGGGCCGCCGGGCTATGAATGCGACCTCCTGTACCTGGCATGTCTGGCGGCCCTTGTTTTGGGTGGTTCTGGCCCATGGGCGCTAGATGGTCTCATCAGGAAGCGGCGAGAAACTCGGAAAAAGTCGGGGGAAAATCCGGGACATCCAGGCATCAGGCGGGCTGAGCCGCCAGACTGCGGCCAACTCGTGCGCATGCGCGAGACCCTGTGGCCCAAGTCTTTCGCCGGGGAGCATGCCCGGGAACTCACGCTCATTCTCGAAGGCAAGGCTCCCGTAACCATGCCGCTTATCATTTTGGTGGCCGAGGCGAGTGATCGGACCTTAGCGGGTTTTCTGGAGGTCGACTTGCGGTCCCACGCGGACGGCTGCAACCCGGCCCGCCCGGTGGGCTATGTCGAGGGTTGGTACGTTGCTGAGAACCATCGGCACCAGGGGATGGGCAGGAAACTTATGGCCGCGGCAGAAGACTGGGCACGCAGCCAGGGGTGCGCTGAGATAGCGTCGGATACCTGGGTCGATAATGAAGTGTCGCAACGCGTGCATGAGACGCTGGGGTACGAGGTGGTGGACCGCTGTGTGCATTACCGTAAGACGTTGTGACATGCAGGTTCGGTTTATCCTGGCCGTTCACCGCCCGGTCATCTGCTCTAGTCTTTCCGGATAGCGATCCCCTTCCACCGTGATCTTTGAAGAGGCGCTATGGATGTCACGGAGATCGTCGGGGGTGAGTTCGACCGAAGCCGCTCCAAGATTCTCTTCCAGGCGATGAAGCTTGGTTGTCCCGGGGATCGGAACGATCCACGGCTTCTGGGCAAGCAGCCAGGCGAGGGCGATCTGCGCCGGCGTTGCCTTCTTTCGTTCCGCGACCTGGCTCAGCAAATCCACCAACGCCTGGTTGGCTTTTCGAGCTTCCTGGGTAAAGCGAGGGACGATGTTGCGGAAATCAGTGCTATCGAACTTCGTAGTTTCGTCGATCTTGCCGGTGAGAAAGCCCCTCCCCAGCGGGCTGTAGGGAACGAATCCGATCCCGAGTTCTTCGAGGGCCGGCAACAGATCCTGTTCCGGCCGTGTCCACCATAGTGAGTATTCGTTCTGCACAGCCGCGACCGGCTGGACCCGGTGGGCGCGACGGACGGTCTGCACCCCCGCTTCAGAAAGGCCGAAATGCTTCACCTTGCCTTGCGCAATCAGGTCCTTCACGGCGCCTGCGACGTCTTCAATCGGCACGTTCGGGTCAACCCGGTGCTGGTAGAACAAATCGATGACATCGGTCTTGAGCCGCTTGAGGGAAGCCTCGGCGACTTCCTTGATGTGCTCTGGCCGGCTATTGAGGGCAGGCCACCCCGGCCCGCCATTAGGATCGGGCGCAAAGCCGAACTTGGTCGCGATCACCACCTGGCTGCGGAAGGGAGCCAGCGCTTCGCCCACAAGTTCTTCATTGGTGAAAGGACCGTAGACTTCGGCGGTGTCAAAGAAGGTCACGCCACGTTCGACGGCGGTCCGAAGCAGCGAAATCATTTCCTTCTTATCCGCGGCGGGACCGTAGCCAAAGCTCATTCCCATGCAGCCGAGTCCGAGAGCAGAGACTTCCAGATTGCTTTTTCCAAGCTTGCGCTTCTTCATGATTCCTCCTCGGCAAAGAAATAGTCTCGCATAATCTCCAGGGGAAAGTGAGATTGGTCGTGGGGATTGGCGTAATATCGCCATGTCACCAATGATCAGCTTTGCTTGTGGAATCCCTGATACGGAGCTTTCATGATTACGCTGGCAAGACTACGCAATCTTGTCACAGTTGTTCTTGTACTGACTTCGCTCTCCGTCGCCCAATCCCCTGACCTTCACGCCAAGATCGATACCATCGCTCGCCAGGCTCTCGCCAGCACAGGTGTCCCCAGCGCCTCCATCGCCATCGTGCAAGACGGAAAGATCACCTATCTTCAGGCCTACGGTCAGGCCCGTCTTGATCCCGCAACTCCGGCGCGGCCCGAAATGCGCTACAGCATCGGCTCCATCAGCAAACAATTCACCGCCGCAGCTGTGGTTCTGCTCGCCGAGCAGGGCAAGCTCTCGCTCGACGATCCTGTCGGCCGCTACGTCCCCAACCTGACCCGCGGCAGCGAGGTCACGATCCGCCAGATACTTTCCCATACCTCGGGCTACCAGGATTTCTGGCCGCAGGACTATGTTCCTCCCTTTATGAACGAGCCCATTACTGCTGACAAGATCCTCGACCTCTGGGCGCGCAAGCCGCTCGACTTCGACCCCGGCACCCAATGGCAGTACAGCAACACCAACTTTGTGATTGCCGGCCTGGTTGTGGAGAAAGCCAGCGGGATGCCGCTGCTCGACTTCCTCAGCAAGTACATCTTCACGCCGCTCAACATGCAGAGCGTGATGAACATCGACCAGAACCGCCTCACCGAAACCGACCCCACGGGCTACCTGCGCTACGCGCTGGGCCCGCCGCGGGTGGCTCCGAAAGAAGGGAAGGGTTGGCTGTTCGCCGCCGGAGAGCTCGCCATGCCCGCGCAGGATTTGGCCAAATGGGACACCAGCATCATCAACCAGACCGTGCTGAAGCCCGCCTCCTATCACGAAATGGAGACCGAAGTCGTGCTCAAGAGTGGTCTGGGCACGCGCTACGGGCTAGGCGTATCGGTTCGACAGGAATCCGGGCGCCGTGCCATCGAGCACGGAGGAGAGGTCTCCGGTTTCACCGCGCACAACATGGTCTTTCCCGATGAGCGGGTCGCGGTGGTCGTGCTCACCAACCAGGACTCGATTGATGCTTCCGCCGGCATCGCCCGCAAGATCGCACCCTTACTCTTCCCGCACGAAGATGCCAGCAAGGAAGAACAGCAATCCCGCGCTGTCTTCGAAGGTCTGCAACAAGGCAAGATCGACCGTTCGCTGTTCACCGAAAACGCGAACAGTTACTTCACCCCGCAGGCGTTGGAGGATTTCGCTGCCAGCCTGGCCCCGCTGGGAGCACCGCGAGAATTCACGCAAACCATGCGCCAGGACCGTGGCGGCATGACCTTCCGGCTGTTCGAAGCGAAATTCCCGCAGAAGACGCTGGAAATCTGGGAGCGCATCATGCCCGATGGCAAGATCGAGCAGTATCAGGTGGCTGCGACGAACTAGTCCTGCTCCCGCCTTCTGCGATTTAGCATTTTCCTTTTTCCCCGTATAATCGTGCGTTCCGGAGAGGAGCCCCCTTGGCTTACGACGACCTGCGGGACTGGCTGGCGGCGCTGGAACGCGCCGGAGAACTGAAAAAGATCCGCACCGAAGTCGACCCCATCCTCGAGATCGCCGAGATCACCGATCGGATATCGAAACTGCGCGATGGAGGACGGGCGCCCGCGCCCGTCCAGCCCGGCCCGGCACTGCTTTTTCAGAACCTCAAAGGTCATCCCGGCTCCCAGCTCCTCATCAACCAGTTCGGCTCCGCGCGCCGCATGAACCTCGCGCTGGAAGTCAAATCCCTCGATGAAGTCGCCGACCGCATCCGCGCTTTCATGGACGTCAAGTCGCCGCAGGGCTTCCTGGACAAAGTAAAAATGCTCCCCATGCTCGCCGAGATGGGCAAGTTCTTTCCCAAGACGGTGTCCACCGGCCCGTGCAAGGAAGTAATCAAACGCGACAACTTCTCGCTGCTCGACTTTCCCATCCTGCAGTGCTGGCCCCAGGATGCCGGGCGGTTCATCACGCTGCCCTGTGTGGTCACGCGCGATCCCAACACCGGCAAGCGCAATGTAGGCATGTACCGCATGCAAGTGTTCGACGAGAAAACCACCGGCATGCACTGGCAGCGCCAAAAGGTCGGGGCCGAACACTACCGAGAGAGAATGCGCGCCGCCGCTACAGGTCACGTAGGGACGGACGCCCTCGTCCGTCCGACCGGGCAAAGCCCGGCAGCTGCTGCGGTTGATATCATGGCCCGCACCTCCGGCGGCTCGCAGACCGCCGAAAATCTTCCCGCTGGAAAAATGGAAGTTGCGGTCGCCATCGGCACTGAGCCCGCACTGACGTTTTCCGCCATTGTTCCAGCGCCGCCTGATGTCGAGGAGTACTTGATTGCCGGCTTTCTGCGGCAGAAGCCAGTCGAGCTGGTGAGGTGCGAGACCGTGGACTTGGAAGTGCCCGCGACGGCGGAAATTGTCCTCGAAGGCCACGTGCACCTCGACGAGCTGCGCACCGAGGGCCCGTTCGGCGACCACACCGGCTTTTACTCGCTGGAGGATCTGTATCCCGTTTTCCACGTCAGTTGCATCACCCACCGCAAAGACCCGATCTACTCGACCACCATTGTCGGCAAGCCTCCAATGGAAGACGGCTGGATGGGCAAGGCAGTGGAGCGCATCTTCCTCCCGCTGATGAGGCTGAACATCCCCGAACTGGTGGACATCAACCTCCCCGTCGAAGGCATCTTCCACAACCTGATGATTGTCTCCATCAAGAAGTCCTACCCCGGCCAGGCACGCAAGGTGATGAACGCCATCTGGTCGCTGGGCCAGGCGGTGTTCACCAAGTGCATAGTGGTGGTGGATGAAGACGTCAACGTGCAGGACATCGGCGAGGTCACGCTGAAGGCGCTGAATCACATCGATCCCGAGCGCGACATCCAGTTCACGCTTGGTCCGGTGGATTCCCTCGACCACGCCTCGCGTCTGCCGAATTACGGCTCCAAGATGGGCATTGACGCCACTCGCAAGTGGGCGAGCGAGGGCTTCACCCGCCCTTGGCCGGACGAAATCCTGATGGACGAAAAAACCAAGGCGTTGGTGGACAGGAAGTGGAAAGAACTCGGCCTTGACTAGCGAGTGCGCAAGCCGCCCCCAAATGACCCTCGTCCAGTGACCATTCGGCGCATCTGGCCTGCGGTTCGCTGTATCTGCTCCCGCACCAACTTCCGGCCTTCGGTATACTAGTTGCTTATGCCGATCCTGAAGGACATTGCCGCGATCGCCAAGGGCATGAGCATCACCTTTCGGGAGATGTTTCAGCCCACGATCGTGGAGAACTATCCCGACGGTCCGGGGCCGCTGAAGGGGGCAAAATTTCAGGAGCGTTTTCGCGGCGTGCACGTGCTACAGCGCGATGAGAACGGCCTGGAAAAGTGCGTCGCCTGCTTCCTGTGCGCGGCAGCCTGTCCCTCGAACTGCATTTATATCGAAGCGGCGGAGAACACCGCCACCCACCGGGTGAGCGGCGCAGAGCGCTACGCCAAGGTCTATAACATTGACTACAACCGCTGCATTTTTTGCGGATATTGCGTGGAGGCCTGCCCGACCGACGCCATTACTCACGGGCACGGCTTCGAGATCGCGAGCTTCAACGCCAGCAATCTGGTTTATCGGAAAGAGCAAATGCTCGCCCCCATGCCGGCGCATATGGGAGCCAACGCCATCTTCAATCGGGCCGAGGTGGAGGCAGGCACGCCGGCGCTGCCCGCGCAAGGGAGCTAGGGTTCAACCAGATTGGTCCAATGCAGCGACGCCGGTCCCCCGCGGGCCGGCGTTTGTGCATAGGAACTGTCGTTGGCCGATGGTCGTTGGTCGTTAGCCAACGGTGCTAACGGCGAAGCCGGCGGGGACCGCGAACGACCAACGACGAACGACGAACGACTGATGACTGCTTTTCTCCAAACCGTCCGTGACCGCGTCGTCATCTACGACGGCGCCATGGGAACCAACATCCAGTCCCGCAATCCTAGTGTGGACGATTTCTGGGGCAAGGAGGGCTGCAACGAAATTCTGGTGCTCAGCCGCCCAGACCTCATCAAAGAGATCCACGCCAGCTTCTTCGGCGTCGGTTGCGACGTGGTGGAGACCGACACCTTCGGCGCCACTCGCGTCGTACTCGGCGAGTACGATCTCCAGGACAAGGTCGCCGAGATCAACATCGCCGCCGCGAGAATTGCACGGGAAGTCGCCCAGCAGTTCTCCACTCCAGCCAGTCGGCGGTTCGTGGCCGGATCAATCGGCCCCACCACCAAGTTGCCTTCGCTCGGACACATCAAGTTCGACGACATGGCCGCCGGCTACACTGAACAAGCCCTGGCCCTGATCGAAGGCGGCGTGGATGTGCTGCTCGTCGAAACCTGTCAGGATCTCTTGCAGGCCAAGGCCGCGCTGGTCGGCGTGTTCGATGCCATGCAGCGGGCAGGGAAGCGCCTCCCGGTCACCGTGCAGGTCACGCTCGAAGCCACCGGCACCATGCTGCTGGGGACCGAAATCGGCGCGGCCCTCACCGCACTCGAGCCTTTCGACGTGGACGTGATCGGCCTCAACTGCGCCACTGGGCCAGTCGAAATGAACGACTCGGTCCGCTATCTGGGCGTCAACTCCACCAAGTACATCTCGGTGCTGCCCAACGCCGGGCTGCCGCAGAACGAAGGTGGACGCGCGGTCTATAAGCTTAAGCCCGAAGATCTGGCCCAGTATCACAAGCATTTCATCGCCGATTACGGCGTGCGCATCGTGGGCGGATGCTGCGGTACTGCCCCCGAGCACTTGAAAGCCGTGGTGGACACGGTGGCTGGTGTGGAACCTGCCAAACGCGACGTCAAGCCGATCGCGGCCGCGTCCAGCGCCTACACCTCGGTGCCGCTCGACCTTGATCCCAAGCCGTTGATCGTCGCCGAGGAAATGAACACCACGACCCGGGTCGAGCATTTCCGCAATCTGGTGCGCGAAAGGAAATACGACGACATCCTGGCGCTGGCCAAGAAGCTGGTGAACGACGGTTCCCACATGCTTGACCTGTGCTGCGCTATCGTCGGCGAGGACGAGAAGGGCTACATCACCTCGATCCTGGAAAAAGTCGCAACCCGCGTGCCCGCGCCCATTCTCGTCGACTCCACCGAAGCCGACGTCGTGGAAGAAGCACTCAAGCGCATCCCGGGCAAGGCCATCATCAATTCCATCAACCTGGAAGATGGCGAGAAACGCACCTCGAAAGTGCTGCCCATGGCCAAGCGCTTCGGCGCCGCTGTGATTGCGTTGACGATCGACGAAGACGGCATGGCGCTCACCGCTGAGAAGAAAGTCGCCATCGCGCACCGCATCTTCGATCTGGCGACGAAGAAGCACGGCATCCGTCCGGTCGACCTCATCTTCGACGCGCTTACCCTGCCGATCTCAACCGGCCAGGAGGAATACCGCACCGCGGGTATCGAGACGCTGCAGGCGGTCAAGCGCATCAAGCACGAATTGCCCGAGGTGAAGACCATCCTTGGCGTCAGCAACATTTCCTTTGGGCTGGATGTTTACCCGCGGCGGGTGCTGAACAGCGTGTTCATGCACGAGGCAGTGGACCATGGTCTCGACATGGCTATCGTCAACTACACCAAGATCTATCCGCTATACAAAATCCCTCAAGAAGAGGTTGAGCTGGCGCGCAAGCTGATTTACCGCGACCAGTCCGACGGCGATCCGCTGCAGAAATACATGCAGCACTTCGCCGGACAAAAGGGCAAACCGCAAGCGTCAACCACCGCCCATGTGGAAACGCTCTCGGTCGAAGACAAGCTGAAGTTCGCCATCATCAACGGGGAAAAATCTGTCGGCGAGGGTGCGCAAAAGAAGACGCTGGAGGAATTACTGGAAGAGGCGCTGGTGCAGTACACGCCGCTGGAGCTGATCAACACCGTGCTGCTCGACGGCATGCGCACGGTAGGCGACTTGTTCGGCGCACGCAAAATGCAGTTGCCTTCGGTACTGGACTCGGCGGGCGTAATGAAGCAAGCGGTAGCCTATCTCGAGCCCAAGATGGAAAAGAAAGCGGGCTCTCAGAAGGGCACCATCGTGCTGGCCACGGTCAAAGGCGACGTCCACGACATTGGCAAGAACCTGGTAGACATCATTCTCACCAATAACGGATTCCGGGTGGTGAACCTGGGCATCAAGCAGCCGGGCGACACCATCATCAAAGCGGCGCAGGAGCACAAGGCCGACGCCATCGGCCTGAGCGGCTTGCTGGTCAAGTCCACGCTGGAGATGAAGTACGTGATCCAGGACCTGCAACGGCAGAAGCTGGAGTTCCCCGTGATCTGCGGAGGCGCCGCACTGACGCGGAAATACGTAGAAGATGACCTGCGCCGAGAGTACGAGAACGCCGTCTTCTACGCCGACGATGCCTTCGCCGGGTTGCACATCATGGAGGACCTGGCCACTTCCGATGGTGGTCGGGACGCGCGTTTGCAGCAAGGCCGGACCGTGAAGGAATACGCCAAGGCGGCCGTGGTTGACACCGAATCTGGCCCGGTGTTCGCCGAGCGTAGCCCGGTGGTAGGTGACGCGCCGCACATTCCGGTGCCTCCGTTCTGGGGTGTGCGCGTGCGGAAAGACTTCGATCTGCGCGAGCTGTTTCAGTACGTCAACGACACGGCATTGTTCAAGAACCAGTGGCAATTGAAGACCGCATCGCAGGAGAACTACCTGCGCCTGGTAGAACAGAAGTTCCGGCCGATCAAGAAACAGCTCGAAGAAGACGTGATCGCCAGCGGCGTGTTCGAACCCAAGGCAGTCTATGGATACTTCCCCGCCCAGAGCGAAGGCAATGACGTAATTGTCTATGAGCCACCGAGTTCGTCTGGAGACGACCACCCTCTGTCATCCCGAGCGAAGTCGAGAGCCTGCCCTGAGCGAGCGCAGCGCGTCGAAGGGGACCTTGCGTTTCGCCGCGAACTCCTCCGCTTCACCTTCCCCCGCCAGAAGGAAGGCCGTAAGCTCTCCGTCGCCGACTTTTTCGCGCCCAAGGCCGCGGGCAAGATGGACGTGATCGGATTCTCCCTTGTCACGATGGGCTCGAAGGCCTCACAGGAAACGCAGCGTCTGTTTGAAGGCGGCGAGTACACCCGCTATCTCTACCTGCACGGCCTGAGCGTGGAAACCGCCGAAGCCCTCGCCGAATACCTGCACAAGAAAATGCGCGAAGAGCTCGGCATCGCCGGCGACGACGCCCCGCGCATCACTGACCTGTTCCACCAGAAGTATCGTGGCTCGCGCTACTCGTTCGGCTACCCTGCCTGCCCCAACCTGGAAGACCAGACCAAGCTATTTACCCTGCTCCATCCCGAGGAGAACGTCGGTGTGCATCTGACCAGCGGGTTCTTGCTGGAGCCCGAGCAATCCACCTCGGCCATCCTGGTGCACCACCCCGGGGCGAAGTATTTTGTGGTGTGATCAGTAGATTAGCGCAATGACCAAGTTGCTAGTCGCTTGGTCGAGCCTTGGCGTGGGCTATGAGGTAGGTGGGGAGTTCTTCAGCCGCGAAGCGGCGAAGGAATACAGCCCAGGGCGTAAGCCCTGGGTGGCTTGGGAAAGCTGGAGCAAGCCCCGAAGGGGCGAAAGACCTAGCCCCAAATGTAACGTTCGTCGTAAGCCACGTTGTTCTTCTTCACGAACGCTAAGAACTCTTCCTGAAACGAACGCCTCTTGTGGTGCTCTTCCTGCGCGGCAATGTATTTCGTGACTGCTGCGACAGTCGACTCACTGACACTGAAGACGCCGTATCCGGCCTGCCACGCGAAGTCGGTGCCCCATTTTTCATGAACCCAGCGTGAGGAGTTTGTCTTAACCACGCGGGCGATCTCGGCGATGGACTGTGCGGGGCGAATCCTAACGAGCATGTGAACGTGGTCAGCTGTGCCGTTAGTGATGAGCGCAGTGCCGCGCATCTCCCGGACAATACCGCCAAGGTAGGCGAAAAGGTCTGATCGAATCCCCGGCGTGATTAGAGGACGCCGTTCCTTGGTGCTGAAGATCAGGTGCACGATGACGTTGCCGCAGGTCTGCGCCACGCTGCTTTCGCCCCTTCGGGGCTTACCCCATTCTTGCCAAGCTACCCAGGGCTTACGCCCTGGGCTGCATTCTTACGCCGCTTCGCGGCAACCCAATTGTCATTCGATAGCAGCCTGAATACTGTGACGGCTATCACAAAGCCCTATAGCTGGTGCAGGCTGTGGCGGCATTCGCATTGCTCCATTTCTGGTGGGGTGCTATCACGATTGACACTCCCCCGCGCCCGTCATACATTCGACCACTGACATCCCCATGAACCGCCTAGTGATCTCTGCCAAGCCGAAACGACTTTTCTCCGTAATTGCAACCATCCTGGCCTTGACTCTGGCCGCGACCAGTGCCCCCAGCACCGTCAGCACGGCCGATTCCCAGCGTTACCTCAACGACATCAAAACGCTGACCACCCCGTCCATGGAAGGGCGCGGTGATGGCACCAGGGGGCTGACCCGGGCAGCGCATTTGATCGAGAAACGGTTTGCCAACCTGGGGCTGAAGCCGGCGGGCACTCACTCCTACTTGCAATCGTTTACGGTGATCACCGGCGCCAAGCTCAAATCCAACAATCATTTCACTGTGCACCACGCAGATTCGAAGACGGATCTGAAGGTCAACCAGGATTTCGTTCCTTTTAGCTTCTCCCCCTCAGGGGTGGCCGATGCCCCAGTCGTCTTTGCCGGATACGGCGCTTCCGCCGATGAGTTTCAGTACGACGACTACGCCGGCCTCGACGTGAAAGACAAAATCGTGGTCGTGCTGCGCTACGAGCCCGCGGGCTTCGCCGCCAAGAGCGGCAACCAGGGGCTGACCCAGCACTCGCAGTTGATCACCAAGGCGATCAATGCCCGCAACCACGGCGCCAAAGCCATCGTGCTGGTCAACGGCAAACTGGGCGACGGCGAAGAAGATCTGCTGACCCGCTTCGGCAGCGTGAGCGGTCCGGAAAATGTCGGCATCCTCTTCCTGCAAGTCAAGAATGTCGTGGCCGACAGCTGGTTCCAGGCAGCAGGGAAGTCGCTGGCCGACATTCAGAACCAGATCAACACGTCGTCGAAACCCGGCTCCTTCGCCTTTCCCGAAAACCTGCGCGTCTCCCTGAACGTCAGCATTGAGAACACCCGCGCCACGGTGAACAATGTGCTCGCCTATCTCCCCGGCAAGACCGACGAATACGTCATCATCGGAGCGCACTACGACCACCTCGGCCGGGGCAACTTCGATTCGCTGGCTCCCTCGCAGATCGGCCAAATCCATCCCGGTGCCGACGATAACGCCTCCGGCACCGCCGGCGTGCTCGAGATTGCCCACCTGCTCGCTCCCATGCAAGGCCAGCTCCAGCGCGGAGTTCTCTTCGCTTCGTTTGCAGGAGAAGAACTCGGACTGCTGGGCTCGGCCGCATGGGTCAAGCAACCCACCCTGCCGCTCGACAAAGCCGTCGCCATGCTGAACATGGACATGATTGGCCGCATCAAGGACGACAAGGTTTACATCGGAGGCGTTGGCACCGGTTCGACCTTCAAGTCCCTGCTGGAAAGCGAACAAGCCAAGTCCGCTCTAAAGCTGGAGTTGTCTGCCGGTGGCTACGCCGCCAGCGACCACACCTCTTTCGTTGCCAAGAAGATTCCCGTTCTTTTCTTCTTCTCCGGGCTGCACTCCGACTACCACAAACCGTCAGACACCTGGGACAAGATCAACGCCCCCGAAGCCGCCCGCTTGCTGGACTTCATTTCCAGCGTCGGAACGCAAATCGCCGATGCGCCCGAGCGCCCCACCTTCATCAACGTGGTGGAAGACCGCCCCGCGGGCGGAGCGGGCGCTGGTCGTGGCTATGGCCCGTATTTCGGCTCGATTCCCGACTTCGGTCAAACGGAGAACGGGGTAAAGTTCTCCGACGTGCGCCCGGGATCGCCGGCGGCCAAGGCGGGGCTCAAGGCCGGAGACGTCCTAGTCCAGTTCGGCGACAAGCCCATCAAGAACCTGTACGATTTCACCGACGCGCTCCGCCGCAGCAAGGTGGGCGATGTCGTCGAGGTGAAAGTGCTGCGCGATGGCCAGCCCATCACCGCATCCGTGAAACTGGAACAAAGAAAGTAGCGCCGGCGTCTCGCCGGCTGTCGCGGGGGCATCCTGCCCCCGCTCTGGAGAACAGCACCAATGCATCGCTTGAGCCGAACCCTCGTTCTTACTCTGCTAGCGTGCGCTTTCGCCTTCGCATCCGGTCAAACTGCCACCCAGTCCCTCCATCAACTCTTCGACACCGAGTGGGAATACCAGATGGCGCACAACCCGGTGCGCGCTTCCTTGCTCGGTGACCGCCGCTGGAACGACAAGTGGCCGGACGTGAGCCTGCCCGCCACGCACGAGCAATACCAGCACGCCCACGAAGTACTCCAGCAGTTGCACGCCATCGATCGCACCCAGCTCTCCCCGGAAGACCAGCTCAACTACGACGTCTTCGACTACAACACCGCCGACTTCGCTGAGGGCGAGCGTTACAAGTGGTACCTGGTCCGTACCAACACCTTCAGCGGCATTCAGACAGTGGAAGGCCTGGTGAATTCGCTGCGCTTCGAAACCGCCAAGGACTACGACGACTGGATCGCTCGCATGCACAATTTCCCCGCCTACATGGACCAGAACATCAGCCTGATGCAGGAGGGAATGAAAGACCACGTGCTGCTGCCCAAGGTGATCGGGGAGAAGATTCTCACTCAGCTTAACGGCATGAACTGGCAAGACCCGACCCAGCACGGCTTCTACAAGCCGTTCAAGAAGCTTCCGGCTTCAGTGTCCGACCAGGAGCAGCAGCGCCTGCGCAGCACCGCGCAACAAACCATCAAGACCGACGTCCTGCCCGCCTTCCAGCGCCTGCGCGATTTCCTGCAAAAGGAGTATGTCCCCGCCTCGTTCGAACAAGTAGGCGCCTGGCAAGTGCCCGACGGAGGCGAGACCTACAGCTACTTGGCGCGCTCCATGACCACTACCAACTTCACTGCCGAGCAAATCCACGAGATCGGGTTGCAGGAAGTGAAGCGCATCGGCGCCGAAATGGAGAAGGTGAAAGAGCAGACCGGGTTCAAGGGAAGCATGCCGGAGTTCTTTCAGTTCCTGCGCACCGATCCCAGGTTCTACGCAAAGAATGAAGACGAGCTGCTGGAATACACCCGCGCCCGTGCCAAGGAAATTGATCCGCTGCTGGTCAAGTTGTTCCGCACCTTTCCGCGCCTGCCCTACGGAGTGCAACCTGCGCCCAAAGAGATCGCGCCCGGAATGCCTTCGGCCTACGCAAGTCCGGCTGCCCCCGATGGCTCGCGTCCCGGCTACTTCTACATCAATACCTACAAGCCGGAGACCCGGCCCGAGTACGAGATCACTTCGCTCATCCTGCACGAGGCCGTCCCCGGGCACACCTTCCAGGGAGGCATTGCGATCGAACTCAAGGACATTCCCAAGTTCCGGCGCTATGGCGGTTACAGCGCATACGCGGAAGGCTGGGCGCTCTACTGCGAGTCACTCGGCGACGAGCTGGGCTTGTATGACGACCCCTACGTGCGCTTTGGCAAGCTAAGCAACGAGATGTGGCGCGCGGTGCGCCTGGTCGTGGACACCGGTATGCACTACAAGCACTGGACCCGGCAGCAGGCCATTGACTACTTCTTCGCCAACGTCGCGACCAGCGAGTACAACGTCACCAGCGAAGTGGATCGCTACATCTCCTGGCCGGGACAGGCGCTCGCCTACAAGATCGGCGAACTCAAGATCAAAGAACTGCGCCAGCGCGCCACCCGGGAGTTAGGCCCGTCCTTCGACCTCCGCGAGTTCCACGACGCCGTCCTGCTCAACGGCCCGTTGCCCCTCACCGTGCTGGAAAAGCAGGTGAACGCGTGGATCGAAGGGAAGAAGATGGAGGGGAGGAAGTAACTCAAACAAGACGGTGCGGGACGCAGCCGTTAACGGACCAAAACTCGCCTCGTAAACCAGCCACTTTGAGCGTTACTGGCGTGATGGGGATGTTACGCCAACAATGGAGGACTGCCCTTTGAGAGTGCTCAAGAGAAAACAGAAACGCTCAAGAAAGACCCGCACTCAGCGAGTTATGGCGTTCCGTGCCGCGCGGGCAGCGCCAGCCATGAGAACCCTTGGCTTCAGGCCATCGGAATCAAGGGGTGATCTTAAACACTGCTCCACAGCTCCAACCACCCAAGCACGATAGATCACCACCAAAATTCGTTGTGCCATAGAGGTTGCCCGCCGCGTCCCGCACCAAGGTCGAATTGGGATATGCCCCGTCCGTGCCTCCAGCGAAGCTGTAGAGCACGGTCTCTCTGCCAGCCGTATCTAGTTTGAATACCGTTCCGTAGCCGTAAGCGCCGCCTCCGCGCGTAGTACCGTAGAAGTTGCCCTCCCGGTCCCGGATCAAGCCTCCATATGGACTTGCCCCATCGGGTGTTCCCGTGAAACTGTACAGCACGGTCTCCTTGCCACTGGGGTCCAGCTCGAACACCGTGCCACAACCCTGGCTAGTTAAACACGCGCCGGAAGCACCGCCTGCTGTGGTAGTGCCATAGAGATTACCAGCCGCGTCCCGGATCAAACTCGTAACTGGATATTGCCCATCCGGCTCCCCGGTGAAGCTGTATAGAACGGTGTCCGGGCCCGTCGGGGCCACCTTGAAGATCACTCCGCACCCGTGATTGCCAGAGATCGTGCATGCCGGGTTGCCGCCGTGTACGGTGCTGCCGTAGAGGTTGCCGTCCGCGTCCCGGAGCAAAGCCGCATCGGGGTTGACTCCGTCCGCCCCACCGAAGCTATGCAATATGGTCTCCTTGCCGGTTGGGTCCAGCTTGAACACGGTTCCGCAGCCTCCTCCAAAGCAATGGGTCGAGTTACCGCCGCTAAAAGTAGTGCCGTACAAGTTTCCGGCCGCGTCCCGGATCAAACTAGCGGAGGGGCCAACCCCGTCCCGCGACCGGTGAAAGCTGTGCAGTTGAGTCAAAGTGCCCGCCGTGTCCAGCTTATACACCGCTCCCTCGTTGGCAGCACCGCCGCTCTCGGTGGTGCCATAGAGATTGCCGGCCCCATCCCGGATTACACCTGCGAAAGGATCTGCTCCGCCTTTGCGAGTGCCGAAAGAGTACAGGATGGTCTCCGTGCCCGTTGTGTCCAGTTTAAAGACCGTCCCGCAACCGTCGGGGCAGTCTTTGAAATCGCTGCCACCACTGTTGGTGGTGCCGTAGAGGTTGCCCGCCGCATCAAGGATTACACTCGTGGGGAGGGCGCCGTCCCCTGCAGTCGCAGTGAAGCTGTAGAGTACAGTGAAGGTCTGCGCTCGCGCCGACTGGGTCGCCACGACCGTTGTCCCCAGGATCGCGAAATCCAGCAAGAGACTTGCCGCTCGGTGCCGCATCCTCGAAATCCAGCTCCGACTTGGCGGTGGTGTCGTCATAATTGCCCTCCCTGCTAAGCGCGCAGCATCCTATCCCTCCGTCGCAGGATGTCAACGAGACTTTCGGCCTACCTTCCAACCGGGGGAGTGGATAGTTGATGCAAACAGGTTTACACCACCTACGCCGGGCCGCTATTCGCGGGATGCCTTCAATTAGGGTATCCCGTGTTTCTTTGGAATACCTAGAAACGCTTTGACCCGGCGCGGCTTCAAGCCCCGCCCTGCCCCAGCGCTCCTCGAATCTTGTCCGCGATCGTGCCGCATGCCGCGCTCCCCGCCGCTTCCCCCAGCGCCCGGTAGTTCTCGAAGTGTGCTTCGTCAAACCACTGGTTGGCAGTGGTGTCGTGAGGAAAATGCGGATTGGTCACCTTGTACCCAAGAACATCCGCCGGATCGTCGGCCAGCAGCGCCGGCTTGAGATAGATCAGGACGCCTAGATCCTCACCCCGCGACGATCCGGGAGCGTAATGGATCTTGCCCACGGCAAAATGGCTCCGCGAGAGACCGTCGTCATGTTTGAGTTCACTAGTGTCTACCTCGATCTCCACCCCGAAATCCGTTCGGCAGCGTTCGATGGCGTTGTGCAGATCGCCAAAACCATACCCTGAGTCACACGACGCGTCGCACGCCACAATCAAACGGCAGCCCCGCCGCACCAGTTCGTACACCGCCAGATTTTCAAAGTGGCCTCCATCGGAGAGGTAAACGTACTTGCTGTCATCGTTGGTCGAGCCCAGCAGTTCGCGCAGCAGGTAGAAGAAGCCGATGACCGGACTGCCGCGTCGCCATCCCTTCGGACGCGCCGGATTGCCCACCCACCAACCGAGACGCACGTCGAACAAGGTCATCAGGAAGGCCAGTGGCGGCGAAGAGTAGGAGCCCATATTGGGGCTGGCGGCGGCGCCGGAAATGGCCACCGCGGTGCCCAGGGTAGTGCCGCCCTTGGATTCGGGGCGATCGTCGCCCGCGTCCTTCGTGGACGCATAGGCCGAACGCCACGCCGTGGTCTCCGCCACCTCGCGAGTGAATCCCGCATACAGCGGGGTGAAGGCGAAGGAGCGGGCTTTGCGCGTCTGCAAAGCCAGTTCTTTGCCGCGCACCACGTTGAGGCTGGTGTTCAGGATGGGCAGCGGTCGCCCGTCTTTGGGGTCCTCGGAGCCCAGCGGAACTTGCAGCTTCGTCAGCAATAGATCGTCGCTTTCGGAAAAGCCAGTGAAAGGCTGAGCATCGCGGTCGCGGTGCTGTGCCGAAGCTCCCAGATAGCAGCGGATCAGGCGGTTGCGATACAGATGATGGACAGAGAACTCGTTGATATCCACCCGCCAGGAGAGCACCAACGCCGCCACAACAAACAAACCGCAGAATACCGGCACCAGGGGATCGACGATGTCGCTGGGCCATGTCGACAGTGGAAACGGGTTCCCAGCCAGCGCATTCGCAATCCAGGCCGCCAGCACCGACAGCGCTAGCAGCAGCCCGAGGACAAAGATGTAGGGCGTCAGGCGGGCGATATAGCCGAGAAGCATCTTGCTGGTTGGAGTGTTGGGCTTCAATTCGCCGGTTGTGGCTTCACTCTTGCCGAACAGGATGCCGTACAGAGTCGAGAGCACCCACACCAGCGTGCCGGTGGTGAACGTGTATTTCCGCTGGAAAGAGATGTCCCAGAGCCGGGCGAGGCCCACCGGGGCATAGATGGCAATCAGGAAAAGTGAGAGCCAACCAATACTGTAGATCAGAATCCAGCCCCCCAGCCGGCCCCACCACTCACGGTGAGCGTCGAGCATGCTGCGCCCCATCAGCCCGATGTGCAGCACACCGGCCAGCAGCATGATGCCCACGAACCCCGCCGTGCCGAACGTGAACACCCGCCACAGGTCGTAGGTAGCCCCGGGGCCCGAGCCGGCAGGAATGACAATCTTTGCGTAGGGCAGGAACAGGTAACCGAGAAGGGCACCCGTCGCTGCCGCCGTGACCAGCACCCGCCACACGGCCGGGCGGGCTGGACCGGCACTTCCCCTTCGGGTGCCAGCGATCCAGCGCACAAAAAGCGCCAGGGCCCACAAACCGCCATAGAAAACGGCCCCCAGAAGCGCGAGACCGAGAAAGGGATCCTCCAGAATTCCCCAGTCTTGGAGAAAGTGCCCAGCGGAGTAGGCGAACAACGAGGCCGCCACAATCAAAGGAAGAACGACGCAAACCTGCACTGCCCACTGTTGGGTGAACCAGGGGTAGGGGTCCTCATTGTCCACGTCCACCCAGAACAGGTTCAGCCCGATAAAAACCAGGGCGATCAGTCCCAGGAGCAGTCCCACGCCCAGGGCGGAGATCTGGGAAGTGAGCAGTTGCTGGGTGAAGGGAATTCGCCACGCCCATTCCGCTTCTTCGGCCTCGAGCACATGCGGCACATACACCAGCGCGCGCGGCAGCAGAAGCAATGCAAGCAGCGAGAGCACCAGGATGGTCTGGTTGAGAAACGTATTGCGCAGGTAGCTGGCGAGAAACGCCCAAAAATCAGCGCCCAGGATGCCTTTGCGCGGCGTCAGGTAATTGCTGTAGTTGCGTAGGAAGTGCAACTCGGGCGGGTCGGCGGCATTGGCGGTGGAGTAAGGCTTGCGCGCTAGCCGCTCTTCGATCTGCCGGATGCCGATTCGCTGATGATGCATCCAGGCCATCAGCCAGCTCCCGATATAGCCTCCCCCGGAAACGGTGGACACGTAATCAAAAGCACGCAGCACATGAGCCTGGGCAAGCGCCTGCAGAACGCCGAGATTGAACGTAGCGCTGCGGATGCCGCCGCCGGAGAAGGCAAGGCCAATCAGGCTGTGCTGCGCCGGCGCCCGCCGCGGCATCTCCTTATCCAGCCGCAAACGGCGCGAGGTCTCTACCTGCTCCAGTTCTTCTTGCAGGACTTCGCGAATGGATTTGGAACTCATGCAGGCAACAGACCTCGCAAGCGCTGTCCTCTCGGATGCGCCGGAGTGTGTCACCGAATGGGGGCCGAGTCAACCGCAAGTGGATTTCTGTTCTGAAAATGGAACAAGGCCGTCTGGTAGCCCCGGGGTGATTCGAACACCCGACCTTCGGTTTAGGAAACCGCTGCTCTATCCATCTGAGCTACGGGGCCACGCCACGATTTTACTGTACCGGCAGCTCTTCGGGCATACCGGGCGCAGGACCGGCCAGCAGGCGCACCCCCCGCTGGTTTCGCTGGGGTACCTCTGTCACTTGCGAGTCAGCTTGCATCCCAGTAAATTCGCTTAGGGGCAGGGGTTAGTGTGTCTTTCGGCGGAATTTTGAAAAGCCCGGCATGAGCGTAACTCCAGCACAAATCGGCAGCGTGAGCGCAGAGTTGAACCAGCGTGCCGCCGCCACGCCGGCAGCACGGGCGGACGCAATGTCCGGCGTCCCCCGAATGATGTTCTTTCTTGGAGTGCGGCTGGCGTTCGGCGGGTTTCTGCTGCTGACGTCGGTATACATCCTGCTGCTGTACATTCCGTTCACTTATTTTGGTTTTATTCAGAACCCGTTGCTGGGCTGGTTGCCGGTGTTTGTCCGCATCCACTCTTATCTGTTCGCGATTCTGCTTGGGGCGACGGTGGTGACTCTGCTGCCCGACCTGCGCGCCGCAAGAACGTGGAGATCGGCCGCGGCTTTTGTAGTGTTGAACGGGGGAATTTGCATTTACCTGATGCTGCGCCCGGCCTTGGGGAGCATGCTGCGCGATCTGTTTACTTATGTGTGGGGCCTGCTCTGCTTGTTCCCCCTGATGTGGCTGGCAGCGCTGGACCTGGCAGGTGGGGAAGAGCGCCAGCCAGAAACGTCAATGCGTCCGCATCCAGGCTTGAATCTCTCGACGACCACATTTGCCGCGCTGGCGGTCGCGATCATGTTTGCGGCAACCTCGCTGCTGCAGCGGGCATTTCATGAAGGCTCCGGCTCCCAGGGGATATGGCTGCGAGACATTGGAGCCAGCCTGATCTTCCACTTGGTCATCTTTACCGCAGTGGGCGCTGTCATCCTGGCGGTGCGGGTGGCGACGCGGCGGGCGCCCTGGCCGGAGCGGACGTACCTCGCGGCCACGCGGGTAATGGCATGGATGATCTGTTTCGAGGTGATCCGCCACATAGCTTTACCAACCATTTCGTTCGAGGGCATCCAGGCGAACCTGTTTGCGGCGGTGTTTGCCCTGGCACTGGTGGCATACGCCAGCGGAATAGTGGCGAGACTACGCGCGGATTTCAGCAGGCTAACCGGGCAGGACAGCCACCGGCCCCGGGCCTGGCTGTTGATCGTCTGCGGACTTGGGCTGCTGGCGGCGTGTTACGTGATTCCGGCGGTGATCGGACGTACCGACTGGGACTTTGTCCTGCAGAAGATTGCCGTACTGCTGGTATGGCTGACCGTGGTCGGCCTTCTACGCTGGGCGGGTGCCGAGTTTCAAGGCAGAAGTTTGTGGATGACCAGCGTTGTGGCCCTGGTCTTCGCGACCGCAGGATTTGGGGCCTACAAGGCGCTGGCTTCCTCAAACGTTGGGCGGCAGGCGGAGTGGACAGCCACGCTCGACAGTTATGCCGGGTCGGATGTTTCCTTCAAGACGGCCTACGACATCCTGTCGCGTTCGCTCGATAACGAAGCGTATGACGGCTTTTACCGCTTTCTGCGGCAGAACACGAACCTGGGGCGTGACGTAACGGTGGGCCCTGCGGACACCCGCCTGGTCAGCGATTTGAAACCCACTCCGGGTGAAAAACCGAACATCTTTGTTTTCGTGATCGACAGCCTGCGCCAGGACTACATTTCGCCGTATAACTCTTCCGTTACCTACACGCCGGAAATCGGCAACTTCGCTCGCGACAGTGTGGTCATGCAGAAGGCCTTCACGCGCTATGCGGGGACGGCGTTGTCGGAGCCTGCCATCTGGGTGGGCGCGATGCAGTTGCACAAGCAATACATCAAGCCCTTCTATCCCATGAACAATCTGCAGAAGCTGCTCGACACTGAAGGCTACCAGAGCTACATCAGCGTGGATCCCATTCTGCAAATCATTCTGCGGCCATCGCCCTCGATCACCGAACTCGACAAGGACACTAAGTTCTGGGGTGACTTGGACTTCATTCCCACCCTGAAAGAATTGCAGGCCAAAATCGAGGCGAGGGCGGACAAAAAGAAGCCCATCTTCGCCTATACCCAACCGCAGAACGTACACACGCTCACGCTGGAGCGCTCGCGGCGAAGCGGCAGTCGCCGGGATATCAGCATTTACGAACTGCAACGCATGGACGCGGCCTTCGGCGAATTTGTGCGCTTCCTCCAGCGGCAGGGCCTGTACGACAACAGCATCATCATCCTGACCTCCGATCATGGCGATTCCTACGGCGAATTTGGCCGGTACGGGCATGCGGACTTCCTTTTCCCGGAGATCATCAAAATCCCCCTGATCGTTCACCTGCCGCCGCGAATGCGGGACAAGCTGGTTTGGGACACGCAGCAGATCGCCTTTAACGTAGACATTACCCCGAGCCTTTACTACCTGCTGGGTCATCGCCCGGCGGTAAAGAACGAGCTGTTCGGCAGGCCGTTGTTTACGCAGACACGCGAAGAGCAGGCGGGCGCGGTTCGCTCCGAATACCTGATTGCGTCCAGCTACGCTCCGGTGTACGGGATTCTCGGGGATGATGGCAGGTCGTTGTTCATTGCGGATGCGGTCAATCGCAGAAGCTATTTCTACAATCTGACTAACGACTTGGAGGGTGTGCACAATCGCGTAACTCCGCAGATTCTCGACCAGAACGATCCGGTGATCCGCAAGGAGGTCACCTTGATCGATCGCTTCTACGGCTACACCCCGGCCAGCCACTGAGCCGCGGCCGCCCTGTTTTGAACCTCTACAATTGCACGCTGGGCAGAAATCGCGGCGGTCTGCGCGCCTTGGTCGCCTGCTCGAATCCGTAAGCGATTTTCAGCAACGTAGGCTCGCTCCAGGCCCGCCCAAAGAATGAAATCCCCACCGGCAAGCCGGAGATGAATCCCGCCGGCACGGTGATGTCGGCGTAGCCCGCCACCGCCGCCGCATTGGAACTGCCGCCCGCAGCGTGATCGCCGTTCACCAGGTCGGTGAGCCACGCGGGACCAGCCGTCGGCGCCACGATGGCGTCCAGGTTGAACTTGTCCATCACCGCATCGATGCCTTCCTTGCGCGACAGGCGGTGATTGGCGTCCAGCGCATCCAGATATTCCTTGCTGGTCAGCGGACCCTTGGCCTGGGCTTTGAGGAAGATGTCCTGGGCAAAGTAGGGCATCTCCTTGTCGCGATTGCGGTCATTGAAACTGATAATTTCCTCCAGAGAATGCACCGGGACCGCCGGCCCGAGGTTCTCCAGGTAGGCGTTAAGATCAGCCTTGAGTTCATAGAGGAGCACTGTGAACTCGGTCTCGTCGAACTTGCCATGCGACGGTAGATCGGCGGGATCAATGATCTCTGCCCCCGCGCGTTTCATCTCCTCGAGCAGGTTGTTCATCAGAGCGTCTACGGCGTCATGGAAGCCGAAGTATTTTCTGGCAACGCCCAGGCGGGCGCCGCGCAATCCATTGGGATCGAGAAAGCGGGTGTAATCGGCTTGGGCCTTGCCCTTGCTTTCGGCTGTGGCGCTGTCGCGCGGGTCCACGCCCGCCAGCGCACCCAACAGAATGGCCGCGTCCCGCACGGTGCGCGCCATGGGACCCGCAGTGTCCTGGCTGTGCGCGATGGGAATGATGCCGGCGCGGCTGACCAGGCCGAGCGTGGGCTTTATGCCCACTACTCCGTTGGCCGACGACGGACAGACGACCGAGCCATCGGTTTCCGTCCCCACGGCGGCGGCGCAGAAATTGGCGGCTGCCGCGGCGCCTGAACCCGAACTTGAGCCGCAAGCATTGCGATCGAGGGCATAGGGATTTTTCGTCAATCCGCCACGGCCGCTCCATCCGCTGGTGGAATGGCTGGAACGGATGTTCGCCCACTCGGAGAGATTGGCCTTGCCCAGAATGACGGCTCCGGCGGCGCGCAGTTGCTGCGCGACAAAGGAGTCTCTCGCCGGGCGCGATTGCAGCAGGGCCAGTGATCCCGCCGTGGTCAACATGCGGTCGGCGGTGTCGATGTTGTCTTTGATCAGTACCGGAACCCCGTGCATGGGGCCCCGTGCACCCTTCTGCTTGCGTTCCTGGTCGAGAGCGTCGGCGATGGATAAGGCGTCCGGGTTGACTTGGATGACACTGTTCACCGCGGGGCCCTGCTTATCGACGGTGTCAATCCTTGCCAGATATTTCTCCGCCAGGGAGCGGGCGGTGAACTTGCCTGAGCTCATGCCCTGCTGAAGGTCGGCGATAGTCAACTCGTCGAGTTCGGATGGCGAGACATCCGCAGCAGATGGCGAAAGTGGCGTCACCACCCGAGCACCCGCCAAGGCCGGCAGCACGGCAGCACTGACTCCGGTGAGCAGACTGGTTTGCAGGAAACGCCGGCGTTGGGTGTCTGCCCCGTCGGGGAGGAGGGCTTTCTTTGTCTTCAAGCGCGTTTCTCCTTGGGAAAGAAACGGAATTATAGGCGATGAAGGGCAAAAATCCGCCAGGGAATTGGGCCCGCCCTGTAGAGACAGGAAACCCGCGTCTTTGTGATGGCAACCCGAACGATCACGAGGGCACCGGCCACGTTTCTCTTGGGCCAGCAGCATGGTGATCCCAGCCGACCCCTATGAGCCGGATCACTCGTATGAGTGCGGCCCATCACTGCACGCGAGGATGCGTGACGGAACAATGATGCTTACCGGCCCGGGCCCCTGTACGAACCTTCTCGCTATCCGGGAGGTCCCCTTGAGAAAGGGAACTGGTTCGCGGCCGGGAACGATCTTGATCTTCGATTCCGAACCCGCCACCAGCCCGCAAGCCGTTACCCTGACCGGCACCGGGACTTAGAACGCCAGGCTGGTGCTTAGCAAGAGACTCCTGTCGGTTTCCAGAAGTATCTGGATCGGAGGAAGCAAGACCCGGCGTTTACATTCCGAAAATACCTGTGCGAACCCTCGGCGGCCATCGAGGGGTGAAAAGCAATGACCGGGTTGGGAGAAATGAGCAGCAGAAAAGGCAGCGCGCTGGCGCTGCCTCTGGCCTTTCGATTCCGCACCGCCTAGATGAACATTTCATCCTGCGGAACGCCGACGCCGTTGCGCCGGCGGCGTCTGGTGCCGAATAGGAACTCCAGTCCCGCCGTGACCCCCTGCAGAAGTCCCGAGAGCTGCCGCACCGGCGAGACTACGGTCTTGTGGACCATGTCGGTCGTCTCTTCCACGCGGTCGATGGTGCGAGTCAGCAGTTCGTCGCCACGAATGATCTGCAAGCGAGCACGGTCGATGACATCGCTGACGGTAGCGTCCAGCCGCTCCATCTGGGAGCGAACCATGGTGGTGGTCTCGCTGACGTTGCTGACCGCGGTCTCGATCTTGGGGCGCAGCTCAGTCAGCATTGCGTGGGCAAGTTCGGCCGTGGGTACCACCTTGGTCTTAACCTCGGTCGCCAGCGCCTCCATGCGGGCGCTGGTCTTGCGCATCGCTAGATACATGGCGATGAGAATGAACGCCTGAATGAGCACCGCGGTCGCGGTCACGGCAATCGAGATGGTGAGCAGATTCTCCATAAGCATTGCTCCGCGTCACAGCACTAGCGGCTAGGTCCGGCGGAGAAGCACTGCATTACAGATTCTTCGCGCCGCCTTCGGTCGTAGTCGCTTCCTGATAGGCCTGCCGGCCCGCTTCATAAGCCGAGCGGAACTGTTCCTTCTGCTGACCCAGAACTTCCTTGCCCCGATCCACCCACTCCGAAGCCTGGTCCCGCGCCTGGCGTGCGCGCTCGCGCACGTAATCGCGGCCTTCTTCCGCTCTGGAGCGAATGGCGTCCCGGGTCTCGCTGCCGGAACGCGGCGCATACAGCACGCCCGCCAGCGCGCCAATACCTAGGCCCGCAAGAAACCAGAGGAAACTATTACCGTCTCTGTCCGACATAATCCACCTCCAGCGATAATGGCTGACTAACGGGATGGTAGCACCCGGTTTGGGGAAATACAATTCGGGCAAAATGCTGGCGGGACTAGGCTCCGAATTGGCTTTGCGGCCTTGGCCGAGCGTTTTGTCCGCGCCCTTCCGCCCCAATTCGACGCTACGAGCGTCCGCAGCCCGATTTCTGATTCCGGAATACGTCTGAAATTGCGCCCTGATTTTCCACAGATTGCCCAACTGCTAACCCGCGCAGATTCTTGCTTTTCCATTTCCGCGTTCTGATTTCAGAACATCTCCAGGCTCCGTGTGATTTCCTTCAGTCAATGTGATGTACCTTTCCGCCCGCACCCATCGGCCTCGGGCTCCTTGCTGGCTTAAGCATCCCCGCTGTGTGGCGGGTCCGGTAAACGGCACTGCGTTCACTGCGGGAAACCTCCACGCATAACCTAACAACAATAAGGAGATCGCATGACACGCCTATCTCTGTTGCTCACCTGCTTGTTGATTGCCTTTCTCTCCGCAGCTCTCGCCGCCGCGCAGCAATCGTTGCAGACCGAACCCTGCTTCGACGAGAAATCTGCATCCCCGCCTCCGATGATCACATCTTGTCCGGCGGGGATACCCCTTTCCCCAGGTACGTTCAGCGCTACGCCTCTAAGCGATGGGTCCGCCACTACGCTCTACGGCGACGCAGATCACAACATCGTGAGTTTGTACGGTTCCTACGGCAATGCCGAGACTTCGGGTTCAGCCCTGACTCACTTCAACCGGGGCATGTCACTGGCTCAGAACATCAAGCCCCGGTGCCCGGACGGTTCCGTGCCGCCTCCAAACACGAACTGTCAGGTCGGCAATTTCACCCAGCCGCCGGCCATCGTTGTTCTATTCATCGGCTTTTCCAACTGGGATATCGAGATCGGCGGAGGCCACTCAGACGCCTGGTCCGCCAAAGGGCAGGATCCGGTTTTGCTAACCGGCCAACCTTGCGCAACCAAGTGCCCAAACTTGAACAACCACAACGGCTTTAACGCGTGGAATCAAGTCAGGAATGACACCGTCATCCAGGACTCCGTGCTCTACCAGGTTTACAGCCCCGCGATGCCACTGGTGGGCGCCCACGTCGCCCTGTTTGACGGGGCCTTCGGTGGGCAAACCCTGGACAGGTGGGACCCTACTCCCATCGGGTTCTATTCCGAGCAGATCGGCAATCCCTGCACCTTCTCTTCCTCCCAGCAAATCGATCCGGAGTGCAACTACAACCGCGTCAAGGATGACCTGCTGGCGAATGGATATGGCGAGGGGCAGGTCCAGGCCATCTTCTTGAAGGCTGCCGACCCTTACCCGCAGTGCGACCTGAAGGTGTTGTACTGTCCGACCGGCTCCACGGAAGCCGACGCGGACGCCTATCTGGCGGAAACCTACATGGGCGACATCGTCCGCTACCTCAAGTGCTGCACCCTCGACGCCGACGGCCATTCCACCGGCATCCCCCGTTATCCCAACCTGCAACAGGTTTTCATCAACAGTCGGATCTACGGCGGCTACGCGGTGAATCCGCCAACCCCGCCCGGCGGCACCGACGGATGCGTCAGTCCCGAACCATTCGCCTATGAAACCGGCATTGCAGTGCAGCGATTGATTGTGGCACAGATCAATCAAGCTAACGGGGAGCCTCCCACGGACTACGCTGGCGACGTAAGCTACGACGTCGCCCCGTGGGTAGACTGGGCGCCCTATCTCTCTCTGGGCTAACGGCCCCAACGTGAGTCCCAGTACCGGATTGAATTGGTGCGACTATAACTCCATTGACCCGCGATGCACTGGCCAGATCAGCGATGTCCGCTATGGCGATCCTGATCCCACGCGATCCCAATTCTTTGGCGACCATACGCATCCCACGGCTGCCGGGGCAAAGAAAGTGGCAGACCGGATTGTGGACTTTCTAACCAACACGCAAAACCCGACCTATGTATGGTTCTTTCCCTGGATACTACGCTAAGGTCGGCAGCTTGCGGCGGATGTGCTTCCCCGTCCGCCGCAATCCTAGCCGCTACGGCTTGGCAGTATCACGGATGCTCGAAATCAGTCTGCTGCGATCGGGTTCGTTACAAAGCCGTGGAATGTCTGTCCATCGAACGTATAAGATCCTACAATTTGTCCCGAAGCGTTGATGCCGAAAGCAAGTGTTTGCGACGCACCGGGATAATCGAGCGAGATGTACTTTCCCTTGACCAGAGCAAAGCCGTGGTCGGCGAAGGGTGGGCCCTTCTCATACCACCCTACGATTATTCCGCTGTCATTGATGCCCCAAGCTAACGTCTGACTCGCCCCGGGGAAACTGACGGTTTGGAACTGGCCGCCCTTGTAGAAGAACCCGCTGTCGCTATCCCCAATCGTCCAGCCCACCACCCCGCCCAGATTATTGATCCCGGTGGCGGAAACGTAGAGAAAGTTTCCAGGGGGAGAAAGAGTCTTGAACTGTGTCCCGCGCAACATAAATCCCCTGCCTATGCTTAGCGTCCCATAGGCGCCCGCGATGGTCCCTGCATTGTTGATTCCGACCGCCCGGGTGGAGCTCTTGCCGGGCGCACGGACGGTAGTAAAGGTGGTCCCATCGTATAGGAAGCTGACCGCGGCAGTGCTCTGTCGAACAAAAGCCGAGCCCGATATCAGCCCGGAATCATTGATCCCAAAAGCGTAGGTGGAGTTCCCTCCGGGATAGTCGAACAGGGTGAAATTCCCATTGGAGAGCAGGAAGCCACTCGCCGGGCCGGTGTTCGCCTCGCCGTAGTATCCGACCATGTCCCCGGTCATGTTAATGCCTTGGACGCTAGTAATCACGGCCCCCGGCACGTCAATGGTGGTGAAGGTCAGGTTGAGGTCGGTGCTGACCGAGTTTGCCTGGGCTTGGGCCCGCGGGAGATAGATCGGAACATAGATCAGCAAAAAGGCGAGGACCACAAGGGCAGCAGGAGCCAGACTGCGAGGAAACGTCATACAAAGCCGCCTCCAGATGCGGCATGGGAGGGGAAGCGGGAACCTAAGTTGCGGTCATTATCCTTGCAGCCCCGCCGACCGTCAAGCTGCAAGAGTTTGCATCAACCGGCCAACTGGGAAGCAGGCCGCTCCGCAGTTCCCCATGGCCGGGAGGCAGAACTCCGGCCCAGGCAGTGGACTTGTAGCCAACCCGCGCAAGCGAGACAATGGCAACGGAAGCAGGAGGCTGCCGTGTCACCCAAGTATCGCCAGCCTGGATACCAGGATCGCGGCGATGAGCCACAGAAGAAAAGCTCCGGCGAGAAGCCTGCCCGGCGAGACCAGACCTTTGGCCCGCGGCCCATTCAGATGCCGGGCACGCGCAGCGTGTCGCGCTGCTCGCAGTGCGGCGCGGTGCTGCAGGGACTCACGGAGCCGCTGGGACAATGTCCGAAGTGCGGCTTCGAACTCCACTCCTGCAAGCAGTGCACCTACTTCGATCCCTCCAGCCGCTTCGAGTGCATGCAGCCCATTCCCGAGCGCATTGCGCGCAAGGACGCGCGCAACGAATGTACTTTCTATTCCATGCGCGTCACCCGGGAGAAAGAAACTTCCACGCCCGCTGCCGCCAAGCCCAGCGATGCCCGCCAGGCCTTCGAAAATCTGTTCAAGAAGTAGTGCAGCGTTGTAGTTGGCCGTAGCGCCGGCGTCCCGCCGGCCAAGAGGAAGCAGGTTCAGGCGCGGGGCGCATCAGCAAGACAAAAGTGACATCAACTCTGCCGCTAGCACCGTGGGTGGCCGGCGGGACGCCGGCGCTACGGCTTCACGTCATGGTTTCAGCGTCGGCCGCAGCAACACTTCGCTGGCGAATGACTGCGGAGCCTGCGTCACCAGCATCGCCACCACATGGGCCACGTCATCCGGCTGCAGCATCCTGCGCGGATCCTTTCCCGTATGCGGACTCAGTTCGGTATCAACCGAGCCGGGGCAGACCACCGACACCCGAACGTTGTAGCCACGCAACTCTTCCGCCACCGAGTAGCTCAAGCCGTTCAGTCCCCACTTGGAGGCTGCGTACGCCGCGCCGTTGGGTAATGGATTCTTGCCCGCCAGCGACGAAATGTTGACGATGTGTCCGCTGCGCGCGCGGATCATGAGCGGAGCGAAGCTGCGAATGCAGTAGTACACCCCGCGCAAGTTGGTGTTCACAACCTTGTCCCATGCCTCCGGGGGCATCTGGTGCAGCGGGCCTCCGAAGCCGCCGATGCCGGCGTTGTTGACCAGGATGTCGAGGCGCCCATAGCTCTGTTCCACGCGGGCTGCCAGCGTTTCGACCGAGGAAAGATCCATCACGTCGCCCACAGCCACGTCGGCCTGTCCGCCACTGCGGGAAATATCCGCCGCCGTGGACTCCAGAGACGCTTGGGTGCGACCGCAAAGCACTGCCACCGCGCCCATTTCCGCCAGCTTGCGGGCAATGGCCGCGCCAATCCCGCGTCCCGCGCCGGTGATGACTGCCACTTGCCCTGTTAGGAAACCCCGCTTTTCGTCCGTCATAAATGTGCCTGGGGGCCGAGGTTCCACTTTGGGAATCCATCCGGCCACTCCCTTTTTGCATCCTAACAAGGTAGACATATTGGGGCCGGCTGCGCAAACTTGCCTTAGGCGAGTTCCATACTTATAATCCGGCTCACCGGAATCGTGTCTTGTTTGCCTCGATCTTTCCGCGAGGCGTCAGGTTCTTCCGGGCCCGTCACATGGGCAGGCGAGCTCATGGTCTGAGAGAACCCGGGTGAGCTGGGCTTGGGTTATGCCCGGGTGAATGTCGTCGCTGATTTCCCAAGAGTTTCAAGGAGCCATTCGAATGAAGAAGAGTCTGGTGGCGATTGTGCTTGCGTGTGTGGGGTTGGCAGGTGGACAGACAGCGCCGCAACCGTCGGCGCAACCGGCCGCCGCCCCACAACAGAAAAAAGAAATAAAGGATCCGGCGGAGTACAACGCCTACGTGGGCGCGGTGCAGCAGCAGGATGCCGCGGCCAAGATCAGCGGCCTGGAAGCCTTCCTGGCCCAGTATCCCAACAGCGTCATGAAAGAAGATGCGCTCGAGCTGCTGATGGGTTCCTACCAGCAGTCCGGCAACCAGGTGAAGATGATGGACGCCGCCCAGCGCCTGCTGCAGGCGAATCCCAACAACGTGCGCGCCCTGGCGCTGCTGGCCTACACCAAGCGCACCCTTGCTCAAGCAGGGCAGAACCCGGGGCCGAACCTCGCCGACGCCAAGCAGTATGGGGAAAAGGGTCTGCAGGCCCTGCAGACCTTCGCCAAGCCGGAAGGCATGTCGGATCCCGACTTCCAGAAGATGAAGGACCAGATGGCCGCCATCTTCAATTCCGCGGTCGGAATCGCCGCGCTGCAGGACAAGGATTACGCGACCGCCACCAAAGATCTGCGCATTGCCGCCGATGCCAACCCCACCGACTTCAGCCTGGTGTACCCGCTGGCGCTGGCGTATCTGCAATCGCCCACGCCCGACTACATCAATGGCGTCTGGTATGCCGCCCGCGCTTCCGTGGTAGCCCCCACGCCGCAGTATCAGCAGTCCATCGAAAAATACGCCAAGTCGCAATACGTGAAGTACCACGCCGGGGAAGATGGCTGGCCCGAGGTGCTGGCCCAGGCCAAGGCGAGCCCCACGCAGCCCGCGGGATTCACCATCAAGCCGGCGCCCACTCCCGCCGAGCAAGCGGCCGCCATGGTCAAGGACAAGACTCCCGAGCAGATCAAGGCCCTGAGCTTCGCCGAATGGGAGCTGGTACTTTCGAAGGGGACACCGGAAGCCGCCGACAAAGTGTGGAGCCTGATCAAAGGCTTGTCGTTGCAGATGGAAGGCCAGGTCATCAAGGTCTCTCCCACCGAACTGCAGATTGCCGCCAGTCAGGACGATATTGAAAAGAATCGTGCCGATATCATTCTCACCATGAACACCACGATTCCGGCGAAACTGATGCCCAAAGAAGGCGGCACGCTGGATTTCGAAGGCACCCCGGTGTCCTACACCGCCACCCCCTTCGTGATGACGATGGAGAAGGGCACCCTGCTGACCAAGGCCGCGCCACCCCCGCCCAAGAAGCCACCCGTCCGCAAGAAGCGCCCGGGAGCATAGGCGTCAACGATCATCTGTGAATGAATCAAGGCAGCCCTGCGGGGCTGCCTTTTTGATTTTGCGCAAGCCGTGGGCCGGCTGCCTGCCCTGAGCGTAGCCGAAGGGTCCCGCCGGCCACACCGGGTGTGTGCAACAACGGTTCCGGGATGGGAAGGTTTAAGCCTTTCGGATCAAGAAAGTTCTGATTCTCTTGACAGAGGTCCGCTAACCATTGCGACACCTGCATAGTCTAACTGCGCTACAGAGGTGAAAGAGAGGGTATCGGATGATTGGAGATTCTGCACCTTGGCCATTGGGGAAAAGGAACGCTCTATTGGCAATCGCAGTGGGCGGCCTGATTGCCGGGGCTTTGGACCTTACACAAGCTTGCATCCTATTTGGATGGGACATTCCGCTCTCGATCGCCGGGGGCCTGCTGGGGCGGCAGGCTTTCCATGGAGGCGTCGGCACCTATGTTCTGGGTGTCTTCCTGCACTTCTTTATCGCTTTCTCAGCAGCGGCTGTTTACTACGCGGCAAGCCGCAGGCTGGGTTTTTTGAAGGAGCACCCGCTGGTGTGCGGCTTGTTCTATGGCATCGCGGTTGAACTGGTAATGAATCTTATCGTTTTGCCGCTCTCCGCGCTTCACGCAAGGGGTCCTTACAAACTTCATAACCTGATTCAAGGGCTGCTTGTGCACATGGTCGTGGTCGGGCTGCCGATTTCCTTCAGCGTTCGTCGGTTTGCGAAATAGATGTATGGCCGCTTTCAGCGGTTGGACATGAGTGGGAGTTACGGATTGCGATATGGAGGAGCACTAATGCTATATCACGACTTGCTGCACCGCTAAAGCATCGGCTGCCAATGCTGAACGAGATTGTTGTTGTAAACAGGCGAATCACCGCCGAGCCTGACGTTGCTAATTTAAGTTCGTACCAAAAGGGGAAGCCCTGCACTGTAGAAAAGGACCCCTCCAATTCAAAGCCAGTGCAGGACTTCTTTCCTTGAGGCAGCCTGCCGAAACAGCCACCTCAAAATCAACCGGGTTGAAATTAGCGGGGGATCGGGATAACCGGCCCCCCCGCCAGCACGAGTTATTCGTTGCTGATCGTCGCAATGCTCCCGTCAAGCCGGGTGATGTTGACGGTGAACTTCTCGTTATAGGTTTTGGCTCGGTCGAGAAGGAAGCTGATCGCCACAGCCTCGCCGAGCAGCATGGACGTGTCGGTATCGGTGCGCCAGTGGATGCCGCAGCCGACACCGTGACCAAAGCTGATGTTTCGCGCCAGCTTGTTCAGTTCTCCGTTGACCGTGATCTGGCCCGCATCCGGACCGGTGTAAGGCACCAGCGAAAGGCCATCGCTGGACGGCACCATCGGATTCGGGATCACGAAGTGGCCGTCGTAGAAGAACTTCAGGATGGTGATGCAAGCGCCCCCCACCGTGCCGTGACCCGTCGGATAGGACGGGTGAGCCGGCGAACCCTCGGGGAACGCCTGCGAAAGCAGGTACGCGCCGAAAGGGTTTTGGCTGTGGGCTTGCGCAACCGCCTGCGAGTTCAGGACGTTGTTGTTGGGGTGAGCCTGAACTTTGCTTCCATTGCCGCTCAGGATCTGGTGCACCAGACCTCCGCCCCACTCCGGACGATGCGTCAGGTGAACCAGCCACTTCTGGAACCAGACGTGGTTCAGGACGCGAGCCGCAACTTCTGCGACGCACTGCTGGAAATCCGGACCGCCAAAGGTGCTGAATCCATTCTGCGTCTTGGATCCGTTGTAGGGGTTGCCCGGGTTGTTCGGAACGCCCAGGGTGGACATGATCAGCAATGCCATGAGGTGTTCCTGGTAGAGACCGTCCACATGGGTGAGGGCTCCCAGACCACGCCAGTCATGCAGGTAGCGCAGAACCGAATCGGTCTGATTGCTGAGTCCGGTGCTGATGCCATTCTGCACCTGCAGGAACGTTCCTGTGTCTTGCATGTAGTCGATGCCCGGCAGGTACGTGTTGAACTGCATGGGAATCGGCTGGTTGCCAAAGGCGGTCGGGGTAAACATGAACTGCGACATGTAGGGACCGATCGTCTCCCCCTGGAACGTGCCGCGGAACAGCAGATCCGGGGTTACCTTTCCGGTGCCGTCTCTCGGGCCGCGGTAGGAGGGCATGCCGGACAGTTCCGCGGCGGCCGCTATGGCAGTGTCGTTTGAGGCGTAGTCGGTGAAGGCCACGTCGCGCAACAGCGAGGCCCAGTACATCTCCACCAGTTGCGTGCCGTAGGCCGCGCTGGTGACCTGGTCGAAAGGAGGCACGAGGGCGGGACCGCTCGGATCACCAACGCCTGGGGCATTGCCGAACTGGCAGGAGTCGGCGCATTCCAGATCGTAGGCATACGACGCTTGGGGGCCGTTCAGCGTGCGCGTACCACCAAGGATGATCGCCTCGTAGTCACTGTTCAGGCCGCTCTGCAATGCCTTCTTGAAAGAAGCCCAGGCAGCAGGGTTGACCACGCAGATGTCGTCCTGCAGCAGGGGTTTGCTATAGCTGCCGGAGTGGTCGGAATAGCGCTGCTCGTCGCCGTTGGCGGAGTGGGGGGGAATAGCAAGGGCAGCATCTTTCTGGGCTAGCATGGTGCGGATGTTCTGGGCCTTTTGCACCCGGTTGCTGAACGAGCTATTACCAACGTTCGCGGAACCGCTGGCGGAACCAATGACCTTGCTGGCTTGGGCGAATGCTTTCGGCGCCTTGCCGAGAACTCCGGCTGCCACCGTCGCCATGCCCATCTTGCCTAGAAACTTGCGACGGCTGGAACTGATCTCTGGTTGGTTGGTTTCGGGCTTGACTGCAGGCACGTCTCCTTTTGCTTGGGGGGTCCTACTCATATGCGACGCTCCTTTCGGAAATTTAGCTTCCCGCCCTTCCCTGCACGCGATTGTCCAGAGCACCTGAAAATCCTGTCGTGAGGCGATCCATTCGACGCAGCGCCTTCCAAGATGAACCACTTAGCGGGCCGGAGAGAATCCGAAATTGCACAGCGCGTCCGAGCCGCAACTTCCTGCCAATTGTGCAGAAGGCTGCAACAGAAGAGAAGAAACTGTTCATATCTCATTGTGTAGCAAACATTTATTTACATCGTAATACGATATATAAAGACACACATCAGCGGATGCGTACCTAACGGAAGGACGGGGCGCGACGGCTTGCCGCCGATGACCGGTGCCGCTCGCCACGAGCAACACACAGCCAAGACTGCGGCACGCATCGGAGAAAAATGGATGAGGAGAACAGGTTCAGCAGGAAGGCGGGGGACGGCTGTAGAGACCCTCGCCCAGCAACATCTGCGGGAGGCGCACTTCCTCCGGCGCGGTAGCAAACCGCACTGCGGTCAATCGCGGGAGCGAGACCGACTTCGGTGGCGGTGCGGCCCAGTGAAGGGAATCACGCTCCAGGTATTGCCACCCCGCCTGCGGGCATCCGCATCTGATCGTCGGAGTTTTGAACGCTAGCTGGTACGCGAAACGATTGGTCAGATGCGCAACCAGCGACAGCGCACTCACGCAGATGAACAGCGCCAGCCATCGTTGGTGGCGGCTGGTTGTCATCCGAGATTGTGTTGTGGCCACCATGTTCAGACGAGCGCGGCAGGATAGAGCATCGGATTCTATAACTTCGGAGGGCCAGGTCAAGGAGATAAAAGACTCCAGTCCCGGGGTCGCCCATCCATCAGTCGAGCGGCAAGAAACTGTGCCGGGGGCGGCTCCCGGAGCCCAAGCTCGGCCCTCGCCCTCGCCGCAGCCTTATCGGAGCCGCGCCTGGGTAGCAGTTTCTGTCGGAGGATGCACAGCTTTCCCGCCCCGTTTGGCCAGCATAGAGCGACCCCACTGCGATGTGGGAGGATTCAGGTGCAATTGCTGTTTACAAGTGCTTGAGGCTCGAGAGTTGATTTAGGATGGATAGCCGAACATGAATCACGTCATACTGGAACCAATCACCCGCAGGCCTCCGGTGGTGATTGCAGGTTTAGTCGTCATAGCTGTCCTGGCATTCCTGGCAGTCAATCGCCTGGTTCACCGATTTCAGGAGCAGGAAAAGGCATGGGCGAGGCAGTTGTTTGAAAGCGGCCAAGCAGACTTGCGTGCCGGTAAACCGGAAAAAGCCCTGGAAGAGCTGCGGGCCGCCCTCACCTACAGCCGGGACAACTTCCAATACCAGCTCGCTCTGGCCCGGGCGCTCCGAGACACCGGACGGACCGAGGAATCCGAAGCCTACTTGATCAACCTTTGGGAACACCTGCCCCAGGATGGGGCGGTGAATCTGGCGTTGGGACGGTTGTACGCACGCGAACAATCGCTGGACAAAGCCATCCAGTACTATCACAACGCGGTCTACGGTGTGTGGGGAGCTGACGCCGACACCCGGCGCCGCGACGCCCGGCTTGAACTGATCGAATTCCTGCTGCGGGAACACGCCTTCCCCCAAGCGCAGGCGGATCTGATTACTCTGGCCGCGTCGGAGCCGCTGAGTCCCGAGTTGCAATTGCAGGTGGCACGGCTCTTCGCACAGGCGCAGGACAACGAACACGCTCTCGCCCAATTTCGAGAAGTCTTGAACCAGGATCACGGCAACACAGCCGCCCTAGCTGGGGCTGGAGATGCCGCCTTCCGGTTGGGACGCTATCGCACCGCCGAGGGCTATCTGCAGAATGCGGTAAAGGCCGACCCGGAGGATGCGCAGGCCAAGCATTTACTGGAAACCAGCAGTCTGATTCTGCAAGCGGATCCCTTTGGCCGGCGCGTCTCCAGCGCGGAACGCAACCGCCGCGTTCGGAGGGCGTTCGAGCAGGCCGGTAAACGGCTAGAGAGCTGCGCCTCGGCCAAAGGAATCGATCTGAACTCTCCATCACCGTCCACCGGTCTGCCGTCGCTAAAAGCTCGCTGGAATGCGATGAAACCCAGGCTCGGCGAGCTGAATGCGCCCAGTGCGGCGGATATGCCGGATGCTGTGATGGACTTTGTGTTTGAGATTGAGCAGCAGACGAAAATTGCCTGCGGCCCACCCGCAGAACTCGATCAGGCCCTGCTGCTGCTTTCGCAGGACCGGGCGGGAGCGGAGCAATGAGCTCTTCCAGCAACTCCCCGACAGTCACAGCGGGCGTTCCCGTTGCATCGCAAGCGGAGGCTCCCAAGCGCCTGCCTTGGGCGAAGTGGTTCGCCCTGAGCGCTAGCTTCCAGGAAGAGCGTTTGTTCCTGCTCCTGGCGGTTTTCATCGGGTTGTTCTCGGGACTAGCGGTGGTTTGCTTTCGCCTGGCAATCGATTGGAGCAGAATCTGGCTGCTGGGCCCTCTGCCCCAGCCTCACAGCTGGCGGCTGCTGGTGGCGCCTACCGCGGCCGGTCTGATCCTGGCCGCGCTGGTGATGCGGGTGTTTCCTTCGGTGCGTGGCAGCGGGGTAAACCAGACCAAGGCTGCGCTCTACATTTACAACGGCTACATACCCTTTCGCACGGCGATCGGAAAGTTCATCACTGCCGCACTGGCCATCGGCTCGGGGCAGTCTCTCGGTCCGGAGGACCCGTCCTTGCAAATCGGCGCGAGTTTGGCCTCCGCGCTGGGGAGGCGGCTGGAACTCTCGCGCGAGAAGCTGCGCCTGCTGGCTCCGGTGGGTGCCGCGGCGGGACTGGCTGCCGCCTTTAACGCTCCCATTTCCGCCGTGTTGTTCGTCATCGAAGAGGTCATTGGACGCTGGAGTGCCGGCATTCTTGGCTCGGTGGTACTGTCGGCCATATCCAGCGTGGTGGTGGTGCGCTGGTTCCTGGGTTCGGAACCGCTGTTTCGCATTCCCTCGGTTTCGCTGGTGCGGCCTACGGAACTCATCGCGTACGCCGTGCTGGGGGTAGCTGGAGGCGTGGCGGCCGTGATCTTTGCCAGGGCCATTGGCTATTTACGGGCGCGCCTGAAAGCCCGGCCGCGATGGACGCAATACTTCCAGCCGGCGTTGGCCGGACTCCTTATCGGGCTGATTGGCTATCTGGGCTTTCCCCAGGTGATGGGTGCGGGATACGAATATATGGACCAGGCCATGCACGACCAGTTCACCTGGAAGGTGCTGGCGATTCTGGCAGGGCTGAAGATCCTGGCCACCACGCTCTCGTTCGTCAGCGGGACGCCGGGCGGGATGTTCGCTCCCACGCTTTTCATCGGTGCGATGCTGGGGGGTGCGGTCGGCGGGGCCGAACGCATTTTCTATCCTCACCTCACCGGGTCCACCGGGACCTATGCGCTGGTGGGCATGGGAGTCCTGTTCGCAGGATTTCTGCGCGCGCCCATGACTTCGGTTTTCATGGTTCTGGAAGTCAGCGGCAACTACTCGATCATTGTGCCGGTGATTCTGGCCAATGGCATCGCTTACGTCATCTCCCGCAGCCTGCAGCCCACGCCGATTTTCGACATGCTCACCCGTCAGGATGGGCTGGAGCTCCCCTCTCTCGAAGAGCAACGAGAGCAGGTCGTTCTGCGCGTCGAAGATGCCATGCGGGTTTCCACTGATCCGGTGTTGAATTCAGAAGAGTCGGTGCAGCAGGCTTATCAGAGAGTCCAGGAATCGCAGGCTGATTTTTTCCTGGTCCGCCTCCATCCCAGCGGTTGGGCCAGCGTGAGCCGCGACCTGCTGAAGCGGCTTGTCAGCGAGGGCAAGGGCGAAATGACTCTCGGTCCCATGCTCCCCACCGGGCGCCTGCCATATCTCCACCCCGACCTCCCGCTGGAGGCAGCGCTGCGCCACGTGTACGAGGCCCCGTTAGTGCCCGTGGTAAGCCGGGCTGACTTCCGCAAGCTGGAGGGCGTCATTTCGCGCGAGGCGGTGCTCAACAAGTACAAGGTGGTCAGTCGGGAGGAACGGGGCTAAGTTCCCATTACAGGTTCATGCGCGCCATGGTGCTGCAGACGCCACGGCGGGTGGGGTTACGGTGCTGCTGCTCCCAGCAATCGCTCCCTGTTCGCTCATCACAGGCCGCCCTCCCGAACCGCGATAGCCTCATCCCGTGGGAGCTGGCCCATCCTTTCTCCGTGGAGTTTATACCCCGGGTTGCCCCGCCCTCCGCGTCGGAGAGTGAGTACTCGCAGCGGCAGATTATCAAGGCCCCGCGAATTCGGCGGCCCCCTCCTCTTGTCAAGCCCCCCAAAACCCCAAATCCCCGCCAACCCCTTCAGCCCAAGGCAGAAATAAACTCCGCTCCCATGTCCCATTTCCCCTGCAAAATCTGCTATGCTGAAAGTAGATGGTAAAAAACAATGAATAGCTCCACAGTAACGACTGCATTTCCTCCGCGCCTGCCATCCTCGCCCGCCCACTCTCGCGCCAGCAACCTTTCTGCCTCCCAGCGCAACCCCGCTAAGTCCTTACGGCTCCCGATTTTGCGGCTAACTCCAATCGATGCCGGATTTTGCGAGACGAAATTATATACTTGACAAACCGGAAGAAAAAGCGTAACCTTGGTGTCAGTTGAGGGTACGCCAATGTTGAGCATCGCTGACAATCCGCAGTTCCAAGACGCCGAGAAGGCCCGCGAGTTTCTGGAAAGTCTCCGCTGGCCTGATGGCCCTGTCTGCCCACACTGCAATTGCATGACTGCCTACAAACTCACAGCCAAAGCGAACAGCAAGAAGCCTGTGCGCATAGGAGTCTACAAGTGCAAGGATTGCGAACAGCAGTTCACCGTCACCGTCAACACGATCTTCGAGGACAGCCACATTCCCCTGAACAAATGGTTGCTGGCTATCCATCTTCTCTGTGCGTCCAAGAAGGGGATGAGCGCCCATCAGCTTCATCGCATGTTGGGAGTGACGTACAAGTCTGCGTGGTTTATGGCCCATCGGATTCGGTACATGATGGGTCAGTCCTCATTCCAAAACAAACTGAAAGGCGTCGTAGAAGCAGATGAGACGTACATCGGAGGCAGGCGTCGGCATCAAGGTGGCGTGGGCCGTCCAGATGAATACAGCCACAAGCAACCAGTGTTCTCCGTGTTGCAGCGCAACGGCGATGTGCGCTCTTTCCATGTGCATCGCGTCACCGCTGATAACCTGCTGAGCACTCTCCAGAAGAACGTCGCGCAGAAGGCGTGCATCGTGACTGATGGCTTTGCGGCTTATGACCGCGTTCCCGCTCGTTTCAAGCGGCACGAAGTTATCAATCACGCGGAGCAGGAATACTCCCGCACTGCGGACGATGGAATGCGAGTCCACACGAACACAGTGGAAGGCTACTTTGGGCTGCTGAAACGCGGTTTGACTGGCGTCTACCATCACGTGGGCAGTCACCATCTGCATCGCTATTTGACAGAATTTGATTTCCGCTACAACGCTCGGAAGATCAGCGACAGTGAGCGCACGTTGTTGGCTTTGAGCCAAGCAGAAGGCAAGAGGCTCCAACTACGGGACTCGCAAAGCAAGCCTACTGGCGAATTGGAAAGAGGCAACTAGACCTCTTCGAGCCACCAAGGCCGCTTTCCCGCTGGATGTGGCGTAGGCGGAATCAGGCTGAAAAAAAATAACCCCGCTTCGGGGCGGGGCCAATATTGCATCACTCCTATGACGCGGGAGAAGTGTATCATAGGAGGCCGACTGTGGCGAAATACAAAAAGATCGCGTTCATTATCGACGGCTATACCCCACAGACCCTGCCCATCGGCAGACTTGCGGAATACCTCAGGAACTTCGCCGCTCTAGTTGGCCCCAATTCTGACGTGCATTTTGAGCGAGTAGGAAGAGGCAGCGCCGCACTGATCAACCGCGCCCCTGAGGATACTGCCCTAGACGTTCGCGGTCGCATTAGCGAGGCAAAGGAAGGACACGGCCCCGCTGAAGCTGTTCGCGGCCTAGCCGGACTGAGGACGCTGCTGTATGAGGACAACACAACCGGACGGATCAAGGAAAACCGTTTCAAGCTTTTAGAGTTCCCGAAGCCCCGAGGGCCGCAATATGGTCCTGTGATGGAAGAGGGAACTTTGGAGGGCGTGCTCATCAAGATAGGCGGAAGAGATGAAACCGTCCCCGTGCACCTGCAAGATGGCGACAGGTATTACAAGTGCGTGACTACTCGGGCGAAGGCGAAAGAGCTTCGCAATTTCCTATTCGATGTGCCGATCCGTGTTTTTGGGAAGGGCAAGTGGATAAGAACCGAGAACGGCGAATGGGAATTATCTGAGTTTAAAATCGTCGATCACGAACCGTTGAATGATATTGAACTCCAGCAAATGATTGAAAGGTTGCGCAAGATACCTGGAAGCGGATGGGACAAGATCGCTGATCCGCTCAAGGAACTACATCGGATTCGGGAGGGTGGAACTAACAAGGTTCAGTAATGATCGCGTTTGACGCCCATTTCGTGATGTTGGCCTTACGTCCCGCTATTCCTGCATCCGTTGACCGCGCAAAGGATCGCGTTACCAACCTCCTTGCTGAACTACAGAAGGCCGGAGAACGGATTCTTATTCCAACCCCTGCGCTGACCGAATTCTTGGTTCATGCCGGAGCAGCGGCACCACTGTATCTAGACGAGTTGCAGCGGTCAGCAAAATTCAAGATCGCCCCTTTCGGAATACGCGCTGCTGTAGAGGTAGCTGCAGCCATTGAGGGCGCTATCAAGAAGGGCAGTAAGCGCGATGGCTCAAAGGACACATGGGCGAAAGTTAATTTCGACCGTCAAATTGCGGCCATTGCAAAAGTAGAAGGTGCGCGTGCACTTTACACGGACGATGGGAATCTAAAAAAGTTCGCTGAGAAATTAGGTATAGAGGTCTTGATGTTGGGGGACGTCCCACTTCCTCCCAGCAAGACACCACTGTTCGATGCGTTGGACCAAACAAATGAGGAAGCCCAAGAAGCGAGCACAACAATCACTCAAAATTCCACTGGACTTCAAACAGACAGTTCTCGCCGCACTGGAGACAAAGCCAGAGCGCCGGAAACCCCTGAAGAAGAAGAGACCTAAGCGGGACTAGCATCAAGCCAGCCAAACATCAGAGCAGGCGGTATTTTTTACAAGGTTTGTGAAAGGGATAATTTCGTTGCGAGATCTAGGGCCCATAACCCGTTTGTTTTTCGGATTTTGATGTAAATTTTTTTTCTCTAGATATCTAGCAGCGGTACGAACCACGGCGGCAGCGCTGACAACCACTGCTGGGACAGGATGGCGCTGCAACGCCGGTTGCTCAGGGCGACGAGGGTTGGAAGCGAGATCTGAGGACCTTGTACTTACCGCGCCGCCTTCTTCTCAAACACCATCGGGCGGGCGCTGCGCGGTGGGCGCCTGGTTCCATCCCGCAGTTGGCGGACGTCGATCTTCAGTTCGGAGATAGTGCGGCTCAACGTATTGCGGTGCATGCCCAGCTCGCGCGCGGCGCGGCACTGGTTGCCTTTGTTCTCCTGCAGCACGGTCAGAATGAACTTCTTCTTGAACTCCCGCACCGCTTCGGAGTAGAGGATGTTGCTCTTGTACATCTGCATGATGAGAGCTTCGAGCTGATCTTTCACGGCGTCTCTCTTTCTTCGTTGAAAAGCTGACCGTGTCTATAAAACCTGTGCCTTGCCGCTACTTGCCCGGCGCCGCCGCTGGCGATGGCTGGCGATGCAGCAGGTCCAATCCCTGGTAGAAGCGGCCGCGCAACTCCGCGGGCGCAACCCAGATCGCGGCGCGTCCCACCACCAGGAAATACGGCGCCAGCTCGGAACCCTCCAGCCACTTCGACGTCGGAGTGAAGGCGGCCATGCCCATCAGCACCACCGCCACAATCAAAGCACCCCGCACCAACCCCAGCAGCGCGCCCAGCATCCGGTCAAACACGCTGAGGCCGGCTTCCTTCACCGCCCAACGGACAATCCGTCCGGCGATGCCGGCCAGCACCATCACCGCCACAAAAATGATCAGAAACCCGGCAATGTCGCCCAACCAGGGCGACTTCAAATGGGGCGCGAACCACTCCGACAGCCGCGGATACTGCCACGCCGCCAAAATGTAACCCAGCACCAGACCGGCAATGCCGAAGGCTTCGTGAAAGAAGCCCTCGCTGGCAGCCCGGACGACCGAGACCAGCACGACCCCAAGAATGACCCAGTCCGCGCCGTTCATGGGGTACTCCCATGAACGGCGTTACCGCTATACATCCAGCTCGCGTCCCGTCAGGCGGCGGTACGCCTCGAGGTATTTCTCGCTGGTCCGGCGTGCCACATCCGGGGGAAGGGCAGGGGCGGGCGGCAGCTTGTTCCAGCGGATCTCCTCCAGGTAGTCGCGAACGTACTGTTTGTCGAACGATGCCTGCGCCCTGCCCGGCTGGTAAGTCTCGGCCGGCCAGAAGCGCGAGGAATCGGGGGTGAGCACCTCGTCGGCCAGAGTAATACCGGCCGCCGTGCGCCCGAACTCAAACTTGGTATCCGCGATGATGATGCCCTTCTGCCGCGCGTAGTCGGCGGCCTTGGCGTAGAGCTTCAGGCTGACGTCGCGCAGTCGCCGGCTCTGCTCGGGATCGACAATCTTGCACATATCCTGGAAAGAGATGTTGATGTCGTGCCCCGTAGTCGCTTTGGTCGCAGGGGTGAAAATCGGCTCCGGCAATTTGTCGGATTCTCTCAGTCCGGCGGGCAACTCGATGCCGCAAACCTTGCCGGTGGCCTTGTACTCCTTCCATCCCGAGCCGGAAAGATAGCCGCGAACCACGCACTCGACCGGGAACATCTCGCCGCGCATCACCACCATGGAACGACCGCGGACCTGGTCCGCATACGCCCTTACGTTCGCCGGATAGCGCTCCAAGTCAGAGGTAATGAAATGGTTGGGAACGATGTCCTTCAGGAAATCAAACCAGAAGAGCGAAATCTGGGTGAGAACGTGGCCCTTGTGGGGAATGCCCGAGGCCAACACGTAATCGAAGGCCGAGATGCGGTCGGTGGCCACGAAGAGCAGGTGCTCATTGTCGAGGCAATAAACATCGCGTACCTTGCCGCTGGCGTACAACTCCAGTGCCGGGAAATCAGTCTGTAAAAGGACGGAGTCGAGGAGTTGGGGGCTCATGATGAAATTGTACCGGTAGGAAACGTCGCGTATTTTAGCCTTCCTGAAATTTTTGTCAACCACTTGCGTCACATTCGTGTGTGGCAGCGCAATCCTGCTCAGCGCAAAAGAGTTGACAGGCGGGCGAGTAGGGGAAACCGCCCGTCTGGCAAGGGTTTTGGGGAGGGCGGGTTGTGGAAAATCTGAGGACGGGTGAGGATAAACGGACGAAGCCAAAATACCGGAGTGTCCGTAGAGACGCAGCTTGCTGCGTCTCTCTGATGTGGGTAACCGGTTACGCCGTCGCTCCGAACCGCACCGAAACCAGCTTCGACACCCCCGGCTCCTGCATGGTTACCCCGTATAGCACCGGCGCGATTCCCATGGTCTTCTTGCTGTGAGTGATGAGTACGAACTGGGTCTGCACGCTCATTTCTTTGACCAGTTCGGTGAAGCGGCCGATGTTGGCTTCGTCGAGTGGCGCGTCCACCTCGTCGAGAATGCAGAAGGGACTGGGCTGATACTGGAAGATGCCCACCAGCAGCGCCAGCGCGGTCAGGGCTTTCTCGCCGCCGGAGAGGAGCAGAACGTTCTGCAGCTTCTTGCCTGGAGGCGAGGCCACCACGTCAATGCCGCTTTCGGCGCTGTTCTCCTCGTCGGTGAGCCGCATGAAGGCATTGCCGCCGCCGAAGAGCTTCTTGAAGGTGGCCTGGAAGTTCTCGTTGATCCGCGCGAATGCCTCCTGGAACTTCTGCCGGGAGAAGGTGTCGATCTCCTTGATGGTGTTCTGGGTGTTCTCGATGGAATCCAGCAGGTCTTTGCGCTGAGTGTCGAGGAAGGCGTGCCGCTCAGCGGTCTCCTTGTACTCTTCGAGAGCCATCATGTTGACCGGGCCCATGGCCTCGAGGCGGGTGCGCATCTCGCGGTAGGTCTGGTCCTCTAGGGCCAACTGCTCGCCCGTAGCCAGAGGAATGGTGCTGTCGGCCAGCAATTCGTGGCGCTGGACACCCAGCTCGTTGAGGCAGGTCTCCGCCATGTGCTGGGCGTCGGACTGAAGCTTGGCGGCGGCGGCGGAAAGCTCGCCACGGCGGTCGCGGGCCTGATCGAGAAGTAGGCGGGCGTTGCGCAGGGCCTCGTCCATTTCCGCCAGGCGAGCGCGCACCTGCTCGGATTCGAATTGCAACAGGCCGTCGCGGGCTTCGGTCGCATTGCGTTCGGCCTCAAGCTCCAGCAACTGAGCAGCGATCTGCTGGTTCTCCGTCTCGCGCTGCAGTTTTTCGGCGGCGGAGGACTCGATCTGCGACTGCAAAGAATGCACTCGCTCGCGCATTTCACTGACCAGGGCTTCAATCCTTTCCAGCCCCGCCGCGGCGGCGCGATGCCTCTCTTCCAGAGTGGCGACACGCGCCAGGTGCCGGGAGGCATTGCTCGCTGCCAGATCGCGGCGTTCGCGCAAGCAGGCCAGTTGTTCCTGGGCGCTGGCGGCCGTTCGCTCCAGGTCGGTGCGCTCTCGTTGCGCCGCCGCCATTTGCGTCTGTCGCGCGTCGATCACTTCTTCCAGTTCCGTCCGCTCGCCGGACAGCCGCCGCAGTTCCCCTTGGCAGGTGTGCAAGCGCTCATTCACGCGAGCCATCTCGGAATCAAGCTGTTGCAGCAGGTGGCCGGACGTCATGGCCTGCTTCTCGGCTGCGCGCATTTCCTCTTCCAGACGTTCGAGCAGGGAAGTGAGCTCTTTGATCTCGCGCCCCAAGGTCAATACCCTCATTTCCTCGTGGCGGAGTGCCGCTTCCAGTTCAACCATTAGGCGCATCACATCGCGCAGCTCGCGCTTCATGGAAAGCGGACCTTCGTCCCGCTGCTTGCCACCAGTGACGGTCACGTTATGAAAGCACTCGCCGGATTGTGAGAGGAAGAAGGCATGCGGATTCTCCAGCGCCAGGGCCCGAGCGAATCCAGGATCAGGCACGATGTATCCATCGCGCAGCTTGGGCAGGATGACTTCCAGGGATTTGCCAAACCCGTTGAGCACCCGGATGCTGTTCTTGAGCGGAAGGATGGACTGACTGGGGGGCGGCGGGCAAGCGGCGTCGTCCACCAGAAATGAGAACTTGGCCTGCGCATCCTCGGGGTGCACCAGGAAGGTGGCGCGGCCATCCACATCCGTGCGCAGCAGGCGTAGACCTTCGTCCGCCGCATCCCAGGACTTGACCACGACATAGTTCAACTCGTCACGCAAGAAGTCCTCGACCACACTCTCGAAACGCGGTTCTACCTCAAGAAAATCAGCCAGCACGCCGGCCGGCGCCAGGCCGCCCTGCATCACTCCCGACTGGAACAGGCGGCGCACCGATTCCGTGGAATACCCGTGCTCGGCAATGACCGCTTCCAGCGAACTTCTCTTACCCAGCGCCGACGCGTACTCGGCGCGCAAGCTGTCGAGGTGATTCTTGGCTTCGCTTTCTTCTTGACGCCTGGAGGCGATGGACTGCCGCACCTGGGCAATCTCCTGCGTAAGTCCGGAGACGCGCTGCGAAACCGTTTCAAATTCCAGGGTCAGTTGTCCGCGCTGCCCTCCGAAAGCGTCCACCTGGGAATTCGCCGTGGCCATTTCGCCCTGCAGCCGCTGGGCCTCACGATCGACCGCGGCAAGACGCTCCTCGGCTTGCGTAAGCTGGTTGCGCAGGTTGGAGGTTGCGGCCACTGCCTCCATGATGGCCAGGCGAGACGCTTCGTGCTGCTGCTCCAGGTCTGCCAGCGTGTTGGCGGCCACGGTCGCTTCCTGCTGGGACTGCGCCAACTCTTGCTGTGCGGCGGCCAGGTCGGCAGCCGCAGAGTCGAGAACCTGTTGATTAGAATCGCGCTCCGCTTCGAGCGTGGTCAGACGGTTGCGAGCTTGGACCAACTCGGCGTCCAATGAACCTGCCCGCATCACCAGTTCGGCGCAGCGTTCGTCATTGTGCCGGCGCTGGGCATGGGCACGATCGGTTTCCAGCTTGATCTGGTTCAGGCGCTCGCGGTTTTCCCGGATCTCCGCCTCGATGGCGTAGCCACGCTGGGTGCGTTCGCTCTGCTCGGCTTCGAGTTGCTGAACAGCCTCGGTTTGCTGCCGCATCTCCTCGGAAAGGGAATTGATCTGGGCGTCCAGTTCCGCGCTCTCCTGCTCCAACTGCGCGAACTTGCTGGCCAGCACCAGGCGCAGCTTGGCGCGCATCTCCTCGCGCAGGCGGGCGTAACGCTCGGCTTTCGAAGCCTGGCGCTTGAGCGAGTTCATCTGCCGTGTGACTTCATCGAAGATGTCGTTCACGCGCGCCAGGTTCTGTTTGGCGTCTTCCAGGCGGGCTTCGGCAAGACGCTTCTTGGTTTTGAACTTGGTGATGCCTGCAGCTTCTTCAAGAATCGCCCGACGATCGGTGGGCCGGCTGCTCAGGATTTGCCCGATGCGCCCCTGCTCGATGAGCGCATAAGACTCGGGTCCAAGCCCGGTGCCCATGAACAACTCCTGGATATCACGCAGGCGGCAGAGCTTGCCGTTGAGCAGGTACTCGCTGTCGCCAGTGCGGAACAATCTGCGGGTGACGACGATCTCGCCCGTGCGGAACTGCTGTTGAAACTTGCGGCGGCGAATCTTGAGGACAACCTGCTGGCCGGTTCCTGCCGCGGCCGCCAAGGTCCCACCATTGGCGGGCGAAGCCTGCGCCGAGGCGATCCCAGCAAGCGCGCGCTTGGACAGAGCGAAAAGCGGCTCATCGTCGGGATAGGCAGTGGACAGCGAACCCACGAGGTGGATCCCGCCGGGACCCGGTTGGGAAGAAATTTCAGGCTCCTCGATCCGGCCCGGCTGTGCTTCTTCAGTCAGACGCTCGGTTTCGTGGGCAGCGCGAGCGCGGATGTCGGCCTCGTCCCAGTGTTGCTCGGGCAGGTCATCTTCGATTTCGATCTGCGTTGCTTCGTTGGCGTCAGCACCGTCGTACACCTCGGGATCGATCAGCGTGAGCGACACTTCGGCCATGCCGGTGGGCTTGCGGTCGCGGGTGCCGGCAAAAATGACGTCCTCCATGCGCGAGCCACGCAGGGTCTTGGCCGACTGCTCGCCCAGCACCCAGGAGATGGCGTCCGCAATATTCGACTTGCCGCAACCGTTGGGACCGATGATGGCCGCAATGCCGTCCCCATGAAACTTGAGCTCGGTACGGTCGCAGAACGACTTGAAGCCTAGAACGTGAAGCTTTTTCAGTTTAAGCAACGTGTACTCCTTGATCGCCGAGTAACGCCTGATCGCCGTCGCGCCGGCGTCCCACCGGCCACCAGCTATTAACCAAGTCCGCTCATCCGGATCGTCAGTCTGTTTACGAAGGCGTCATCCCGAAGCCCGACACAGTTCAGACGGGCGAGGGATCTCGCGTTTACCAACCACCACAAGGCGCGCAAGCACTGCGCGCCGCTATTTACTAATCAGATGCCTCTCATGTTGCGTCTGATGGGCACCTCCCCGGCGTTGGACCGCGTGGGCACAAATCAGAGCTACTGTAACGGCGAAATTGCGCCGGGGTCAAGCAAGAAAACACTATATGTTGTGTACCCGTGCGGACCACCACCTCATTCTGCACAGACAATGCAGCAAGCGTGCGGTTCACAGCTAAGGAGAGGAGAAGGAAGGGAGAATCGCGAGAGCGGCATAAGAGTAGCGCAATGCCGGGTGGGAAGCAACGGTATCTTGTGGGCGCAGGGGGAGGCGATCAACAGGTTGGGAGGAAAAGCGCGGGCGAGGACGCCCGCGCCACCCATGCGGTGCCTACTTGCCCAGCTTCTCAAGGAACAAGCAGATGGATTCGATCCCGCGGTAGAAGTTCGGGATGTGGAACTTCTCGTTGGGCGCATGCAGGTTGTCATCGGGCAAGCCGAAGCCCATCATCACGCTGGGAATCTTCAGCACGTCCTGGAAGTCAGTCACGATGGGAATGGAGCCGCCGGAGCGGATGAATACCGTGTCTTTCTTGAAGATTTCGTGCATGGCTTCCGTGGAGGCCTTGACGTACTTGTTGTCAGTGCCCACCACACACGCCGGGCCCTTGCTCCATACCTTGACCTTGATGTCGATGCCCTTGGGGGTGATCTTCTTCAAGTAGTTGGTGTACTTCTTGAGAATGTCGTCGGGATCCTGGTTGGGCACCATGCGCATGGAGACCTTGGCGGAGGCTTTGGCCGGGATGACGGTTTTCGCGCCGGGAGCAGTGAAGCCTCCGGGCATGCCGTGAACTTCGAGCGTGGGACGCGCCCAGGTGCGATAGAGCACCGAGTATCCCGGCTCGCCGGTCAGAACTTTGGATCCGACTTCGGTCTTGCGATAGTGCTCTTCGTTGAAGGGCAGGCGCTTCCAGGCCTTGAGTTCGTCTTTGGTCGGGGCCTTCACGCCCTTGTAGAACCCCGGGATGAGCACGTGTCCCTTGGAATCTTTCAGCTTGCTGATCATCTCAATCAGCGCGAAGAACGGGTTGGGGGCGGCGCCGCCGTACATGCCGGAGTGCAGGTCGGTCTTGGCGCCATACGCTTCGATCTCGGTGTAGACCAGGCCGCGCAGGCCGACGCATAGGGTGGGGAGATCGGGCGCGAACAATTCGGTGTCGCACACCAGGGCGAAGTCGGCCTTCAGCTTGGCCTTCTGTTTACGCACGTATTCGGCGATGGATTCCCCGCCGACTTCCTCTTCGCCTTCGATGATGAACTTCACGTTCAGGGGCAGCTTGCCGTCATGGCCCCTCATCAGGGCTTCCATGGCCTTGATTTCCATCCAGAGCTGGCCCTTGTCGTCCACGGCGCCGCGGGCATAAATATTGTTGTTGCGCTCGGTGGGCTCGAACGGCGGCGTGACCCATTCGTCGAGCGGGTCGGGCGGCTGCACGTCGTAATGCGCGTAACAGAGCACCGTGGGCTTGCCGGAGGCATGCAACCAGTCGGCGTAGATCAGGGGATGTCCCTTAGTGGGGATGATCTCCACATTTTCCATGCCAATGCGGCGCAGTTCGCTGGCCACGAACTCGGCTGCCTTCTGAATGTCGGACTTGTGTTCTTCCAGAGTGCTGATGCTAGGAATGCGGAGAAGGTCTTTCAGTTCATTCAAGAACCGCTGCTGGTTATCGCGGGCATAGCTGACTGCGGGGGAAGCCATAGCGTGTGTCCTTTTCTCGCGAGCGAACGCGATCGGTTTAGGGTTGGATGACCGATGAAACGCTTAAGTATACCTGAACTGCAGGGCCCATCTCGGTGAGCCGGGGCTGCCGAAGCAGCCGTTTGGTTAGACGAGCGGACACCCGGTTCGACACCCTGCAAGACGGCTCATGCATACCCCAGCCGCACCCGGCGCCCCAGGTATGAAGCCGCCAGGAGCGCCTCCACGGCAAGCAGGTACCAGACTGTGCTGGCGGACTGCGGTGTAACTCCAATGAAGTCCAGCCCGGGGGTGCGATGCAGCGGCCCCATATACCACCACACGGTATAGAGGGCTTCGAAGAACTTGCTGCTGCCGCTCCAGATGCCAAGCGTCAAGGCCAGGCTGGGGATGAAAAGCGCGGCCGTTGCCCAGGCGGCAAGGCCTGGCCAGTCAGAACTCAGCAGCAGCCGAATGCCGACCCCGCCCCCAGTCAGCAGTGCCACCAGGACGCCCGCAGTCCACAACGCCGGAAGTTGCCGGTAAAGCGCGCGTGGAGCGGAGAAAATCAGGGACTGCGTGGCGTGGCGTGATTCCCGCGATCCCATGGGCGACCACAGCAGCACCGGCCAGAGCCAGGCGGCGAGCAGGACTCCGGCACGTGCCTCGGCGGTGGGCGACGCCAGTTCCGCCACCAACAGACCAGCAGCCCCCAGGTACCACCACCAGCGTTGGCCCTTGAGCATGAGGCGCAATTCGGAGCCGACCAAGTGTGCGAACCGCTGGTCTCCGGCTGACCGAGCGATCGGGGTCAGGTGTCCCGCCGATACCGGGAGCGTGGCCGGAGCGAGCGCCACCGGTAGTCCTTCGACTGTACCGTTCTTCGGGGCTTGGCGCTTTCGTTTCCAGTTCCAGATCTCGCGCGCAGGATCAAAGCGATGAAAGAATAAGGCAGCCAGAAGCGCGACCCCCAGGGCTGCGGCCATCCACAGCAGGCGATGAAGAATGACCTGCGGCGTCCAATGAACCCCAGTCCACAAGAAAACCTTGTTGGTCGGCGGGCCATTTGTGCTGAGGGTCAGCGATATCCCGTTCTTGTAAGTGGGATCGATTCCCTTCAGCACCGCCTGCATGTTGCGAGCGAGCACGGAAAACCCGGTCACGTCATCCATCTGATGATCAATGCTGACCCCGAACACGATTCCCCAGACGAAGAAGTAAATGACATTGCCTACCCCTCCCCGTAACAGGGGCAGAGTCTCGAATAGCACCGGGAGCGCAGCCGTGAAAGCCATGGCCGGCAAGCCGACCCAGACAAACGGCGCCAGCAATGTGCCGAACTGAATGTGCGGATCCTCGGCACGAGTAATCTGCAGAAGGAGGGCAGCGCCCGCCAGCACCGCCATCATCGAGGCGAGCACTACAAAATTACTCAGGGCTTTCGCCACCGTGTAAAAGCTGCGACCCATGGGAGTGCTGGCGAGAATCTGGCCCACGCGGGTTTGCTCATCGCGCAGGATGGCGTTCTTCACAATGTAGAAGCCCACGATCGAGAGAAACGCGGTGCCCACCAGCGTCATCATGCTGCCCAGCCAGGCAGAGTTGAGGACGCCACGGTAGTCATCGAGGCGAAGAACAATTCTTCCTGTGCCCGCACAATAGGCCAGGTACACGGCAAATCCCAGGGTAAGCAGGAAGCTGTAGCGCCGCGCCCGCTCCAGAAAGTCAGCCCGCACCAGGTGGTAGAGAACGCGCGCGTGCCTCATGCGGTCACTCCGGCACGGTGATTGGAGAGGGAATAGAGATAGGCGTCTTCCAGGGTTGGGGTCACCGGTTGCGCGCCATCGGGCGGCTGCGGGGCCAGTACGCGCACGTGCACGCCGTCGCTGCGGCGAGTTGTGTTGCTGATCAGGAAGCGCTGTTTGGCGGCATTGACTTCCGTGCTGGGAATGACCCATTCCCAGCTTTTACCTTCTACCTGATGCAGCAGTTGTTCCGGTGCCGCGTGGGCGACCAGCGTGCCCTTGGAGATCAAAGCAATGTCGGTGGCAGTCGCCTCCACGTCAGACACGATGTGGGTGGAGAGAATCACAATGCGTTCGCCGGAAAGCTCCGAGAGCAGGTTGCGGAAGCGAACGCGCTCCTCGGGATCGAGTCCAGCCGTGGGCTCATCGACGATGAGCAGTTGCGGATTATTCAGCAGGGCCTGCGCGATGCCAATCCTCTGCTTCATGCCTCCGGAGTAGCCGCCCAGCGGGCGTTTGCGGACATCAGCCAGATTCACCAGGTTGAGCAGTTCATCGATGCGGCGCCGGGACGTGGCAGCGTCCAACCCTTTGACCGCCGCCAGGTACTCCAGGAATTCCACCGCATTCAGATTGGGATACACGCCGAAATCCTGCGGCAGGTAGCCGAGCACCGAGCGGATGGCGTCCGGATTAGCGGCCAGATCGCTGCCGTTCCAGGTGATCCGGCCGTCACTGGCGCGGGTGATGGTGGCGAGGATGCTCATCAGCGTAGTCTTGCCGGCGCCGTTGGGGCCCAGCAGGCCCAGCACGCCTGGCTTCAGCTCCAGGCTGAAACCGCGCAGGGCCCAGACATTGCTTCCATAACGCTTGCTCACATTGTCGATAACCAGCTTCAAGGTTCCTCCGATGTCCGGCAGGCTAGTAAACGAATAACAGGCAACAGAAGTTCCAGGAAAGCCCAAGATAAACCGTCACCCTGAGCGGAGTGGCTGTTTCGCGAAGCGAAGCAGCGACGGAGTCGAAGGACCCCGCGTTCCTCAAACCTGGCACGGAAGCTCATGAAGTTCTCCTCGATGACTCGAGAGCATCGGGGGGAGGCCTCTCTAGGTCTATCTCACTCCATGCATGCGCAAGGTCCTTCGACTGCGTTGTCGTTCGCTTTGCGAACGACAACTTCGCTCAGGATGACAGTTCTTGGCATGGATTCTGCGTCAGGTCTCACTCCTTACTTCTTCGCCGTCAGCACCGTGTAGGTCAGGTCCCCGGAGCGGTACGCATCGAGAATGATGTCGAGTCCTTCGACAAACTCCCGCGCGGCCCGTGGCAGCAGCTTTACTATTGGGCCCGCCACGCGCGCGCGTGCCTGGCAGATTTCCCAGGTACGCAAAACCTTGGCCGTCGCATCTTCGCTGCGCGTGAGCTCCATTCCAGCAGACAGAATGGCAAACGTGTATTGCTGTGCCGTCCACAGTTCCGGACACAGGAACGCCCGGGCCACTTCGCGGACGCGGGGGCGATCCATCGAACCGGTCCATGCGGCCAACAGCAATTGACCCTGTACTCTTAATGTGTGGGCAACGTTCCTCAGGTAACGCGCCTTGTCGGCAAAGTGTTCGGAAGACTCCATCGTCCAGACGACGCCGAAGGCCTGAGCAGGGAAGCGATACAGGTCGGCGTTCTGCATCAGGAACGAAACCCTGTTGGAAACGCCGGCTTCGCGAGCGCTCTGCTCTGCCAGCCGCGCCTGCTTTTCGCTCACAGTGAGTCCACGCACGCTGCAGCCGGCTCGCTGGGCGAGGTACACGCTGGTCCCGCCGTGACCGCAGCCGACGTCAAGCACCTCCTCGCCACCCTGCAGGTTGAGCAGGGCAATGCAGTGGTCCAGCATCTTCACCTGCGCGACTTCCGGGGATTCATTCCCCTCCTCAAACCACCCGTGATGGATGTGGTCGCCCCAGAAAGTGCGGTAAATGAACGCGAGAGAATCGTAGTGGTCGCGGATTTCAGCGGCGGTGGCCATGGGCTGCGATTTCGTAATTGTGTAATCGGTAATTTGGCAATTTGCGAGCCAGGCTGGCCTTAAACTACCCAATTACGCGATTACCAAATTACCAAATCGCCTCAGGCTGCGTTTGCGAACCGCGCGAAGGAAAAGGGCGCGAGGTCGTGATCGGGACGGACGCCGGTGACTAGCTGTGCCATCACGTGGGCGGTGATGGGGGCGAGCAAGATGCCATCGCGAAAATGCCCCGCGGCGACGAAATACCCCGGTGTCGCGGTGGTGCCGAGGATGGGCAAATCGTCCGGTGTTCCCGGCCGCAACCCGGCCCAGGCTTCCAGCACCCGTGCTGCGCTTAAGGCGGGGACCATGCGGATCGCGGCCTGATGCATGCGATGGATGGTATTGGCATCGGTGCGTTTGTCATAACCCGCCTCTTCTACAGTGGCTCCAATCAGGATGCGCCCGTCACTGCGCGGAACGAGGTACACCTCCGGCGAGCGAATTACATGGTGCAGCAGGTTGTGAGTGGCGCCCACCACGGAAAGCATCTGACCCTTCACCGGACGAGTGGGAAACGGGTGTGGCGGGAGGTCTCCCGCCCAGGCTCCGGCGCAATTCACTACGACGGGAGCAAGGTAGGAGCTTTTGTGGGTGCTGACGCCGGTCACGCCGCCATCGGAAAGAAGCACGGCAGTCACGGCCGTGCCTGAGGAAATATCCACCCCGCGGTGTTTGGCGGCTTTCAATGCGGCCGATGCCAGCGCGCGCGGATCGACGCTGCGCTCCTTTAGATAAATGGCCGGACGGGTGGGCTCAGCCAGTGCGGGCTCGAGCTCGGCGAGAGGGGAGGGAAGCAGGCTCGCAGTGGTCAAGCCGGGACGCTTGTGTACGTGCTCGGGAGGCGGGAAGAGCAGCGTGCCCTGATCGCGGAGGTCCACATCCACACCGGATTCGTCCTGCAATTCGTGGACAAACTCCGGATACATGCGAGCGCTGGCGGTGGCCAGGGGCTGCAGCGCAGCCGGAGTCTCGAGGGTGCAGTCGGCCAGCATACCGGCGGCGGCGTGGGAGGCTTCCCGGCCGGGTTCGCCGCGCTCGACAATCAGCACGCGGGCGCCACGTTTGTGCAGGGCAATGGAAAGCGAGAGTCCGATGATCCCGCCGCCCACGATGATGACGTCCCAGGACTTCACAACTGCATTGTAAAAGACCAGAGCCGTAGAGACGCAGCTTGCTGCGTCTCCCTCCTGCGGGATGGGTGGAGGTTACTTTCAGCCGAACCCTTCTGGGTACGGCGACTCTCCCTCTTGCCCACTTATAATCCGCGCAGGCAACTTCCCCACCCACCAAAATGGCGAAATCACCAGACACGCGGGTATCCGGAGCGGGCCAGCCGCTCTGGATCTACAACCCTGGGCTCGATCTGATAGTGGGTTGCGGCGCGTGGTCCCTGCCGCTGCTTGTGCTTACTTACTTCGCCACCAATTCGAGCACTCTGGCCTGGTCTGTGGCCTTTTACGGGCTCGCGCTTTTTTTCAACTACCCGCACTACATGGCGACGATCTACCGTGCCTATCACCGAGCGGAAGATTTCCAAAAATATCGCCTGTTCACGGTTCATATCACCGCGCTGGTGGTTCTGACCATGGTG
>JAIQET010000077.1 GCA_020073645.1 Terriglobia bacterium | reverse complement strand
CGTCATGATGGGCATGGGCGAGCCGCTCTACAATTTCGAGGCGGTGCGCGACGCGCTCTTGGTCGTCGCCGACAACGAAGGTCTCGGCATCTCCAGGCGCAAGATTACTGAATGGCCACGGCAAGGGCGATCTGTTCGTCGAGGTTCGCCTGCAAACCCCAAGCAAGCTGACCAAGCGCCAGCGCGAACTGCTACAGGAACTGGACGGGATCACCCGAATCGAAAACAAGCCGCAGCGCCGCACCCTGCTGGGCAAAGTGAAAGATATTTTCGGATAAGCCCGCTCTTTTTTGTTGCAGTCGCTCGGTACTCGGTACTCGCAACTCGGTACTCCGATGCCATGACCCGCCGCCGCTGGATCGCCGACGAAGTCTCAGGCAACCGTGCTGCTTTGGTGGGCGCGCACGCCGAGCACCTTTCCCGCGTGCTCCGCGCCCGCGTTGGCCAGGAATTCGACATCGCCGCCAATGGAACCGTCCGCCGCGGACGCATCACCAGCATCGCGCACGATCGGGTCGAGTTCGAACTGGGTGAGGAAATCCCGGCCGCCGCCAGCGCCAGCATCACGCTGGTTCTCTCCATCTTCAAGTTCGACCGCATGGAGTGGGCCATAGAAAAGTGCACAGAACTGGGAGCCGCTCGCATCGTCCCGGTGATTGCTAGCCGCACTGAGGCTCATCTTGCCGCGGCTGCGGCCAAACGCGCGGAACGCTGGCAACGGATTGCCCGCGAAGCTTCCGAGCAGTCGCGGCGCGCCACCCCACCGGAAATTTCACAGCCCATGAAGTTCAAAGATGCGGTTGCCCTGCCGGGGACGACCCGCATCGTCCTGGCGGAATCCGAGCAAGCGGTGATGCTGAGGGACGTTCTCCAATCGCATCCGGCGGGCGGGGACATTGTGTTGGCCTTCGGTCCCGAGGGTGGCTGGACCGAAGCCGAACTTGAAGCATTCCGTGCTGTGGGCTGGACGGCCGCCTCTCTGGGCAGCACCATCCTACGGGCCGAAACCGCAGCCATCGCTGCGATGGCCGTAGTCGCCTCCCTGTAGCGCCGCCGCCCCGGCGGCTGTCGGTGCGGCGTCTCGCCGCACCAGCGTGGGGCGGCAAGATACTAGCCCAGGACCGCGATCCCACGGCTTGTGTCGTGGGCTGCACTCTTTCGCCGCTCCGCGGTTGTAAGCTCATCATCCCGTGAAGACGGGCTGGACACTCGCCTGGTGGCCGGCGGGACGCCGGCGCTACGGCCGCTCCGTCGGGAATATCCTCAGCATTCTCTGGTATGCTCCTGCCCGTGGCAGTACCCAAACCCATTCCCAGCGCCCCAGCGTTCGAACTCGATGACCGCCAGCGCCAGGCTGTCGAGCATGTTCACGGCCCCATGCTGGTGGTGGCTGGAGCGGGCACGGGCAAAACCACCGTTCTCACGCGACGCATTGCCCGCCTGATCCGTGACGCCGGGATTCGCCCGGACCAGATCCTCGCCGTCACTTATACCGAAAATGCGGCCGGCGAGATGCGGGAGCGGGTTGAGGCCGAACTCCGCGGGACGGACACCTCCGGCTTGCAGGTCGCTACCTTTCACGCCTATTGCAACAACCTGCTGGCCCGCTGCGGCAAGCAATTCGGCGTGCTCGACGACAAAGACCTCTGGATCTATCTGCGCAAGCGCATCCGCGAACTGCGCCTGAATTACTTTGTGCGGGCGGCAAATGTCAGCCAGTTTCTCGACGACCTGCTCGATTTCATGCGGCGCTGCCACGACGAATTGGTCGGCCCGGAGAAGTACGCCGAATACGTCAGCCGTCTCGAGCGCGGCGAGTTGCCCATCCCGCGCGTGGGCAAGTCGAAGGACATTCTCAGCGACGAGGAGGTGCTCGGGCGTTGCCGGGAAATTGCCAGTGTCTTCGCGACGGTCGAGCGCATGCTGCGCGAAGAAAACCTCGGCACCTTCGGCCACATGATCACCCACGCGCATGCGCTGCTGCAGCAGGACGCTGGTTTGCTGGCGCACGAACGCGCCCGCGCCCGCTTCATCCTGGTGGATGAGTTCCAGGATGCCAACTTTGCCCAGGTGAAGATTCTCCAGAAGCTTGCGGGAGACGAGCGGAACGTCTTTGCGGTGGGCGATCCCGATCAGGCTATCTACCGTTTCCGCGGCGCCTCGAGCGCGGCTTTTGGACTGTTTCAGCGCCATTTCCCCGGAGCCAGGCTGGTGGCGCTGGAAAAGAATCGGCGCTCAACCACGCCCATCCTCAAGTGCGCTTTCGCGCTGATCGCCAAGAATCCGGACATCTTTCCCGCAGGGCATGGCTCCACCTTCCCGTACCGGCGTGCGCCACTGGTTTCAGCGCGCGAGGAGGAAGCGGTCAGGCAGGGCAGGGAATTGCCGAGTGTTCCGGTTGACAGTGCGATTCTCACGGCGAAAGAAGTGGAATGCTCCGACCTGGTAAGTGCCATCCTGCAGAAAAAGAAAGAGGCGCGCTGCGCGTGGAGGGATTTTGCTGTGCTTTACCGGCAACATTCCCACCGCGACCCGCTGGCGGAAGAACTGGCCCAACAGGGCATTCCCTTTTCCATCGAGAACATGGACGTAGTGGACACGCCCGAGGTGCGCGACCTGTTTGCCTGCCTAGGCGCAGTGGTCTCGGTCCATGACGGGGCGAGCCTGTTCCGGGTTGCGGCCCTGCCCCAATTTGCCATGGATCCAGAAAAGCTGCGTGGGGGCATGAGAGCGGTCCCACGGGACGAGCGAGATTCGGGTGTGGCCTCAGTTCTGGCGCAGGTCGAAGGCGGCGCCGCCGTGCTCGATGCGGTGAAGCAAGCGCACGAGGACATCATCCGCACGGGTGCCAAGGGCCGCGCGGCCCTGGAAATCCTCATGCGCCGCTTTGCGCTCGATGGCACCTCCCGCCCACTGCGTGCGGTGCTCGAGTTCGTTGCCAAATGGGAGGAAAAGCCAATCACCCGGACCGGGGAGATTGGCGAACTGGTCGAGTACCTCGACTATTTTCGCGAGGCCCGCGGCGCCATCCCCATGCCGTCGCCCGAAGAGAACGCCGTCCATCTGATCACCGCGCACGCCGCCAAGGGGCTGGAGTTCGATCACGTGTTCATTCTGCGCGCCAATTCGGGTTCGTTCCCCTCGTCCTACAAGGAACCGCTGGTGGAGTTCCCCAGCGAGTTGCGTGACCCCGACTCCGTCGCCCAGGGCGAGGGCAAGGCTTTGCACGACCAGGAGGAGCACCGGCTGTTCTACGTGGCCATGACCCGGGCCCGCGACTCGCTCACCATCTACGCCCGGCAGGGCAAGGGGAGAGACACCACTCCGCCGGGATACCTGCGCGACCTGCTGAAGGACCCCAGTCTGAGCCGGTGGCTGCGCCCCCGCAACGCGCGCCCCTTTCAGACCGATATGTTCGGTGGCGCCTCCACCGCGAGGTCGGCCTCGCGCACCAGCGAGTGGATCTCCATGCCACCCGTGCTCAACCTCAACGCCAGACTGAGCGCTACCGCGGTTGCCAGCTACGACCTGTGTCCCCTGCAGTTCAAGCTGGAGCGCGAGTGGAACATTCCCCGTAAGGCGCCCGCAGCCATCCATTACGGGGGCGCGATGCATCTGGTGCTGCGCGCCTACTACGATTCAGTGCGCGCGGAGCGCCCGATGGCCGACGAAGCCTTGATCGAACTGTTTCGGGCCACCCTGGCCGGAGCCGCCATCCAGGACCGCTACCAGTTCGAACTTTACGAACAGCAGGGAATCGCGCAGTTGCGTGACTTCCTGGCAGCCTGCCGCCGCTGTCCAGCACCTGAGGTGCTGCACACGGAGGAGTCGTTCCAGGTGCAGATCGGCGGCGCCACCGTGGTCGGCCGGATTGATCGCGTGGATCGTCTGGGCGACGGACACGTGGTCATTACCGACTACAAGACCGGCAAGCCTCGATCGCAGGAGGATGCCGACGAGAGCTTGCAGCTTTCGATTTACGCTCTAGCGGCGCGGGCGAAGTGGGGTTACCAGGCCGACCGGCTGATCTTCTACAACCTGCAAGAGAACGCTCCGGTGGTTTCGCAGCGGGCGCCGATTCAACTGGAAGAGGCCAAAGCGAAGATCGAAGAAGTTGCGGCCAATATCGCAGCGGGAGCGTTCGAGCCCAAACCCGGCTTCTATTGCAGCTTCTGCCCCTACCGCAATCTTTGCCCCGCCACCGAGAAGCGCCTCTATAGCGCGCCCAACGTCAAGAAGGCCACTAGCCGCAAGCTCCGGTGAACATCTACCGCAGAGACGCGGAGTCACGGAGAAGACATCTATCTCTTTTTCTCTGTGCCTCTGTGTCTCTGTGGTGGATTTTGCTCCCAAAAAACTTAGGGGACGCTTTTCGCGTCCCCAGGTTTGTTTCTTCTTGCAGGGCTTTTAGTGTTTCTTCTTGCCGCCCTTTTTTGCCGCTTTCTTCTTGGTTGCCATGGTTTCTATTCTCCCTTCCATTTTTCATGGACTGCGCAACGTTCTTACTGTTGCGACTGATTGAATGTATAGAGTCAATAAAAAGTGATGTCAAGAAAAAAAATGCGTTCGCCGGCGCATGCGACCCATACACCAAAGTCACCGGAGAGGGTTGGAGGAGAATTTTGCTCGCTTGCGAGTCAAATTCCGGATGGTTGCACTGCGAAAAATGTTTGTCGTGTCGCGTGCCGTGCCCGCTCACCGCATCACAAGTCTGTATCGTCGCGCGTCCTGCACGATCGTCCCCGTGAAGGCAAATTTCATCGTTTCTGCGCCCCGCACATCTATAATTGCAGGTTACGAAATCATCGCAGGAGCACATCTATGGCTGCTTTTGAAGAGGTCGTTATCATTTCCGGTTGCCGCACACCCGTAGGAAAATTCCAGGGAAGTTTGTCGGACTTGAGCGCCACCCAACTGGGCGCGATCGTGGTGCGCGAGGCAGTACAGCGCGCCAAACTTGATCCCAAGCAGGTGGATGAATGCATCATGGGTAACGTGGTCTCCGCCGGGCTGGGGCAGAACCCGGCGCGGCAGGCGGCGATCTTTGGCGGTTTGCCGCCCGAAGTAGGTGCCATGACCGTAAACAAGGTCTGTGGCTCTGGATTGAAAGCCGTCGCCCTCGCAGCGCAAGCGATCCAGACAGGAAACAGTTCGCTGGTGGTGGCCGGCGGTATGGAATCGATGACCAACGCACCCTACCTCCTGCCCCAGGCCCGTAAGGGATATCGCCTGGGCAACGCGCAGATCGTCGACTCCATGGTCCAGGACGGCCTGTGGGACATTTACAACGACTACCACATGGGCATCACCGGCGAGAACGTGGCTGAGAAGTACGGCATCACCCGCGAAGAGCAGGACCAGTTCGCCGTGAACTCGCATCGCAAAGCCATCGCTGCGATCAAGGAGTGCCGCTTCAAGTCACAAATTGTCCCCGTCGAACTGCCCTCCAAGAAGAAGGGCGCACCTGCGGTAATCTTTGACAAGGACGAATCGCCGCGTGAAGACACCACCATCGAAGTGCTGCGCTCCCTCAAGCCGGCCTTTAAGAAGGACGGGACGGTGACCGCTGGGAACGCTCCCGGAGTCAACGACGGCGCGGCAGCTTTGGTGGTCACCAGCGCCCGGCGTTCCAAGGAACTCGGCGCCCAGCCCATGGTGCGCATCGTCGCCCAGGCCACCAGCGGAGTCGAGCCCAAGTGGGTCATGATGGCCCCGGTGGGTGCGGTCCGCAAGATCTGGGAGAAGACCGGCTGGAAGAACGAAGACGTGGATCTCTACGAGCTCAACGAGGCCTTCTCCGTCCAAGCCCTGGGCGTGATGCGCGAGCTCGGCCTCGATCTCAACAAGGTGAACGTGAACGGCGGCGCGGTCGCCATCGGACACCCCATCGGCGCCAGCGGCGCGCGCGTGCTGGTCACGCTCATCTACGAGATGATCCGCCGCGACGTGCACCGTGGGATCGCCGCTTTGTGCCTGGGCGGCGGGAATGCGGTGGCGATGGCGGTGGAACGCTAGGCCCATCATCGCGAGGGACCTTCTCCGGGAAACTGGTTATTCATGCAAACGCATCGCTATACTCCTTTCGAGGATCACCGTAGCCTGGCTGGAAATCACCCGCTGGGCCAAAGGCCTTGAACAAATCACTGACAGCAATCGCGTACCCGCGGAGTTCTCTCCTCACCATGCTTCTTGGCTCAGCAATTCTTCCGGTTCTCATGGGCAGCGTGGTTCTGGGCCAATCCCCCAACTCTCCGCATGGGGACCTGGCTCTGGTGGGAGGGACCATCTATGTCAGTCCGGCGGAAGAACCTATCCGGGACGGCGTGGTGCTCATCCAGGGCGGAAAGATCCTGGCGGTGGGCAGCAGGGCGCATCTGCAGGTTCCTCAGGCCGCCCAGGTGCTCGATTGTTCGGGGCTCACGATTACCGCAGGATTTTGGAACAGCCACGTGCACTTCTTCGAACGAAAGTGGGCGAACGCAGCGACAATCCCCGCGCCCGAGCTCAGCCGGCAGCTTCAGGACATGCTCACACGATATGGCTTTACCAGCGTGTTCGACATAGGGTCCATGTGGGAGAACACGCGGCAGCTCCGTGGCCGCATCGAATCGGGGGAGGTGCCGGGCCCGAGAATTCGCTCCACCGGCGAGGCGCTGGTTCCCCCCGGCGCTCTTCCTTCGGAAACAGTTCTCAACATGATGGGTGTTATGAAGTTCCCGGCTCCCGAGATCGCAGACGCCGCACAAGCGGCGGCGGCCTCCCGCAAGCTCCTGGATGAAGGCGTGGACGGAATCAAGCTGTTCGCCTCCTCGCCCCGCGGTGCTCCGCTTCCGGAAAGCGCCATGCAAGCCGCGGTAAGCGAAGCCCATCGCTTGGGGAAACCTGTCTTTGTTCACACCAATACCAGCGCGGACGTGCTGGCCGCGGTTCAAGCTGGCGTTGATATCGTCGCTCACACCACTCCCCACTCCGGCCCATGGGACGAAAGGATTCTTGCGGCAATGAAGGAACGGCGAGTGGCCCTCACGCCAACTCTTACCTTATGGAAATACTACCTGCGCCACGACCGCGTATCGGCCCGGGAACAGATTGCCGATACGGAAGTCGGCCAGTTGCGAGCCTGGGTGGCTGCCGGAGGGACAGTGCTTTTCGGAAATGATCTCGGCGCCGTCGAATATGACCCCACTGAGGAGTACGCCTTGATGACCGAGGCGGGCATGAGCTTTCGCCAGATTCTCGCTTCCCTGACGACCGCGCCCGCCGAGCGATTCGGAGAGTCAAAACAACTGGGACGAATCGCCGCAGGTCTGCAGGCGGATCTCGTCGTCCTGAAGGAAGACCCTTCCAGGAACATCCGGGCCCTTACCGCTGTTCAGTACACCCTGCGTGACGGCAAGATCATCTATCGCGCGAGCCAGTGAGATTGGCTCGCGTGACACGTTTCGCCAGAAACCCCTTTCTACGCACTGCCAACCGGGATTTTCCGCTCGCCTCTAGGCTCCCGATGCTGCAGGTGTGGGGCCCTTCCCAGCTGCGGGCAGCGTTACCGTAAACACCGCCCCTCCGCCCGGGCCTGAAGCCGCCTCCACATTTCCGCCGTGCTCCCGCAAAATCGCTTTGCAGATGCTCAGCCCCAACCCCGTGCCCCGCCCGGGCCGCTTGGTGGTGTAGAAGGGATCGAAGATGTTGGGCAGAATGTCCGGCGAAATACCCGGTCCGTCATCCTGGAAAATGGCCATGATCGAATTCTCCGCCCGTCCCAGCCGGACGCGCAGCGTGCCTTGGTCGCGCACCTCGCGGATGGCCTGCTCCGCGTTCAGGATGAGGTTGAGGAATACCTGCATCAACTGGTGAGGATCGCCGCTCACCGGGGAAAGGGCGTTGTCCGGCAGAAAATCCACCGTGATATTGTTCTTGCGCAGGGAATAAGCGTGCAGGTGCAAGGTCCGCTGCACCAGTTCACTCAGATTGATGGGGCCCTTGCCCGGCGAGGGCGGGCGCGAGAAGTACATCAGGTTCTGCACGATCTCAGCCGCGCGACGGGCCTGCTGCTGCAACATCACCATATGCTTGCGGACGGGCTCGGTGGCTTCGCCCTCCTGCAGCAATTCGGTTACTCCCAGGATGCTGGTGAGGGGATTGTTCAGTTCGTGGGCAAAGCCGCCGATCATCTGCCCCATGGCCGCCAAACGTTCGCTTTGGATGACCTGCTGCTCCAGTTTTTTCTCTACCGTGATGTCGCGCACCGAGACGATCACCCCGCTCAGCTTGCTCTCGGCGTCGAACAGCGGGCTGGCGGAGGCCCGCATGGTGCGCCAGCTTCCATCGCGATGCCGCGCCCCATACTCGCAAAAGCTGAACAGCTTTCGCCCCGAGCTGACTTCGCGGCACAACGCCAGAAACTCGGGCGACTGCTCCTGCCCCACTTCAACTTTCGTTCCAGTCAAGTCCTCCGGCGTGTAGCCGAGCAGGTCACGGATGCGGGCGCTCACAAAACTGTAGCGCTCCTCCAGGTCGATAACGAGAATGAGATCGGGAAAACTCTCCAGCAGATAGCGCTGGAACTCTTCCTGCCGCTGCAGGGCCTTTTCCATCTTGCGCCGCTCGGTGACGTCCACCAGCGTGCCCTGATAACGGATGATTTTGCCGCCCGCGTCCCAGACCGCGCGCGAGGTGTCCAGGAAAATGGCCGCTGTGCCATCCTGGCGGCGAAGCGTGATCTCCCGGGTGCGCACTCCGCCTTGATCATCGGCGCTGCGGCCCAGTACCGGATTTTCCTCGCGATCAGGGTTGAAGGCAGTGGGATCGAGCCGGAGGAGTTCTTCTTTGCTGGCATAGCCCAGCATCCGGACCAAAGCGGGGTTGGCGTCGAGCAGCTTACCCTCCGGCGTGCTGAAGTAAACGCCCTCTTGCAGGGTCTCGAACAACTCGGTGAAGCGCCGCTCTTTCTCCCGCTCCTCGGTGACGTCACGGGCCAGGGTGCTGATCCCGGCGACCTCGTCGCCCTTCAGGATGGCGTTCAGGACGCAATCAAAGTAGAGCACGCGAGGGTTGTTCTTCAGCTGCACGCGCACCAGTCCGGACCAGCGCCGCTTTTCCAGGAAACGCGCCAGGCCCGACTCGACGTCGCTTCGTGCAGGCTCCTCCACAAACTCATCGAGTTTGTGGCCGACGACTTCGATGTAGGAGATGCCCAGCAACTCCACCACGCGGCGATTGACCGTCCGCAGGGTGCCATCCAGGGAGCTGGCGAAGGCCACATCGTCAAAGGAGTCGATCAGCTCCTTGAAGCTGCGCTGCGAGCGCATGATGACCTGGGAGAGCTGGTCGAGTTGTTCTTCACTCGGGGCCGCGCCCACGCGATCGTGCAGCCCGTGCAGCAGGACTTTGAGTTCGGAGACTTCGCGCCGCCGGCCGTACGCATACACCGCAAACAGAATGGACAGAACCAGCAGACCAACCGGCACTGCTCCCAGACGATAAGGCAGTTTCTCCAGAGTTTGCCAGGAAAGGGCTGCCATGCCCGCCGCCAGCACCACCAGCAGCCAAAGCGCATAGCGCCACAAGCGGTCTTCTTCCCGTTCCAGGTGGCCGGAAGTGCGGGGTCGCGCCGTTTGCTTTTCGTCTTCTGCCATAAGCGGTGCGCCCGTGGACCGCTCTGCAAGCCGGCGAGATTCCTGTGGGGGCGTCAATCGCATCCTAGTTCACGCCGCACGCGCAAACAACGAAAAGCGTATTAGGCATCTTGGTTCGCCAATCCAGACTGCGCGACTGTCACTCTTGATGGTGACAGCAGTCACGGCCTGTCCGTGCCTGAGGCGCGTACAGTCAAAGCTGACCCCGTCTGCTGGACCCCCATCGTCACAAATACGTCTGTCTGCTGGAAGCGCAGGAGCTATGCTGTACAAAACCCTGAGCGCCGCCGTCTACGGTATTGACGCCAGCATCATCGAGGTCGAGGTGGATGTTTCCGGCATCAAGCTGGATCAAGACCACTTCCACACCGTCGGACTGCCCGACGCCGCGGTACGCGAGAGCCGGGACCGGGTCCGCGCCGCGCTGAAAAATTGCGGCTACGATATTCCGCCCACCCAGATCACCATCAACCTCGCTCCTGCCGACATCCGCAAGGAAGGCTCCGGTTTCGACCTGCCCATGGCGTTGGCGATTGTCGGCGCCTACGGCGGCTTGACCAAGAAAGAGATTGCCGACTGCCTGTTTGTCGGCGAACTGTCACTCGATGGCGGGATTCGCGGGATCCGAGGCGCCCTGCCCATCGCCATTGAAGCCCGTGGCAAGAAGATTTCCCGCCTGGTCGTCCCCGAACTCAACGCCCGCGAAGCCGCCATGGTGGGCGGCGTGGACGTGTACCCGGTGCGCTCGCTGCTGGATGTGATTCACTTCGTGAACTCAGGTAACGGCGTTTTGCCGATGAAAGTGGACAGTGACACGCTTCTCGGCGAATCGCAGCACTATGTAGTGGACTTCAAGGATGTCCGCGGGCAGCAAACCGCCAAGCGCGCCCTCGAGGTAGCCTGCGCCGGCGGGCACAACATCCTCATGATCGGTCCTCCCGGCTCAGGCAAGACCATGCTGGCCAAGCGCATGCCCACCATCCTGCCGCCGTTTACGTTTGAAGAAGCGCTCGAGACCACCAAGATTCACAGCGTCGCCGGCGTGCTCGACCCCGGCGTCGGCCTGGTCGGCGTGCGCCCATTCCGCGCCCCGCACCACACCATCTCCGACGCCGGACTGATCGGCGGCGGAGCCATCCCGCGCCCCGGCGAGGTCTCGCTGGCCCACAATGGTGTGCTTTTTCTGGATGAGCTTCCCGAGTTCCCGCGCAATGTGCTGGAAGTCATGCGCCAGCCCCTCGAAGACGGCACCGTCTGCATCGCCCGCGCCGCCATGTCCCTGACCTTTCCCGCCCGCTTCATGCTGGCTGCCGCCATGAACCCATGCCCTTGCGGCTACTTCAACGACCGCTCCCGCGAGTGCCACTGCACCCAGCCCATGATCCAGCGCTACATGTCGAAGATCTCGGGGCCGTTGCTCGACCGGATTGATATCCACATTGACGTGCCCGCGGTGAACTACAAGGAGATGCGCTCGGGCTCCGAACCGGAAGGCTCGGCCAGGATTCGCGAACGGGTGATGCGCGCGCGCCAGGCGCAGTTGCAGAGATTCTCCTCGGCGAAGCGCGAAAAGCTTTACTGCAACGCCCAGATGGCGCCCCGCCACATCCGCGCCTTCTGCGACCTCTCCGCCGACTGCGAACGCCTGCTGGAGCGCGCCATGACCCAGCAGGGCCTCACCGCCCGCGCCCACGACCGCATCCTGAAAGTCGCCCGCACCATCGCCGACCTCGAAGGCGCCCCGGCCATCGAGCCCAAGCACATCGCCGAAGCCATTCAGTACCGCACGCTGGATCGGACATTCTGGTCGTAAGACAGGCAGCATTGCAGTCAGGGTTTGAGCCACACCACCGGGACCGAGTGGCCCAGCTTGCGAAAGTCCGCGTCACTCGTAACCAGGGTCGCCTTGTGCTCGAAGGCTAAAGCGGCAGCGAAACTGTCCGCATAATGGAGCCGGTAGGCGGCCTTGACTTCAGCCGCCTGTAAGGCCCGCTGGGGCGTGGCATCGAGTAACTCCACAGGTAAAGCCCGTATGACGTTGGCTGCCAGATGTGCTTGGCTCTGTCCGCCATCGCGCAAGATCCTGCCATACACCTCGCCATAATTCACCGCGGACATCAAGACGCGCGCATGCTCTTTCGCCGCTTCTTTCAGCAGATCGCCCACCTTGGGACCGCCAGCCGTCTTCTGGAGATAGGCGAACAGAGCGCTGGCATCGAAGACGTAAGTCTTCATTTATCGCGTTCACCCTCTTCGCGGTGTTCCTTAGCCCAGTTGGACAGGAAGTCGGGGCCGCCGGCCAGGCAACCCATCATGCGGTCAATGAATTCCGCGGTGACTGGCTGCAGTACAATCCGGCCAAACTCGTCCTCCAGAAACAGAACTTCTGTCCCTATCTGGATGCCGTGTTTGCGGCGCAGTTCCGCCGGGATCACAAGTTGGCCCTTGGATGTGAATTTCCCCCGAGGCGTCATGGTGCCTTACATTATGCCATAAGTAAGACAACCGCAGCAAATCGTAGCCAAGCCCCCTGAGGAAACGTGCTGCCCGGCGATGACCAGTGTCTCGGATGCCGGGAAACTCTTCGACGTTCCATATTGGGAACCGGATGCGTTCGAAAAGAGTGAATAAAGAGTGAATAGTGTTGACCTCGGACATTCCTCGGCGCGAATCTGGGTGCGTACAGGAAATGAAACCCACACCTCGCGCAAGCGAGTGACAGTAAGCCACAGATTCTGTACGGACCCCGGGTTTGGACTCAGACGCAACCGAGATGCCACACGCCGAGGATTTACCTCGCGATCGGTGAATCCGGTTCTTGCTTTTGCTAGCGGGGCAGGCGCAACGAGAAGAAGTTCCCCTTGCCTGCTTTCTTTCTGCCCGCACACGACACTTAACCAACTCAACCCGTAACCAACTGGAGGAGCATCTCCCCCGGAAAGGAGCAATTCCATGGCAGCCGTAATGCCAATGCCGAAGCTTGTGGTTGAAGAGAGGGAAGCAAGACCGTTCCCCCCGAAGGTTCCTCCCTACGGATATGTGCGGCTCGTAGAAACCGGGCAACTCGTAGGGACAGGTTGGCACCCCGAGCTTCCCGATACGCGGGACTACACCGAGGAACATCCCGAAGTCGTGCAGATCATTGAAAAATTGGGCATCACCAGGGCCAGGAAAGCACTCAAACTCGCCCTGCCCGCGCAGGTGGACCTGCGCCAGTGGTGCTCCCCAATTGAAGACCAGCAGATGCTCGGCTCCTGCACTGCGAACGCCGCAGTGGGAGTGGTCGAGTACTTCGAACGGCGTGCTTTCAACAACTACATCGATGGCTCCCGTCTTTTCATTTACAAGACCACTCGCAACCTGTTGGGCTGGGTGGGAGATACCGGAGCCTATATCCGTACCACGATGGGTGCACTGAAAATGTTCGGTGTTCCTCCCGAGACCTATTGGCCTTACACCGATCGGCAGGAGCCTGGAGTTTCAGGAGAGCGAACCTTCGATGCGGAACCCACCGCGTTCATCTATCAGTTTGGAGCCCGCTTCAATGCGGTGAAGTACGTTTGTCACGACCCGTTTGGGACGCCAATCGCGCCGCCCACCTTGCTCAACAATCTGAAGACGTACCTGGCCGCCTCCATCCCCATCATCTTTGGCTTCTACGTCTTCCCGTCTTACACACAGGCAGACGTGAGGGGCGCCTTCCCGTATCCGGCTCCGGGCGAGAAAGCGTTTGCCGGACACGCCATTGTTGCCGTGGGCTACGACGACAATCTCAAGATCACCAATCTTGCCTCGAAGAAAACCACCACCGGGGCCCTGCTCATCCGCAACTCGTGGGGAACCAGTTGGGGCAATGCCGGCTATGGATCGTTGCCCTATGACTATGTTCTGTCGCAGTACGCCCAGGACTTCTGGTCGCTACTGGCCATGAACTGGATCGACACGAAACAGTTCGGCCTCCAGGTTACGCCCTAGCGCACGCGTCCTTTGAAACGGACAAAAGGAGGGCGGCCCACCAGCCGCCCTCTCTACTCAGCTGGCGGGTCGCCCAGCCTCATTTCTTGGGTTTGAAAAGCATATCCCTCAACCACAAGGGGTGGCCCATTTCTCGCGTTTTGTGCGAGAAGTGGGGCCGTTTTCGAAGGGTGCTCGCCACATCGCAACCACTGGGCCAGTCCCTGCTGTGGAAAAAAGAACTTTGCCAACTCCCTACCCCTTTTCGTTGTTTGAGATACGACATAAAGTGTTGCCCTCTTGACAGCCACAATTCCGGGGGTTAACGTGGCAACAAGTTCGTGTCGTGGAACTTAGAAGTGAGGTACCTTCAACGTGGGCGACTCTTCTGTTACTTACTTTCCAGTCGGGAACGGAGACACATCCCTAATAAAGCTATCCGACGGAACCACAATGATCGTCGACATTAACGTCTGTGCCGACGACATGAACTATGACGTACATGCTCATCTGGTCCGGGAATGTCGCGAGGAGAATGGAATTTCACACGCGGACGCGTTCCTTCTCAGCCATCCTGACCAAGACCATGTCAGAGGCTTTGACACGGTGTTCTACGTCGGGGATCCAACTAAGTATTCCAACGCGGACAAGAAGAACAAGAGAATAGTCATTGACGAACTCTGGTTTTCGCCTCGTATTTTTTCTCCGCCTGCCGGCGGCGAACAACGTCAGCGGCTCACTGCTCGAACTGCTTCTCCATCTCCTGCAGTTCCTTCGACTCGCGCTTGCTCTGCCAGATCGACCAGCCGATCGCCACGGCGGCGACGAGTGCCACGAGCAGGCCGATCACCCGGCTGGAGGTGCCGGTGATGACGTTGTATTTGATGACGATGCCGAGCGCGAGGAGGCTGACCATGTTCATCACCTTGATGAGTGGGTTGACGGCGGGGCCGGCAGTGTCCTTGAGCGGATCGCCCACGGTATCGCCGGTGACCGCGGCCTTGTGGGCTTCGGAGCCCTTGCCGCCGTAGTGGCCGTCCTCGATGAGCTTCTTGGCATTGTCCCACGCGCCGCCGGCGTTGGCCATGAAGACGGCGAGGAGCTGGCCGGTGAGGATCATGCCGGCCAGGAAGCCACCGAGGGCCTGGGTGCCGAGGAGGAAGCCCACGGCGATCGGGGTGAGGATGGCGAGGAAGCCGGGGCCGATGAGTTCCTTCTGCGCCGTGGAGGTGCAGATGTCGACCACGCGGCCGTAGTTGGGCTTCTTCTTGCCGGTCCAGATGTCGGCGTCGCGGAACTGCTCGCGGCACTCCTTCACGATGAGGAAGGCGGCGCGGCCGACGGCCCGGATCAGCATCGAACTGAAGAGGAAGGGCACGGCGCCGCCGAGCAGGAAGCCGATGAACACCATCGGGTGGGCGACGGTCAGCTTGCCGGCCTCGACCAGGTACTGGTCGGTCGTCATCTGGTTGATCTTGTCCTCGCTACCCACGGCGATGACTGCGATGAAGCTCGCGAAGAGCGAGACGGCGGCGATGACGGCGGAACCGATGGCGATGCCCTTGGTTTCGGCCTTGGTGGTGTTGCCGACGGCGTCGAGGTCGGCGAGAATCTGGCGCGCGCGCTTGTAGGAACCCTTTTCCCTGGCTTCCATCGCCTGGGCGTCGTAGCCCATTTCACCGATGCCGTTGGCGTTGTCCGCCACCGGGCCAAACACGTCCATCGAGATGGTATTGCCGGTGAGGGTGAGCATGCCGATGCCGGTCATGGCCACGCCGTAGGCGATGAAGAGCGGCGGGGTGCCGAGGTAGCAGAGGTAGGAGAGGAGGATGGCGACGGCGATGACGACCACCATGGCGACCGTGCTCTCGTAGCCGACCGCGAAGCCCTGGATGATGTTGGTGGCGTGGCCGGTCTGGCAGGCCTTGGCGAGGCCCTGCACCGGCGCGTGCGAGGTGTGCGTGTAATAGCTGGTGACCTTGTTCAGCGCGATCGCGAGGAGCACGCCGATCAAGCAGGCGAGGGCCGGCCGCATATCGAGGCCCGCGATGCCGAAGTTGGCCCACACCGGCAGATTGGCCGGCACCGTGTTGGGAAATTGGGCCAGCAACCGGGCCTGCTGGTCCGGGGCCAGGCCGGCCATGCTGAGCAGGTTCTGGCCCGGGGCGAAGCGCAGATACGTCAGGCCGAGGACGAAGAAGCCGACGACCGAGATGATGGAGCCGATCCAGAAGCCGTTGTGCACGCTCTTCAGCGCGGTGTCGGAGGTATCGTGGGGGCCGGCCTTGACGGTGTAGGTCGAGATGATGGAGCCGAGCACGCCGATGCCGCGCACCAGCAGCGGGAAGATGACGCCCTTGTGGCCGAAGGTGGCGAGGCCGAGGATCATGGCGGCCACAATGGTGACCTCGTAGCTCTCAAAAATGTCGGCGGCCATGCCCGCGCAGTCGCCGACGTTGTCGCCAACATTGTCGGCGATGGTGGCCGCGTTGCGGGGATCATCCTCGGGGATGTTCTTCTCAATCTTGCCCACCAGGTCGGCGCCGACGTCGGCCGCCTTGGTGTAGATGCCGCCGCCGACGCGCATGAAGAGGGCGAGCAGCGTGCCGCCGAAGCCGAAGCCGAGCAGCGCCTCGTAGGCCTGCTCACCGTAGGCGATGAAGATCAGCGTGCCGCCGAGGAGGCCGAGGCCGTCGGTGAGCATGCCGGTGATGGTGCCCG
>JAIQET010000007.1 GCA_020073645.1 Terriglobia bacterium | reverse complement strand
AAGCGTGCCGCCAAACGAGGCGTAATAAAGACCGGCCTTCGTCTTGCCGCTGCCCTGATCGACGGGACTCTTGAAGGTGTAGGTGCCGTTCTTCGTATCAAAGGTCTCGGCCGCGTCGCCGCTCGGCGTGAACCCGCGCACGGTCATGCTGGCGATGTTGCCGTCGGGCGTGAGCTTCATCTGCTGGTCGAGTTCGCTGATGAAGCCGCGCAGGTTCAAGCTGAAGCGCGACCAGTGGGTGCCGTCGGGCGCTGTCCAGGACGAGGTCTGGCCGTGCTTGCCGCCGCCGACGGAGGTGATCATCCACACGTCGGCATTAGCCGGTGGTTTCGCCATCTGCTCGACCGTCGTTTGCGCGAGCGCGGGCAACGCCGCGAGGCTGAGCAGGGTTGCCATCACGAGTTTGCGGTACATGTTGACTCTCCTTGTGCGTTGCCTGGAACCAAAGTGAGAAAAGGAAGGCGGCGTCTGGCCGCCTTCCCTTTATTGCGTGATAGCCATCACGGTTGTTTCTCGATCGCGTCGATCTCGTCGAGAAGGTGCGACATGCGCGCGACCAGTTTCTGGTACGGCGCCGGCGTCGCCATATCGATGCCGGCCTTCTTGTAGAGATTGTAGGGATAGTCCGATGCGCCGGCCTTCAGCATGTTGATGAAGCGGTCGCGCGCGGGCGGGCCGCCTTCCAAAATGTCGTCGGTCAGCTGGGCTGCGCCCGCCATGGAGGTCGCGTACTGCCAGACATAGAAGCCATAATAGAAGTGCGGGATGTATTCCCACTCGGCGCAATAGGTGGGATTGATCTTGGTCACGCCCTGCGCCTCGCCGTAATACTTCCTGAGCAGATCGCAATACATCGAGGTCATGCGCTCGCCCGACAGCGGGCGGCCGGCTTCCATCTCGTCATGGATGGCGAGCTGGAATTCGGCGAACATCACCTGGCGGAAGAAGGTTTGGCGAACTGCTTCCACTCCTTCTCCCAGATAATAGAGTTTCTCTTCCTTCGATTTCGCATGCGCCACCATGTAGTCGTTGAGCAGCATCTCGTTGCCGATAGAGGCCGTTTCCGCGACGAAAGTGGAATAGTTCGATTTCTCGAAGGGTTGCGTCTTATTGGTCAGTAGCGTGTGGACAGCATGTCCCGATTCATGGGCCAGCGTCGTCAGCGCTTCGTAATCGTCGTTGTGATTGAGCAGCAGATAGGGATGCACGTCATAGGCCGAGCCGTTCATATAGGCGCCAGACGCTTTGTGCTCGCCCGGATAGGCATGGATCCAGCGGCTGTTGAATTCCTTCGGACTCCGCAGGGTGGGATTCTGACAGGGATCCGCCGCAATAGGGGCAAAACTTGTCGCCGACCTGTACTTCGCGCTGGCAGTGCGGGCAACTGGGGTGCAGTTTCGTGCTGCACTTGGGGCAGTAATGGAATGCGCTCTGGACGCCGGCGCCACATTGCGGGCAGCGGTTCTGCAGCGGTTGCCGCAGGATGAAGTAAAGAACAATGCCCAACCCGTTCGGAATGAGAATCGCGACCGCAGTCCATAGCGGGCGGCTCATGTTGCGGCGCCCCGCATCGCGGCTCACGTAGCCGATGAGCAGGAAGTAGCACGCGAGGACGAAGCCGACAAAGATTCCAAGCAGGGCCCGTCCCCAGGCCGGTGGAGCATTCGCCTCGCGAGCGATGACCACATTGAACACGAACTGCATGCAGACGAAACCGATCCCCGCCAGGACGATGGCCCACCACGGGGTTAAGCGCAGCTCGTCGGTGAAGCGGATCGGCTTTTCATTGGTCACTTGCATTTTCCTTCTCCTTGTCGCTATCCCTGCGGTGTACCGTTACGGCTGCCCAGAAACGTGCCGCGCGCCGCAAAGAGCAGACTGGCGGCCAGCGCGGGTGCAATCCAGAACATGACAAAGCCCGTCTGCCAGAGCAGGGCCGGAACTCGAATCCATGCCCCCACCCAGGCGAATCCCTGCCATAGCAGAGGCGTCGTCAGCGCGGTGAAGAGAGTGACCACCGCACAGGAAATCCATATGAGCCACATGCGTTCCTGCTGCTGCTGAAGCTTGTGAGCATACGCCCTGGCCCGCAACTGGGTGGTGCGCACCAGCGCCGGATCAGCAGCAATCGGGACCGAACGCAGGGCGCGCACCAACTGATCGGCAGCCTCGGCGTAGTCGCGGCAGGAGTCGCAGGACGCGAGGTGCGCCTGGAGCCAGGTCTGCTGCGCCTCGGTGAGGCCGTCGCCCCGGCAGGCAATCAGTTCCTGCGCTTGCTGATGAGGATCGTGCGTCATCCTTGTGCTCCCTTCAGCCGCGGCATCAACGCGTTCAATCCGCGGTAGAGGCGCGACTTCACGGTGCCCACCGGGGCGCCGGTGACGGTCGCGATTTCTTCCAAAGAAAGTCCCTCGTGAAAACGCAGCACGATGGTTTCGCGGTAGTCGGCAGGGATGCGGGCCAGCCCCGCCATGACGCGCTCGCTCAGTTCACGTTGGGCCACCACATCCAGGGCAGATGGTTGCCCGCTGTCGGGTATGTCGAGCGGGGCTTCGTCCTCTCCACGCGGAGTATCCAGGCTCTCCGGCTTCTTGCGGCGCTGGAGATCGATGGTGAGGTTGCGCGCCACCGCGAACAGCCAGGTGCTGAAGTTGTGCTTGCCGTCGTACTGCCCGCCGCGCTCCAGAACCCGCAGCCAGGTTTCCTGGAAGAGGTCTTCGGCGGTTTCGCGGCTGCCGGTCAGGTAAATCAAATAGCGCAGCAGGCGATGCTGATACTGTTCGATCAGCCGATCCAGCAAGTCGGGATCGTGGCGCCGAAGTCCGCGAGCGATGGCAGTGTTCTCGGGCTCCATCCAGTTCACGAAATAGCAGGCCGTGGCGTTCATGCTAAATAGGTATACGGGGGAGGGGGAGAAAAAGACGCAGGGTGGTGGTGGTGGTGGTTTTGTGTACCCTTAAGTTATTGAAAGTAATGAAGATAGTGACGACCGCACTCTTCTTGGCATGCACGTCACAACTCAAAACTCCGAACAAAGTTGGTCCATTGGTGTCTAGTAGAGTGGAAGTGGCATGAAAAGGACTCTGATGATCATCGCCTTCGGGGTCGGCTACGTAGTGGCCTATCTGCTCGTGCTGGGCGTTCTCCTGTACATGGCCTACATCATCGAAAGAAATCTCCACCTTCGGTGTGCCGCTGACGTTGTCCTTGTTTTCGGCAATGTTTTCATGATTGGTCTGCTGATCTATCTTCGCCAGAGGACACGCAACCGCTGGATCGTAGCGGAGGCGGAGAAATGGCTTGCCAGCAGGTCCCGGCGAGCGAGGTTGCGAGAGCATCCATGGCGCCGGAAACTACGCAGCTTGGTACTTTGGATTCCTTCCGGGGGCGTGCTGGCGATATTCCTATTTTTCCCCGAGACGGCTGGCCTCGTATCACACCTGTTTTGTGGTCGCTCCGTTTTGTTGAACCAATACCGCCTCGAAACTCCGCTGACGTGGATTGTTGCGAGTAGAGGCAGTGCTTCCTCGGCGTGGGTTATCGCCGGAAAAGGAATCGGACGAGTGGGACTTCGCCCATACTGGCGGAAGGAAGAACCAGTCTCGGAAATGGTTTTCTTCGCTACCTCTTCTTCAGATCCGCCGAACGAGAAGTACTTAGAGGAGTACTTAGCACACGCGAAGTTACTGTCAAAGCGAATGGTTTGGCTTGGGCAAGAGACTCTGATTTGTTGGGATATCGTTCCATATGCGGAGACACGACCGACCCCGATGGATCCTCGCTTCGCCGAGATTCTGTGCTCCACCGCCCAGAACAGCTTCCGCGCTAATTTCGTGGGCTGGCGTAGTGACTCTTCTGCCTTCTACGAGGCGCTCCACAGCGCAGCCCTGACGAAGTGACCGCGATTCAAAGCAAAGTTGGCCTAATGGCTTCTAGTATCTACTCAATGCCCGGATTTCCGCTTGGTTCGGTCGATCCACTTGGTCATCAGGTAGTGCTCGCGATCTTTGAAGCCGAGTTTGCGGTAGAAGTGCTGAGCGGCTTGGTTGCGGCGGACGGCTTCCAGATGGAGGGCGCGAACGTGGAGGGAGCGCGCGGCCTCCTCGACTAGTTCGAGGACCTTTCGGCCCAGGCCTTGGCCGCGATGATTCTCCCGCAGGTAAAACTCGTCGAGGAAGGCGTCGCGGCCGAGGAATTCCAGACTGTAGCCGAGCGTCAGGACAACATAGCCTGCCACCTCCTGGCCGGTGGAGATCAGCCACACGCGACCGAGCGAAGGATCGCGTAACAATCCCAGCAGTGCGGCGCGCGCTTTGGAAAGATCGAAGTGGTGGCCGTCGAAGGCGTAATACTCCCGCATGAACTCCAGGAGCAGGTCGGCGTCGGACTCGGCGGCGAGACGGAGAGTGGGGTCCATGGTCAAAGGCACGGGTTGCTGAAACCCTGGCTTCCAGTCGTCGATTTGAAAGGGCGCGCCTTTCAGGCGCGCCGTAACGTAGTCGCATCGATTCGGCTTTAGCCGCTGAGGTGAGCTGCGGGCCTCGAAAAAGATCTTTTCCGCAAACTTCTAAAGTCGGCGGAAGTTGAACAATGCTTGCGGCGGCTACAAGGCTCTCTATTTTGCACCCGGCAGTGGACCTTAGGGGCTAAAGCCCGTATTCATTGCTGGCACCTGCGGCGCGCCTTTTCAAAGCAGTGGATCAATCAGCGCTTTGCCGCAGCGCTGAAGCGCTGCGCCACCCAAAATCAGCGTGCCAGCCAAGAATCACGCTTCGCTACGCCACGTTTTCCAGCGCCAATGCCATGCCCATGCCTCCGCTTACGCAGAGCGTGGCTACGCCGCGCTTGGCTTTGCGTTTGAGCATTTCGTGCAGCAGGGTGACGGTGATGCGGGTGCCGGTGCAGCCGATGGGGTGGCCTAACGCGATGGCGCCTCCGTTGACGTTGAGCTTGTCGTGATCGAAGTGCAGGTCGCGGTCGCAGGCCAGCACCTGGGCGGCGAAGGCTTCATTCAATTCGACGAGGTCGAAATCCGCGAGCCGGAACTGGTGCTTCTGCTCCATCTTGCGCATGGCGGGGACGGGGCCGATACCCATGATGCGCGCATCCACGCCGGCGGAGGTCGCAGCGAGAATGCGGGCCAGGGGCTTCAGGTTATTTTTCTTCACGAAGGCTTCGCTCGCGATGATGACGGCAGCGGCCGCGTCGGTGATGCCGGAAGAATTGGCGGCGGTGATGGTGCCGGTTTTCGAGAACACCGGAGGCAGTTTGGCCATCTTCTCCAGCGTGGCGCCGATGAAAGGATGCTCATCCTGGCTGAAGGTCTGCGGGCCTTTTTTGCTTTCCAGCGTGACCGGCACGATTTCATCCTTGAAGCGTCCGGCCTCGATGGCTTTGGCGGCGCGAGTCTGCGAGCAGAGAGCAAACTGATCCTGCTCGTCGCGAGAAATCTTGTACTTTTCGGCGAGCAGTTCGGCGGTTTCGCCCATGATCATTTTGGCGATAGGACAGAAAAAGCCGTCACGGTACATGCCGTCCACCAGTTCCTGGTGGCCCAGGCGGTAGCCCCAGCGGGCGCCGTCGAGGTAGTAGGGCAGGCGGGACATGGACTCAGTGCCTCCGGCCAGCACGCAATCGAGGTTGCCGACGGCGATCTCCTGGTATCCGAGGGCAATGGTCTTCATGCCGGAAGCGCAGGCTTTGTTCACGGTGTACGCCGGGACTTCCTGCGGGACACCGCTGCGGACGGAAACCTGGCGGGCAGGATTGGGGCCTCCGCCAGCTTGGCGGGCGTTGCCGAAGATGGTTTCCTCGACCTGGTCAGCGCGAACTCCGGCGCGCTCCAGTGCGGCTTTGGCAGCGACCACGCCCATGTCGGCAGCAGTCAGGGAAGCGAGGGATCCTCCAAACTTGCCGATGGGCGTGCGGACCGCGGAGAGGATGTAGACGTCGTGCACGCGGCACCTCCAAATCTTGTAGTCTAGCAGGCCAGCCGTAGCGCAGCCTGCCCTGAGCGCAGTCGAAGGGTCCCGCCGGCCCCGTGAAACTGAACCCGCCTGCAGACCGAACCTGCTAACCATCGCCCATTTACCGTGCTCTCCAGTAAACTGAAAAGTTCATGAACATAATTTATGGCATCAATGCTGTTGCGGAAGCCCTGAAGGCGCGTGGCCGGGCATTTGAGTGGGTGGGGGTGGCCAAGGAGCGGCACGATCTGCGGCTGCAGCGTGTGATTGACGAGTGCCGCAAGAACGGCGTCGCCGTGCGTTTTCTGGGACGCCCCGAGCTCGATCGCATGGCCGGCAACAATGCGCACCAAGGCGTGGTGGCGGTTACTTCGGCAAAGCAGTACAACGATCTTGACGACGTGATCGCGGCCAAGCGCGGGCAGTATTCGTTGCTGGTGGTGCTGGACGGTATTGAGGATCCGCACAACCTGGGCGCGATCTTGCGCACGGCGGACGCGGCTGGGGCGGATGGGGTGGTGATTCCCGAGCGGCGGGCCGTCGGAGTGACCCCGACGGTAACCAAGGCTTCGGCGGGCGCGAGCGAGCATTTACCCATTGCCAAGGTCACGAACATTGCACGTACGGTGGAAGAACTGAAAGACCGCAATCTGTGGATTGTCGGACTTGATGAGCGCGGGACGCAAACCTACGACTCGCTCGACTACAACATGGATTGCGCTATCGTGCTGGGCGCGGAAGGCAAGGGCGTCCACGACTTGGTGCGCAAGAAGTGCGATTTCCTGGTTTCGATACCGATGCTGGGCAAGGTGCCGTCGCTGAATGTGTCGGTCGCCGCCGCGGTGGTGCTGTATGAGATCGTGCGACAGCGGCGCAAGAAGGCGGAGCCGCAGGATTCAAAATGAAGTTCTTTTGCGTGTTCTGTGTCCTTTGTGCCTCGGTGGTGAATGCATTTGCACTCGACCGCGAGGCGTTTACCTTCACCAACTACGATTTGGATGTCCGGGTCGAGCCCGAGCAGCAGCGACTGGCGGTGCGGGGCAGGATCACTCTGCGTAACGACTCGGCATCTCCGCAGAAAAACGTCTTCCTGCAGATTTCCTCCAGCCTTGACTGGCGCTCTATTCAGGTTGGCGGCAAGGCAGTGCAATTTGTTTCGCAACCTTATCTCTCGGACATTGATCACACCGGCGCGCTGTCGGAGGCGATTGTGACGTTGCCGCAGCCGATTGCGCCCAACGGCATGGTTGAAGTCGAGGTCGGCTACGAGGGCACGATCCCGCTCGACATCACGCGGCTGACGGGGATTGGGGTCCCGGAGGACGCGGCCAAACACACCGACTGGGACCAGATCGGCAAGTCGTTCAGCGCGGTGCGGGGGATTGGATACGTAGTGTGGTATCCGGTGGCGACGGAGTCGGCCGACCTGGCGGATGGAAATAGTTTGTTCGAAACCGTGGGGCGGTGGAAGGAGAAGGAAGCGGCGTCGCAGGCGGTTTTGAATTTCTGCACCACATCTCTCACCGGATTGATGAACGATGAGCACGGAAGTGCGGCGGGCACGAGTCCATCATCCACTACAGCCGGGGCGGACTGCGAAGAACACACTTTTGCTCCACTGGGACAAACCACACCCGCATTCGTTCTCAGCGACTACTCGACGTTGGATCGCCCTGCCGTGGCGATCCACTATCTCCCCGGTCACAAACCGGCCGCGGAAGACTACGCCCTGGCGGCGGAGTTGGTTGCTCCGTTCGTTGCCGAATGGTTTGGCGCTCCCCGGGGGAAGGCGGTAGTTGCGGAGCTCGCCGATCCGCAAGCTCCGCCGTTCGAGAGTGGCAGCATGCTGCTGACGCCACTGAGCCCATCCGCTGATTCCCGACTAACACAAATGACGGCGGTCCACCAGCTCACGCACGCCGCGTTTCCGTCGTCACGCTCATGGATCTATGAAGGGCTGGCGCACTTTGCGCAGGCGGCTTACCGCGAGCAGCAGAGCGGACGCAAGGCTGCGCTGGATTTCATGGCGCAGCACCGCACGGCGGTGGCCAACGCCGAGAACACCATCAAGGCTGAGCACGACAAGGGCTCGGCGGCGCGGGAATCGCTGATCAATACCAGCGTGGAGGAGCTATACCGCAGCAAAGCGATGTATGTCTGGTGGATGCTGCACGATATGGTGGGCGAAGCGGCACTGAAGAAGGCGCTGGCAGCGTACCGGGCGGAGGAGGACAAAGCGCCTTCCTACGTGCAGCGCCTAGTCGAGGCGCAGAGCAAGCGGGACCTGGAATGGTTTTTCGATGACTGGGTCTACCGGGACCGCGGGTTACCGGATTTTCGGGTGGAGTCGGCGTTTCCGCGGGCAACCGTTGGGGGCGGCTATGTGGTCACCGTTTCGGTGGAGAACCTGGGTGAGGCTGGCACCGAAGTGCCGGTAACGCTGCGGGTGGAGGGAGGAGAAATCACCAAGCGGCTGGAGGTGCGAGCGAAGTCGAAGGCAGTGGTGCGGATTGAAGCCCCAACGGCGCCGCAGGAGGTCATGGTGAACGATGGCAGCGTGCCGGAGAGCGACATGAGCAATAACATCTTGAAGATTGAAGTTGGCACTCTCCCCAAGTGATTGTCAATTTCCGATTGCCAATTGCCGATTGAAGTGCAACGGCGCCGCAATTGGAAATTGGCAATTGGCAATTGAAAATCGCAAGGTAAAATCGAAACTCTCCGGAGGCAAGACTTGGCCTACATCCAGTTTCTTGGCGCGGCGGGAACGGTCACTGGCTCGAAGCACCTGATCAACAGCAGCCCAGATCCCAGCGGGAAAAATGGTTGTCAAACTCTGATCGACTGCGGGATGTTCCAGGGACCGAAGGAATGGCGGGAGCGCAACTGGCAGGACACGCCGGTTCCGGCGCGGGAAATTGATGCTGTGGTTCTGACGCACGCGCACCTGGACCACTGCGGCTGGATTCCACGACTGGTGAAGGAAGGGTTCCGCGGGCCGATCTATGCCACGCCGGCAACCATTGATTTGTGCGGTGTCATCCTTCCGGATTCCGGCCATCTGCAGGAAGAAGATGCGGCGTTCTACAACAAAACCAGGATGTCGAAACACGTTCCCGCGTTGCCGCTGTACACGTTGGAAGAAGCGCAGGAAGCGCTGCGGTACTTCCGCCCGGTGCCGTTCGGAGAGGCCAGGCAGCTCTGCCCGGAAATTTCGTTCCGCTTTGTCAGGGCGGCGCACATTCTGGGATCGTCGATGGTCGAGCTTACGCTCAGCACCAACGGGCAGATCCGGAGACTGCTGTTTACCGGTGACATCGGGCGGGTACGCAACCAGAACCTGGCGCCGGGCAAAGTGGTGCACTCCGGGCCCACGGAGGGTGAGACGGCCGATGTGCTGGTGATGGAATCAACCTACGGCAACCGGCTTCATCCCTCGACCGATCCGCGGCCGGAGATGGCAGCGCTGATCAAGCAGACGGTGGCCCGCGGAGGCAGCGTCATCGTGCCGGCGTTCGCGGTGGAGCGGACGCAGAAGCTGCTGTTCATGCTGAAGCAGATGATGCTGGCCGGGCAGCTCCCCAGTATTCCCGTGTACTGTGACAGCCCGATGGCCATCCAGGCGGTGCAGATTTTCCTGAAGCACAGCGAAGAATACAGCGACGAGACGCGGCAACTGATCAAGAACTGCGGATCACCCATGGAATGGAAGGAACTGACGTTCGCCTCCACGCCCGAGGAGTCGAAAAAAATCAACGATACGAAATTTCCCTCGATCATTATCTCTTCCAGCGGGATGGTGACGGGCGGGCGCATTCTGCATCACTTGGCGCAGCGGCTGCCCGATCCGAGGAACACGGTGATGTTCATCGGGTTCCAGGCGCCGGGGACGCGGGGGTTTACCATCAAGAGCGGGGCGCCGGAGGTGAAGATCTTCGGGCAGATAGTGTCGATCCGGGCGCAGATTGCGGCTTTCGAACAGTTCAGCGATCACGCCGACCCGCCGGAACTGCTGGAGTGGCTGCATACGTTCCCCAGGAGGCCAGGCACGACGTTTTTGGTGCACGGGGAGCCGGCGGCGGCATCGCAGTTGCGCGATACCATGAGCAAAGAGCTGGGATGGAATGTGCAGATTGCCCAGTGGATGCAGAAGATACAGATTTCGTAATTTTGTAATCGGGTAATTTTGTAATTGGGTAATTTGCGAACCCATTCGGGGAATAGTAGTAGTGCAGTCTGAGAATCTCGACCACCTCGTGCGTTGCGGACTTTGCGGTCTTCTTGGCGAGCTTTGCGGTAAAAGGTCTTAAACCGCAAAGCACGCGAAGGATTCGCAAAGGGCGCAAAGAAAGCGATCGTACGGCCACAAACTGCACCACTACCCGGAGAGTGGTCTCTTAAATTACCCAATTACACAATTACCCGATTGCACAATCGCCCGGAGGGCGTCATGACGGAAGCGGAATTGAAGAAACATCTGGATGCGGCGGAGAAAAGCCCGAAGCTGATTGCGGCGGCGGTGTCGGGACTGCCGGACAAGACACTGCGCTACAAGCCGGTGCCAGATAAGTGGTGCATCCTGGAAATTCTGGGGCATCTGGCGGACATGGAAGTCATGTACTCATACCGCGTGCGGCAGATGGTGGCGGACAAGGAGCCGACGATCGCGCCGATTGATCAGGACGCGTGGGCGCGGAATCTTGGATACATGCAGGAGTCTCCGGCGGAACTGGTTGCTGCTTATGGGTTGAATCGCTACAGCAATGTGCGTCTGTTGAGGCGCTTGAAGGCGGCTGATCTGGAGAAAGGCGCGTTCCATCCGGAGCACAAACGCAAGGTCACAGTCGCGGAGTACGTGGGGATGATAGTGGGGCACGGGCCGAATCATCTGGAGCAGATTGAGCGGCTGAAGAAGGCAGCGTCGTAGTGCGGTTGTCGTGGTGGCCGGCGGGACGCCGGCGCTACGGCGTGGCAATCTAGTGGTGAGCGTTGGTGAAGCGGACGAGGGCGTCCAGTTTGCCGGCGGCGGTACCGGAATCGATGGCGCGGGCGGCCAGGGGCAAGGCTTCGGCGAGGTGGTCGGCCTTGCTCGCGGCCACCAGGGCGGCAGCCGCGTTAAGCAGTACTACGTCCCGGCGTGGCGACTTCTTTCCGCCCAGAACCTCGCGGATGATGGCAGCGTTGGCGGCGGCGTCTCCGCCGGAGATTTCTTCGATGGCGGCGCGTTTCATTCCAAACTCTTCTGGCGTGACTTCATAGGTGCGAACGCTGCCCTCGCGCACTTCGGCAACGCGGGTGGGGCCACTGATACTGATTTCATCCAGGCCATCTAATCCATGCACTACGACGGCGCGGTGCAATCCCAACATGCTGAGCGCCTCTGCCAATTTCTCCACCAGTTCGACCGAATAGACCCCAACCACCTGGGCCGAGGCGCGGGCAGGGTTGGTGAGTGGGCCGAGCAGATTGAAAACCGTTCTCAGTCGCAGTTCGCGGCGTGCCGGTTGAACATACTTCATGGCCGAATGCATGGCGGGAGCGAAGAGGAAGGCGAATCCGACTTGCTCCAGGCAGGCAGCCAAGCGGGCGGGCGGCAGGTTGATGTTCACGCCGAGCGCTTCCATGACGTCGGCCGAACCGCATTTGGAGGTCACGCTGCGATTGCCGTGCTTAGCTACGCGCACGCCCGCGCCGGCTGTCACCAGCGCCGTGGCGGTGGAGATGTTGAAAGTGCCGCTGGCGTCGCCGCCGGTGCCGCAGGTGTCAACCAGGGCGTCGCGCTCGGTGCCGCTGACGTCCACCGTGGAATTCTGATGCAGGATTAACGGAGAGGCAGCAGCGCGGATGGCTTCCGCGAAACCGACGATCTCTTCGACCGTCTCGCCTTTCATGTGAAGGGCCACGAGCAGGGCTGCGATCTGGGCGTCGGTACATTCGCCCGCCAGAATTTCCGCCATGGTGGCGCGGGACTCCTCCCGGGTGAGCGATTGGCGGTGGGTGGCGATGCGGTGGAGGATGTCAGTGATCATGGCGTTATTGAGAGCGTTTCTTGGCCAACTACCCTCTGAAAGGCGACCCAACTCTGGAAAACGGCCGCATAAAGCCTACTGTCCAGCAGCGAGTAACGGTCGACATCTCTCTTGGTTGCATGCCGTCCGAGTTGGCGACTGAGCCTCTCGTATTGGTAAAGGAGAATCCGGCCTATATTGTGGCGTGTAGCATACCTAGGGTCTAAGGTTTGGCTGGCGAACACGTCGATGACTCGGTCGTCGAAGTGAACTTCGCATCCTAACGGCAGGTTTAGTACATCCTTGCGGCTTCCTACCTGCCTGAAGTTTATGGCCGCCTCTTCATCCAGCACTGGCAGGAGCCCTTGGTACTCGACAATCTTGTAGGCATTCTTGAAATTTCCGATGAAATCAATAACAGTGCAGTGTGACTTGCCGACGAACCGCCTGAGTCCTCGGCCCAATTGCTGGTAGAAGATGCGCTTTGATTCAGTTGGTCGCAAGAAGAGGAGACATTCTATGAACGGCATATCTGAGCCTTCGTTTAGTATGTCCACGGTACACAAGACCTTCACTCTTCCTCTCGCCAGCTTCCTAGTCAAATCCTGCCTACCTGACAAGGGCGTGGAACTCAGATATACCTCAGCTGGAATCCCAGCTTCCCGAAAGCTCTGAGCTACACGAGCCGCATGGTTATGGGAGCAGCAGAAAGCAATTGAGGGCTTACCTTCTGTGTATTTCCGCCACATCGCGACGATTGCCGTGTCCCTTTCGGGAATGATCAGTGCTTTTTCCAAGTCTCCCACATCGTAACGAGCCCCATTGTGTCGAATGTTCGAGTAATTGATGTCATCGAAGCAACCAAAGTAGTGATAAGGGCTCAGAATTCCGCTCTCGATTCCTGTGCGCAATTCGAAATTCACGACTAGATTGTCACCGCATAGCTGAAGAATGTCTTGATTGTCTCCACGGAAGGGAGTCGCCGTCATTCCAAGTAAAAAATCGGGTTTTGTCGCGGCCAGAATTTGTCGGTAAGATTTTGCTGCGCTGTGGTGAAACTCGTCTACGATTACGTAGTCATAGGTATGGAGTTGCGCTGTTTCTATGTTGCGGCTCAGCAACTGCACAGTTACTAGATTCGCGGTTCTTGGTTTTCTGAGAGTTGACGATGCAGCGTGTCGACAAACACGTCTCCTTCCAAACACCGCTTCAAATTCAGACTGCGCCACGTCAAGGATCTCATGGGTGTGTGCGATGTAGAGAACGTGCTTAGCACCAAGTTTGCGTGCATCTTCTGCTGCGATCCTGGTTTTTCCCGTTCCCGGCGGCAGCACGATCGCACCAGCGCGTTGGCCTATTTCATGGCAGTCTGCCAAGGCTTTCAGCGAGTATGTCTGAAGGTGGTTTAGTATGCGTTTCTTTGGGGAATAACCACACCGGCATCTCCCAGCAACTATCCGCCGGGAATCGCGTGGGCAGAAGAAGCCGTATGCAACAAAAAGCCGTCCCAGGTCGTTTGCGTCGAATATGGCATAGTCGACGCCCAGTCTTTCAGCGGTGGAGCAAAACTGTTCCTTCGCAGCATCCAAGATGGTGCCACTTGCAGCGAACACGGCGTACTTAAGGCCCTTGATCTTCTCGAGTCTGTAGATTTGGTGGGCCACGTCCGATGGACGAACCGTGCCGAAAGACTTTCCCTTGAGGATGAAGGCCGCAAGTCCGGAGTTCTGGGCGACACTGACTTTGTGAGTCAGGATGTCAACGAGTTCGGCCGGCCCGTGAGGGGTACTGCTCGAGTCGAAAAGTATGGACCTCACATAAGGCTCAAGCTCCTCTCGTTCGTCTAGACTCCGAACTACTTTGAGCAGACTTGCTGACACTTCGGCCGCAGGAGAATCGCGTACATCGGCAAAGTTCTCAAAATCGTCTATTGTGATCAGCGGTGACACAACATGATAGGGTAGCACCGTTGGAAGCCGGGTTACTGGGGCGCCGGTGTTGTGATTCACGGCTCAACTTCATCAAATCCGTGCAATCCATTTCGTTTGCCCTATTCGACACCCTTCTATAGAATCAATAACTTGCCGTCCGCAATTTCAAACTACAAGCAAGGTCCTGCCCGGGAATCATTATGAAAATTCATGAGTATCAGGGCAAAGCAATTCTGAAGAAGTACGGCGTGGCGGTGCCGCGTGGTGGGATGGCCGAAACCCGGGAACAAGCGGAAACCGCGGCCAAGAACCTGTTCGACGCCGGCGCCAGCGGAGTTGTAGTCAAGGCGCAGATTCATGCCGGCGGGCGCGGCAAGGGTGGAGGAGTGAAGATTGCCAAGTCGGTTGCGGAGGCAGTCGACCTCGCCGGCAAGATGTTGGGGATGCGGCTGGTGACTCACCAGACCGGGCCGGAAGGAAAGATTGTGCAGCGGTTGCTGATTGAAGAGACTTTGCCGATCGAGAAGGAACTCTATCTGGGTATTCTGCTGGACCGGGCAGAAGCCAAGCCGGTATTCATGGCATCGGCGGCAGGTGGGATGGAAATTGAGCAGGTGGCGGCCGAGAACCCTGACGCCATCCTCAAGCAGCACATTGACCCGGGCATGGGGCTGGAGCCTTTCCAGGCGCGCAAGATTGCTTTTTCGCTCGGGCTCAAACCGCAGCAGATCAATCCGGCGGTGCAGTTCCTGACCGGGCTTTACCGCGCGTTCCTCGACACGGACGCTTCGCTGGTGGAGATCAATCCGTTCATCACCTGCATCGACGGGCGTCTGTTCGCGCTCGATGCCAAGCTCAATTTCGACGACAATGCGCTGTTCCGCCATCCCGAGATTCGCGAACTGCGCGACATCAGCGAGGAAGACCCGCTGGAAGTGGAAGCCTCGAAGTACAGCCTGAACTACATCAAGCTGGACGGGAATGTGGGCTGCATGGTGAATGGCGCGGGGCTGGCCATGTCGACCATGGACATCATTAAGTATGCCGGTGGGATGCCTGCGAATTTTCTCGACGTGGGCGGCGGGGCTAATGCCGAGCAGGTGACACATGCGTTCGAGATTCTGCTCAGTGACAAGAACGTAAAGGCGGTGCTGATCAATATTTTTGGCGGCATCCTGCGGGTGGACACGCTGGCTACTGGCGTGGTGGAGGCGGCTAACAAGACGCACATCCAGTTGCCGATTGTGTTGCGGCTGGAAGGAACGAATGTGGAAGCGGGGCGGGAGATCCTGAAGCAGTCGGGATTGAACTTCATTGTGGCGGAGACGATGAAGGACGCGGCGGAGAAGGTGGTAGCAGCGGCGGGAGCGTAACCCCGAGATCGCAACGCTGTCCAATGTGGGGGCGGGACGCCCCCACGACAGCCGGCGGGACGCCGGCGCTACAAAAGAAGAGAACAATCATATGGCAATCCTGGTTGATAAATCGACGCGAGTGGTGGTGCAGGGGCTGACGGGGCGGGAAGGGACGTTTCACGCCAAGGCCTGTGCTGAATACGGAACCAAGATTGTGGGTGGTGTGACTCCCGGCAAGGGCGGCACGACGCATGAAGGCTGGCCCATTTTTAACAGCGTGCAGGAAGCGGTGAACAAGACCGGGGCCGACGCTTCGGTCATTTTTGTGCCGCCGCCGTATGCCGCGGATGCGATCATGGAAGCGGCCGATGCGGAGATCGAGCTGATTGTGTGCATCACCGAGGGCATTCCGACGCTGGACATGGTGCGGGCGTGGGAATTTCTGCAGAACCGGCGGGCGCGGCTGATCGGGCCCAATTGTCCGGGGATCATCTCGCCGGGCAAGTGCAAGATCGGCATCATGCCGGGACATATTCATCGCGAAGGCCCGGTGGGCATCGTGTCACGCTCGGGGACGCTGACCTATGAGGCGGTGTATCAGCTCACGATGCGGGGGATCGGACAATCCACGGCGATCGGTATTGGGGGCGATCCCATCATCGGCACCAATTTTGTGGATGCGGTTGAGCTGTTCAACCGCGATCCGCAAACGGAAGTGGTGGTGATGATCGGGGAAATCGGCGGCAATGCTGAAGAGACGGCGGCGGAATATGTGAAGTCGCACATGAAGAAGCCGGTGGTGGGCTTTATTGCCGGACAGACGGCGCCTCCAGGACGGCGCATGGGGCACGCCGGCGCCATCATTTCTGGCGGCAAGGGAACCGCAGCCGAGAAGATCAAGGCGATGGAAGCGGCCGGCATTCGCGTGGCCAAGACCCCGGCGGCGATCGGGGAAACGGCGATTGCGGCGATGGGAGTCGCGGCGAAAGCCTAGTACCTCGTACCCAGTATCCAGAACAAAACTCAAGAACGGGGAGCGGAAATCCTACGCATGAAGACACTGCAACGTACTCTTACTATCGTCAAGCCGGACGCGGTGCGGAAGAACGCGGTCGGAGACATCATCGAGCAATTTGAGAAAAACAATTTCCGCATTCTGGCCATGAAGATGCTGGAGATCAGCAAGCACCAGGCAGAGCAGTTCTACGCGGTGCATGCGGGCAGGCCGTTCTACAATTCGCTGACCGATTTCATGTCGAGCGGGCCGATCGTGGTGCTGGCGCTGGAGAAGGAAGAGGCCATTGCCGACCTGCGCAAGCTGATGGGGGCGACCAATCCGGCCAATGCGGAAGAAGGCACGATCCGCAAGAAGTGGGCGACTAACATCGAGCACAATGCGATTCATGGCTCTGACGCTGAGGATACGGCGCGATTTGAGTTGAGTTTTTTCTTTGCGGGATATGAGTTGGCGAAATGACGGCGCTTGCGCGGCGTCTGAGCCGCGCGCCGTCATCCTGAGCGAAGCGAAGGATCCGGTGTTTAGGAGCGGGTCTCATGCCATTGGTTCAAGTCACAATGTTGACGGGCCGGACCGCTGATCAGAAACGCAAGCTGGCGCAGCGCATTACCGATGCCATGGTGGAAGAAGCGGGTGCGCGGCGCGAGGCGATCGTGGTCACCTTTGTCGAAGTGTCCAAGGAGAGCTACGCCTCGGGCGGAGTGTTGATGGCGGATAAGGGGAAGTAGTCCCGTGCGGGCGAGGGTGCCCGCGCCACACTACTCCAGCGGGTCGTACAACTGCCCGTCAACCCGGTCGGCGAGCTTGGTTAGTTCTTTGCGGGCGTGTTGCAGGAAGTGGGGGGCGGCGCGATGGGCTTCCAGGGCGGCGTCGTCCTTGTACTGCTCGTAGATGAAGAAGCGGCGAGGCTCGGTCTTGTGGCGGTGCACCTGGTACATCAGGCAGCCGGGCTCTTTGCGTGATTCTTCGGTCAGCTTGGTGAGAACGCCGGCCACCTCTGCTTCACGGCCTACTTTTGCCATCCACGTTACCGCCAGAACAACCATCGCCTGCTCCGTTCGCTAGTTTAGATTCTTGCCTGGGCCCTGGTTCTGCGCTCTGCCAAAGTCCTCAACTCCGCGGAAAAATCATCTACAAACATGGTCTGCTCGCGGCCGGGCCCGGTGGAGACCATGCCGATGCGGGCACCGCTGTCCTTCTCCACAAAAGAGAGGTACTCTCGAGCCGCTTTCGGCAGCTTCTCCATCTGCGTGATCCCCTGGGTGGAGGTGCGCCATCCCGGCATCGTCTTGTACACGCACTCGATCTGATCGTAGCCGCTGGCCTGGGCCGGAATTTCCGCCGTCTTCTTGCCGTTGACTTTGTACCCCACGCAAATTGGAATCTCGGCTAGCTCGTCCAGCACGTCGAGCTTGGTCACCACCAGCCAGGAGATTCCGTTAATCATGCCAGCGTAACGCAAGAGAGGCAAATCAAGCCAGCCACAACGACGGGGGCGGCCGGTGACGGCGCCGAACTCGTTGCCACGGGCGCGCAGTTGATCGCCTAGAGCGTCTCGCGCTTCGGTGGGGAAGGGACCTTCGCCGACGCGGGTGCAGTAAGCCTTGGTCACTCCGATGACGGTGTCGATTGCCGTGGGCGCGACACCAGTTCCGGTGGCCGCTCCGCCTGACGTGGCGCTGGACGAAGTCACAAAGGGATAGGTGCCATGGTCGATATCGAGCATGGTGCCCTGCGCGCCTTCGAACATCACCGACTCGCCGGCGGCCAGGGCCTGGTTGAGCAGCGCGGCAGTGTCGCAGACAAAGGGCGCAATCTGGGCGGAGGCGTCGGCGTATTCCTTGTACATCTTGTCGGCGTCGAGCGGCTCGGAGTTGAACAGCGCGTGCGCGATCATGTTCTTTTCGTGGACCGCGTTTTCGATATGGGTCTTGAGCAGTTCAAGGTCGAGCAGGTCCGCAACGCGCAAGCCGCGGCGGCCCATCTTGTCTTCGTAAGCCGGACCAATGCCGCGGGAGGTGGTGCCGATCTTCACCCGGCCGGGGGCATTCTCCGCCGCCAGTTCGATCATGCGGTGATAGGGGAGGATGACCTGGGCACGGTTGCTGACGAACAGGTTCCCGTCAATGGTGACCCCAGCGGCGCGCAGGTTGGCAATCTCCTTGAGCAGCGCAATGGGATCGAGCACAACGCCGTTGCCGATGACCCCGCGGCAGCCCGGGCGCAGCACGCCGGACGGCACCAGCTGCAGAATAAACTTCTTGCCATTGATGATGACGGTGTGGCCGGCGTTGTGTCCGCCGGCATAGCGAGCGACCATGGAAAAATTCTCGGAGAGGACGTCAACGATCTTGCCTTTGCCCTCGTCGCCCCATTGCGCGCCGATGATGACCGCAGTCTTGCCCTTGTTCAAAAGCTGACTCCGTTCTCTACTTCGGGTCTCAGGTCGCAAGTGTCAGGTCTCAGGTGCGAGTCCTGGCACATGAAGCTTTCGGAAAAGTAAGCTTCGGCTGCATTTTCCCGGGGTCGCACACACTTGTTGCCCGCAGTTGACTGCGCAGTTGCTGAATTACAGGGATAGGCGGGGCTGATGTGTACTCCAAATGATACCTTGCGGGGCTGTGGAGGGGCAACGGCGGAAACCGGGCGTCGGACCTCAGACCTCAGACCTTGGGGGCGGTCGACATCGGCTGACTACGGACGACCGACGACTGTAGACTGTTCTCCATGCCGGAGCTGCCTGAGGTCGAAACCATCGCGCGGGGGCTCGCCAAGCGCGTGAGCGGGGACGTGATTGAGTCGGTATGGCTGGGGTCGAAGCCGGAGCCGCTGAAGTCCCCGGCCGGGGAGATGGCGTCCACTCTGGAACGCAAGCGCATTGCCGGGGTGCGGCGGGTGGGGAAGCACATTGTATTTGACCTGGAGCGGAATGGTGTGGCGCGGGCGCCCTCGCCCGCGAAGACCGCGGCTGGCAAGTCCGGCGGCTACTCCAGGCAGAGGGCGCGCAAGGCGGGCGGGGGCGCCCGCCCCACACAAGGCAGCTCCCAGTGGATCGTGCACCTGGGCATGACCGGACGCATGATGGTGTGCGAGCCGCAGGATGAGATGGCAAAACATACTCATGCCGTCCTGCGGCTGGCCTCGGGGCGGGAACTGCGCTTTGTCGATCCGCGGCGGTTCGGACGGCTGAGCGTCACGCACGGGTTTCAGGCTCCGGGCTCGGAGCCGTTGGAAGTCAAATTAGAGCGTTTTGTGCGCCTGTTTCGCGGCCGCAAGACGCCGATCAAGAGCGCTTTGCTGAACCAGAAGTTACTGAGCGGTGTAGGCAACATCTATGCGGATGAATCGCTGTTCCGGGCGGGCATCCGTCCTCGGCGGCGCGCTGCGTCGCTTACCCGCGAAGATCTGCGGCGGCTGTACCTGGCGGTGCAGGAGGTGCTGAAGGAGGCCATCGCGCTGGGCGGCTCTTCGATCTCGGATTACGTGGACGCGGATGGCGAAGAGGGCTTTTTTCAACTGCAGCACCGGGTTTACGGACGGGAGGGCGAGCCGTGCCTGGTGTGCAAAACGCCTATCAAGCGCGTGGTGATCGCCGGGCGCAGTAGCCACTATTGTCCGAAATGCCAGAAGTAGAATTGTTGATTTTCAATTGCCAATTGCCGATTTGACGAACGCTTCGCGTCCAAATTGGAAATTGGTAATTGGAAATTGAAAATCATCCGGTAAGCCTTCTAAGCACATGAAGAACTTCTCCATCGGTGTTGATCTCGGCGGGACCAACCTGCGTATCGCCGCGGTGGACGAGCAGGGAAATCTGCTTGAGAAGGTTACGCTTGGCACCCGGCTGGCGCTGGGCCGGGACCAGGTGATCCATGACATGTGCGAGGCGATCCGGGGGCTGGCGGCCAAGTATCGAGACCGGGCTTCGCTGCAAGGGATTGGCATTGGAGTGGCCGGCATCATCGACATGCGCAAGGGCGTGCTGCGCGAATCGCCCAATCTGCCGGGGTGGGCCGACTATCCGGTGCGGGCGGAGATCGAAAAACGGCTGGGCACGCGGGTGGTTCTGGAGAACGATGCCAACTGCGCCGCGCTGGGCGAGAAGTGGCTGGGGGCGGGGCGCGCGGTGGACGACATGGCCATGCTCACGCTGGGCACGGGCGTTGGCGGGGGCATCGTGCTGGGCGGACGCATCTGGCACGGCATGACCGGCATGGCGGGCGAGTTCGGTCACATGACCATCGAGCCGGATGGAATTCCCTGCAAGTGCGGCAGCCGGGGGTGTCTGGAGCAGTATGCGTCTGCAACTGCTGTGATGCGCATGGTGCGCGAGGAGATTGACGCTGGCGTTGCCCCGACCCTCGCCCGCGCCGCCAGTTCCGATCCCGAGTTCAGCGCGAAGAGCGTTTACAAGCTCGCTATTCAGGGTGATGGAGTGGCACAGCACGTCTTCAGCCTGGTGGGAAACGCGCTGGGTATCGCCCTAGCCACCATGGTGAACGGCCTCAACCTTCCCATGTACGTCATCGGCGGAGGAGTTTCAGGCGCTTGGGACGCATTTTCTCCCACCATGTTTCGGGAAGTGCGCGAGAGGTCAATGGTGTATGCGGCGACGGTGCCTGCCCAAATGGGCGACTCGGCGCAGGTGGAGTCCGGCGTGGGCACAAGAACGATCATCACACGAGCGCTGCTGGGGAGTGATGCCGGATTGTACGGGGCGGCCCGGGTGGCGATGATGGGTGGGGGGTGGTGAGCGCTATGGCGATGTAACGCCAACTATCCGTTCGCATCGAGGTCTAGGCTGAGGCACGTGATGGGTGTAGTCTCACAATTGGCGTCGTCCTCAATAAGTCGTCGCATCGAGGCACCCATTGATCACGAAGCTGATTATCTGCACAGTAATCCTTTTCTTGGCCGCAGGCACACTGGCGCAAAACGAGCAAGCTTTGCCGGCTGCAGGCGATAAGGGTGGACCCGTTTTCATTCATGGTGAGCCCGTCTACCGTGCCGGCGGGGATGTCATTGCTCCCCGCGCAATCTTCTTGCCCGATCCTGAATATTCTGAGGAAGCTCGCCAAGGACAACTCCAGGGCACATGCTTGCTGTGGATGGTGGTAGGCACCGACGGCAAGACCCACGATGTGCGAATCGTTCGCTCCCTGGGCATGGGACTGGATGAGAAGTCAGTTGAGGCGATCCGTACCTGGCGATTCGAACCGGCAACGAAAAACGGTCAAACCGTTGCCGTGCAGATTAACGTGGAGACGAGTTTCCGGTTGTATTCTTCGCCGGGATTGCCCCCAGGACTGGACGGCGAGCCTTTCCAACTTCCTCAAAAACATCCAGCGGATTATCCCTTGCTGCTGCAACTACGGTTTGTCACAGGCAAACGCAGCGCGGAGGGCTACGTTGTCACTGCCGAGGCGACTATCGCGGGAGACGCGCAACCGGGCAAAGTCATCGCTATGACCTGCGGGCCAAAGGCCAAGTGCTTCATGTTAAGGGCGGCGAACTATCCGGCCCGCTGGGTCAGTTCAACTGAAGTGGAATTATTGGGCCTTAACGAGGACAATCGAAAATGGCAGAAGGTTCACTTCTCCGCTAGGCCTGCTTTTTAGCTGTTGAAATCAGGCGATTTTGCAACAGCGATCGTTTCGTGTTCACGCAATCCATCCACCACGGCACCAAAACTCCGAACATTGCCCGCGCTGACTAACCTCTAGCTAGCCTCCCATGCCTAGCGCGAAGCCGTAAACACAAGCACCGAGCACGACAAGCCACCAGACTGCGACTAGTACCCCCTCAAGCCTCACAGATGTAGAAGGCAGGCCGGCAGATGTCGATCTTCGCTTTTGCAGAAGCACCCATCCAAACAAGGCAGTGACAAGAAGAGTCGATCCAACGAGCCAGATTTGTAGTGAGAGTCCGACCGGTTCTTCAAGGTGAATAGAACGCAGGGCCAGAAATCCCCGGTCTAGCCAACGATGAGCTGGAGGTATTACGAACAGTACGAAGATCAAGAGATTGAACAGCGTGATTGATCGAATAATCTTTTGTAATGCCGTTGGATGGAGTGTGTTGTGAGTCTCTGAAATCATGGTGTCAAGTTTGATTGGTTACGACGAGCAGCCCCGAATCCGGATTGTTCTACCTTACCGCGGACTTCTCCATCACTTTCTTGAACGCCTTCAGGAAAGTCTGGTTCTGCTCCGGGGTGCCGATGGTGATGCGGATGGCGGTGGGGGCTCCCCACGGGCCCAGGGGCCGGATGATCACGCCTTCGTTCTGTAAGTTCTTGGCCACGGCGGCGGCGTCTTCGCCGAGTTCGCAATAGACGAAGTTAGCCCATGTCGGAAGCACACTGTATCCGAGTTCTGCCAGCCTGCGGACCAGCCAGTCAGCCTGCTCGCCGTTATTGACGACGGCCTTGCGGGTGTGAGCTTCGTCTTCGAGCGCAGCCAGGGCAGCGGCCTGGGCCACGCTCGAAACAGAAAATGTGGTGCGCATGCGGGCGAAGTAGGACATCAGTTCGGACGGTCCCAGGCCATATCCCACGCGCAGTCCGGCCAGTCCGTGTGCCTTGGAGAAGGTGCGCAGGACTACGACCTTGCGGCCATCGCGCACGTAATCGAGGGAGTGGGAATACTTGGTTCCGCGCGCGGTCGCGAAATGCTGGGCGAAGTCGCAGTAGGCCTCGTCCAGAATGACGATGACGTGTTCGGGGACCTTTTCGAGGAAACGGTCCAGCGCTTCGGGGGACACGAGGGTGCCGGTCGGGTTGTTCGGGTTGGCAATGAACACCAGGCGGGTGTTGTGGTCAATGGCAGCGGCGATGGCATCGAGGTCGAAGCCGCTATCGCGCATGGGGACTTCGATCAACTGTCCGCCGGCGGCTTTGGTGGCAATCGGATACACGATGAACGAGCGCTCGCTGGTGATGGCGTTGAGGCCCGGCGACAGCAGGGTGCGGGCGATTATGCCGAGGAGCGAAGTCGAGCCGGCAGTGACGACCACCTGCTCGGGTTCGACGTGGTGGCGCTCAGCGAGCTTCTGGCGCAGTTCGCCGGCGTCGTTATCCGGATAGAAATTGCATTCGGCGAGGACGGCCTTCATCGCCTGCACGGCACGCGGCGACGGGCCGAAGGGGGTCTCATTGGAGGCCAGTTTGATGCAGGTCACGCGGCTCTCCCGTTGGGCCTGGCGGAGCGACTTGCCGGGAGTGTACCCGCCCAGGGTGCGAATGTGCTCGGGTACCCACTGGCTGAAGTCGCTCATCTTGGCTGCATAATGATTATCACGAGGGTCAGGGGAGTGTCACGTTGGCTTGTGATTGACGCCGGTAAAGAAAAACCTTAAACCGCAAAGAACGCGAAGAAATGCCGCGAAGGTCGCAAAGGAAATCCACTTTGCGGCGGTTCTTGGCGGCCTTTGCGGTTTAGGATTGTGGTTTTCCCCGACCAACATTCTGCAGGCGCTTCACTTCTTCCGCCGTCAACCGGCGATACTCCCCGGGATGTACATCCAACTCCAGCGATCCGTAGCGTACCCGCTTGATTTTTTCCACGTGGTGGCCGATTTCCTGGAACATGCGGCGGATCTGGCGATTCTTGCCCTCGATTAGCGTCACTTCGTACCACGGATTATTGGCTTCGCGGATGAGGCGGATTTTCGCGGGGGCGGTCTTGACTCGCTTGCCGCGCTCGGAGGGGATGAACAGTCCTGCTCGCAAGCGCGCCAAGCCCTCCGCATCCGGCGTGCCCGCCACCTTTACGATGTAGGTCTTGGGCACATGGGAGGCGGCCTTCATCAGGCGGTTGGCGAATTCGCCGTCGTTGGTGAGCAGGAGCAAGCCTTCGCTGGCGTAATCGAGGCGGCCCACGGGATAAACTCGAGCGCCCACCCCATGCAGCAAGTCCATAACAGTGGGGCGATGTTCAGGATCTTTGAGAGTGGTCACGTAGCCCTTGGGCTTGTTCATCAGCAGGTAGATGTGGCGCTCGGGGCCGTGCAGCAGCTTGCCGTGCACACGGATGTGGTCGCGCTCGGGATCAGCCTTGGTGCCTAGTTCGGTCACCACCTGGCCGTTCACCGACACCAGTCCGCCGGTGATCAGTTCCTCGGCTTTGCGGCGCGAGGCGATTCCTGCGGCGGCGATGATTTTTTGCAGGCGTTCGGCGGGCATGGGAGTTCAGACTAACAGAACGGGAAGGCGCTTGACTCTGTAGCGCCGGCACCTTGCCGGCTGTCCCGACGGCGCCTCGCCGTCGGATGTGGGGGCGAGGACGCCCCCACGACAGCCGCCGGGACGGCGGCGCTACAAGGGGGTTCAGGCGGCCGGGTCATTCTCGCTGGGATGGGGATCAGCTGTCGCAAGAGCGTGATCTTCGTCAGCCTGGACTTCTGGAGAGGCAGACTCCACCGATGTGGGACCGGCCGCTTCCGGCTCGCCCTCGACTGGCAGCAGATCGCTCTGGAAGGATTCGGCAACCAGCTTCTCGAACTCTTCCATGCTGGGCAGCTCAGTGACGTCCTTCAGGCCAAAGCGCAGCAGGAATTCCTTGGTGGTCTTGTAAAGGATAGGGCGACCCACGACCGCCTTGCGGCCGGCGGTGGTGATGAGCTTGCGGTCGAGCAGGGTGGCAATAACGCCGCTGGAGTCCACGCTGCGAATCTCGCTGATCTCGGGCACGGTGACAGGCTGCTTGTAGGCGATTACAGCCAGGGTCTCAAGTGCCGGGAGCGAGAGGCGGATCGGTGGCTTCAGGCTCTTGGCGAAGGCGCGCACCAAGTCGTGATGCTCGGGCTTGGTGGAGACGCGATATCCGCCAGCCACCTGGCGGATCTCGACTCCGTGATCGGAAGCGGCATAGTCGGCAGTCAACTGGTCCAAGGCTTCGCGGACGCGGGACTTAATCTCGGCATCGTCGGCCGCACCGTCCGCCACAACCGAGTCCTTGACGAGTTGGAAAAGGTGATCCAGCGTGATCGGCGTTTCCGCCGCGTAGATGATGGCTTCGAGTTGGGCTTTGAGGCTCATAGGTAGCAATCAGCAATCAGCACTCAGCACTCAGCCAGGAAAGGTTTGGGGAGCACCCGGCAAAGACCTCTCATAGCTGAATGCTGAACGCTGATTGCTGAGTGCTCACTGTCTTCACCGCCAGTCATCCCGCACAGCAGCTTGCTCTGCCATGACCGCTTCGAATCCCGCATGCTTGCGCAGCAGGATTTCGCCGAACAGGCGGTCCTGGCGCAGTTGGATGGCCTGCAAGCGGACCATTTCCAGGAGCGCCAAAAACATGCAGACCAGCGCCGGGCGGGAATTCACGTTGCGCAAAAGCTGCTTCAGGCGGATGGGCCGGTCTTCGAGCGCCAGCCGCCGGCGCAGGTACTCAATCATCTGCCCCACGGTGACGGCTTCCTCGTCCACCTGGATGATGGGCCGGTTGCGGGCGCGCTCCATGATCTGCTGAAAGGTTTTCACCAGGTCGATGACGTCGGCCGCAATCTCCGGGTCGGTGCCCTCGGCATCCATGAACTCTTTGATCGCCGGGTTGGACCAGACGGCGTCTTCGATCTGCTGCTTCTGCATCAGCATTTGCGCGGCTGACTTGAACTTTTCGTGCTCGATCAGGCGGTTGACCAGTTCGCCGCGCGGATCGTCCTGATCGTCGGCGGGGGCGAGCGGGTCGCGCGGCAGCAGCATCTTCGACTTGATGTGAATCAGCACCGCGGCCATGTAGATAAATTCGGCGGCGACGTTCACATCCAGTTCGCGGAGCTTTTCGACGTAGGCCAGGTACTGCGCGGTGATCTTCGCGATCGGGATGTCGTAGATATTGATGTCCTGCTTGCGGATGAGGTCGAGCAGGAGATCGAGCGGGCCCTCGTAGACGTCGCTCACGGTGACGGCAAACGGGAAGTCACTTTCTTCTTTGCGCTGGTCGGGAGCGACCAGGGCGGGGCCGGGCGTCAGCGCGGGGCCTGAAGGGACGGACTCGGATTTGAGTTTGGACACTGGCGGCATTAGATACTCGACGTCATTTCAGTCGTTCCTACGGGACTTGGTCGTTTCTTGCCTCTTTCCCGCCACTGAGTGGCGGGCGATTATCAGTCGCCCCTCCGGGGCGGGTTCTTTCGCCCCGCTGGGGCTTGTCCGTACCCTTGCCATACCCACGGCTTACGCCGTGGGCTTTATTCTTGCGCCGCTTCGCGGCTTCATCCCTAGGCCCCCTGCGCGCTACCGGGTTCGTAGTCCAGCGACATGTGCATGGCGTCGCGGACTTCTTCCATGGTGGCGTCGGCCACCTTCCGGGCCTTGGCTGATCCCGCCTCCAGAATATCCCAGGCGAGGCGCGGATTGTCCTCGTATTTTTTGCGGCGCTGCTGCATGGGATTCAAGATGTTAACCAGGGCGTCGGCGGCCCAACCCTTGCACTCGATGCATCCGATGCCCGCGGAACGGCAGCCGGCGTTCACTTTCGTCATGGTTTCTTGGCTGCTGAAGATCTTGTGCAGGTCACCTACCGGACATACGTCCGGGTTGCCGGGATCGGTACGGCGGATGCGCGCGGGGTCGGTCACCATGGTCTTCAGCTTCTGCCGTACCACCGGCTCCGGGTCGGTGAGCATGACCGTATTCCCGTACGACTTCGACATCTTGCGGCCATCGGTACCGGGCAGCTTGGCGGCCGGGGTCAGCAGCGGTTGTGGCTCGGGGAAGACCGGCACGCCCCGGCGGTTGTAGAACATGTTGAAGCGGCGCGCGATCTCGCGGGTCAACTCTACGTGCGGCACCTGGTCCTCGCCCACGGGGACGAAGTCGCCTTTGTAGATCAGGATGTCGGCCGCCTGGAGCACGGGGTAGCCGAGGAAGCCATAGGTTCCCAAATCCTTGTCGGTTATGTTCTCCCTTTGTTCCTTGTAGGTGGGGACACGTTCCAGCCAGCCCAGCGGCGTCACCATGGAAAACAGCAGGTGCAATTCGGCGTGCTGGGGGACGTGCGACTGGATGAACATGGTCGAGCGCTCGGGATCGAGTCCAGCGGCCAGCCAGTCGAGCAGGACTTCCACGGAGTTCTCCTTCACCTTGGAGGTGTCGGCGTAGTCGGTTGTGAGCGCGTGCCAGTCGGCGACGAAAAAGAAGCATTCGTACTGGTCCTGCATGCGCACCCAGTTGTCGAGGGCGCCGACAAAATTCCCCAGGTGCAGTTTGCCGGTGGAGCGCATACCGCTGAGCACGCGTTTGCGAGAATAGGAAGTAGAAGGCATCAGATTTTGAAAAGGAGAAAGGTAAAAAAATACAAAAACGGACTGATCAGGCTGAAAAGAAAATTCCCGCCCAGAAACACCAGAGCCATCAGGCCGAACATGCCGACGGTGTCGTAGATGCGGAGCGCCGGCGCCGGCAGGAAGTGCCGCAGCACATGGCTGCCATCCAGCGGCGGCACGGGGATCAGGTTGAAGACCCCCAGCACAACATTAATGACCATGAACTGGTAGAGCAAAAGGCACAGCGGTACCAGGGCGGAGTTCATCTCCAGTGAAACCAGACCCTGTGGAATGCCAAAGATAATCTGCTGTCCCAGGGGCGACACATGCTTGATGATTCCGAGGGCGAACAGAGCCAGGCTGGCCGCCAGGAAGTTGCTGACCGGCCCGGCGACCGCAGTCAGAATGTCGTCCAACACATGGTTCTTGAAGTTGCGCGGATCCACCGGAGTCGGCTTGGCCCAGCCGAGCACGGGAATATGGTAATAAAGGGCAATAGCCGGCAGCACGATGGTGCCGAGCGGATCAATGTGCTTGATGGGATTCAGAGTGATCCGCCCCAGCATGCGGGCCGTGGGGTCGCCTCGGAGGTTCGCCATCCAGGCGTGCGCCGACTCGTGGAAGCTGATCGCGAACAGAAACACGATCAACTGGAACAGGATGTTAACGTGCTGCAGGGTCATGCAGGTTGGGTTTGATACTACCACGCGGGGCGCGGGGCGGGCTAAAGCTGCGTTCCGGACCGAGGCATGTGGAAAACATGACCGCCGGTGATGGGCAGCACAGACGCCGACCGCAGTTGGACGCAGACTGGAACTGCGTTCAGCAGCGGCCATGATTAGAGACCTGCTCGCCAGCGATATTTGGCACCAGGAAGCCGCGGAGCGGCGTCATTCGTTAGCTCAGCGCGTAAGCGCTGGGTAAGATGCGAGGGACAAAACGAGCTCCGAAGGAGCGGCACTCATGGGACACTCATACGCGTCGAATTTCATTCATTGCGTTTTCAGCACCAAGGATCGCGCAAACCTGATCCCCGAGCAGAGAAGCGAACAGCTATACGCATACATTCTCGGCATCGCCAAGAATATTGGAATTGGAGTACTCTGCATCGGAGGAACTGCGAACCATCTTCATATCCTGCTGGCTTTACCGGCTAACCGGACTCTCTCTGACGCCGTCCGTGACCTCAAGGCAAACTCCTCGCGATGGATGAGCGAGGCGGGACTGCGATTCGCGTGGCAGCACGGGTTCGGCGCTTTTAGCGTGAGCCCGTCGCAACTGCCGGTGGTAAAGAACTATATTCACGGCCAGGCAGAACATCATAAGAAGCGCAACTTCGAAGAAGAATTTCTGGCATTGTTGAGGAAATCGGGGGTCGAGTTCGATCCGACGTACGTCTTCGGCTAGTTCCGCCCCTCCGGGGCTCCCAGATGCCTTTCCCACCTTACCCACAGCTTACGCTGTGGGCTAACGAATGACGCCGCTCCGCGGTTGCGAGCGCGCCTGGCCGCCTGGCTCGGCTCCGCGGCTCCTTTCAGGACGGCTTTTCCAAGGCTTTGCGCAGCTCCTCGGGGGCGATGGGCTTCACCTTGACCGGCTTGGCGGGGACGCCGGCGACTACGTGAAAGGGCTCCACGTTCTTGGAGGCCACACCGACCGAGCCGACCAGGCCGTGCTCTCCCACTTTCACGCCGCTCATCACGGTGGCGTGGTAGGTGATGCGAGCCTTGGGGCCGATCTCGGTCTTGTGGTTGTTGACGATCATGCCGTCGTTGAGGTCGTGGGCGTGGGAATAGACGTTGGCGTAATCGGAAATCGAGCTGCCTTCGTGAATGATGATTTCGCCGCGATCGTCGAGCAGCACGTACTTGTGGATGGTGCAGTTATCTTCGACGGTGAGGTTGTATCCGAAGGAAACCTCGACGCCGTGAAAGATTTTCACGTTCTGGCCGCAGTGTTTGAAGATGTGGCGCGCCAGCATGGCACGAACGCGGTAGCCCAACCAGTGATTTAAGCCCACGGGAGAGCGGTCGTACATCATCCAGAACCAGATGAGGGGCTTGCGCTCGGCGTATTTCGCGGCGTCCACGTCGCCATAATACTCGGGCTCGAGGGTGGCATTGCGGGGATCGAACGAGTGGACAAGAACCTGCTGAGCCATGGGGGCAGCGGGATCGGGAGGAGCGTACGGGCAGCCGAGATAAAGCTGATACAGCGCGTCGCGGACCACGTCGCTGCGATGGTTGGCGTCGCGGTTCATGAACTCCTGGTCCAGGCGGTCAATCCACTTGAGAAAAGTCTTCTCCGCCGGTGGAGTCGGGTTGAGAACGCGATATTCGTATCGGGGCATGGCTGCTTCGGTTGGCAATCAGCAAAGTAGAACATAGCATACGCGGTGATCGCCGGGCTTCGCCCGGGTGGACGGCCGAGGCGGCCGTCCCTACGTGAGTTGTGGCGATGCTTTATAATTCGCGCCACCTGATCGCGTGACTATTCTCGCCCGCAAACTGCGCGTCGTGGACTACTTCACCCTGGGGTGGGGGACGATGGTCGGCGTCGGCTGGTTGGTCGTGATGGACGACTGGCTGCTCCGCGGCGGCGTGCTAGGCGGCGTTCTTGGTTTTGCCATCGGGGGTGCGCTGCTGCTCCCCATCGGATACGTGTATGGCCAGTTGGTGATGGCTATGCCCGATGCGGCCGGAGAAGTGGCCTACACCGCCAAAGTCTTTCCCCAGTCCGTCAGCTTCGCCACGGGATGGATGATGATTCTCGCGTATTTCATCGTCTGTCCCTGGGAAGCAGTCGCGATTGGGAAGATCGCAGGCTACATTTTCCCGGCGCTGGACTCGATCGAACTCTACCGCGTCGCCGGCCGCCCGGTGTATCTGCCTCATCTGGTGATCGGGCTGGGATTGACGGGATTGATCACGCTGCTGAACTATCGCGGTATCCGGTTGAGCGCGACCTTTCAAAACTGGACGGCATTTGGCACACTCGCGCTGTTTGCGGTGTTTGTCGGATTCGGGGTGACCAGGGGTTCGACGGCAAATTTCCCGCCATTGTTCACGCACAGCCCGTTTGTTTCAGTGCTGCTGGTGATGCAAGTCGTGCCCTATTTCATGACCGGCTACGAATCGGTGGGCAAGGCTGCGGAGGAGGCCAGCCCGGAGTTCCGCGGACGAGGATTCTTCACAGCGATCTGGATGGCGATCGTCGTGGGCATTCTTTTCTACACCATCGTGATCGCGGCCGTTGGCTATGTAGCACCGTGGCGGCAACTCACCGGCGAGAAGTTCATGACTGCGGTGGCGTTTGAACGGGCAGTGGGTTCGCGCTGGATCGTAAGCGTGATTTTGGCGGCCGCACTGCTTTCCTTGTTCAAGGTGTTCAACGGAAATTTTGTCGCAGCCAGCCGGTTGCTGTTTGCTATGGGACGCCGCGGGCTGGTGGACCGCCGCGTTGCCTACGTGCACCCCGGCAATCAGACTCCTTCGTTCGCGGTCCTCTGCGTGGGGCTGGCGACGGCGGCCAGCATGTTTCTTGGGGATGCCATCCTGGTGCCGATCACCGAGGTGGGCTCGGTGGCATCTGCGGCGGGGTGGCTGGCGGCTTGTGCGGCCTACTACCGCATGGGGCCTCCGGCCCGTGAGCGGTTGGTGGCTCTCGTCGGAGTGACGGTCGGGCTGCTGATGATCCTGATGAAAGTCGTGCCTGCGGTGCCCGGACACTTCAGCGGGTATGAATGGCTGGCGCTGGGGATTTGGATCTCGATTGGGTTGGGGCTGGGGTGGCGGGAGCGGAGCGGTATCAGGAGTGAGTGACGCAATCCAAGTAAGGAATCTTAGGGGGCGCGAAGCCATGCGGGCGATCAGAAAAGAGTTTTTTGCAGCCATTCTTCTGTTAAGCAGCGTTTACGTCTTATGGGCGCAGGAAGCGGCGTCGTCTGCGAGGTTCGATCTTGTCATCACCAATGGCCACATTGTCGACGGCACGGGTTCACCCTGGTATTCGGGCGATGTCGGCATTCGCGAGGGGAAAATCGCGGCCATCGGCAATCTCAGCGCCGCGGCGCGCGCGCGCACCATCGATGCGCACGGAATGGTGGTGGCACCCGGATTCATTGACATGCTGGGGCAGTCGGAGCTGACTATCCTCGTCGACCCGCGCCTGCCTTCGAAAATTTTCCAGGGGATTACCACCGAGATTACCGGCGAGGGCGGATCAGCGGCGCCGCTGAATGATGCCATCGTGCAAGCCGACCGGGAGGGCTACGAGCATTACCACATCACCCCGGACTGGCGGACTTTCCGGCAATACTTTGCGCGGCTGGAAAAGCAAGGGATGGGGATCAATCTGGCTTCGTATGTAGGAGCGACGCAAGTCCGGCGCATGGTGCTGGGAGACGACGACAAGCAACCGACGTCGGCGCAGCTTGAGCAGATGAAGGAGCTGGTGCGGCAGGGGATGCGCGACGGTGCCGTGGGAGTGTCCACGTCGCTCGAGTATGCGCCTGCTCCCTACGCCAAAACGGACGAGTTGATTGCGCTGGCCAGCGAGGCCTCCAAGTTCGGAGGCGTTTATGCCACGCATATGCGCAATGAAAGTGATGCGGTTCTGCCCGCGATTGATGAGGCGTTGCGCATCGGGCGGGAAGGGCACATCCCGGTCGAGATCTGGCACCTCAAGGTAGCGGGCAAGGAGAACTGGGGACGCATGCCCGAAGTGGTGGCCAAAATCAATGCGGTGCGCGCAGAAGGGATGGACGTGACAGCCGACACCTATGCTTACACGGCCTGGTTCAACAGTTTCTCGGCGTTCATTCCGCCGTGGGCGCACGATGGCGGCGATGCCAAGCTGGTCGAGCGTCTGAAGGATCCCGCGATGCGCGCGCGAATCCGCAAAGACATGATGACGCCATCCAGCGAGTGGGACAACGAATGGGATGAGATCCCTGGCCCGGAAGCGATCTTGATCGGAGTGGTGCAGAACCCGAAGCTCCTGCCATTACAGGGCAAGCGTCTGTCCGAGATAGCGAAGATGTGGAACAAGGATCCGATGGATGCTCTGTTCGATCTGCTGATCGAGGACAATGCCTTTACGAACGTCGCTGTATTTGGCATGTCGGAGCCTGATGTGGCGCTGGCGGTGCAGCAGCCGTGGGTGTCGATCGACAACGACTCGTCGGGAACTTCGCCGGAAGGAATCTTGGGCCAGGAGCATCCGCACCCACGGGCTTACGGTACCTTTCCCCGCATCTTGCGCAAGTACGTCCGAGAAGAGAAGAAGCTCACTCTGGAGGATGCGATCCGCAAGATGTCCGCCTTGCCGGCGCAGCGCATGCGACTGACGGATCGTGGAGTGCTGAAGGCCGGGATGTGGGCCGACGTGGTGGTCTTTGATCCTGCCACGGTGCATGACGTGGCTACCTTCGAAAACCCCAACCAGTTGTCGCAAGGGATGGAGTATGTGCTGGTGAACGGGGTGCCGGTGATTGACTCGGGAAAGATGACGGGATCGCTGCCGGGGAGAGTGCTGCGGGGAGCGGGCTATGTGCCTTAGGAAGCTGCTGGAAAGGCAAGACAAGCACCTCAGCGGCTGAAGCCTTCATTTGCAGGCCAGTGATCGCAGCGCTGAAGCGCTGCGCCACCCAAAACCAAACTTTTCAGCAGCGACTACTTCTGCATCACTGTCAACTTGTGCATCCCCACTAGCGCCACGTCAATCCGGTCGGGCAGGGTGAAGCGGGAATCGAGGCCGATGTTGGGATACTTTGGCTGAAGATATTTCTCGACGAACATTTGCAGGACGAAGCGCGGGATGTCCACGTTGTCGAGCGCCACTGAATCCACATTGACAAAGCCTTGTCCGCCGCTGCCGTGCGCGTGAGCCACAACCACCACTTCGTGGATACCGGTAAACACGGAAAGCAGGGGATTGGAAGAACGCCGTCCGGCTTTGAGTTGATCGAAATCTACCCGCGATGTTCCCGTCACAACGCCTGGTTGACCTTCGAGATGTACCGACCGCACGCCCACCGGCAATTTGACTTTTCCCGATGCGAGATAGGAGTTGATCTCATGCTCCGTAAATTCCGTCGGGGTAGGGTCAGGGTGGGACAGCGCACCGTTGCTCTCGATGTGCTGCAACTTGCGCTCCATGCTGGCGACGGCGCTGGAATCAACGGAAGTGGTTTGCGCGGTCAGGAAGGCAGAGACAAGCACGACCAGCAAAAGCGCGCGAGAGGCCCTCATGGTTTCAGGGCGGCTTGCGTCTCCGGGACGGTGGCTTGCACCACGCGGGGCTCGGTCAGGGTACCCGTGATATTGAACCCGTGGGCGCCAGCTCGCGAGAGTCTCACATCCAAAGCACGGCCCAGAGATGCAGTGCCGCTTAACTGGTAGATGCCGCCGGGCGTCTCCAGTTTGCCTTCCTGAATATCAAAGGCGCCGTTGCGGAGAAGCATTTGGGCTACCAGGCGATGAATGTGTAAAGGGCCGGGGGTCCCGACCAGCGCAATGTGGGGGAGCGATCCATCGCGCATGTCCACCTGCAGCGTGGCCGTGGCAGAAGCGAGGAGTTCGGACTTGGTCATACCGGAAGTGGTCACGCGGTATTTTGCCGTCACCACGCCGGTGATCCAGGGGTCGTGCATGGCGTCGGCCAGTTGTGCGAGAACGACATGCTCCAAGCTCCCGCTGCCGCTGTACTCGGGCGGCCTGGCGGTGAAGTCGGCTTTCCATTCGCCGAGGTGTCTCCCGCCAAGCACATCTGCGCTCAAGCCGGAGAGCCGGAGCTTGCCGTTCTCCAGATCAATGTTGGCGGACACTTTGCCGGCGACGAGCTTATCAATCTGTACCCGATTGGCGGTGAGCTTTCCAGTTGCATGCAGGGTGGCCAGGTAAGACGCTCCTGGCGCCGGCGAGGGCGATAGAAACCGGTACCACGGGCGCTTGCGAGGGTAGGGATTGAGTAACTGGCTGAGTTCTCCGGTCGCGATCTCGTCGGCATGGAGATCGAAGCGGATGGCACAGGCGGCCGGCAGGCACGGACGCGGCAGCACCAGGGATCCACGCCAGGTGCTGTTCCCCAAAGCAGCGCTCAGGTTCTGCACGCTGACTTCATCCTGCGTCAGCAGCAAATTCGCCGATGCGATTTCGAGCGGGATGTTGAGGCCGCGCACTTCCGCGCGGACGGAGCGCAGTTGCGCGGTCCCAGTCGCCCGGGGAGCGGCGAATCCGGTCCAGGCGCCGGCAATCTGCAGATCCACTCTGGCGGCGCCGTCAGCAGCGGGCCTGGGAACCGGGAGCCCCACGGTTCGCGCCACTTGCAGCAGCCGCTGCACCTGCGCCTCGCCCTGCACCAGCAGGTCGTATCCGGAACGCGAAACCCAACCCTGTACCGTGGCGGGTTGTGGCCTGCCCAGCGCGAGGTTGAACGGGCCTATGCTCAGGCGATTCTCTGCCGGAGGAACTGCCTGGGCGGCTCGGCCGTGGCGGTTCTTTGCCGTGAGGCCGGCCGGGGAAACGGAAGACACCGCGAACGGAATCCGGTCCAGCACCATTTCGTTGTCTGCAAGCTTCGACCTCAGCTGAAACCCTAAGGTCTGGCCATCGCCTTCCCAGACAGGAGCAGTCGCATCAGCCTGGCGGTGCACTTTGAGGTTCGCATCGAGCTTACCGGTTGCGAGCAGGTCGTCGGGGATGTCTTTCTTGGTGTGACGGGCGAACGCAACCAGCGACTGGATGGGCACATTTTGAGCGAGCAGAGCCAGGTCGTACGTGCGGGAATCCCGGAGGCCGGTGATGCTCCCAGTCAGGCTGAGCGCACCGTTCCCCACTGGAGCCTGGCAGGCAATGTTCGAAAGAGTTTGGTCCAGAGAACTGTAGTGACCGTTACAGTGTGCTGCCAATCGAAAGGAGCCGCCGCCCAGGATGTCGTAGCGGTGGAAGTCCTGCACGGACCCTTCGGTTTGCACGGCGAGGCCAGCCGGTGTGCCGGAGAGTTTGACCGACAACGCGACGGTTCCGCGCCAGCCCCTGTCATTGCCGTAGGCGAGTTTGGTGGCTTGGCCGAGTTGCGCCCCGTCCCACGACAGGGTGAACTGAAGCGGCGTCTCGCGCAGGCTGGCGGCTCTCTGCCATGATCCACTGACCCGGAGCAGTCCGGTGTCGGTAAGGTTGAAATCGGTACGGACGGGCTGCGCCTTCAGCCTCGTGCCCCAGGTATTTTCTGAATCCTGCCAGAAACTGAAATCCGCGTCGGTCAGAGCGTAAGGCTTTTTCTCCTGCTCGAATTTGAAGTTGATGCGGCCGCGGTCCGCCGCAATGTATGGGAAGCCCGGGCGGCTCTCGGTCTTCGCTTTGCCGGTCGGGGCGACCGGGGTTTTGGCGGCGCGTTCGAGAAGATTCTCGATGTTCCAATGTCCTTCGCGGTTGCGCACCAGGTTGAGGCTGGGCTCGGTGAGATCGAGGCGGGCAATCTCCAGCCGGCCACGGAGCAGGGAGGTCAGACGGAGAGCAGCTGTGACCTCCTGGGAGCGCAGCATGGGCTCGGCGCTGAACGCGGGGTCGTCATGGACCACGAAATTGTCGAGATCAAAGCCGGGCTGGGGCAGCAGACGCAGGCTGACATGCTCGATCTCCACGGATTGTCCCAGGGCAAGACTGATGGAGTGAACGATCCGGGAACGCAGCCACTCTGCCCCGGGCCGTATCCAAAACAGCGCCACCACCAGCACGAGGATGGCTAGTACGACGCCGCGTCTGGAGCGGAGAAAGCTCAACGCACCACCCTGAAGGTTCGCCGCCACCGGGTTTCGTCGAAGAAGTGAATGACCACGTGGGCCAGGAAGCCAATCCGCTGGCTGAATTCTTTTTCCAAATACTGGTTGGGCGGCGTTTCAAACGACCAGTAGATGAACATCGGCCGGCCGATCACGTTTTGCTTGGGGATGAACCCCCAATAGCGGCTGTCGTAGCTGACGTCGCGGTTGTCGCCCATGCCGAAATAGCTGTCGGCGGGGACCACCAAGTCATCGCCCTGGATGTACTGCCTGACCATGAGCTCCCACTCCGGGGTGACGTTGTTGAAATCGGAGGGCGGAACCGCCGGGAAGTTGTCGCGATAGGGATTGGGGACGTCCGCGCCGCTATGGATGACATACGGTTCGTCCAGCTTTTCACCATTACGGTAGACCACGCCGTCGCGCAGATGGATGTGGTCGCCGGGAACGCCCATGATCCGCTTCACGACATAGAGGCCCGGTTCCGCGGGAGAGAGAAAGACGACGATGTCTCCGCGGTGGATCTGCCGGTAGGGAAGCAGAGGACCAGCCCAACGCGTGGATGGCGCGAACTGCTCGCGATTCACGAACACGTGGTCACCGATGAGCAGGGTGTTCTCCATGGAACTGGAGGGAATCTCGAAGGCCTGCACGATGAAGGTGATGATGAAGAGGCCGGTCACCAGCACCGCCGCCAACGAGGCCAGGAACTCGACTGTCGTTTCGCGCGGTTTTTCCGGCTGCTTGGTTTCTTTCTTGGCCACCAGATCTTCGTCCCGTCGTCGGGCGCTGCAGCGCCCCTTAGTTGACTATCCGAAATGTGCGGTCCCAGCGGGTGATCTGAAACAAGTGGGTTGCCGCGTAAGCGAAGTGAAAGAGTTTATCACCTGGGGTGGAGGCAATGGGCATGTCGTCATTGACATCGCGTACCGACCAGTAGATCAGCAAGGGACGTCCAATCACATTTTCCTTGGGGACAAAGCCCCAATAGCGGCTGTCCAGACTCTCGTCGCGGTTGTCGCCGAGCACAAAATAGTGGCCTTCGGGGATAATGAGTTGTCCGTCGTCCACCAGTTTCTTCATCTGCAGGTACCAGTCCCCTTCCAGCCCCGGAGCCGGGAGGTCCAGGCGCGGGAACTCATCGCGAAATACATCGTGCGCGCGCGAGGTATAGCGCACGTAGGGTTCGCGCAGAGGAACTCCGTTAATGTAAACCTGGCGATTGACGAGCCGCACCCGATCGCCCGGCACGCCCACCACTCGCTTCACAAAATGCTGCGTGGGGTTGACGGGATAGCGGAAAACGATGATGTCCCCGCGGCGCACCGGACGATAGGGGACAAAGTGGCCCCAGAACTCATCCCCGCCATAGCGAAGTTTGTCGACCAGCAGATAATCGCCGATGAGGAGCGTGTTTTCCATGGATTCCGATGGGATCTGGAAAGCTTGCACGATGAAGGTGATGACGAACACCGCGATGACCACGGTGCCCAGGAGCGACTGGAGTGACATGGTCCAGTCCGTGGGTGCGTGGTGTGAAACTATCTCTGCCTGGGGTTGAACAGCTTCCGTCATGATCGGACTACACGCGCCCCTTTCGTCTTTCCCGGCCCGAGGGAGTCGGCGGGCAAGGAAGCCAGATATTCGAGCACTTGACGGGCGGCATCCTGCTCCGCGTTCTTTTTGGTCGAGCCCTCCGCGCGGCCCACGAACTCGGCCTTGGCGGGGGAGTCTGGCTCTTGCAGTTTGATCTCGATGGTAAAGGTTTTGCTGTGCTCCGGGCCCTGCTCCTTGACCAGCAGGTACGACGGCTGGGGGCGTCCGAGCGCTTGCAGCCTTTCCTGCAGGGCCGATTTGTAATCGGTGACCGGCAGCCCATTGCCATGGACAGCGATACGCTCCAGTTCCGGCGCGACGATATACTGCAGGACGAGGCGGCGTGCCGTCTCCAAGTCACTATCCAGGTAGATGGCCGCGAGAACGGCCTCCAGCGCATCCACCAGCAGCGCCGTCTTGTTGCGTCCGCCGCTCTTTTCTTCGCCTCGTCCCAGTCGCAGGTAGTGGCCTAGTTCCAGCTGCTGCGCCACCCGGATCAGATGCTTCTCGCTCACCAGGTGGGCCCGCAACTTCGACAATTCTCCCTCGCGAAAATGAGGAAAGCGATGGAACAACTCCTCACTGGTGACCAGGGCGAGCACGGAATCGCCCAGGAACTCGAGTTGCTCGTTGTCCCCCACGCGGCTGCGGGTGAGCGGCTGCAAGGCTTCCAACTCCCGGGCCTGGGAAGTATGGGTCAGCGCCTGCTCCAGCAGTTCCGCGCGAGTGAAGCGATACCCCAGAGCGGATTGCAGCGCCGCAATGTCCCGTGACTTCATGGTCTGAGTTGCAATGCGCGGGCCCGCCAGCCATGCCCGCGACATGACAGGTTCACCGTGTCAGTTCTTCGGTGAGGCCTGGTTCTGGGCATCGCCGTCCGGCGGTTTAGGGGCCGGAGCGGGAGTCCCGCTGTTCGTGAGCTTCATCAACCGGTCCCGTTCCTGGCGAGCGACCGTTCCTGCGTTGGTGTTTTCCTGGGTCAGTGCCACCGCCTGGTTGGCCACCTTCAGCGCCTCGGGATACTTGTCCTGCTTGTCGAGCGCCACCGCCAGGCGGAGCACTGCCACCGGATCGGGCTGTGCGGGATAAGCATCGATGGACTTGCGGAGATAATTCTCCGCATCCGCGAACTTCTCCTTGTTTAGCGCCAGGGTGCCCATGATCGAATAAGCCGTGGAACGCAAAAAACCTTTGTAAGCGTCAAGCCGCTCCTTCGGCGTTTCCGCTGGCGCAATGATATCCGTATCGATCGTCTCCACCGCGCGCTGGGCATTTTTCATGGCTTCGTCCAGGCGCTGATCCTTGTCGAGGTCGGTGTCGCGGGTGCGTTCGGCGAGAACTTCAGCCACGCCGACCAGGGCCTCGGGATCATCGGGATCGATCTTCAGCACCTTGCGGCCCATGTCGAGCATCTTGTCGCCGTTATTGGCGCCCTGATAGAGGTGCATGCCGTTGCGGAACAACACCACGCGCAATTCGCTGTCCGGGAACTTGGTGGCAAAATCGTCGGCTGCCTTCTCAAAGGCGACCGGGTCAGTCGTGACCGCGACTGCCTTATAGGCATCGAATTCCGGCTGGGTCTTGGCTTGCGGCGGGTGTTTGGCCGGAGGGGCAGGGGTGCCGGGCTGCGCCGTGCCCGATTGTCCGGCGCCGGGCTGAGCTGCCGGCGGGTTCTGTGTGCCCTGCTGCTGCGCCGACAAGACAGTTGCCATCGCCAGGATCACGATGATCATCGCTACACGCTTCATGATTTCTCCTTAAGTTGCAACCATGGGATCACGATCATTCGTTCTTGCGTTCCAGCCCTACTGCGCATGACTGGGTGGCTCGTAGGGCTGCTGAAGCCCGCGCTCGGCTGCGGCTTTGGCTTCCGGCAACGAGGCGCCGGCGCTCAAAGCGGCCCGGTAATGGTCGAGCGCCGCTTCACGGTCTTCCTGTAAATCGAAAATCCTTCCCAGGTAGATGTGTGACCAGGCTACCACCTTGGGTTCCTGCGCCACCTCCAGGGCCCGCTGGAAATAGCTGCGGGCGCCCTGCATGTCGCGATTCATGGTGGCGACCTGGGCAAGGATGAACAGAGCCCGGCCGGGGTCTTCACTTTTCTCGTCCAGCGCTTCCTGGGCCAATTTTTGCGCGGTTTCCGCGTCCCCGGCGGAAAGACGCTGCTCGGCCGTCACCAGGAGTTTACCTTCCAGGGGCCGAGACAAGTGGAGGAGTTCGGTATCCGCCTGGGCGGCAAACTGGATCAGCGCCGCCCGCTTTACTTCCTTCCCTACTTCGATGCTGTTGAGAATTTCCCCGTACGCATTACGCAGCCCAGCGGGATCCTTCTCAAACCGGACCAGTGCGTCATAAAAGAAGCGAGTCAAAACGAAACCTTGCTCCATGGACCGCTCGATGGCCTGGTCGCGTTCGTCTTCCGAGGCCTTTCCCAAGGGGCCGGTGCGGGCTTCGATGGCACGTATCAGGCACTCCGTGACCAGAAGGGAAGCATCGTTCTTGAAGCTCTCGTCCATGGGCGCAGTCTTGACGGCCTCCAGCAACGGGTCGAGGCGCTTCAGGGCCGTGGGGTACTTCAGCGCGAGGGGATCGAGCAGGTAGTGCAAATAGGTGTGGCGAATCTGCTCCACCTTGAGTGAAGATGCCTTTCCCGGGGAAATCACCACAAAGTAATCCGCGCCGTAGTTGCGGGCATTGGTCTGGCCCGGAGCCCCCATGGGGTCAAGGTAAACCGTGAACTGGTGCCCCAGGTATCCCGCGGAGGGCAGCTTCAAATAGATCTCGGTGTCGAACAACATCTTGGACAAGGGCTCGTGATAGCGATCGGTCAAGGCGCTATAGGCCTCGCGATGGCGTTCCCAGATGGCGTGCAATCCAGCCACTTCATAGAACTTCTGCACCAACGGGAGGAACCCGAACACCGCGGTGGCGTCGGGGGGAAGCTCAGTGTCGCGGACTTTGGGAGTGAGCGCCGGTGGCGGGTTCAAATACAACGCCAGCGACACAAACTGCGCCAGGGTGCGCGAAGAGTCGGGCTGCTGATGGTCATCATAGACCTGGCACATGGCCCGGGTTGCGTCTTTGACCTCGGGGGAAGCTTGAATGGCTTTGGCGACTTCGCTGCGGATCTGGCCCCGCAGGGGATCGGAGACCTCCAGTTCCTGGTCGTATCCACAGGCATTCAGGGCGGTCATGACCGTGAACAAAGTTTCGCTGGTATCGAGGGCCACTTTGGGATTGCTCTCGGCGAGACACGCCTGCGCCACCAGCCCAAGCAGGGCCGCATAGAGCGAGCGTCGAAACCAACGATCCAGGGAGACCTCCAGCAGGCTGGTCGGGATGCGGGTTACTGTGTCAGTTTAAGGGCTTCTCCGCAGAGGGTCAAACGGAAGAACCAGCAATTGGCAACTAGCAGGAAAGAGCCCCAAGTGCTAACTGCTAGTTGCTAATTGCTGGTCTTCATCCCTTCACGCTGATTTTCGAGAACGACAGCACCGCCCGCCCCGCGGTGGGCCGGCCCATGGATGTGGCGGGACGGAAGGTGGTGAAAATCAGCATTCGGTTCAACTGCGGCAGCAATGCCTTGGCCTCCTGCGGGTGCGACAGGATGCGGAAATCCTCTACCCGGCCGTTGGAGTCCACATAGGCTTCGATTACGACCGAGTCATCGTTGATCGAATCCAGGGCTGTGCCAAAGGCCGACTGCTGCAGCTGCGGAGCGGTGTACAGCATGAGCGGGACATCGTCGTTGTCGGCCTGCAACTGGCCGGGAACCGCCAGGGAGAAGGTGAGCAACCCGAAGATCACCACCGCAGTGACCAGACCGGCGGTGGCTGGAACCATAAACGCGTTCAACGCGTTCTCCAGACGAATCGTCATGCCATCGAGGAACGGACGCTTGGAGTGCGCGATTTCTTGGGAGATGGCAACCCGCAGCTTCAGCGCCAGGTCGGCCGGCGCTTTCCGGCGGCCCACCCTGGCCAGCAATTGCTGGGTGTGATGAAGAGAGACATACTCCTGCCGGCAGTGAACACAGGTTTGCAGGTGCTGGCTGAGGGCACGCATCTGCGTACCGGTCACTGCGCCGTCCAGATAAGACGAAAACAAGGATTTGACTTCGGCGCAATTCATGACGTCACCTCGACTTCCCTGCCATCTGCAGAACCAAGGGAACGCGCGTCCATTTTCGAACGGCGCTCCATCGGAGCCTGGAGACCAAGCTGCGGCCCAACCTCCCGGACGTAGGCCACGAGGCGCTGCTTCAGGGCCTCGCGTCCACGAGTCAAGCGCGATTTCACCGTGCCCAGCGAGACCTGCGTGACCTCGGCAATCTCTTCGTACGACATGTCCTCGAGATCCCGCAAGATCACGGCGGTGCGATAGGGCTCGGGTACCTTGCGCAACTCTTCTTCGACGCGCACCCGGATTTCTTCGTGCACCACGCTGTCGAACGGCGATTCGCCTTCATCTACCAGCAGGTCCTTCAAACCCGCGGCCGCGCCAGGTTCGGTATCCGGTTGCAGCGGTTCTATTGACGTTTCCCGTGCCTTATGGCGGAACCACCAGCGGCGTCGGTTGTAGGCTTCATGCACGGCGATGCGATAAATCCACGTCTTCAGGCTGGACTCACCGTGGAAATGCTTCATGCCACGGAAGACCTTCAAAAAAACTTCCTGGGTAGTGTCGGCAGCGTCGGCCGGATCGGCCACCAAGCGATAAACGAGGCTATAGATGGGTTGGTGAAACTCGCCGATCAACCAGGCGTATGCGTCCTCGGACCCAGCCTTCAGTTCGGCCACGATCGCGGATTCCTGAGTCCGGACTGCTAGCGCCCCTGCGAGATCACCCAACGTGATTGCTCCCGCCATAACCCTCATGGCGTTACCCCCATTATAGGTTCTTTTCCGATCCTAGCGCTGGCCCAAAAGTGATCCCTGCGCCCAATCTGCTCGCTACCTGGCGCACAACTACCCACGCTTGTAATAGACTCCGCAGAGGTGTTAAGAGTTCCACAAGAAGGAGCCGTAAATTCAGTAACTTAGGTGGTCATGTCGGGCGGGTCAAGGCAGCCGCGACAAAGGCGATGGCCTGGAGCGAGAGTCCCCTAGTGGGGCGGTGGTGTGGTCGCAGGAGTGGCGCTGGGCGGAGGAGTACTGGACTTCTTGGGAGCGGGCTTCTTCTTGGTGGTCTTCTGAGGGGGTTCGTTGTCGTCCACGATAATTTTCTTGGGTGCCGAAGGAGCAGGAGCTGCGGTCGGCGCGTTACGCAACTGGGTACGCAGCCGCGTCAGTTCGACTTCCTTGGCGCCGGCCAGCGTCTCCATGCGATCGGCGAACGCATGACGGGACCGCTCCAGAGAATTCAGATCGTTGCCCAGCGACTGGAACTCATCCTTGGAGCCGAAGGCCCCGGCCGATTCCACGACCGAGCCGAACACATCATAGAGTGCATCGAGGTTGCGATAGAGCTTGAAGGTCCCATTGAGATCTTCGGGAGAGTTTCGCAATTGGGCAATGATCTCGGGCAGCGCGTTCTGCAGATTGCGCTGGATGGAATCCACATTCGCTTCGGCCTGACGCTTGGTGCCGGAATCCGTCTTCCAGCGCTCGATCCGCAAATTCGAGAGGTCACCCTTGATAGCCTGCACGGTTTGTTCCAGCTGGGACAGCAGCAGGTTCAACTGGCTGACAGAAGAGTAGGAAACAGGTGGCGGAGTGGCGACCTGGCTGGATGGGGCTTGTGCGGTTGCCGGCAACGCCAGGAAGGGCAACAGGCAGAGTGCCGTGTGAATTGGGCTCCGATTCATGTCGGCTAATGCACCACAGAATACTAAGTTTCCTGGTTTTCGCAAAGTCGGGGGCAGGCGATCCATGCTGCGGATCATTTCCCACCTGCAGACATGGGGATCGTCGGGATTCCGAGTTTGACTATCCTCCCTGGCTGGGCGAGAATTGCTTTGGTTCTTTCCTGTCGCACATGGGCCTGTGGCGCAGTTGGGAGCGCGCTTCCATGGCATGGAAGAGGTCGTCGGTTCGAACCCGACCAGGTCCACCAAATTCTCCAACGGCATCGTGACTTGATAGGTGAGGTTTCCACTACACCTGCGGAAACAAGGCGGGCCATTACTATCTGCCGTCGTTGACTACACTTGCGATAGAATGCCGGGAACGCCACGGTGGGGGAGAAGTCTTGGCTGGTAGCCCAATGAGAATACTGTTCCGCGTCCTACGCCACTGCTCCGCGATGTACTGGCGGCGCTCATCCTGCAAACCTTTCATTCGGGCAGCAGGCGGGTTGTTTTGCTGCTGGCTGGCGATGGCTTCGCTGGTGTTTGCGGCGGACAATCAGGCTGGCAGCGCCCAGGCGCAGGTTGCCGGAAATTCCAGCCTGTATTTGAAAGTCCAACTCGACAGCCCAGTGAAGGTTTCGGCCCTGGGACCGGGACAGGTGCTCGAGGGAACGCTTTCACAAGATGTCTATTCCGGGGACCGCAGATTGTTTCCAGCGGACAGCCGGGTTCGTCTCACTGTGGATAAGCTGGAGCGGCGGCGAAGGGTACCGAACGATCGCTGGCCCTGGGTGATCAAAGTCTTTACGCCGCGCCATGAGAACTATCCTTCCTTTCATTCTGCGAGCCTTTCTCTGGCCGGCGGAGCGGAAATTCCGCTGCGAGTTTCGTTGATCTCCATTGGTCCCAGGTCGGAGGTGCACCCGAAGCCGGGCAAGTCAGCTCAACCTGCAGCGCAATCGGCGGTCCATGCCGAGGCAGCGAGCCCAGCGCCGCAGCACGCCCAGCCCGGCAAGAAAGCAACTGGCCCCATAGTGACTCTTGAGGCGGCGGGCTTGACCGCCGGAGAACTAGCTGCTGCAACCTCGGACGCGACTGTTTCCCCGGCCGCTTTGCCGCTGGGACCGGTGACGCTTGCCACTGGAACCCAGGCCAAGATCATCCTGCTCAGTTCCATTAGCGCCGGCAAGAACCATGCCGGCGATTTGTTTCAAGCCCGCCTGGTCCAGCCGGTCCGCGTGGGTTCAAGCGTGGTACTGCCCGAGGGGAGTTTATTCGAGGGAAAGGTCGTAAAAAGCACGCAACCACGCTGGCTAAGTCGCGCGGGTTCGCTGCACCTGGCCTTCACTGCGCTGACCTTGCCGGGCGGCGGCGGTGCTCCCCTGGCGGCCTCAGTCAGTGGAGCAGAGCTGGACCAGGGCTCGCGCGCCACGATGGATTCCGAAGGTGGGCTGAGAGGCGGCAGGCCGGGTAAGGCCTGGATGCTGGCGAACATTGGGGTGACGGCGGGAATCGGGAAGGTGGCGGACGACGGCGCACAACTGTTGATCGAGGCGCTGGTTTCCACCGCAACCGACGCTTCCACCGCGGGAGTCGCGCGGATTGTGTCCGCATCCGCGTCGGGCCTGTTCATGGTAACGCGCCGCGGCCGGGATGTGATTCTGCCCAGGTTCACCGAGATGGAAATTACCTTCGACCGGCCGGTGGTGGTGCCTGGGCCGGGAGCGGGGCCACGCGCGCAATGAGTTGGGGATAGGTATCCTCCTGAAGCATCGCGTCACCGGCGGCCGAGTGCTACGCTAGATTCCGAGTTGCCATCGCTGCTTTCAAGAATCCGGCTAGTTTTTGGCAGGGGCTTGGTTCTCCTGCTGATCAGCACGTCGTTCTGCGCGGTTCAGTGCGCGGCTGAACTGGCCCCGACAAATCCCAAGACCAAGACAAAGCTCTGGTCCATTTCCTGGCAGCCCTCACGACTGGTGAATGGGACGCCAGTGATCTTCCGCGTGGCGTCTCCAGTGGGCCTCCGATCACTTTCCGGAAGCTGGCTGGGACATCAAGTCTTCTTCAGTCTCGACCCCAAGGGCAAGACCTGGTACGGAATCGCGGGCGTCAGCCTGGAAACCGCTGCCGGCAGCTATCCACTGGCGCTGAACGGAACTACCGCCCGAGGAGAAGAAGTCGCTTTCGAGCGGACGATCAGCATTCGAGCGGCGAAATACCTCACGATCAAGGTGACGGTTTCCAAAAAATTTACCGAGCCCAGCCCTGAGGAACTGCAACAGATCAATCAGGAAAAAGCACTGAAGCAGGAACTGTTTGGCCGAATGGAACCCGAGCGCGAGTGGTCGGGAAGATTTCTTGCCCCGGTTGAGGCCCGCGTCTCCGACGTGTTCGGCACGCGACGGACGTTCAACGGCAAAACCCAGAGCATGCACCAGGGACTCGATTATGCGGTTCCGCAAGGCACGATGGTTTCGGCGCTCAATCGCGGGACGGTGTTGCTGGCGCGGCCGCTGTTTTTCGAAGGCAACTGCGTGGTGCTCGACCACGGGCAGGGCTTATTGACTCTGTATATGCATCTCTCCGAACTCCAGGTGAAAGAGGGCGATCAGGTGGCGCGCGGGCAGAAAATCGGGCTCAGTGGCGGAACTGGACGCGCGACTGGGCCTCATCTGCATGTGGCCGTGCGCTGGCAGGGGATGTACGTAAACCCGGCCACGCTGCTCGGCCTCAAGTTGCCGTGAGCCAGACGGCGATGACCACAGCCATGCAGGCGGCGGTTCCGGGATGCGTGGCTTGTTCTATTTTCGGAACAAGAGGAGACTATCTGTTCCTGTAAATTCGGTGTTTTTGGGCATTTTTCTGCGCCTTTTTCCGATTCCAGAACGGAAAGCGGGGAATCGACACAGTAGAACCACCCTGGGATAGCGTACCGTCGCCGGTGCATTGATCTCGAAGTGCATCGCACACGGAGCCGATTAGCTCGGCGAAAGCGACGGGGAAGCGCTTTTGCAGTCCAGCTGGGCATCAGCTCATCGGGAACCTGGGTGACCCCCTCACCGGGTTCCCGATTGTTTTTTGCGAGAGCGCGCGCCGGCTACGCGCTAATCGCTGCGGATGGCTGCGAGCCCGGAGGGGCTGCTTCCTGGACCGCCACACCGTCGCGAAACGTGACAATCTTTCCGGAGATGGCGGGGACGCGCTCGCCGGGAACCAGGATGCCGACCAGGTTGAGGGGATCAGCCGCCGACAGAATAATGATCTCTCCGGTAACCGGCAGCTTGCGACTGGCGCGCAGCGATTCCACTGCAACCGGCAACGCGAATTGTTCGCCCAGGAATCCGTCCACGAAGCGCCCACCGCGAATCTCGCCGCGATCCTCCAGGCGGCGGAACGCCATCTGCAATTCACGCCACTTGGGCAAGTTGGTTTCACGCACCATCAGGTCGCGGAAGACTACACCGTAGCGTTTGAGCAGCATCCAGCAGGTGGCCTCGACGGCCCGGTTGCGCTCGACGGCCTGATCGGTAAAGAGCAGCGCCCAGCGCCCGGAGCTGTGCCGCGGACGCGCGCTTCTCCCGCTGCCTTGTCCGGCGCGACGCTTGGGATCGATGAGGGAGCGCAGGTTGTCGAAGCCATCGGCGGTGACTACTCCGGCTGCAACCAGCTCCCAGAGGGAGGTTTCGACTTCGGCTTTCAGCTTGTCGGTGCCGCGGACAATATCCGCGAAGAACGATGCTCCACGCTGCCGCAGAAAATCCAGCACTTGGCGGGCGCCATGACTCAGGCAGCGCGCCTCGGGCTGGTCGGCGGCTGGATTGTGTGGCGTCATCCAGTCGGCCTCTTCACGGACGAAGAAGGTGATGGGAGCGACGCTGGTGGGGATGACTCGGCGCTTGCCGGCAGCGGAGTCTTCGAGCGTTGCAGGGTGCGGAGACAATCTTCCCCATCCCACGGCGCCGGTGAGGCAGAGCTGGTCGAGCCACTTGGGATCGTAGTTGGCAATGCGTCTCCCGAGCACCTGACGCTCCCAGGCATTGGCGGGAATCTCGAATCCTTGCAACTGGCGCAGCACATCCAGAGTGGCTCGCTCGCCTTGCACCTGGGTCCCCGGGGCGACGTGTTGCCAACGCAGCAACCAGCGCATGAATTGCGCGGCGGTTACGGGCTCAATCTGCTTGCGCAGCGTGGCCACGGTGAGGCGGTGGATGCGGGCCAGCAGCCGGCGCTCGCACCATTCCTGCTGGTGTGGAGCGGACACTCCCGTCCGCTCAGCCGCACTCGTGAACTGGCCGCGGAGGATGGCGCCGGAAGCTTCCATCCTGAGAAGGGCCTTGTCGATTTCCGGCTCCGGCAGTCGAAGCAGTTCCGCCAGCTGTGCTGCTGTCATGGGGCCCAGATGCGACATCCAGCCCGTGACGGCTGAGAGCAGCACATCGTCCGCCGACAGCGTGCCGTTGGAGACGACCGGCACCCCGGGCTCGAGAGTCGCCTCCGGAAACAAGGAGGAAAATGCCTGTGCGCGTTCGGCTGCGACCCAGTAACGATGGCCGAGACGGATGGCGACGGCGGCGCGGCGTTGCTCGACCAGGCGTTCAAAGTGGAACGCCCAAGGACTGGCGGGCAGGCTTGCCCTGAGCGAAGTCGAAGGGAGTGCCCGCCCCACACTCGACAAATCCTCGGGCAAGGCGATCAATGTGTGCAGCACGTCATGCAGTTCGTCCGCGTCACGCACGTCCGGCCAAGCCTCTTCGCGAACTTGGGCAATCGCCGCCGGGTCAAGCTTTCCCACCTCTTCCAGGACCGATTCCGGCAGGACCCGCCGCATCTCCACCGCGCGGGCTCGACGTTCCTCAAGCGGAGCGTCATCAAGATAGGCGTACGGGTTCGCATTCAGGATTTCGTGGGAGAACTGCGAAGGGACCGGCGTGTCCACGGCCAGGCAGCGGATGCGTCCCTCGTCCATACCGCGCAGCAACTGCTTCAACCCGTCCACATCCATCGCCTCGGTCAGCACGTCTTTCATGACTTCATGCACCAGGGGATGGTCGGGAATCTGGATGTCGCCCACGATGTTTTCCTGGCAGGCGGCAACGTCGGGAAACACCGACGCCAGGAGATCGTCGGAGCGCATGCGCTGAATCTGCGGCGGAACCTTCTTGCCGCTCTGAAAGCGCAGCAAAGCCAGAGCGCGGTTGGCGTCCCAGCGCCAGCGGGTGCCGAAGATGGGTGAGGCCAGCGCCGCTTGCTCCAACAAGGGCTGCACGGTCTCCGCCGTCAGGAAATGAAAGACATCGGCAAGAGGAAAACTGTGCTGCTCGGCCAGCGCGATGTTCAGGCCATTGTCCGTGGCGGCTGCTTGCAGCTCGAAATTGAATCCGCGACAGAAGCGCTTGCGCAACGCCAATCCCCAGGCTTTGTTGATACGCCCGCCGAAGGGCGCATGGATGACCAGTTGCATGCCGCCGCCTTCGTCGAAGAAGCGCTCGGCAATGATGGTGTCCTGGGTGGGCACCGCGCCCAACACGGCGCGGCCTTGCAGGATGTATTCGACGGTCTGCTCTGCGCCGGAGTCGTCGAGGCCGCATTCCTGCTTGAGCCATGCCACCGCCGCACCTACTTCGGGATTGCTCTGCGAAGGGCCGACCGGAAACGTATTGCCCAGCAGGTCGCTGATCGTCTGCCGCAGCTGGCCGACGTCAGCTGAGAGCTCGTGCGTGCGGGCTGGAGCCTCGCCCAGCCAGAAGGGAATGTTGGGCGCGGCGCCGTGGGCGTCTTCGACCAGCACGCGTCCGGACTTGCCCTCGATGCGCCGGATGCGCCACGAAGTGTTGCCCAGCAGCATGACGTCGCCGGCCATACTCTCTACCGCGAAGTCTTCATCGACGGTGCCGACCATGGTTCCTTCGGGTTCTGCTACCACGTTGAAGAGCGCGGTTTCCGGGATGGCACCACCGCTGGTGATGGCGGCCAGACGGCTGCCGCGGCGGGCACGCAGCTTGTGGTTCACACGATCACGGTGGAGGTAGGCACCGTAGCGTCCGCGGCGGGCGGCGATGCCTTCGGAGAGCATCTCGAGGACGGCGTCGTAGGTGGCGCGGGAAAGATTGCGGTAGGGATAGGCGCGGGTGACCAGGGCGAAGAGGGCGTCTTCATCCCAGGCGTCGGTTGCGGCGTCGGCGACGTCGCCCTTGGTGTGGGGAATATCTTCTCGGGTGTGGGGGCGAGACGCCCCCACGACAGCCGGCGGGACGCCGGCGCTACGGTCGGCGGATGCACAGGTGGCTACTATCTGTTGCGCCAGGATATCGAGCGGGGCTTCGGGGATCATCAGGCGGTCCAACTCGCCATGCTGGATGGCGCGCACCAGGGCGGCGCATTCCAGCAGTTCGTCGCGGGTGGTGGCGAAGAAGCGTCCCTTGGGAACCGCGCCGCGCCAGTGGCCGGAGCGACCTACACGCTGGAGGGCTACTGCAATAGCGCGCGGGGAACTGATTTGCACCACCAGGTCAACCGTGCCGATATCGATTCCGAGCTCCAGCGACGCCGTCGCCACCAGCACCTTGACCTGGCCTTCTTTGAGCTTCTTCTCAGCGGTCAGGCGGAGCTTGCGTGCGAGGCTGCCGTGGTGGGCGGCGACGTTGTCTTCGCCAAGGCGTTCCCCGAGATGATGCGCCACGCGCTCTGCCAGCCGACGGGTGTTAACGAACACCAGGGTGGAGCGGTGCTGCTCGACCAGTTCGACCAAGCGGTTGTAAATCTCGTCCCACATCTCGTTGGTGGTGATGGGGCCGAGTTGGCTGGCGGGGATCTCGACAGCGAGATCCAGTTGGCGCTTGTGGCCGATGTTGACGATCACTGGATCCGGCCGGCCGTTGCCGGTCAGGAAATGCGCCACTTCTTCGATGGGTTTCTGCGTGGCGGAAAGGCCGATGCGCACCGGCGGACGATGGGTCAGTGCTTCGAGTCGCTCGAGCGAAAGCGTGAGGTGGGCGCCGCGCTTGTCGTCGGCGACGGCGTGAATTTCATCGACGATCACTGTCTCTATATCCCGCAAGATGGCGCGGCTCTTCTCCGCAGTGAGCAGGATGTAGAGCGACTCGGGCGTGGTGACCAGGATGTGCGGCGGCCGCTTCAGCATGGCGCGGCGCTCGTGCATGAGCGTGTCGCCGGTGCGGACGGCGATGCGAATCTCCGGCATCAGCAGACCGCGCTCGCCCGCCATCTGCAGAATCTCGCCGAGCGGCACTTCGAGGTTCTTCTGGATGTCGTTGCCGAGGGCCTTCAGCGGGGAAACGTAGAGCACCTCGGTGCGGTCCCGTAGGTCGCCAGCCAGGGCTTTGCGGACCAGGCGATCGATGCAGGCGAGGAAGGCAGACAGGGTCTTTCCCGAACCGGTAGGCGCGGAAATCAGGGTGGTACGCCCGGCCAGGATGTGCGGCCAGCCCTGCTCTTGCGGCTCAGTGGGCGTGCTGAACCGGCGGACAAACCACTCCCGCACCAGCGGGTGGGCCCAGGCGAGAGAGGATGGGAGGGACGACATTCCCGGTATTCTAGCACGAAGCTTTCGCAAAATATTCGCCTACCACTGGTACAATCCTTGGGGGGTACAGTCATGTCAGCAAGCGCTACGTTTGACCCGCTGCAGACTACCGACCGCTTCTACACCATGGTCAAGAGCCTCAGTGCATTCGACAAAATGGAAGTTCGGGGAGTGATCGAGACACTCCTGTCGACCTCAGGTCGTGAGCGGTGCTTTATTGGTACCTACTACCGCGCCACGGCCAACATAGAAACGCTCCTGGAGTTTAAGCAGCCAAAGCATTTCCAAGCCATCGCCATGCTAGCGAGGGGGCTGTTTGAGTTGGCCGTTGACATACGGCTGATAGATTCAGTCCCCGACAGCTTGACCAAGATTATGGAATTTAGCGACGTGGAAAAGCTAAGGTGCGCCCGCAAAATCCTGCGATTTAAGGCGGACAATCCTGCCGCCAAGGTCGACACAACCATCTACAGTTCATTTGTTGCAAACAACGCGAGCCGTTTAGACACTGTGAAGAAAACGCTGTGGGGCACAGCGAAGAGCGTGCCCCACTGGTCAGGACTTAAGCTACATAAGCGAGTTGAGTTGTTGAAGTCTCCGTTCGAGGAAATGTATGAGGTCAATTATCCGCAACTCAGTTGGTACGTGCATTCTGGGTTGACGGGCATCGTGAATCTGAGAGCGGAGACGTTCACGCTCCTGTGTGGGTGCGCTTTCAAACTGGCTGCGGACGCATACTGGGAAGTGCTGATGACCATGATTCGGGAATTCAAGATCGCGAAAGCGAATGAGAAAATAGAAGGAAAGCTGAAGGCTGCAAAGCTTCTCCCGTTTACGGATACTCCCGATGAGGCTGAGCAACTGCTGACAGCACTGGCACAATAGCGACGCCAAGGTTCGCCTTGCCGGGTAGGTGGAGACACCTGCCCGTGCGTGTGCGGCGTGTCTACCTCAACGCCAGCGTAATCTTGATCGCTTCCTCGATCCTTGCCACCGCATCCTTGTCCAATCTCCCGTAGTAACCCACAAAGCGTGACACCTGGATCGCGCGAATCTGCTCGGTCTTGGCCACGCTGTCAACTTTCAGCCCACCAGAGCCCTTCAGAAGATATGCATGGCTGGGGTAGGTTCGCTTGACGTTGGAGGCGTCCGTCACCGGCACGATGACAACGACCGGGCTGTTGGCGTTGATGGAGTCCCGGCTGACCACAATCACGGGCCGTGTCCCCGCCTGCTCGCTGCCTTCGGTGGGGTCGAGCCGGGCACTGAAAACGTCACCGCGAGCGGGTTTTGGCAGCGCGGGCTTTGGGGGTAGGCTCATTGGGTGTTTCGATCGCTCGGGAAGCTTCCCAGTCGCTCTTCTCGAACTCGTTCGCCAAAGCTAACGCATCGTGCTGGTATTCGAGGTCGTCCGCCATGTGTGCGAAGGCGGCGTCAATTTCCGCCTCCGTCAGCTGCCGTAGCTTCTGTTCAATCGCTTGCACCACGAAATCGTTGAAGCTGGAGGCGGCTTCTGACTTGGCGACTGCGGTCTTGGCCAGGTCATACACTCTCTTGGGCAGCCTGACGGTGGTGTTCTGGTATTCCTTCCGGTGGGCGACCGCCATAACAACATCTCCTCCGCGCTGGGCCCCATTAGTATGGCACAAGTCGCTATCATTTTCCAGTGCATAAATGCCATCCAAATTGATGGGAAATCGGCTGTTCGGTCCACACCCGCCCAAGCGTTCTCCAGCTGCCGATCCCTGCTTACCCCTTGCCATCTCGCCCGTCTGATTCTCTTGCATGTCTCCCATTTACGGATGTAGTTTGTTTGGCGCACCCCTTCACCGCAAGATCAACGCCCTGTCCTGGAGGCAGTTCATGAAATCCCTTGTTTTGCTAGCCCTGGTTGGAGCCTTGGTGCTGCCCGCTCTGGCATCGCCACCGGCTGGCGACAGCTTCAACGTGCCGGTCGAATATTACAAGTTGCCGAATGGGCTGCGGGTGGTGCTGTCGCCCGATCATTCGGCGCCCACCGTGGTGGTCGGGGTGTACTACCGGATCGGGTTTCGCGTGGAGCCGCGCGATCGCACCGGCTTTGCCCATCTGTTCGAGCACATGATGTTTCAAGGCTCGCAGAACCTGGGCAAGATGGAGATGATTCGCCTGGTGCAACAGAACGGCGGGGTGCTCAATGGCTCGACACGCTTCGATTTCACCAACTATTTCGAGGTGATGCCGGCCAACAAACTGGAGACCGTCCTCTGGGCGGAAGCAGACCGTATGCGCGGTCTAGCCATTACCGACGAAAACCTGAAGAACCAGCAGGGCGTGGTGGGGAACGAAGTGAAGGTGAACGTGCTGAACCGTCCGTATGGCGGTTTTCCCTGGCTGGACATGCCGCAGTACGCCAACACCAACTGGTATAACGCACACAACTTCTATGGCGACCTGAAGGATATCGAGGCCGCTACTCTTCCTGACGTACAGCAATTTTTCAAGACCTACTACGCCCCCAACAATGCGGCGCTGACAGTGGTTGGCGACTTTGAGCCTGCCGATGCAAAGAAGATGATCGAGAAATACTTTGCCGGCATTCCATCTGCCCCCGTGATAAAGCAGCCCGATCTGAGCGAGCCCAAGCAGGACAAAGAGAAGCGCGTCAGCAAGGTGGATGCGCTGGCTAAGCGTCCTGCGCTCGCCTTCGCCTATCACATGCCGGACCGCAACACTCCGGAGTATTACGCCATGGGCCTGATCGACCAGCTGCTGCTGCAGGGCGACGACAGCCTGCTGTATGAGGAACTGGTCCAACGGCGCGGGTTCACCGGATCCCTGGACGGCGGAATCAACATGCTGGGCAACATGTTCAACTACAACGGCCCCATGCTGTGGATGGCGTCGCTCATCCATGACAGCAGCACCAAGCCCGACGACATCGTCAACGCGGCAGAGTCCGTGATCGCGCCCTTGCGCACCAAGCCGATCGACCAGGCGACTCTGGACCGCGCCCTGGTTAAGCTGCGTTCCAGCTTGTATGACCAGCTAGGGACCTTCAATGGTTTCGGGCGCGCCGACCTGCTGGCCAGCTTTGCGCTGTTCGATGACAACCCGGCGCGCATCAATGACCTGGAAGCCCAATTCCGCAAGGTGACGCCGAAGCTGATCCAGAAAACTGCAGCGGAATATCTGCAACCGACGAACCGCACCGTGCTGGTGGTGGAAACCAAAGCGGCGGAAGCCGACGCCAAGCCCGGCAACTAAGAGCGAGGAGAGAGACCATGCGAAACCCTGTGACCACACTGTTGTGCACCACTTTCCTGGCGCTCGCGTCGAGCCTGTTCGCGGCGGGTCAGAATCCGGCCAAGCAGTCGCCGCCAGCGGGAGGCCCACCCAAGGCTTTCCACCTGCCGCAGGTCGAGCGGTTCTCCTTGCCCAATGGCCTGCAAGTCACCCTGGTGCCTTACGGTTCCATTCCGAAGGTGCGGATCAATGTGGCGGTACGCGCCGGTAACCTGAACGAATCGGCGTCGCAAACCTGGCTGGCCGATCTTACCGGCGAACTCATGAAAGAAGGCACGACCTCGCGCAGCTCGCAGCAAGTGGCCCAGGAGGCCGCGTCCATGGGCGGTTCGATCGAGATCGGAACCGGCCCCGATGTGACCAACATCAGCGCTGACGTGCTCTCGGAGTTCGGCCCAAAGATGGTGGCGCTGCTGGCCGATGTCACCGAACATGCGCTGTTGCCCGACTCCGAACTGGGACGTCTCAAGCAGGATTTGCTGCGGCAGTTGAGCGTGCAGAAGTCGCAGCCGGGGGCGCTGGCGCGCGAGCGCTTCTTGAAGGCGCTCTATCCCGATCATCCTTACGGGCGGCTATTGTCCACTGAGCCCATCATCAACGGCTTCGATGTTCAGGCGGTGAAGAAGTTCTACGAGGACAATTTTGGAGCGGCGCGGACCCACATTTATGTCGCGGGGAAATTCGATTCCGCAGCCGTGAAGGCGGCGATCACGCAGGCATTTTCCGGCTGGAAGCGCGGACCCGATCCTCTAATCGAAATCCCCAAGCCGGTCAGCAATCGTGAAGTGGACCTGGTGGACCGGCCGGGTGCGGCGCAGTCCACGCTCTATATCGGACTGCCGACGATTGACCCCAGCAATGCGGATTACATTCCGCTGCAGGTGATGGACTCGCTGCTTGGCGGCTCGTTTGGTTCCCGCATCACCGCCAACATCCGCGAGCAGAAGGGATACACCTACTCGCCACGCAGCCAGATCTCAGCGCGCTACCGCGATGCGTATTGGGCGGAGGTTGCGGATGTGACCACCGCGGTGACTGGGCCTTCGATCAAGGAAATCCTCTACGAAATCGACCGGCTGCAGAAATCTCCGCCGTCCGATGCGGAACTGGACGGAATCAAGAACTACCTCGCGGGCGTGTTCGTGCTGCGGAACTCCAGCCGGGACGGTTTGATCGGCCAACTGCAGTACGTGGATTTGCACCAGCTCGGGGACAACTACCTGGAAACCTACGTGCAAAAGGTGTACACCCTCACGCCGCAGCAAGTGCAGGAGATGGCACAGAAGTACATCCTGGCGGACAAGCTGACGATCGTGGTGGTGGGCGACAAGGAGAAGGTTGCCGGGCAGATTGCTCCGTACGAGAAGAGCGGGAGTTAGCTTGTGCGCAGATGTGGGGGCGGGGACGCCCCCACGACAGCCGGCGGGACGCCGGCGCTACTCTTTCCAAGAGCTAATGAATGACAGCCCAGGTGCTAGAATCCCGCCAATGGCCAAGACTGCTTCTGCGAAGACTCGCGCCAAGAAAATCAAACTTATTTTGTTCGACGTCGACGGCGTTCTCACCGACGGCAAGATTTTTGTCTTTCCCGCGCCCGCAGGAGCGCAGTCTACGACCCCGGAACAAGCCGTCAAGCACGGGGGACACGGTGGGTTCGGCCTGGTGAGCCAGACCATGGTGGAGGCCAAGGGCTTCCACGCCCACGACGGCACTTCCATCTCCCTAGCGCGCCTGGCGGGAATCAAGACCGGACTGATCACTAAGCGCATCTCCGAGACCGTGGCCTTGCGTGCCCGTGACCTGAAGCTGGAGCACGTGCATCAAGGCATTCAGGACAAGCTGACCTGCTTCGAGGAAATCCTGCGGCAGGAGGGACTTCGCGCCGACGAAGCCGCCTTCGTGGGAGACGACGTGATTGACCTGCCGGTGATGCGGAACTGCGGATTCGCGGTCGCTGTGGCCAACGCCCGTCGCGAGGTGAAGGCAGGCGCGCACTACGTGACCGAGCACTCCGGCGGCGACGGCGCTCTGCGCGACGCGGTCGAGTACATCCTGAAGGCCCAGGGAAAATGGGAGAGGGTCGTGAGCGAATACATCTGCGAGCGCAGCCCGAAGACCTAGACGTCAGACCGCAGACCTCGGACCTCAGCCGTTGGCATCCACACTCAGCATTCAATCGTTATATGGTCACAAACTGGGGCTTCGGGGGTCACTGCTGGGGGGAAGCGCTCGACCGCCTCGGAGCCAAATGGTGGAGGCTGAGGTCCGAGGTCCGAATCAAAAAACCCACTGGTTGCCTGCTTGGGGCGTGCTCGGGTCGACAACCAGTGGGCTACCGTTTCTCCTTACTCACCCTGTTGTTTTCAGGAGTATTTGCAGATAATAAACCCAAAGCCGCGAAAAAGTTTCGCCCACCCCCAAGATTTCTTGAAGAGCTCTGTAACCTCATCGGAACGTGGGGTTTACTGCGGAATGGCCGGAGGCCGGGCGAACATCAACTGAGTAAAGCGGGGATCCTTGCGCAGTTCGGCGAACTCGGCGTCCTTGTAAACGTCATCAATGGCTTTGTACCCCTCCTCTAGAGCTCTGCCCAGGTACACCAGGGAACGATCCAGGTTGCCGATCTGAGCGTACAACTTAGCGAGGACGTAGTCGAAGTGGGCTCGGTCCTCGGGGGAGGAGAGCTGAGCAGAAACCCCGGCCCGGGAAACCCTCTCAAAGATGTCGGGATCGAGTTGCAGGGCCTGGCTGTATGCGGAGTTGGCTTTTTCGAACTGCTTAGTGGCAAAGTACGCCGCCCCCAGATTGCTGTAGTAGGAAGCCGCATCGTTGCGCAGCTTGATCGCTTTCTCGTACTGCTTGATGGCCTTGCCGTACTTCCTTTCCTCGTAGTGGACGACGCCCAGGTTGTTGTAGGCTTCGGCGTAGGTGCGGTCCGCCTTAATCGAACGTTCAAAGTCCTTGCGCGCTTCCTTGTAGCGCTGGAGCAGGAGTTCGCTGATGCCAGCCTTGTTCAGTAAAACGGCGTTGTTGGATTTCTTCTTGAGGGCGACGCGATAGTAGTCCAGCGCGTCCAGGTAGTCCTTTTCTGCGCGCAATTCGTCTCCCCGTTTCTCCAGTTCCTCGGCAGAAGCGGTAGTGGTTGGAGCTTCGGCGCGGCGCACGGGGGGTGGCCCGATCTGTACTTGCTCGGAAGGAGAGACCTGCGCCAGCACCGAGGGGCAAGCCAACAACGCCAACGCCACAAAGGACAGCAGGGGCCGAGCCCGCATATTCTCCTCCGGAAGACGGGTCATGCGGAACTGACGTCCCCAAGCCTAGCGGGGACCGTTTCCGTTATTTGTCCGGTGGTTTGGACGGGGGATTAGACGGTTTGTCGTCCTTAAAGATACCCGCTAATTTCCCAAAGAACCCTTTTTTCTTTCCGGCATCCTGGGTTTTGGAGTCCTGCGGGGTGGCATTTGCCGGGCCGGCGGCGGGCGCCTGAGCGCCAGGTGGAGGCGGAGGCAGGACTTTGTCGTTTCCTATGCCAAAGATCCTGGAGAAGAACCCCTTGACTCCGGTGGGCTGATCACATGTCTGACTAGGCTCGGTGCCGGCGATGAAGGCGGCGGTGTAGGTCTCCGGGCAGGCCGGAGTCGCCAGCAGGTTGGTTACCTTGTCCAGTTGGACGTCGACTACGCCGGAAGGCTGGCTGAAGGTTTGTACATCTGAGTACTGGGGCAGCGTGATCGCCTTCTTCATGAACTCCGCCCAAATGGGGGCGGCGGTTTGGGCTCCGCTGAGGCGAATGTCGCTGTAGTCGTCGTAACCGACCCAGACGATGCACAGCAGGTTGCTGGTGTAGCCCGCAAACCATCCATCGTGGGAAGTTCCCGTCTTGCCCGCCGCCGGAGCAGTGAAGCCGCGAGCGCGCACCGCGAACGCGGTGCCAAAATTCACCACGCCCTCCATCATGTCGGTCATTACGTAGGCGACGCGGGGGTCGAGAACCGGCTTCTTGTCCGTCTTGAAGTCCATGACCACATCGCCATTGGCGTTGCGTACCGAGTTGACCAGGATGGGGGAAATGCGGGTCCCGGCATTGGCGAAGACGGTGTAGGCCGCGGCCATGTCCAGGGGGGTGGCATCGTAGGCGCCCAGGGCCATGGCTGGGGTGGCCTTCACCGAGGTGATGCCGGCGGCCTTAGCCAAATCCGCCACTTTGTCGTACCCGACCTCCTCGGCCACTTTCACGGTGGCGTTGTTCAGAGAGAGTGCCAGCGCGTAGCGGGTGGTCACGTCCCCGTGGTATTCCTCTTTGTAGTTTCGCGGTTCGTAGATCTGGTCGCCATAGGTGAAGGTGGTGGGTTGGTCGGGCACCATCGAGGTCGGCGTAAGCACCGGGTTGCCGCCGTTCAGGGCGGTATTCATGGCGGCGGCGTAGACGAAGGGCTTGAAGATGGACCCGGTGGGACGTTTCGCCACCGCGTGGTTCAGCTGGCTGAGGCCGTAGTTGCGGCCACCCACCAGCGCCAGCACCTCACCGGTGTGAGGATCGATGGCGACCAGCGCCACCTGCGCTTGCGGGCCGGGTAGAACCGTGGTCTCGAACTTGTTCTTGCCGACCTTGGTCCGCCGGGTACGGAGCTTCGTCACCTGCTCATCCACCAGCTTGATGCCGGTTTCTACCGCCTGGGCCGCGGCTTTCTGCAAGTCAGGATCGAGCGTGGTGTAGATGCGATACGCCTGCTCGTTGACTTCACGCTCATTGAGCTTGCTGATCAGCGTGTCGCGGACCATATCCACGAAGTAAGGCGCGTCACTGGCTTCGACGTTAGGCGGAGCAAGCTTCAGCGGCGTGGCCTTGGCCTTCTCCGCGTCAGCCTTGGTGATGGCGTGGGTGTCCACCATGCTGTCGAGCACCAGGTTGCGGCGCTCCAGCGCCCGCTCGGGGTGCCGGTAGGGGGACAAATAGCTGGGCGCCTGGATGATTCCGGCAATCAGTGCCGCCTCGGGCAGGGAGATGTCCTTGAGATCTTTGTTGAAGTAGGCACGCGACGCTTCCGCAAAGCCGCTGATGGTGAACGAACCCCGCTGTCCTAGATCGACGCGGTTGGCATAGAACTCGAAGATCTGCTGCTTGCTGAACTTCTGTTCCAGCTCCAGCGCAATCATCATTTCCGCCAGCTTGCGCTTGACGGTCTTCTCCGGGGTCAGAAAGAACGCGCGGGAGAGCTGCATGGTGATGGTGGAGCCGCCTTGCTCATGCTTCTGGTGAGTCAGGTCCACCCATGCGGCCTCGCCCAGGCGTATGAAATTCACTCCACCATGCTGGAAGAAGCGGCGGTCCTCGATGGCCAGCACGGCATCCACCATCACCTTAGGGATGTCGTCGTACTTGACCAGTTGGCGCTTGGAGCGCTGCTCGGCGTCAAACAGGGCGGTCACCAACTGCGGTTCCAGTTCGTAGCCGTCGAGATCGCCGGCGCTGCCGGTGATCTTGTCTACGGCGCCGTCCTGAAAGTGAATCTTGGCGGGCTCGGGGCTGTGGTAAGAGTCAGGTCCCGGCTTGATCTCAATGCCATGTTCGAGCAGGCGGTAGCTGCCCATGGGGGACTGGCCATCCTTGTCGGTATAGCCGGCCCGCCGCAGTTGCGTCGCGATGTCTTTGGCCTCAAGCTTCTCGCCGGCCCGTACCGCGTGGGGAATGGCATAAATCTTGGCGGAGTTGCTGAAGACCTGGCCTTTGAACTTCTGATCGATGATGCGGTCGTACTTGACGTAGTAGTAAGAGAACCATCCCACCAGGAGGACCGCTGCGACCAGGAAGACGGTTAGGGCAGCCCGGATCACCGGATCGCGAGAAAATAGGCCCTTGCCGCGTTTTCCGCCGGGGTTGCCTTTCGGGATCTTGAGTTTGACAGCCACGTTAGATGGGGAGTCGCCTCTACTGCATTAGATAAGGGAGCGCACGAGCCCGGTTGTCCCAGACCAAGAAAATCCTCTTCCTCGCGCCAGACGCAGAGGCCGATATCTCACAGACCGACTTCGGGAAGGGATGACTTATTCTAACCCGGCAGCCCGGGTTTTGCCGCGCTCGGGTTGTGCAGCCAGGTACGCCAGCTTCGGGGTTTCCCGACGAAGCTGGCGGGACCTGATTCCGCTGGATTAGTCCGTGACCGCGAAGGGGAAGCTCAGAGGAACCGCCAAATCCGGCACGGTGTTCGTGACAGCGCCCGTGGAAGGGTTGGTCGTCAGTACGGAGAAATTACCCAACGAGCTACTGCTACAAAACATTTCTCCTCCGCCCTGTTCAAACTTGCACTGGATCAGATCGGTCGGAAGGCCGGTGAAGGGAGAGCCCGGCAGTGCGGTGAGCGCGCCCGTCGTGGTGTCGAGCTGGTAGCCTTCAAGAGCGGCGATGTTGCCGCTGAGGTCGTTGCCGACGACGTAGACAAACTCACCGTTGGGAGATATGGCGAAATCAAACGGCGCGGACGTGGTCGCGAACGGCGAACCAGCGACCGGAGAGGGTGCTCCGGTAACGGAATCAATCGCGAAGACGTAAATGTGCTGGTCGGAGGCGAAGGTGAACTGGTCCTGTATCTCGGCGACCCCCATGAGGAATTTCCCACTCGGATCGGCATGCAACTGCGCCACACCAAGATTAAAGGCCCCAATCTCGGAGAGGGCGCCGTTATTCTGATCAATCGAGAACGCATCTAGAGGAGTGGAAGAAAGCAACTGGCCCGCGTAGAGGAAGTTTCCGGTTCCGTCCACAGTGAGGCTATCAGCGAAGAAAAGGTTGAAGCTGCTGAACGGCGATCCTGGGGCCTCGGTCAGCGCCCCAGTCGTGGCATCGATCTGAAATACGGAAATCAGTCCCGAGATTTCGCTGCCGACGAAAAGGAATCGGCCTTGCGGATCGGCAACCGCCGTATCGGCGGTACCGGTAGTGAGCGCGAAGGGGCTGCCGGGGATCGGGCTCAGCGCCCCGGTGGTATGGTCGATCGAGAAACCTTCTACCGCATTCGTATCGGCGAAGGGAACGTACAGGAACTTTCCTGCCACGATCGTCATGTCATCCGTGCTCTGACCGGTGGTGTTGGGCGGCGTGGCTGTCAATTGCGCGAACTGGCCGGACGTAGTCAGCACTGCGCCATCAATGTCCAGCGCTCCCGTGCTGTCCACGTTCGGGAAATAAACCAGAGCCGCTTCGGTACCGTTGATTCCGCCCGAGCCGCAAAGATTGCCCCCGGTATTGACCCCGCCCTTTCCACCTCCACTGCCGGTTGAACCCAGCGAGGTCGTCGGGCAGCTAAATTTGCTGCATCCGGTCAGGAAAAGCGCGGCCACGAATACTGGAACCAGGCAGAGGGCTCTGAATTTCGGTGTCATCACATCATCTCCACAAAAGCGATTCTGTTGGTGAAAGGACGCGGTGCCCCCGTTGCTCTCTGTGTTCCCGCTTGGAGGTGCGCCTGGGTGAATGTTAGGGGGTTACCGAAAGCCAGCACAAGGTTACGAACGTAAGTGGCCCTTACCCGGGGAGGTTCTCACGCCGTGAGAGAAGCGAACTTGTCTAGAATGCACCCGTGTTCTTGGTAGAGGGATCGAACTGGAGGTCCAGGGGATAACCAGGCAGGTCGACATGCACCGTGTAGTGGGTTTCGATGCTGATCGAGCCGGTTCCCTGGGGACCGACCCGATGTACCTTGATGTCGTCCTTGCTGAGCGGGATCTCCAGGTCTTGTGCCTTCTTGAAGATGGTGTCGCGGATGGCGTCCTCGGGCTTGGTGCTGTAGGTGGCGAGGGTGGCCTCATTCTTGATGACGTCTTGGAACTCGTAGTTCGAGAAGTAAGGCGGAATCAACTCGGCGCACATGTACACCACCGCCACAATAACGAAGATTCCGATCCCAAGTCTAATCGTTCCCATAACGCGCTCCACCTTCGGCCGCGCGTCATGCCGCCCCCACTAGCGCGCCGGCCTCAGAAGCTTCTCAAAGTACTCGGTTATTGCGGCGATGCTAACATCCAGCATTTCCCGAGTCGAGCGGCGAACGACCTCCACGGTACCTTCGGTAACCTTTTTGCCCACGGTGACACGAAAGGGTATGCCCACTAGGTCAGCGTCCTTGAACTTGACCCCTGGCCGTTCGTCCCTGTCGTCCAGTAACACCTCGAATCCGGCAGCCTCGAGGCGGCGGGCGATGTCCTCGGCGGTGTTCGTCAGCATCTCATCCCTCACGTTGGTGGGAGTGACCACAATCTCGAAAGGGGCGATCTGCGGCGGCAGCCAGAAGCCGTTCTCGTCATTGTTCTGCTCGACGGCCGCGGTCAGGATGCGCTCCATGCCAATGCCGTAACTGCCCATGATGGGCGTGACTTCCTTGCCGTTGCGGTCCAGCACCCGCGCGCCCATGGATTGGGAATACTTGTAGCCCAGTTTGAAGATGTGCCCGATCTCGACCGCGGTATCGATGCGGAGCTGGCCGCCACAGTTGGGGCAGGCTTCGCCGGCGGTCACACTGCGCAAGTCGGCGTAGGCGGTGGGCTGGAAGTCGCGGCCCGGCGTCACGTTTTTCAGGTGGTAGTCTTCCTTGTTGGCGCCGGAGATCAGGTTCTTGCGTCCCTCGAGGGCCGTGTCCACCAGCAGGATGGCGCCTTCGCCGAACACGCCGTTGGTGGCGACGGCTACGTTGCTGAGACCGACAGGGCCAAGGAAACCCGCCGGCGAGTGAAAGACCTGGCGAATCTCGTCTTCCTGCATGGCACGCGTTTCTTTACCGGCCAGCGCAGTGGACAACTTGGCCTCATTGAGTTGATGATCGCCGCGCAACAGCACAACGACGGCGCGCGCCTTCGGTTTCCCGGTTTTCGCATCAGTTTCGTTCGCGATCAGCGCCAAGGTCTTGATCTTGTTCTTGGGCGACACCCCCAGAAACCGCGCCACCTCTTCAATGGTTTTCTGGCCCGGGGTGTGCACTTCCACTGGATTGCCATCGCCCGTGACGGCCAGGTCTTCGACCGGCGCCAGCTTGGAGGCGGCCTTCTCCATGTTCGCCGCGTAGCTGCAGCTTTCGCAGCTCACGATCTGGTCCTCGCCCGCCGGTGTACGCACCATGAACTCGTGCGACTGCGAGCCGCCCATTGCGCCGGAATGGGCTTCCACGACCATGTACTTCAGTCCGCAACGGTCGAAAATGCGGCAGTAGGCGTCGTAATGCTTCCGGTAGGAGACGTCGAGTCCGGCGGGATCGATGTCGAACGAGTACGAGTCCTTCATCGTGAACTGCCGCACCCGCAGCAGGCCGGACTTGGGCCGAGCCTCATCGCGAAACTTGTTCTGGATCTGGTACCAGATCTGCGGCAACTGCTTGTAGCTGCGCAGTTCCTTGCGGGCGATCGAGGTCATGACTTCTTCGTGGGTCATACCCAGGCAGTAGTCCGCGCCTTTGCGGTCCTTGAGCCGGAACATGGTGTCGCCCATGACCGCCCAGCGCCCGCTTTCTTCCCACAACTCGCGCGGATGCAGCGCCGGCAGGTAGAATTCCTGCCCGATTTTGTCCATCTCCTGGCGCACGATGCCGATGATCTTGTTGAACGAGCGCTGACCCAGGAAAAGATAGGAGTACACCCCGGCCGAAAGCTGGCGGATATAGCCGGCACGGACCAGGAACTTGTGGCTGGCGACCTCAGCGTCGGCCGGGGCCTCGCGTAGTGTGGGGATAAAGAGTTCGAACCAGCGATGCATAGTTTTCTTAGTACCGAGTACCGGGTTGCGAGTACCGAGTGCGCCTCGTTTCGACGTGGAATCAGTCATTGTAAATGATTGTGCGAGGAGAGAAGTCGTCAACCGATAGGATCTGCAATGCTCACGTAGGGGCGGACGACCTCGTCCGCCCAGCCGAGCTAGAGGACTTGACCAACTTCTTCGGCGTATCTGTTACTGAGGATCGTTAAGAGTCGGATGGCAATATCCTTCGGCAATCGGATGGCGAGTTCTTGATCCGCGTCCCCGTCGTCTACGGCGATGTAGACCGGTGCCTTCATCATTCGACCGCTTTCTATCTCTCGGTCAGCGAGCTCCCAGTAGATGTGAACGGACTTGCCACTGCTTTCGCCCAAGCAGATTGTTGATCGAGTGCTCATAGGCTCCTCTTGGAATCACATCGGCAAGCTTGCGGGCGAACCTCACCCGCTGGCGGATGGGGAGTCCGCCGCTACGTGGGCTGTGCAGATCCTACGTGGCCAGCTGCCGCAAGATCTCTTTCCCCAGCTTCTGGGTCTCGCCGAAGAACTTCTGGTACTCAACGAACAGCCGGTTCAACTCCAGCGATTTGTCGGGGCCGAGCCGCTTGCGCAGAATCATGTCGCGCACGTGGACCGGGTTGGGGAGAGTTGCGTCTTCGGTCAGTTCTTCGAGCGCGGTGTTGGGATCGTAGTGATACATGGGACATCTCGCAATTGGGTAATTTGGTAATCGGGTAATTTTGTAATTTGGAAGCCCGCCTCTCGATGAAATTACAGAATCACCCGATTACCAAATTACCAAATTTCCTACATCATTTCCGTTCCCCACAAATCGTGCAGGTGGACGATGCCTTCGAGCTTGCCGTCGCCGTCCACCACCGCCAGCGACGTGATCTTCTTTTCTTCCATGATGGCGATCGCTGTGGCGGCGAATTCTCCGGGGGCAATGGTTTTCGGGTTCCGGGTCATGCACTCGGCGGCGGTGAGATCAAGCACGTCTTTGCCGCGTTTTTCCAGCAGGCGGCGCAAGTCGCCGTCACTGATGATTCCCACCAGTTTTTCGCCTTCGACCACGGTGGTCACGCCCAGTTTTTTGCGCGACATTTCGTAGATCACATCCGGCATTTTCGTGTGCGGAGTAACGCGGGGGATCGCGTCGCGCGAGTGCATCAGCGTTTCGACCCGGGCCAGCCGCTTGCCCAGCTTGCCTCCGGGATGCAGGTTGGCAAAATCTTCTTCTTTGAAGCCGCGCTTCTCCGAGAGCGCCATGGCCAGTGCGTCGCCGAGTGCCAGCATGGTCGTGGTCGAAGCAGTTGGCGCCAGGCCCAGCGAGCAGGCTTCCTTGGCGACTGAGCAGTCCAACGCAACATCCGCCGCGGCGGCTACGGTGGACAGGCGGCCCGACGCAAGGTCCCTCGACTCCGCTCGGGGTGACGAGGGAAAAATTGTGTCACCGGTCATGCTGATCAGCGGCACTTGCAGGCGCTTGATGGTGGCCAGCAGGCGCAGGATCTCTTCGGTCTCGCCGCTCGAGGAAAGGGCCAGCACCACGTCCCCGCGAACCACCATTCCCAGATCGCCGTGCACTGCATCCACCGGGTGCATAAACAGGGCGGGGGTTCCGGTGGAGCTCAAGGTGGCGGCGATCTTGCGGGCGATGATGCCGCTCTTGCCCATGCCCGTGACTACCACGCGTCCGCTGCAGCCATAGATCAGCTCCACGGCACGGGTAAAAGCGTCCGCCATGGGGCCGGCGATGCGGTCGGCCAGCGCGCGCAGCGCCTCGGCTTCGATGCGCACCACGTTTTCGCCAATGTGTTTCATCGAGACAAAGGATGTTAGCACGCAAGGGCGAGCACTCAGCATTCGGCACTCAGCATTCAGCCACTCTGGACTTGTGCAGGTAAATGCAGGCACCTCAAAGGGCTGAATGCCGAATGCTGAGTGCTGAATGCTGACCGCTAGAAGTGCTCGTCCCTCACCCTAGCGGGTTTGCCCAGTTCGCCCAGGCCTTTGGCCTGAATGATCTTGTCCCAGGGCCCGCCCTGCCAATTGTCTCGTTTCTTTTCTGATGGTATCCACGGCGGCAGCGTGATCAGCATGTTGCGGCCGATCGCTTGCACGTAGGGCTCGTACATGGAGCGTAGTTTGGCCAGCTTCTGATCGGCGTCATCATCCTGGCGCAAGGTCAATCCGCTGGCGGCCAGGGCTTGCCGCAGTTGCTCGAATTCCTCGTTGGTCAAACGGTTCTCGGCATGCGGATCGTAGCGCGCATTGACCACCTGTGCCAGATCCACTGCGGCATGCCGCGCCATGGCAAAGGTAAGTTTGGCCTGGTCCTGAGTTATACCCTCAATTCCGGTCATGACCAGCGCCGTGACGTCCAGCATCACGGTGAGCGCACCCAGCCAAGACTGGTTGCTGTGCTGAGAGCGGAAAAAGCTGAGCACGGGATACGAGAGATGATTGGCCAGAAGGTCGGCTGACCAGTGTTCCCAGTCGCGAAAAATTTGGTCCAGCACGATCTGGTCCGGGCAGCAGCCCAGCCGGGCGAGCAATTCGCCGGCAGTGGGAGGCGAACCGGCGCGGGAGTCGAGCTTGGAGATCTCAAGCTCCCGAGTGGAAAACGCCTGATAGACCACCGGCAGGTAGCCGATCACCACGCCCAGAAAGGCGAATCCCATGCCGGCTTCAATCACCGCCAACGCTCGGGCGAATCCGTTGCTGGGAACGATGTCACCATATCCCAGGGTGAAGAACGTCTCGCCGCTGTGATAGACCAGAATCCCAAACGTGATGGGCTCATCGCCGAGTCTTACATGCTCGCCGGCTCCGTACTGCAGCAAGGCAAAACCGAAGATGAGGCCCGCCGCCCAGAACACCAGCAAGAGAATGAGAGACAAGGGGCCGAAGTAGCTGAGAAAAGCTTCCCGCCGGTTGGGTGATTGGATGCGCTGCGCCAGCTTCACCCAGGGCCGCCAGGTGTTGCGGTAGAACCACGCGGTCAGCCGGAAATGGCGGGTAATGCGACGCGGCAGGACGACGGTTTCAAAGGCGTCCAGCAGGACGGCGAGGATGATTACGAGGCCGGCAATGGCAGCAAAAGTCAGCATGGCCCAGGCGTCTGATGAGATTGGGATGGTAGCAGATTCGGAAGCGGGGGATCAGGCTACGGTGTCAGATGCGCTCCCGCCAGCGCCCCGTGCACGGCCAGCAATTCCTTCAGGACCCCGCGCAGCTTGGTGGATTCCAGCGCGTTGGCCCCGTCGGACTTGGCTTCCTTGGGATTGTCATGGACTTCCAGGAACACGCCGTCCACGCCGGCGGCGACGGCAGCGCGGGCCAGCACTGGGATGAATTCCGGTTGACCGCCGCTCGCTGGGGGTTGATCTTCATCGCCGTGTGAAGCTGAGGGCAACTGCACCGAGTGGGTGGCGTCGAACACCACGGGCGCGAATTTGCGCATGATGGCCAGCGAGCGCATGTCTACGACCAGATTGTTGTAGCCGAAGCTCGATCCGCGCTCGGTGACGAACACGCGATCGTTGCCCGCGGTGTGACATTTTTCGACGATGTGCTTCATGTCCCACGGGGAAACGAATTGGCCCTTCTTGATGTTCACCACGCGCTCGCTCATAGCCGCGGCCACGACCAGATCCGTCTGGCGGCAGAGGAAAGCAGGAATCTGAAGCACGTCGGCGACTTCGGCGACCTTGGAGACGTCCTGAACCTCATGCACATCGGTGAGCACCGGGACGTGAACTTCGTCCTTGACCTTTTTCAGAATGCGCAGCCCTTCGGCGAGGCCGGGGCCACGAAAGCTGCGAATGGAGGTTCGATTGGCCTTATCGTAGGAAGCTTTGAAGATGAAGGGCAAGTTAAGCGAGCGGGTGACGCCCTTGATGACCTCGGCCATGAAGAGGGCGTGCTTTTCGCTTTCGATTACGCAGGGTCCGGCGATCAGGAACAGGCCGCCGTCTCCGATGCGGACGTTTTCGAGTTGGAAAGCAGTTGTCAGTTCGCAGTTCCCGGTTCTCAGTTTTTCACCGCCGCACGGCGGTTGCCTATCTTCTTCCTACTTTTTCCGGACGATGGAACATCTCCACCTCGGCGGCAGCTTTCTCGGCCCGGCGTTTCAAGCCCTGCTCATAGGCCGCACCCACGAACGACCTGAACAGCGGATGCGGCTCCAACGGTTTCGACTTGAATTCGGGGTGGAACTGGCAGCCGATGAAGTGCGGATGGTCGGGAAGTTCAACCATTTCCACGTAGGTTCCGTCGGGAGTTGAGCCCGAGATGCGCAGCCCGCCTGCGGTCAGCGTGCCTTCGTACTCGCGGTTGAATTCGTAGCGATGGCGGTGACGCTCGCTGATTTCGAGCTTGCCGTAGATTCTGTAGGCGAGAGTTTCGGGCTCGATCTTGCACGTCCACGCGCCCAGGCGCATGGTGCCGCCGAGTTCCTCCACGCCACGCAATTCGCGCAGCTTGTAGATCACGCGATGCGGGGTAGCGGGATCAAACTCGCTGGAGTTGGCATCCGCCAGGCCGCACACGTTGCGGGCGAACTCGATGCACGCCGTCTGCATGCCCAGGCAAATGCCAAAGTATGGGACCTTCTTCTCGCGAGCATAGCGGATGGCGATCAGCATGCCCTCGATGCCGCGTTTTCCAAAACCGCCGGGTACGAGGATGCCGTCGTAGTCGGAGAGTTGTTCTTCGTAAGTCTTATCTCCGGTGTCGAGGCCCTCGGCTTCAATCCAGTTCAGGTTCAGCTTCAGGTTGTGGGCCAGCGCTCCATGGACCAGCGCCTCTTTCAGCGACTTGTAGGAATCCTCGTACTCAACGTATTTGCCGACGATGCCAATCGTCACTTCGGCCTTGGGGTTGTAGACCCGGTGGACAAGTTCCTCCCAGTCCTTCAGGTTCCGTTCCTTGGCGTCGAGGTGCAGGTACTTGAGGGCCAGCGTGTCCACACCTTCACGCGAGAACACCAGCGGCACCTCATAGATGGAAGCGACATCTTTGGCGGTGATGACCGCTTCTTCCTCCACGTTGCAGAAGAGCGCGATCTTGGACTTGATGTCTTTCGAGAGGAAGCGATCGGTGCGGCAAAGGAGGATGTCGGGCTGAATCCCGATGCTCAGCAGTTCTTTCACGGAGTGCTGTGTGGGCTTGGTCTTGAGCTCCTGGGCGGCGGCGATAAACGGCACCAGCGTGACATGCATGAACAGGGTGTGTTCGCGGCCCAGTTCCTGGCGCATCTGGCGGATGGCCTCCATGAAGGGCAGGGACTCGATATCACCGACTGTGCCGCCGATCTCCACGATAGCGACGTCCACGTCCTGCGCTACCTTCTTCATGGCGGCCTTGATCTCGTTGGTGACGTGGGGAATGACTTGCACGGTCTTGCCGAGATAGTCGCCGCGGCGCTCCTTGGCGATGATCTGCTCGTAGATGCGGCCGGTGGTCCAGTTGTTATCGCGGGACAGCTTGGCGTGAGTGAAGCGTTCGTAGTGGCCGAGGTCGAGATCGGTCTCGGCGCCATCGTCGGTGACGAAAACCTCTCCGTGCTGGAAGGGCGACATGGTACCCGGATCCACGTTGAGGTAGGGATCGAACTTCATCAGGTTGACCTTGAGCCCACGGCTTTCCAGCAGGCAGCCGATGGAGGCCGCTGCCAGCCCTTTGCCCAGAGAAGACACCACACCGCCGGTTACAAAGATGTACTTCGCCGACATCGCTTCCTCGCCCTAAATTGTCTTTGGAATTTTGTGCAGGATGGGTGCACGACCAATTATGCCAGAAAAGGTTGTGGAAAAGAATGGCTCGGAAAGAGATGCCAGCAATTCCAGGAAAACAGAGGTGGTGCCGGCGCCACCCCAGGCAGGGAGCACCTCCATATCGTCTGTTCAAACCGATGCCATGGAGAAGCGGCGCAGTTTGCTGCCAAACTTGAGTATTTTGACCATAGAACGGGTTACGAGCGTCACCTCCTCCGTGATCGATATCACAGGGCGTTTCGAGAGTGTTTCTCTAGCATTGTGTCTGAGGGGCAGGGATGGCTATGCCGTGGCATGAAATGCTCCGCAACGTGTTGCTTGGGCGGATTTTAGAGCCGGATCAGCTTGGTCCCGTTTTTCTGGGATAAGCCCTCTCTCACGCTCTCTGCGCGCTGCGGTGGAGGAGGTTTGTTGCTGTGTATGGTCTTTCCATAATATTGAAACAACTGCTGAAGGAGAAGAGTGCTTTCCGCGGACGGGTCTCCGGAAGTATGAAGCAAACCGGTTCAAGGGACCCCAACACCCCCAGTTCAGCTACCCCCAGCGGGGTTCGGGCTGGAATGCGCAAGATCGAGCTGCGCGAGTGGTGGCTCTGGTCGTCTGCGGTTCTGGTCACTCTCCTGTTGACCTTGGGCATTGTTTCGTTCGTGTTCCCCATGGTGCATCCGGGAGGAGGAGATCTCCGTTTCCCGGACTTGTCTTATGCCGCCCGTGGCTTGGTGGGCCTGGTCCTGCTATTCGACCTCTACACGGTTTATCAGCAGCTTCAGATTCACCGCATGAGCCGGCGACTGATTGAGGGCGAGGAGCTTTTCCGGCTGATCACGGAGAATGCCGCCGACTTGATCGCCGTGGTGGATGCCGAGGGCCATCGACTCTACAACAGTCCGGCCTATCAGAGGGTTCTGGGCTATAGTCCGGAAGAACTCCGGCTCACATCGTCGCTGGAACAAATCCATCCCGACGATCGCGCGCTGGTCCAGGAAGCAGCCAAAGGAGCCCTCACCACCGGTGTAGGGCGGAGAATTGAATACCGGATGCGCCACAAGGATGGCAGCTGGTGCGCTCTGGAGTCTACGGCAAGCACCATCCTGGACAGCGACGGGAAAGTCGAGAAACTGGTCATCGTCAACCGCGACATTACCGGGCGCCGGCGTCTGGAACAGCAGTTTCATCAGGCACAGAAAATGGAGGCCGTGGGTCGGCTCTCCGGAGGGGTCGCTCACGACTTCAATAACCTGCTCGGGGTCATCATTGGCTACGGTGAGATTCTGGAGGAAGGAGTACAGAAGGACGATCCGCTGCGTGACAGCGTGGACGAGATCCTGCGCGCGGGAAAACAGGCTGCGGGATTGACCCGCCAGCTCCTCGCCTTCAGTCGCCAGCAGGTGTTGGAAGCCAAGGTCCTCGATTTGAATGTAGTGATCACCGAGGTCGAAAAAATGCTCCGGCGGCTGATTGGCGAAGACATTGAGCTGACTGCGGTTCTGCAACCGGGGCTGGGAAGAGTCAAGGCCGATCAAGGGCAGATCGAACAAGTCATCCTGAATATGGCGGTAAACGCCCGCGATGCCATGCCGCAGGGGGGGAAGCTATCGCTGGAGACCGCCAATGCCGAAATCGACGAAGCCTTTGCCCAGAGCTCTCCCTACCCGGTTCAAACCGGCCCTTACGTGTGCCTTACCGTGACCGACACGGGCGTTGGCATGGACGCTGCCACGCAAGCCCAGATCTTTGAACCTTTCTTTACCACCAAGGAGAAAGGCAAGGGCACCGGACTCGGGCTCTCCATGGTTTATGGAGTCGTCAAGCAGAGCGGCGGATACATCAACGTATACAGCGAGCCCGGTGTCGGCACTACTTTCAAGGTTTACCTCCCCAGTGTGCCGGAAACCATCGCGCCCGAGCAGCCGCGTGCCAACCTAAGCACCTCCCTGCGAGGGACTGAAACCGTGCTGCTGGTGGAAGATGAAGACGGTCTCCGGAACTTAACGCGCAATCTTCTCGAGCGCAGCGGCTACACCGTGCTGGTGGCGAAAGATGGCAAAGATGCCTTGCAAACCAGTCAGCAGTACAAGCCCACCATCCACCTGTTGCTGACCGACGTGGTAATGCCCGGAATGAGCGGCCCCCTGCTGGCCCAGCAACTAACCCAGCAACGCCCCGAGATCAGAACGGTGTACATGTCGGGCTATACTGGCAAGACCGTCGCCGGCCATGCGGTTCTCGAACCCGGCAGTTTTTTTCTGATGAAACCCTTTACGCGTGACGGCTTGGCAAGCAAGATCCGGGAGGCGTTGGGCAGTGTGCTGGCGGCTGCAACCAAATGATTCAGCCATGGTCGTAGCATCGATCTTTTTCATCGGGGGCATCGCATGCAGAAAATCCTGATCGTGGACGACGACCCAGCCATGCGCGGTCTGCTGCGCAAGCGTTTGGCGGACACCTACGAAATCATCGACACCGGGAATCCGGAGCAAGCTCTCGGACTGGCGTTGGAACATAAACCTGACGCCATCCTGCTGGACTTAATGATGCCAAAGTTCTCGGGATTCGAGCTGTGTCAGAGTTTCCATTCCCTCAGCTATACAGGCCTGACCCCCATATTCGTGATTAGCGGGGAGTCGGCAGCGAAGTATAAGGAGCACTGCGAAAACCTGGGTGCAACTGCTTACTTCGAGAAGCCCGTGGATTTTGTCGAACTCAAGCGCAGGTTGGGTGCCGAACTGCTGAACAAGCGGCCGGAGCGCCGGTCGAGCGTGCGCGTCCGCATGCGGGTCACGCTGAAACTGCGGGGGACCGACGCCAGCGGGAAAACATTTGAAGAGTTGACTGCCACCGAGAATGTGAGTGCGGAAGGGTTCCTCTGTAATTGCGCGCAGCCCCTGGTCAAGGATGCGATCGTCGAAGTTTTTCTGGTGGGCGGAGCAGAGCGCTATGTGGGCCGGGCGCGCGTGGTTCGCCAAGAGTCACCCGGTGCTCCCTGGCAACGGTACGGATTTCAATTTCAGGAAAAAACCTTGGAGTGGGTCCTGCAGAAGGCCTAGTTTCAGCCGACCCGCAGCCCATACCGATCCACTCCGCCGGCCCGCTGAAAACCGCAGCGCGGCCATCCTGGACCACCAGCCTGCGTCGCAGCCTGCATCCAAATGTAGTGCAAGAAGGCTCTATCCGACCGATAATGGTGATATGCGGCGCAGGGCCACATCACGTTTTCTGTCCGTACTTATCGTTGGGGCTTGTGCTTTTCTGGTCTGCCAGGCCACCGCCCAGGAACTTGCCAAGCGGCTGATCCTGAAAGACGGCTCCTACCAACTGGTCACCAAGTATGAGGTGAAGGGCGACCGCGTCCGCTATCTCAGCGCCGAGCGCAACGAGTGGGAAGAAGTGCCCAAAGACCTGGTGGACTGGGCGGCAACGGAGCAGTTTGAGAAAGACCGCGCCGCCGGGAAGTCCGCCCCGGAGGCGGTGGAACTCGACAAGGAGCTGGAGGCGGAACGCAAGGCCGAAGAGCTCAAGACGCCCCAGGTCGCGCCCGGCCTGCGCCTGCCCGAGGAAGGCGGCATCATGTTACTCGACACCTTCCAGGGCCAGCCCGAGCTGGTGGAATTGCAGCAGCAGGGCGGCCAGCTCAACAAGAACATGAAAGGAAACATTCTGCGGGCGACGATCAATCCTATCGCCAGCGCCAAACAGACCATCGAGATTCCCGGAACGCACGCGAAGGTTCAATCGCATGCCGCGCTGCCGGCAATCTACGCGAATGTCGAACAACAGGACCAGAGCGACAACGCCACCACGGAGCCCCAGATGCCGGTGCATAACGTCCAACAACCGGAGGAGCCCTGGGACCGGTTCCGCATTGTGCGCCTGCAGGCCAAGGGCGACAAGCGCATCGTGGGCGACATCAAGATCGCGGTGTACGGCAAGGTCAGCCAGGAGCAAAAGCTGGTTCCGACCACATCCGAGCAGCTCACCGGCGGCTGGGTGAAAGTGACCCCCACCAGCCCGCTCACGCCCGGGGAGTATGCCGTGGTCGAGATGCTGGGCAAACAAGGCATGAACCTTTACGTCTGGGATTTTGGCGTAAACCCCGCGGCCCCGGCCAACGCGACGGCCACAGGTATGCGGCCGGCCTCGTCGATTCCTCCTCCACCTCCCGACCAGCCGAAGGACCTGGAGAAGCGGAAGTGAGACCGCCGTAGCGCCGGCGTCCCGCCGGCCACGATGCAGACGGCTCATGCATACTTGGTGGCAGGCCAAGGATTTCCTACGGGCCTCGTGGCGGACAAGCACTGTGGCGGCCGGCGGGACGCCGGCGCTACGGCTTAATCGTTGACCGTGGTTCTCCCGGCGGCTAGACTAGCCACGAATTCCCAAATCTTTGCCGGTCAGGACTCAAACGTGAAAACCTATCGTTCCGCCCGCGAACTGCTCGCAGAAGTTAAGCGTGTGCTCGCTGCGAACAAGCCTTCCTTTCACCATTCTCCGCTGGAAGATGTTATCGAACTGCTCTGCCACGGCCGCCATTACACGTGGATGGGTATCTATCTGGCGGTCGGCAAAAACACGCCGCAGCAACTGCTGGAGGCTGGCCGGGACCAGCATCCCGGGCAGGTGGCGCTGGCGGAAACGCAGTCGAAGATTCTGGTTTCGATCAAGCTGGCGACGCGGGAACTGGGTGTTCTGGCAGTAGAGAGCGATCGCGAAAACGCCTTTGGCGCCGAGGACCGGGTTCTGCTCGAGCAGGTTGCCGATGTGCTGGCTCGCTTCCTGGCCGGACCCGGTAAGTACATCGTCCGAAAAGCTCGAGGAACAGCCGCCACTGCGCCCGAGGCCGAACCCAAGCCGCAGGCCCGGGCACCTCAGTCCGCCTCGGCAACGACCGTCCGATCCGCGGCGGTGGGAGAGAAGTAATGCCCCGTAGAGACGTAGCTTGCTACGTCTCCAGTATTGGAAGTGCCAGACGCAGCAAGCTGCGTCTCTAAGGCAAACTCGCAGCTTCCTCCTGAATCCTCTTCCACGCGTGCTCCACGTGGCGCTCCGCGGTGTTGGTCTGCCCGACGCACAGGCGCAAGGTGAGGCGGTCGTTCAGACGAGTGTGCGTGAGGTAGAGATCGCCGCTGCGGTTCAGGCGATCCATCAAGGTTTGATTGGCTTCGTCTCCGCCTCTGTGGCGGAAACAGACCAGGTTCAACGGCACGGGCGCCGCCAATTCGAAACGGGCGTCGTGGCGAACCCAATCGGCGAACTGCTGGGCCAGGCGGACGTGCTCGCGCACGTGATGCTGGAGGCCTTCCACGCCGTAGTGCCGGATCACAAACCAGAGTTTCAGCGCGCGGAAACGGCGGCCCATCGGAATCTGCCAGTTGCGATAATCAATCACTGCACCCGACTCGGTTGCCTTATTGCGCAGATATTCCGGCAGGACACTGAGCGTCTGAATGAGCGCCTTACGGTCGGCTACGTAGAAGCAATCGCAATCGAAGTTCGTGAACATCCACTTGTGGGGATTGAAGCAGTAGCTGTCAGCGAGCTCGAGCCCGTTGTGAATGTGGCGGAACTCAGGACAGAGCGCGGCGGTGCCGGACATGGCGGCATCCACGTGCAGCCAGAGGTTGTGCTCGCAGCAGATGCGACCGATTTCGGCAACCGGATCCATCGCGTTGGAAGATGTTGTCCCCACCGTGGCGGCCACGAAGCAGGGCACGAGTCCGGCCTGCCGGTCTGTGGTGATCTGGCGCCCCAGCGCGTCGGGCTGCATGGCGAAGTTCTTGTCCACTGGGATGAGCCGCAGGTGGTCGCCGCCGAGGCCGGCAATTTGCACGGCCTTCTCGATCGAAGAGTGCGCCTGGCTGGAGGTATAGGCGACGAGTTTTCCATCGCATCCGCGGCGGTTGCTGGAGAAATTGGTGGCGCGCTCGCGGGCGGCCAGCAGCGCACAGAGCGAGGCGCTCGAAGCCGTGTCCTGGATCACGCCGCCGCCGCTGCTGCTGGAAAGAAATTTCTGCGGCAGAGCGAGCATGCCGACCAGCCAGTCGAGAACGTGGGTCTCCAGTTCGGTGCAGGCTGGACTGGTTGCCCATAGCATGCCCTGCACGCCCAGGCCCGAGGACAGCAGGTCTCCGAGAATCGCGGGCCCCGAGGCGTTGCACGGGAAATAGGCATAGAAATTCGGCGACTGCCAGTGAGTGACGCCGGGGAGGATCAGGGTTTCGACATCGCGCAGCATGGTTTCGACGGATTCGCCTTTCGCCGGTGGCTGGAGCGGGAGCGAGGCGCGAATCTGCCCGGGCTCCACGCGGGAGAGTACAGGGAAGGTCTCGATACGGGAGTAGTAGTCGGCGATCCAGTCCACCACGGCGTGGCCGTGACGGCGGAAATCGTCGGGAGACATGTGGAAGGATTTCTCGTCGGGCAAGGCGACCTCACGGAATTGTTGATTGTTGATTCTTGATTGTCGATTGAAGGCTGCTGTGGAGGGATTTTTCAATCAACAATCAACAATCAAGAATCAACAATCCCTCAGGCCAGTCGTCCGTAATACACGCGGGTATCGTACTCGAAGGAGACGCGGCCTTTCATCTGGTGGATTTCGAAGATGCGACGCAACTCCTTCAGCATTGGCTCGTGGTTCGGGTGTCCTGGCTGCGGGGTGTAGGAAGACGACAGCAGCCGGCCTTCGAGCGCCGGGTAATCAAATTCCTGGATCATCTCGAACAATCGTTCCTGGTAGGGCGAAGGCGCGAAAACCCCGCCGATTTCCGCGGTGGTCCGTTCGTGGCGCACGTCCTGGTAGTCGGTGCCGTGGGTAACCAGCATGGCCTCGTAGGCACGTAGGAAGGCGCTCGAGTCGGTGCGGCGTTCATTCCACACCAGTACAGTCCAGCCCCCCGGCTTGAGAATGCGGATGAATTCGCGGCGTGCTTTCTCGCCATCAAACCAATGCGCGGCCTGGGCGGCGGTGACGATGTCTATGCTGCGATCCGGAAGAGTGGTCGCTTCGGCGGTTCCGGAGACGCTCACAAATCCGGGGAAGCCCGCGAGATACTCCTCGCCCGCCTTTCGCATCTCGGCATTCGGTTCCACGCCGAACACGCGGTTGCCATTCTCCAGAAACATGCGGGTGAGGATGCCGGTGCCCGACGCGATGTCGGCCACAAGCGAGCTGGGTGTGAGTACGCATTCGCGCCGCAGAAGATCGAGGACTTCGGGCGGATATCCGGGGCGGTAGCGAACGTAGTTTTCTACGCGTGAGGAGAAGCGATGGGTAGGGTCCTGGACCACCATGGGAATAGTCTAAACGGCGTCTTTCGACCGCCTGTCATGAAATCTTTTTCACTTATTGTGCAATCACACCAGACCACTGTCTGGCAAAGAGAACGGCAGCCGGGCCCAGCAGCGGTCCGGAATGGTGCCTGAATTGCTGAATAGCCGTTGGCATGCGCCTTGTCGTCAAAGTCGGCACCAGCCTTATTGCGCCCGGAGGACGCATCAATACCGCGCGCATGCGGGCGCTGGTGGACCAGTTCGATCTCTCTCGGAACGAATATCTGATTGTCACCTCGGGCGCCATCGCGTCGGGCATGTCCAACCTGGGCCTGAGCGAAAGGCCGCAGAACGTGCCGCTCATGCAGGCCTGTGCCGCCGTCGGCCAGAGCGTGCTGATGCACACCTACGAGCAGCTTTTCTTCGGCAAGAAGGTGGTGGCGCAGTTGCTGGTTTCGAGCGACGACTTCACATCTCCCTTGCGCTACAAGAATCTGCAGAATGCGTTGCACGAGTTGATCAAGCTGGGTGTGGTTCCGGTCGTCAATGAAAACGACAGCGTCTCGGTGCGCGAACTGGTGGGTGCGTTCGGCGACAATGACGAACTCAGTGCGCTGCTGGCTACCGCGGTGAAGGCCGACTGGCTGTTGCTGCTGACCGATGTGGACGGATTCTACATTCCCAACGGGACCCGTCCGCGGCTGCTGCGCACGGTGCGCAACGTGACTCCGAAGATGGAGAAGCTGTGCAACGGACACGGCAAGCTGGGTACGGGAGGGATGCGCTCCAAGCTGCGCGCCGCCAAGGCGGCCAGTGAAGCCGGAGTGCATGTGGCGATCGTGAATGGGAGCCATGCGCACGCCATTCCCTGGGCGGTGGAGGGCAAGATTGGAACCTATTTCCCGCCCCGGCGCAGGAAGTCCTGAGATGGCCACCACGACCAGCACACCACTTTCGACTCGCGGCAAATTGCTGCGCGCGCGGGAAGCGTCCGCCCGGCTGGCGCAGCTCTCGTCGGCGCAGAAGAACGCCATCCTGCTGGTGATGGCGAACGCGATCGAAGCCGCCACGAAGAGCATCCTGGAAGCGAATCGTCTGGATCTCGAATCTTCCGGGCTCTCAGGCGCGATGCGCGACCGCTTTCTGCTCAATCCCGAGCGCATCACTGAGATGGCACGCGGTGTGCGCGAAATAGCCAACCTGCCCGATCCCGTCTATGAAACCCTGGCAGAGTGGACGCGCCCCAACGGGCTGCGCATTCGCAAAGTACGCGTGCCTCTGGGGGTGGTGGGCATCATTTACGAATCGCGGCCCAACGTGACCGTGGATACGGTGGCGCTGACGCTGAAGACAGGCAACGCCATCGTGCTGCGTGGAGGCAAGGAAGCGGCTCAAAGCAATCAGCGACTGGTAGAGATTCTTGCCGGAGTGCCGGGAGTGCCCGAGGGCGCAATCGAATTGCTCGACTCGAGCACGCGCGATTCCGTCCAGGAACTGATCAAGGCGCGCGGCCTGGTGGATGTGCTCATTCCCCGCGGCGGCCCGGAGTTGATCTCCTACGTGGCGGAAAATGCCGCAGTGCCGGTGATCGAGACTGGGGCTGGAAATTGTCACGTATTTGTGGATGAGTCGGCGGACTTCGAGATGGCCGACCGCATCGTGATTAACGCGAAGACGCAGCGGCCTTCGGTGTGCAACGCGGCGGAAAAATTGCTCGTGCATGAGCGTATCGCGGGGGACTATGTTCCGCGGGTGGTGAAAAAGCTGCTCGACTGCGGGGTAGAGGTCCGTGGCGATGAGCAGACCTGCCGCCTGACCGAGGGAATGAATGTGAGGTCAGCGCAACCGCAGGACTGGGAGGAAGAGTATTTGCGGCTGTGCATTGCAATTCGTGTGCTGCCGGACCTGAATGCGGCCATCGCGCACATCAACCGGCATTCCACCAAGCACTCGGAGGCCATCGTCACCCGCGACGAAGCGAATGCGCGCCGTTTCCTGCGCTACGTGGACTCGGCGGCGGTGTATTGGAATGCTTCTACGCGCTTCTCAGATGGCGGCGAGTTTGGTTTTGGGGCTGAGATGGGGATTAGCACCCAGAAGCTGCATTGCCGCGGGCCCTTTGCCCTGGCGGAATTAACATCCTCGAAGTACGAAGTCCTTGGAAGCGGACAGGTAAGGGATTAGATTGTGGTGCAGTAGCTATATCACCGCCACACCGCCACGCGCATCAAGTCAAAGTGATGATCGTAGGTCCATACTTCCAGCCCCAGACGCGTCGCTAAGACCGCGACCGTCGCATCAAATAGCGTGATTGGCTGATCCGTCATAGCCTGGATTCTGGTGACAGCTTGCCGGTAGTCCTCCGGGCTGGGGTTGGCCAGGACCGCGCTGCCCAGGTTGTTCAACCAGCTTGCGGCTGTGCTCTTGCCGAGGCGAAATAGCACCAGCGTGTAGGCTTCCAGGAGAGTCGGGTAAGCCACCACGACTTCGCACTTCTCGCGCCTCAACCGCCGCAGTTCCTGTTGGGCCCGGCGGTGGTGTGCGTCATCCGGATCGGCTGCAGCATACAGAGGTCCCGTGTCTGCCAGCACCGCTTGCTGCTTCATTTCTGCGACGGAGTCCGCGTTCCTGCCAGGTAGCGGTCATGTTCCTGGCTCACGTCGTGGCGTCCGCTCCCCGAGCTGGCCGGAGAGATGTCCAAGGTTCGGCGCACTCGCAGAAACCCACGCTCGCCCAGATACTGGCGCAAAGCAGCTTGCACGACGGCTGTCAGGGCAGGAGGCGCTTCCTGCGCACGCTGGTAGTTCTCGACCGCCCGGGCCAAATCATCGGGCAAAGTCATGGTGGCACGCTTCATGACCTTATTGTACACCAAGTGGTGATAATGGTGAAGTAAGTGATAGAGAATCTTTTTCTCGGCTCCGATACCCTCGCATAGCCTCCGGCTAAACGCTCGTGTGCGGCGCATGCTATCCCATGATTGCCTACCTGCGAGTAGTACAATCTGCATTTCACGCTGAAAATCGGTGGGATCACCCTGAAGAGGTGGATGACGGTGTTGCAACCCGGCGACATGGCACCCGACTTCGATCTTCCTGTCCTGATCGGCGGGGTCAAGAAGCGCTTTCATTTCGCTGAGTGGTGCAGCAAGCAGAACCTGGTTCTGGCTTTTTATCCGCTGAATTGGGAGCCGGTGAGCGCGGAACAGATGGTTGCCTACCAGGTGGAGCGCGAGAAATTTGTGGCGCGGAACGCCGAGGTCGTGGGCATCAGCGTGGACTCCATCATGAACACCACAGCCTGGGAGCGTGAGATCGGCCCCTTCGACTACCCTCTGTGCAGCGACTTCTGGCCGCACGGCGACGTCAGCCGCAAGTACGGAGTGCTGCGCGCGGAGGGCCCCTTTGCCGGCGCCAGTGAGCGCGCCATCTTCGTGGTCGGCAAACATGGCAAAATCGAGTTCAGCAGAATTTTTCCGTTAAACCAGGTTCCCGACTTGCAGGAGACGCTGGCCGCCCTGAGCAGGTTGTAGCCAGCGTTCTCGTTCTGTAGAGACGCAGCTTGCTGCGTCTCGGGACCACAGGAGCCCGATGAAAGTCGTCCCCACAACCGCCTTCGTCCTTACACTTTTGCTTGCCAATGTAGCGGGCGTACCCAGGCTGACCAAGTCTGCGGACCATTCCAGTCCCGCCGCACTTTTCGGTTTCCACAATCCCGCGGAAGAGTTCGGGCTGGAGGGCCGCTTTCTCGCCGTGCCCGACCCCAAGCTCGCCGAGGCGCACCTGCGCACACTGACCCAGGCGCCGCACATTGCGGGGTCGCCGGAGGACAAGGCCACGGCCGACTATGTCGCGCAGAAATTCCGCGAGGCTGGCCTGGACACCGAGATCGTCGAATACCGCGTCTGGCTCAACTATCCCGCCGAAATCAGTGTGGATGTGACCGCGCCCCCGGATGTCAACATGCACGGACCCACCCGCGAACATGTCGACGGCGATCCTTACCAGGACGATCCTCGCGTGGCAATGCCTTTTAGCGGCATGTCGCCCTCTGGCGATGTCGAGGCCGAGGTGGTCTATGCCAACTACGGATCGCCGGAAGATTTCCAGAAGCTGGAGCGGTTGAAGGTGGACGTGCGCGGCAAGCTGGTCCTGGTGCGATACGGACAGAACTTCCGCGGGGTGAAGTCCTTCGTCGCACAGGAGCACGGAGCTGCCGGGCTGCTTATCTATTCCGATCCCTACGATGATGGCTGGCATCGCGGCGACAAATATCCCCGCGGTCCTTGGCGTCCGGACACGGGCGTGCAGCGCGGGTCGATCGGCTACATGTTCGAGTTTGCCGGTGATCCGACTACGCCGGGCATCGCCTCGGTGCCTTCGCTTCCCGATTCCAAGCGCATTTCGCCGGAGCAGTCGGCGCAAATGCCGAAAATTCCCACGACTCCGCTCTCCTACAAAGACGCCTGGCCGATTCTCGAACATCTCGGCGGAGAAGACGCGCCGCGCGACTGGCAGGGTTCGCTGCCCTTCACCTATCACGTGGGGCCGGGCCCGGTGAAAGTGAAGATGCACCTCAAGCAGGACTACCAGTTCCGCACCATCTGGGATGTGATTGGGCGGGTGCGCGGCAGCCAGTTTCCCGACGAGTGGGTGGTGGCGGGCAATCACCGCGACGCCTGGGTGTACGGCGCGGTGGACCCGAACAGCGGCACGGCCTCGATGCTGGAGGCCGTACATGGCCTCGGCGAACTGCTGAAGTCGGGCTGGAAGCCGAAGCGCACTATAGTGATCGGCAGTTGGGATGCGGAAGAGTTCGGGCTCGTGGGGTCCACCGAGTGGGGCGAGCAGCACGCCGCAGAACTGGCCAGCGCCGCTGCCTACTTCAATATGGACGTGGCTGTCTCCGGGCCGAAGTTCGGCGCCTCCTCGGTGCCCAGCCTGAAACAGTTTCTGCGCGACATCACCAAGGAAGTGGCGGCTCCCACAAGTGGCACGGTGTATGAAGCCTGGCGCAAGGCGGGCGAGACCAGCGGCGAACAGGGCCCGCAGCAAGAGGCCAGTGGCGGAACCTATCGCCCGCCGGCAGCGCAGGCCAAGCTGGACGTGCCCGTGGGCGACCTGGGCAGCGGCTCCGATTACACGGTGTTTCTCCAGCACCTGGGCGTGCCCTCGACCGATGTAGGCTCGACCGGTTCCTATGGCGTATATCACTCGGCCTTCGACAATTTCGCCTGGTTCAAGAGGTTCGGCGATCCCGATTTCAAGTATGAGCAGCAGATGGCGCGAGTGTATGGCCTCGAAGTTCTTCGCATGGCCGATGCCGACGTGCTCCCCTACGACTATGAGGAATACGGGAAGGAGATTGCGGCCTACATTGAAGCTGCCCGCAAGCAAGCCGATGCCGAGTTTTCCGGGCGCGCGCCCAGCTTTGCCGAAGCTGCGGAGGCTGCGCGTCACTTCGAGCAGTCGGGCGCCAAGATGCTCTCCCGGCAGGAAAAGATTTCGAATGACCCCGCCAGAATCAATCAGACCCTACGCGACGCCGAGCGAGCGTTGCTGATTCCCGACGGGCTTCCGCATCGCCCGTGGTATCACCATGCTATCTACGCTCCCGGCGAATACACAGGGTATGCCGCCGTAGTGATCCCGGGAGTGAATGAAGCCATCGACAAACATGATGCGGAGCGGACTCGCCAGCAGTTGGCGGTGCTGGCGGCGGCTTTGAACCGGGCAGCCAAAGTGTTGGAAGGGTATCGCTGATTCGTGTGGCGCGGGCACTCTTGCCCGCTAACGGGGTCGGAAAGTAGCGCGATAAAAAAACGACTGCCGCAAAACGTCTTACGTCCTTCCGTGTCTCGATCAGAAATGGACGTTGTTGGCGCTTCAAAGGTAGACTTCAGGTACGACGTCAACAGAGGAAGAACAATGTCGGGTCAGGCTAGGCTTGCCGAAGAGATTCTTGCTGAATTCAGTACCTCCTGGTCGCGCATTTCGGAGTACCTATCAAGTGATTCTGTCGTTCCCCTGTTCTCGTGTGGTAATGCCGCAGACGTTCTAGGGAGCTTCCCGGATGAATCAGTACACTTCTGTATGACGAGTCCACCGTATTGGGGTCAGAGGCAGTACAAGGCCCAGGGCGTCGGGCTGGAGACCAGCTACGAGCAATACATTTCGAATCTGTTGCGCTTGTTTCGGGAGGTACGTCGCGTTCTGAAACACTCTGGATCCTTCTGGCTGAACATTGGCGACGCATATCAGGATAAGCAACTTCTGGGACTCCCTTGGCGCGTCGCCTTGGCGCTGACAGACAGACAGGGCTGGATTCTGCGCAATAGCGTGATCTGGAATAAGGTCAAGGGCGGGCCGGACACCGCGAAAGACAAACTGCGAAACGTGCATGAGCACGTGTTCCACTTTGTGAAGAACCGTGATTATTTCTACGACGTGGACGCCATCCGAAAGAAGCCGGGGACGTCCAAGGTAGTCAATGGCTCAGTAGTCTCGGCAACTGGCGTTAGCGGGGTACGCTATAGGCGGCAGATTGAACTGTCTCAGGTGCTCAGTGACGAAGAGAAGAGAGCTGCGTTTGCTGCGTTAGGAGAGATCCTGCGAGAGGTGCAGGAGGGAAAGCTCGCTGACTTTCGCATGATTATCAGGGGTTGTCAAAGGACAACCCACTCGGATTCGGAAAGTGTTTCGGGAAGAGCGCGTGAGATTCAACAGAGAGGCTTCTACTTTCTGAAATATCATCCGAACGGAGCCAAGCCGTCCGATGTGTGGGACATCATCCCGGAAGATACCCAGGGGCGCGGTGAACACTTCGCCCCGTATCCCGGTGATCTGTGCAGGATACCGATTCTCGCTACGTGCCCCGAAAAGGGCATTGTGCTCGACCCGTTCTGCGGGACCGGTACAACAATGGTTGTTGCTCAGCAACTCAACCGGAAGTCAATTGGTATTGATCTCTCGCGGGACTATCTCCGGGTCGCTGAGGGAAGATGTTCTCCGCTGCTATGAGTAAAGTTAAAGAACTGTTTGGCATCTCAACGACCACGAAGAAGAGGACGAGATGGGCCGCCGTGGTCAAGCAGAGTCGCTGCCCCTTTCTTGGCCGTACCTGTCTGAAAAACAGAAAGAGCAGTCCTGAAATTCTGATTGGAACTTGTACGGTGTCGTATGGCGCAGATAAGCTCCCCGTCATAATCTGCCCTCACCGCCTCTTGGAAAGACGTCAAATATTCACGGACTGCATTCATCTCTTGACGTTGCACGAACCGGGGAACGAATTGCACATCGTGCCTGAGATCACGATTCCTGGTGGCTCCGTCGATTACTTCCTTGCGTCCGTCCGCCAGCGTAAAGTCAAGGATTTCGTCGGTGTTGAGTTGCAAACCCTCGATACGACTGGCACCGTGTGGCCAGAAAGACAGCGGTTCCTCAAAGAGGTTAGGATCAATGTCCCAACAGAAGACGTGGACTGCGAAGACAGCTACGGCATGAACTGGAAGATGACCGCAAAGACGATTCTTGTCCAGTTACACCACAAGGTAGAGACGTTCGAGGGCCTGAACAAGAAGCTCGTGCTCGTCGTTCAAGAGCCGCTGATTGACTACATGGTAAGAAACTTCAGCTTCGACCACATCAAGGAAGCTAGACTCGGCGATTCCATGCACATCCACAGTTACAGGCTGGACGACTTTGATGGGGATTGGCGTTTAGAACTCGCGGTTCGCCTCAGCACAGATGCGGCGGGCGTCTCGCGATCACTCGGGCTGCAAGGAAACGCGAAGGTAGAACTTGAAACGATCATCGCTCTGCTGGAGGAGAAGATTTCGAATTCCACAATGCTGAACGTCGCTACCCCTGTGAATGTCACCCCCACCACCCAGCCGAGCTGACCTTTGTTCTACGTTGCTTCTTGCTAGTCACGCCACCTCTGCAGAAAATAAGCAGGGGCAGGGATTTGTTAGTTTGGTGTGCCGTGGTGGAAATTCCCCCGAGGCGTCCTTGGCGCCGCCAGCGAACTCGGGGTCCTTCGACTCCGCAAGGCGATTCGCAAGGCGAATCGCCTTGCTCCGCTCAGGATGACAGAGTTTGGAGCGGCAAGAATGCCGGCGGGACGCCGGCGCTACTTCAAAGTCACCAACTTGTCTACCAGCTCCGAGTAATCCTTCTTCTCCAGCCCGTGCACCTGCTTGTTGTACTCATCCACTTTCGACGAGTAGTTCATAGAGCAGAACTTGGGGCCGCACATGGAGCAGAAGGCGGCTTCTTTGTAGAAGTCGTCGGGCAGGGTTTCGTCGTGCATGGAGCGGGCGGTCTCAGGATCGAGCGAGAGGGCGAACTGCTTCTCCCAATCGAACTTGTAGCGGGCATAGCTGAGCGCGTTGTCGCGGTCCTGGGCGCTCGGGCGGTGGCGGGCAATGTCGGCGGCGTGGGCGGCGATCTTGTAGGCGATGATGCCGTCTTTCACGTCTTTATCGTTGGGCAGGCCAAGGTGCTCTTTGGGCGTGACGTAACACAGCATGGCAGCGCCGTGCCAGCCGATCATGGCCGCGCCGATGGCCGAGGTGATGTGGTCGTAGCCGGGAGCGATGTCGGTGACCAGCGGGCCGAGGGTATAGAACGGGGCTTCGTAGCAAAGCTCGTTTTCTTTGTCCACCTGCTCTTTGATTTTGTCGAGCGGCACGTGGCCCGGCCCTTCAATCATGACTTGCACGTCGTATTCCCAGGCTTTCTTGGTCAGCTCACCCAGGGTCTTGAGTTCGGCAAATTGGGCTTCGTCGCTGGCATCGGCGATGCAGCCGGGGCGCAGGCCGTCGCCGAGGGAGAAGCTCACGTCATGTTTGGCGAAGATTTTGCAGAGGTCGTCGAAGCGGTCGTACAAGAAATTCTGTTTGTGATGGTGGGCCATCCACTGCGCCAGGATGGCGCCGCCGCGACTGACGATGCCGGTAATGCGTTTGGAAACCATCGGCAGATATTGGATGAGCACCCCGGCGTGGATGGTCATATAGTCCACGCCCTGCTCCGCCTGCTCCTCGATCACTTCCAGCATCACGTCAGCGTTCAAATCTTCTACCCGCTTCACGCGGGAAATCGCTTCGTAAATCGGTACTGTCCCGATGGGCACGGGCGAGTGGCGCAGAATGGCTTCGCGAATCTCATGAATGTCGCCGCCCGTGGAAAGATCCATTACGGTGTCGGCGCCGTAGTGCACCGCGGTGTGCAACTTCTTGAGTTCCTCGTCGATGTTCGAAGTGACCGCCGAATTGCCGATGTTGGCGTTGATCTTGCACAGCGAAGCCACGCCAATCGCCATCGGCTCAAGCTCGGGATGATTGATGTTGGCGGGGATGATCAGGCGGCCGCGGGCCACTTCGTCGCGGAGCAGCTCCGGGGAAAGCTTTTCCCGGCGGGCGACGTAGTCCATCTCCTCGGTGACTATGCCTTTCCGGGCATAGTGCATCTGGGAGAAGTTGCCATCCTGATTCTCGCTTTTCCGCCGCCGGAGCCAGTCGGCGCGGGGCTGGGGAACACTACGAACGTCGACAGCATTGCCATTCGTCGAAGACATGAACAGCCACCCTCAGTGGGAGATCTACAATGGCTCATTATACGCCCCAAAAAAGCGGGCGATGATGTCCGCTACCCTCGATGTAGCGCAGTTTGGTCGCGATACATGATGACGTCATCCCGAAGCCCCGCGCTTTCTCCAGCGGGGCGAGAGCCTGCCCTGAGCGTAGTCGAAGGGGACCCAGCGCGGAGAGGCAAAACCGCCCGGCGACCCAGCATTCGGTAGCGGCGCAGTTTGAGTCCGTCCGATGGCCTTCTTTGCGCCCTTTGCGAATCCTTGGCGTACTTTGCGGTTTAAGACCTTTTACCGCAAAGCTCGCAAAGAAAGGCCACAAAGGTCGCAAAGCAAGAAGTGGTCGAGACCTCGAAATGAAGATTTTTATAAAGATAAAGACTTTCTAAGACTAAAAGAATCTGTAGCAAAATATGGTGTTATAGTTCCTGTGATTATTAAAAGGCTTTCAAAACACGAAGATGGGATAAGATTTCAACTCATAGATGGCGAACGTCGATGGAAAGCTGCAATTGATAC
>JAIQET010000076.1 GCA_020073645.1 Terriglobia bacterium | reverse complement strand
TTCCAACCGGCTCATCTGGACAAGGTACGATTGGAAGAAACCATGATGAATTCGTTCGAGTACGGCGAAGTCATTTTGTAATTGGGGAATTGGGTAATTTAGTAATTTTCAAATCACTGGAATTGGTTCTGCAATTGCAAAATTACCCGATTACCCAATTACCAAGTCAGGACGCTTATGGCTCCATCTGTCGAATCCAGCACGCTAACTAGCGCCAGCTTTGAAGAGCTGGTGCGCGAGATGATCATCCGTCTGGGCGAGGATCCAGCCCGGGAAGGCCTGGTGCGTACGCCCGATCGCATGCACCGCGCCTACCAGTACCTCACCAAGGGATATCGCGAAGATCCCGAGGCGCTGCTGAAGAAGGCGCTGTTCACGGTGAACTATGACGAAATGGTCATCGTGAAAGATATCGAGATGTTCAGCCTGTGTGAGCACCACCTGCTGCCGTTTTTCGGCAAGGTGCATGTGGCTTACATCCCCAATGGCAAGGTCATCGGTTTGAGCAAGCTTCCGCGCCTGATCGAAATCTTTGCCCGCCGCCTGCAGATCCAGGAGCGGCTGACCACCCAGATTGCGGAAACTATCCAGAAGGCCATCGAACCCCAGGGCGTGGGTGTGGTCATTGAAGCCCGCCACTTGTGCATGATGATGCGCGGAGTGGAGAAACAGCACTCCGCGGCCGTGACTTCGTCCATGCTGGGATGCTTCCGGGACGAAGAGGAGACGCGCACGGAATTCCTCTCTTTGATCCGCAACCGGAACGGAGTCTAGGGTTGGCGCGTAAAACCGCTCGTCGTGCTCCAGCTAACGAAGGCCTGCGCGGCAAAGTAGCCCTGATTACCGGAGCCAGTCAAGGGATTGGCCTGGCCATTGCCCGGGCGTTGGCCGCCGAGGGGTGTGCTCTGGTCATCGCCGGCCGGAACGAGCCGCGGTTGCAGCGCACGGGCAGGGAACTGGCGGCGCAAACGCGGGTGCTTCCGGTGGTCTGCGATGTGCGCGACACGGGCGCAGTTCACTCCCTGTGCATCGCCATCGAACGGCGATTTCACCGCTTGGACATCCTGGTCAACAACGCCGGTATCGGCCATTCCAACCTCAACGTCGGAAAGCTGGCGCTGGAGGTCTGGCGGGAAGTGATCGAGACCAACCTCAATGGCATGTTTCTGGTGACGCACTGCGCCCTGCCGCTGATGAGACGTGGCAGCGCCATTGTGAACAATCTTTCGATCGCCGCGAAAAGAGTGTTTCCCGGCTCGTCGGCGTACAACGCCTCGAAACACGGAGCCCTGGGATTCACCAATACTCTGCGCGAGGAGCTGCGGCCGCGGGGAATCCGGGTAATCGCGCTCCTGCCAGGCGCCACCGACACGGCGATCTGGAAAACGCTGTGGCCCGAGGCGCCTCGCAAGAAAATGATGTCGGCAGAGACCGTGGCTGCGTCGGTAGTGAGGGCGCTCACGCTCCCTCCCGAAGGTACGGTGGAGGAATTGATCATTCTCCCTGGCGCCGGTACGCTTTGAACCGCTCTCCACCTCACGCCGGGTGGAACTCCTCTAGTCAACCCCTCCCAGACCCAAAAGTGTTATTGACACCTGCCAAGTCCCGCCTAGAATGTTTCAAACATATTACAGTCTGATCGTTTTAAACATTTCGACCTTGGAATGCAGGGACGATTCACATCCCGGGACGTGGTGGCGCTGACCGGCATTACACCCCGCCAGCTGCAGTGGTGGGACGAGCGGGGCATTGTGGTTCCCGCCCGGGAAGGGCACCGGCGCTTGTATGCCATGGAAGACCTGGTGGAAGTCGCGGTCATCTGCGAGTTGCGGCGGCGCGGCTTCTCCCTGCAGCGGGTGCGCAAGGTCATGCGCTTCCTGCAACGGGAGTTCGGCAAGCGGCTGGCGGAAACCGTCAGTGGCGCCTCCGACTACCACTTGCTTACCGACGGTACCAGTCTTTATCTCGAAACTTCGGCCCGGCAGATTGTGGACATACTGAAGAACGCGCGCCAGCCCATGCTGGCCATTTGCCTGAGTGATACCGTGCGGCGGGTGCGCGCCGTGATACGCAGCGGGAAGAAGGGCAGTGGCTTCGCTCCGGCTTCGCAGCGCAAAAGCAGGAAGGCTTCATAGGCGGGAAAGTCTGGCTCCACGAGGAGGCGCGATGGTGGCAGAACTGAACGTTCTGAGCGAATGGATTCCGGAGCAGATGCTCCCGGGCACCATTTTCGTGCTGGAGAATGCGGGCCACGTGGGAGAGAGGGACGACCCTTACTGGGCAGTGTTGTCGTGCCCGGACTGCGGCACCCTGGGGCTGATCACGCGCAAGCAACTGGCGGGCCTGCTGCCGGTAATCTGCGGATCAAGCGAGTGCTCGGCACAGTTTTTTATTCGTGACAGCGATGTGGTAGCCCGCAAGCCGTTCTGAAACTCTCTAGCGCCGGCGCCCGGCCGGCTGTCCTGGGGGCTTCCCGCCCCCAGTCTTAATCCCGCAACGGAATAGGTTTTAGGTTTCTGGAAGACCTTCCGACAGATTTTCGCGCCAACAGCGGGATTACTTGACCTTCGCCCGTTCCAGCGTCACCGGTACCTGCTCGACGATTTCGATTCCAAATCCTTCCAGAGCCGCCACTTTGCGCGGATGGTTGGTGAGCAGGCGAATGCGCCGCAAGTTCAGGTCGGACAGGATCTGTGCTCCGATGCCGATTTCACGCTGCGTCTTGCGCTCACTCTCGGGCAGAGTCGGCAGGGTCTTGTCACGATGGAAGGTCAGCAGCGAGCGCTCGCCCATGCGTTCCACGGAAAATCCCTTCGAGGTCTGATGCAGATAGATGAGCGCGCCCTGGCCCTCGCGGGAAATGGCCTGCATGGAGCCTGCGACCGTGGCGTGGCAATCACAAGCCGTCGATCCAAAAACGTCACCCATCACGCAGTGGGAGTGCATGCGGACCAAGACGGGCTCGGTACTGCTTTCCAGGTCGCCGCGCACCAGGGCCACGTGCGACTCGCCGCCATCTACTTCGCTCTCGTAGGCGATCAGGCGGAACTCTCCGTGCGCGGTGTTGACCATGGCCTCGCCCACGCGATGCACATAGCGTTCGTGCTGCATGCGATAGCGGATCAGTTCGGCGACGGTCAGCATCCGCATGCTGTGAGTCTTGCAGAACTCGATGAGATCGGGGACGCGGGCCATGGTGCCGTCATCGCGCATGATTTCGCAGATGACGCCTGCCGGCACCAATCCCGCCAGGCGCGCCAGATCCACCGAGGCTTCGGTCTGGCCGGCGCGCACCAGGACACCGCCCTTGCGCGCGCGCAGCGGGAACACATGCCCAGGACGCGCCAGGTCTGACGGCCGAGTGGCAGGGTCAATCGAGATCTGGATGGTTCGGGCGCGATCATAAGCCGAAATGCCGGTCGTCACCCCGTCGCGGGCATCGATGGCCTCGCAAAAAGCGGTGCCGTAGTTCGAGGTGTTCTCCGCGGTCATCGGTCCGATCCGCAGGTGGTCCAGGCGTTCCTCGGTCATCGCCAGGCAGACCAGGCCACGGCCATACTTAGCCATGAAGTTGATGGCTTCAGGGGTAACCTTCTCGGCCGCGAGGGTCAGATCCCCTTCGTTCTCGCGATCCTCGTCGTCCACGACCACGACCATGCGGCCGGCGCGAATCTCCTCGATAGCAGTGGGGACGTCGGTAAAAGGCGATGGCGGAGCCATGAGGGGATTGTAGCAAAGCAGGTGCAGGGTCTTCGTTCAAGTGCTCATCTTGCCATCGCGTGTTCCGCTCCCCAGAACAGCGCCTTTAGAGCACGCATCACCCACCGAACCAGCAGGATCGTGATCACCAGGAACACCGCGGGCATATTGGCCGGTGCCGCGAACCACAAAGGCGGCCGCGAAAAACAGGAGACAAAGGGAAAAGGGCCGCCGATTGGCGGCCCTTTGACATCTCAACACCCGGTTTAGAGGGTGGATTCAATCTCGAATCCCCAAGCCTCGAGCAAAGGTTCCGGGATGTACTTCGAATTCTTGTTGCGCCGCGCCCACTCGCGCAGACGGGTAGAGCGCAGGTACTGATCGGGGGAGAGTTTGTACTCCCGCACGACCTGCTCGAACTCGGTGATGGTCGGGGTAATCGGCCCGATCGGTTCGGGCTTGCCCCAGTTGGGATTTCCGCGTCGCTTAGCCATGAAGATTACGCCTCATACTTGAGATAAAAATCAGTTCCCGTCCCGACAAAGCCTTTAAAAACTTAGATTCCGCCTGCGACCCCAGGGATTCACACCCTAGCACCTGCCTAAGAAAGGCCCTACCGAAGAAACCTTGGAATTAACTGGAAACCAGCGAGTTTAGGGTCATTTAGCGTCAAAGTCAATGAAAATATTCACCTCGACCCTCCCACTGGTACACCTAACAGTAACAAAACACGGCACATTTGACTGTCAGTGCCCGCGGCTGACCCTGGAGTCTTACCCTTGTTCTTTTCTGCTGGCTAAGGGGTTGTCCGGCCGTGCCAGGAGTTGAATTTCGCAACAGTTCTACACCAGCACTTCGGGAACTTCCATCGTGCCCAGGCGGAAGCAGGCGGCAAAGGCGTCTACGACCTTAGGGTCGAAGTCTGTCCCTGAGGCTTTCACAATGGTCTCCTTGGCATCGAACGGGGACATAGCTTTGCGGTACGGCCGGTCGCTGGTCAGCGAGTCGTAAACGTCGGCGACTGAGAGAATGCGTGCCTCGAGGGGTATGTCATCACCCTCCGTCGGGTGATACCCAGTGCCGTCGAACTTGTCATGGTGCGCCAGGATGATGGGGATGACCCGGGCCAGGGGACCGCCGATAGGTTGCAGCATCTGAACCCCGATATCCACGTGTTTCTGCATCTCGCTGTATTCCTCGCTGGTCAAGCGGGCGGCCTTGTGGAGGATTTCACGACTCACGTCAAGCTTCCCCAAATCGTGAATCAGAGCTGCGGCTCGAATGTCCTCGATGGTCTGCGTGGGTAACCCCATCTGGGCGGCGATCTTGGCGGCATAAACAGAAACGCGGTAGGAGTGGTTCTGGGTGTACTTGTCCTTGGAAATGAAGTGGCTCAGGATCATCAGCACGCCATGGTAGGTATTGCGCAATTCGCGGAAGTGCTTCTCTTTATGTTCGTAGAGAGTACCCATGGCATAGGCGTTGACCAGCAGGATGCCGCCCCAGACTGTGATCTCGAACCATTTTTCGGAGATGGGCAAAGCGTCTGCCCGGCGGCCAAACAGCGCCGGATTGAAATAGGTGATCAACACCACGATCAGTACGCTGCTGAGCGCAGTCAGGGTAGCGTGGCGGCGTCCGTACACGTAGGCGGAAAACAGGGTCGGTAGGGTGTACAGACCGAGAAGCATGCGGTGGGAGTCCAGCAGGGAGTTGAACAGAGCTGCCAGGAGAAACAGAGAGAGCAGCAGCCAGAGTTCCCGGTTGACTTCACTCAAGCGGCGCAGGCTCGCCGCCCGCAGGCGGTCCAGCCGCGATGGGGAACCAGGGGCTGAAAAACGGACTGTGGCCTCACCCGGTTCCACGGCGCCGAAATCCATACCCTCTACTCCCAACCCGGCTCCAGCCCACTAGGGCTGTCCCCGCCAGCGGTATCCACGGAAAGGCAATCTGATGTTAGGTACCCAGATGGGCGGGGGCAAGTTACTGGAGTAACTCGGGGCCCGCCCTGTCGCATTGACGAGAGTGCAGAAGCTACCTAGAGTGCCCTCAGGAGGCTCATTGTGAAGGACATCTACGAAGTGCTGCGCAAGAAGCAAGCCGAACAGGCGCAACTGGGCAAGCAGATCGAGGCTCTACAGAACGCCGCCGAACAGCTCCGCAGTGTGGCCCATATGCTGGATGAGGAGCATGAGGAAGGCGAAGCGGCGTCGGCTCGTGGCTAGAGGCGCAGCCGGTTTCTCAGGCTTTGAAGGCGCATCATGAAGCTGAAATCGCTGGTATTGTGTGGCGACGAGAAGATCGTGCGTGTGTTGCGGCGCGTCCTCAGTGACTTGGAGATCACCATGGATAGCTGCATTGACGCGGCCTCGGCGATTCGCACCTTGACCCGGCAGCGATTTGAAGCGGTGATCGTGGACTGCGCCGACGAGCGCGCAGCCTCCCAGGTGCTGAAAAGTGCCCGGCTGGCTCCCTGCAACAAGCGGGCCATCGCAGTGGCCATCATCGACAGTCAGACCGCGGTTCGCAGCGCCTTTGAATTGGGCGCTCATTTTGTTCTCTACAAGCCGATTTCGATGGAACGCACCAAGGCCAGCTTTCGTGCGGCACGGGCTTTGATGAAGCGGGAACGCCGCCGCAATACCCGGATCCCGGTCCAAATGCCCGTAACCCTGGTGCTGGAAGGCAGTGGATCGCAGCAGCGCATCAACACCTCCAGCTCCGACCTGGGGGAAGGAGGGGTCGCTATCCAGCTCTCCCGGCGTCTCCACAACCTGGGACGGCTGCAAGTGGATTTCACTCTCCCCGGAACGCAAGACGCGATCGCCTGCGCCGCAGAGATCGCCTGGGAGAATGCCGGCCGCCAAGCCGGGATTCGCTTTCTCGACCTGTCTGCACAAGCCCGCGGCCAGCTCAAGGCCTGGGTGAGCAGCCATTACCCCGAGGCCGACGCTGACGATCCACCGGTGCACTGCAAGCTCACCGACCTCAGCCTGGGAGGTTGCTATCTGGAAATGGCCTCGCCCTTTCCCGTCGGGACCAGGGTTGTCCTGACTATGCGCATGGGCCAGCTCCAGGTGCAGGTCGATGGCGTGGTGCGGGTCATGCATCCAGAAGTGGGAATGGGGGCGGAATTCATCCAGAAAACTACGCCGCAGCGGGAGCAGGTGGAAAAATTCATCCAGGCGTTGATGCAGAGCCGGGGCGCGGTCCCCGATCTTCTGGTCGAGGCCGACGGCTTGGAGAACGACGGCGAAGCCAAGAGCCTCCTTCCGGAAACAGCGGTGGACGATCCGCTGGTCGCTCTTTTCCGGCAAAAGGCCGAACTACCAGTGGAAGCTTTCTTGATCGAACTACGCCGGCAACGCGGCTCCACTCACGAAGCCCCAGAGCCCACCTTTTCGGTTTAACAAAACTCCAGAGCTGTGTGTTGTTCCCCGGGTGCGGCTTAGGCAGTTCGTCTGCCTGTCAAGAAACGTGACCGCCCGGCTACATCACAGACAACTGTCCAAGCAAAGCTGATACAATCGCACGTTTCCTTCAGATGGAAAAGTCCTTTCCCGTTCCCCGTCCGCGGAAATTTGCAAGGAGGAGCTCTAATGTTTTCTCTCAAGAAGTGGATCGCTCTGTGGGTTGTGGGTTGTGCCTGTCTGGCGCTGGGCCAGGAGATGCAGGAAGGCCGCTTGATGCGCTTTCCCGATATCTACAAAGACAAAATCGCATTCATGTACGGAGGCGACCTGTGGCTGGCGTCGAGTTCCGGCGGAGTGGCGCGCCGCATCACCTCCAGCCCGGGGCGTGAACTGTTTCCGAAGTTTTCTCCGGACGGCAAGTGGATCGCCTTTACCGGCCAGTATGACGGCAACTTCAACGTCTATGTGATGCCGGCCGAGGGCGGTCAACCGAAACAGCTCACGTTTTACCAGGGCAGTGCCCAGCAGCTCAGCGACCGCATGGGCATTCACAACGAAGTGGTGACCTGGACGCCGGACAGCAAGCACGTCATATTTCTATCGCGTCGCGATGCTACGAACGGCTGGACCAAGCGCCCGTACAGCGTCAGTGTGGATGGTGGCTTGCCCGAACCCCTGCCCATGGACCAGGGCGGACTTACTTCCTTCTCGCCCGATGGGAACAAGATTGCGTACAACATCATCTTCCGCAATTTCCGCCAGTGGAAACGCTACACCGGCGGCCTGGCCCAGGAAATCTCCATCTATGATCTGAAGAACAACACCACGGAAGCCGGCCCGCCCCACACGGAATGGACCGACAGCTTTCCCATGTGGCACGGCAATACCATCTACTTCAACTCCGATCGCGGCCCTGAGCACCACCTAAATCTTTACAGCTACGACTTGAACTCCAAGCAGGTCGAGCAACTCACGCACTTCACCGATTTCGATGTGATGTGGCCGAGCCTCGGTCCGGACGCAATCGTTTTCGAGAATGCCGGCTATCTCTACACCTTCGACTTGCAGTCCAAAGAAGCGAAGAAGCTAACCGTCTACCTGCCCAGCGAACGCGACCAGAGCATGAAACACTGGGCGAGTGTAAGCAAGAACATTACGGACTTCGACATCTCGCCGGAAGGGAAGCGGGCTGTCTTTGCCGCCCGCGGCGATGTCTTCACGGTGCCCGCCAAGGAAGGCAGCATTCGCAACCTCACCCGGACCCCCGGCATCCGTGAACAGAAGGTCGCGTGGTCGCCCGACGGCCGATGGATCGCCTACGTGTCCGACCGCACCGGGGAGGACGAACTCTACATCACTCCGCAGGACGGCATGGGCAAGGAGCAGCAGATCAGCAGCGGCTACAAAGGTTTCAAGTTCGGGCCCGCCTGGTCGCCAGACAGCAAGAAGCTAGCCTGGGCCGATAAGGACTTGCGCCTGTGGTACACCGACATCACCGAGAAGAAGCCGGTGCAGGTGGACCAGGCCAAATACTTCGAGATCACCAATTACTCCTGGTCTCCCGACAGCAAGTGGCTGGCCTACGACAAGCCTTCGGAGAATTTCTATTCGGTGGTGTACCTCTATTCTCTGGCCGACCGCAAAATTACTGCGGTTACCACCAGCATGACCAATAGCTATGCTCCCATTTTCGATCCCGATGGGAAGTACTTGTATTTTCTCTCGGACCGCGACTTCAACGAAGTTCTAGGCAACGTGGACTTCGAGTTCGCCAACCCAAAAACCACGCGGGTCTACATCGCCACGCTGCACAAGGATGAGCCTTCGCCTTTCCCGGCGCTGAGCGACGAGGCCCAGATCAAGAAGGAAGAAGCACCGGCGCCGGAGGCCAGCGCTAAAGAAGAAAAGGGCGGGAAGGAGAAGTCCAAGAAGAAAGAAGAAGAAAAGCCCAAAGAGGCCAAGGAAGCTCCCAAAGAGTTCCGCATTGATCTCGACGGCCTCCAGGACCGCGTAGTAGCGCTGCCAACCGAAGCCGCCGTAATCCGTACTTTTGCCGCAGCCAAGGGTTACGTCTACTACTCAACCACGGCTATCCAGGGCTTGTCGGGCCCGATCCCCGGCGAGTCTTCCGCGCTGCACGCCTATGACCTGAAAGAGCGCAAGGAAAAAACGCTGATCGAAGGCGTGGAGCGTTTTGCCATCTCGTTCGATGGCTCCAAGGTGTTGTATGAAGCCGATGGAGGTCCCGGTGGCCACAGCTACGGCATCATCGACGCCAAACCCGATGGTCCGAAGAAGGCCGGTGAGGGCGCGCTGAATCTCTCTTCCATGCGGGTGGAAGTCGATCCGCCGCAGGAGTGGAAGCAGATCTTCGAGGAAGTGTGGCGCCAGGAGCGTGACTACTTCTTTGAAGCTGCCATGAACGGTGTGGATTGGCAGAAGATGCACGACAAGTACGCGCAACTGCTCCCCTATGTCGCCGACCGCTACAGCCTGACGTACATCCTGGGCGACATGATCGGTGAACTCTCCAACTCGCACACCTACGTGGGCGGCGGTGATTATCCTGAGCTTCCGCACGTCAACGTGGGCCTGCTGGGGGTTGACTTCGAGGCCGACTCGGCCAGCGGCATGTACCGCATCAAGAAGATCTACCCCGGAGAAAACTGGCACGCTAGCACCCGCTCGCCGCTCACCGAGCCGGGGGTGAACGTGAAAGAAGGGGACTACCTGCTTGCGGTGAACGGACGCGCGCTGCGCATGCCGCAAAACCCCTACGAGCTGTTCACCAATACGGCGAACGAAACCGTGACCCTGACGGTGAATTCCAAGCCGTCCGAAGACGGTTCCCACACGGTGCAAGTGAAGCCCATCGGGGATGAATACGATCTGCGAGAAGCGAACTGGATCGAGAGCAATCGCAAGAAAGTGGCTGCCGCCACCAACGGACGAGTCGGCTACGTGTACCTGCCCGACATGGGCGCACCTGGGCTCGACCAATTCGTCAAGCAATGGTTCCCCCAGGTCCGCAAGGAGGGCATGATTATTGACGTTCGCTACAACGGTGGCGGCTTTGTGGATCAGTTGATCTTCGAGCGCCTGCGGCGGACGCTGGCGGCGATGTCCACGTCGCGCAATTTCGGCGACACACCCATCCCGTTCCCCTCCTTCTACGGCCACATGGCGTGCATTACCAACCACTATGCGGCGTCAGACGGGGACTTCTTCAGCTACTTCTTCAAGCAATACAAGCTAGGGCCGCTCATTGGCGAGCGTACCTGGGGTGGGGTGCGTGGCATCCGCGGCCAGATTCCCCTCATCGATGGCGGCTATATCACGCGTCCCGAATTCTCGATCTATGACTTGAATAGCAAGTGGCTGATCGAGAACAGGGGGGTGCAACCCGACATCGTCGTCGAGAACCGGCCTGACCTCGTCGTGAAAGGTCAGGACCCGCAACTCGAGAAAGCGATCGAACTGGTCATGAAGGAGATTCAGGCGAATCCCAAGAAGCTGCCGCCGCGGCCTCCCGATCTGCCTACCTATCCGGAAGGGCCGGGACTGTGAGATAGCAACGCTGGTTGCTGCGTACGAAGGGTCGAGATTTCTGCCGCCGGGGTTTTCATGCCTCGGCGGTTTTTTTCGGCCGGCGGAAGCGGGATTATTTCGATTCCAGCTTCTTGCGAATGCGCCGGACTTCCATGAACGTCAAGGCCGTGGTCACGCAAATCACGCTGCCAAACATGATGGCCACAATGGCATCCATCTTGGCGGGCTCCCCTCCCGCGTGTCACTGCTCGCCTGCGGAATGCACGAAAAGCCTGAAGCTTCCAGATTCTGCTCGATGTTACCCCGGAATCCCGGCCAGAAGGATTGCTTCTCTGGATGCGCAGCCGCCCGAAAGAGTCGGGCAAGCAGTCCAAAAACCATCGACTGCCCGTATAATAGGAGCTTCATGCCCAGGTACTCCATCGTCGTGCCGTTGCATAACGAGCAGGAGAACGTCACCGACCTGTACGACCGCCTTAAGGCGGTCATGGAGGTGAACGGGGGCAGCTTTGAGCTGGTGCTGGTGGACGACGGCTCGGTAGACGGGACCTTCCACCTGCTGCGCGAGATTGCTGCCGTCGACAGCCGGGTGACGGTCGTCAAGCTTCGCCGCAACTTCGGTCAGACCTCGGCCTTGGCGGCCGGTTTCGACCACGCCCGCGGCGAATACATCATCGCCATGGACGGCGACCTGCAACACGACCCCGCCGACATCCCGCTGTTTCTGGAGAAAATTGCTGAAGGCTACGACATCGTCAGCGGCTGGCGCAAACAACGCATCGACAATCTGTGGCTGCGCCGCATTCCGTCCCGCTGCGCCAACTGGCTGATGGCGAAATTGAGCGGTGTGGACATCCACGACTTCGGCACTACGTTCAAGGCTTATCGGCGCGAAATCCTGGAACAGGTTCCGTTGTATGGCGAGCTGCACCGTTTCATTCCGGCGCTGGCCTCGTGGCACGGCGCCTCCATCTGCGAAGTGCCCATCCGCAACGTGAACCGGGAACGGGGAAATTCGCACTACGGAATTTCGCGTACCTTCCGGGTCTTCTTCGATCTGATTACGATTCGCTTTCTGCTGCGCTATCTCTCGCGCCCGCTGCACTTCTTCGGGACGCTGGGTATGATGAGCATCTTCGCGGGATCGGGGGTAAGCCTCTGGTTGCTGGCGGAGAAATTTCTTAATCATCGCGATATTATGAGCAACCACGGTCCGCTGATGATCTTTGCAGCCGTGCTGTTGCTGGCGGGATTCAATATGCTGGCGATTGGTCTGCTGGGCGAGATGCAGGTGCGCCACTACTACGAGCCGCGGCGGCGCGGACCCTACTCCGTTGACCGAGTCTTCCGGGCGCAAAGTGAAGAGCACACCATTCCAGAGTGAGCCTACTTCGCGAACGCTTCCTTATTCACCACGTAAGGCATCTTGCTGACATCCCCGCCGTAGTTCCCCTCAAGCACGTCAATCAAGCCCTGGGCGCAGCGTCCGGCCATGCCTTTGTTGGGGTCAGTGGAGAGGCGCGTGATCCGTGCCGCACTGGCAAAATGTGGCAGCAGCCGGCAACGGTCTTCAATCTCTGGGTCGCGTAGAGGTGAGTCAGGTGGCAGCGGCTCTTTTTCGTAGACATCGAGCGCGGCGCCGGCGATCCATTTCTCTTTGAGCGCCCGCGCCAGCGCGGCTTCGTCCACCACCGGACCGCGGGAAGTGTTCGCCAGGTAGGCCGTCGGCTTCATTATGCGCAGGGTACGCTCGTTGAACAGATGATAGGTGGGGGTAGTGCTCTCGCCTTCGCGCAGCAATGGCACATGCACGCTGACAAAGTCGGCCCCGGTCAGGGCATCTTCGAGGGTGGTGTACTTGATCCAGGTCTTTTCTCGGCAAATGCCACGCGCGTGGCGCAGATCCTTCATCTCCTGGATTGCCTTGACGTAGTCGTGGTTCTGGTAGGCCGGGTCGTAGCACAGCATGTTCATATCGAACCCAGTGCACTTCTTGATCATGGCCAGGCCAATGCGCCCAGTGCCGATGATGGCGATGGTTTTGCCCGTGACCTCGTCCCCTAGAAAAGGCAGGTAAGGATGCCAGTAGCCCCACTGGTTGTTGCGGGTCAGGTGCTCCGCGGTCCAAAGTTTTCGCGCTAATGCACCGAGCATAAAGAAGGCGAACTCGGCGGTGGCTTCGGTGAGCACGTCGGCGGTGTGGGTGAAGGGAACCTTGTAACGGTTAGCATCGGCACGGTTGATGTTGTCGAAGCCCACGGCAATCTGCGCCACGACCTTTAAGGTGCCCTTGCCCGCCTCAAGAACCTCGGCATCGATCGGGTCACGCAGGGTGGTGATCAGGCCGTCGATCCCCGACTTGACCTTGTCCACGATCAGTTTCTTGGGCGGCGCTTCCGGCTGGGGATAGACCTCAACCTCGTAGCCACGTTGGCGCAGCAGGTCAATGGACTCCCCAATGTCACAGGTGGCAAACACGCGAAATTTCTTGCTCATCACTCTCTCGGATTGGAAAGTCGTGCAGATGAACCGTCTGGGCCCAAGAGATGATACTACCGCGGCCCACACCGCCATCGCGAACCAACTGGGAACCGGGAACCAGCAACCGAGAACCGATTCTCAACCGTCCGCTTTCGGACACTTGCATCCCACCAGCGTACAATGCCGCCCGCCCGATCTCCCCGCCCACTCGATCTAGCCCCTTGAATTCAACGGCTTACGGAAACGAAGCGAACGGTATGCCTCGTGCCCTTCCACTCGCCATGGAAACCGTCATACACCTGCTGGCCGACGAAACGCGTGGGTTATGGATGCACCCGGGACCCTCCCTCGATGCGGACTCGCATCCGGAGTCGAGTTTCGCATCTCACCCGCCGCGCGTGCTGATTGCCGACGACCAGGCGACGGTGTGTGAGGCCCTGCGCCTCCTGCTGAAGAGCGACGGCTACGAGACCGAACTGGTCAGTGGGCCGGCATCGTTGTTGGACAGCTTGGAGCGTAGCGATTTCGATCTCGTACTCTTGGATCTGAACTATACCCGCGACACCACCTCGGGACGGGAAGGCCTCGACCTGCTAACGCGCATCCGCGCCATGGACCAGAACCTGCCTGTAGTGGTGATGACCGCCTGGAGCAACGTGGACCTGGCGGTCGAAGCCATGCGCCGCGGGGCCTGCGACTTCGTCCAGAAGCCCTGGGACAACAAGCAGGTGTTGGCCAGTGTGCGCCATCACGTGGAGCGTCACCGCGCCCAGCGACGCGAGCGATCATACTTGAGCGCGGAATTGAACGATGCTATCGAAACCCAGCGCCGCTTCCTGCCCGAACAACTCCCGCAACCCTCGGGTTGCGACATCGCTGTCGCCTACCTGCCCGCGCGCTTTGTGGGCGGAGATTACTTCGACGTGGTCGAAGGAGACCAGCACACGGCGATCTGCGTGGCTGATGTTGCGGGCAAGGGACTGCCGGCCGCGCTGCTGATGGCCAATCTGCAGGCCGCGCTTAAACCGCAAATGCAGCGCGCCAGCAGCCCGGGCGCGGTCTGCCGCGACTTGAACCTCCACGTCCGCCACTCGGGAAAATTCATCTCGCTGTTCCACGCGCTGCTCGATGCCGAAGCCCGGCGACTGGTGTACAGCAACGCGGGTCACCTTCCGCCATTGCTGGTGCGTGCCGACGGTTCCTGCGATCGGCTGCTGAGCGAGGGCGCCGTCCTGGGTGCCTTCGAGACCTGGAATTACGAGGAAAGAGAAGTGCCCCTCGAGCCGGGAAGCCGCCTCGTGCTCTACACCGACGGAATGGTCGAGGCCAGCAACGCCTCGGGGCAGGACTTTGGGGAAGATCGCCTGCGAGAATTAGCTATCGCCAACCGTCATCAGACGGCGGAACAACTCAAGCAAACCATCCTCTCCGCGGTCATGCGGCACTGCGGATCCCAACTGCAGGACGATGCCACACTGCTGGTAATAGCCCTCAGAGATTAGTTGGAATTGATCTCGCACGTCCGGTCTTGAGGGCCCGCCCAGTTCCGGTGTCTTCTGATCGCCGGTCAGCAACTGCAATTCGCGCTGGCTGTGAGTGGATCGTGCATTCTAGCACACGCCTATACAAGATTGTTTGTTTGCCTGCCCTGTGGCAATAATGCGCACTGTCAAGCCGAAGTTCCATAAAAGGAGCGCTAGGAATGCAATACTCTGCGCAGGTTGCGCTTGGTGAATTGAGGTCGGACTTTGTTCCGGAGCCCGTTCCTTATGCGGTGATCACGCCGCAGGGCGACGATCGCGGGCCTTTCCCGCTGTGCATTGTGCTGCATGGAGGTGGAGGCAGCCGACAGAGTCTAGTGGATTGCGGCAAGCTGTTCGAGAGCTGGTGGTCGGAGGGTTCACTTCCTCCCATGGTGCTGGCTTCGCCGAGTGCGGGCATGAGCTACTACGTGGAGGATGCTGCGACTTTCATTCGCTGGGATGCGTTCATCGCGGAAGTCTTTCTCGGGCACCTGCGGGCGACCTGCAACATCCGCGGCGACCGGAACTCTACGGTGATCATGGGAATGTCGATGGGGGGCTACGGTGTGCTGAAGATTGCCTTTGCTTACCCCGAGCGCTTTGCCGCGGTAGCGGCGATGGAGGCCGTGCTCGAGCCTGGATTGCACGATGGCCAGATCACGGCTCGCAACCGGCTGCATCATGGCGCGGGAGGGCCGGCCCGGCTGATCGGGCCGGGGCGGGATGGAGCGCTGTTTGAGGCTAACAATCCGGCCAGTCGCGCACTACGTAATGCGGCTCTCATCCGAGAGTCCGGCTTGGCCATCTACATCGAGGCCGGGGACCACGACTTTATTAACATCCACGATGGCGCGGAGTTCCTGCATCGAGTGCTATGGGACTTGGACATCTCCCACGAGTATCGGCTGACGCGGGGCGCTGATCATGTGGGTCCGACGCTGATTCCGCGCATGCGAGAGGCGTATGTCTGGCTGGGATCCGTGCTGAGGGCGTTGGCGCGGCCGGAGGTTCCGGAGGAACGCGTGGAGGGCGCTGCGGTATCCCCGTCAAGCCAGGAGTGCGTACGGCTGCTCAGAGCGCAGATGGAGCCGGTGCGCAAGTTTGCGGCGGCATCCGATGCCACCACAAACCGGCGATACGGTGTGCTACCCGTCGAACGATAGCGACTTGGTGCGTACTCTGCCGGCTAGCGCTCCGCCAGCACCACCCGCTCTTCCTTCTTCTCGTGGAACTCTTTCTTCACCGCCATCAACTCCACTGCCTTGTGGGCGATGTGCTCGGCGCTGACTTCGAATTCCTTGATCAGTTCCCAGGGCGCGCCGGAGTCGCCAAAGCGGTCTTTGACGCCGATCGCGCCTGTGATCACCGGCACTCCGTAGAGTTGGGGAGCCTGAGTAATCACATTGCTTACGCGCCAGGCCAGCGCTCCGATCTGGTGCTCTTCGGCGGTCAAAACCACCCCGGTTTCCAGGGCGGCGCGCAGGATGGCAGCCTCGTGAATGGGCTTAAGCGTGTGCAGGTTCACGATCCGGGTCTCGTAGCCGAAATCCTTCTTCAGGATCCACGCGGCGCGCATGGCTTCCGGCACCATCGGACCGCAGGCGATGATGGCAAGGTCTTCGTGCTCGTTCTGGTACTCCGCCGCGAGTTTGGTTTCAAAGGCCTCGATGAAGTTGGCTGCTTCGTGGCGGAAGCGAATGACATTGGCCTTTCCGAATACAAATGGCGTCTTGTCATCGGTGACGATCGGCGTAGCCTCGCGCGCGAAGCGGATGTACTTGGGGCCTTGGTGCTTGAGCAGCAGGTAATTCGTCGCTTTGCGGGTCTCGACCACGTCACACGGAACAACCACCGACATGTTCGGCAGACCGCACATGGCGAACAAATCTTCCAGGGCCTGGTGGGTAGCCCCATCGGGGCCGACCGACACTCCGCCGTGCGCCCCCGCGATCATCACATTGAAGTTGCCGTAGCAGATGGAAGTGCGGATCTGGTCGAGATTGCGCGCCGCAGCAAACGTTCCGTAGGTGCCGAATACCGGCAACTTTCCTTCTTTTGCGAGACCCGCTGCGGCGGCGGTGGCCGACTGCTCGGCGATGCCCATGCTGATCCA
>JAIQET010000075.1 GCA_020073645.1 Terriglobia bacterium | reverse complement strand
ATGTCTTTCGGCACGAAAATCTGATTGTGAAATTTCAACCCATCTTCGGCAGTCAGGACTACCTGCTCAGGCACGACCTGCGCATCGTAGGGAAAATCCGCCGGCAGCTTGCGGGAGATAATGTTCGGTTTCCCCCCTTCGGCCGGCCCAGACCGAGGAAGAGCGTCGCCATGGGCCTCGTTTCAAATTCTTCGCCACGGACTCGGTGGAGAAATTCCGCCGCCTCGGCGCCCGGTTCCTCGGCCATCCCGTTGAGGATGTCCAGCACGTGGACCTGAAAGAGTGACCGCCGGTGAGATTCCGCCGCGTTCCCTTCGTGTCCTCTGTGGTGAATGCCCTGCCCCAAAACAAAAGCGGCCGCGAATCTCGCGGCCGCCGCTCACAAGCCCAAACTCGTTTAATACAACCGGAACTCCACTTCCACGTTAATCTGCACCGCTACCGGTTTGCCATCTTTCATCGCGGGTTCGAACTTCCAGGTCCTGACCGCCTCGATGGCTTTCTCGTCCAGACCCAGGCCTAAGGTGCGCGCGACTCTAATGTCCCGCGGCCGACCATCCGGCCCCACTACCAGCCACAGCACGCAGGTCCCTTGATACTTGGCTTTGCGTGCCTCTTCCGAGTACTCGGGGTCTGGGGCATACACCGCCTTGGGTGCGGAAACCCCGCCGCCCACACGGAATACTCCACCGCCAATACCACCTCCGCGACCCGGACCAACGCCTGGGCCTTCACCCGAACCAACACCCCCACCGTTGCCCGAGCCAATGCCCCCACCCGACCCCGTGCCATTGGACGGTGGCCCGGAGGGCAGATGCGACATCGGATCGCCCAGCGTGGGCAGAGTGTTCAGTGCCAGATGGATCTGCGGCGGGATCACCACCGTGGGCTCCACCGCCAGTTTGGGATTGTCGTTGCGAACCACTACGGCGGGAGGCGTGATCTGCTCCATGGCGGTTTTGGGCAAGCGGCCTTTGGGCGCCTGCAGCTTGTCGCGGTCGCCGCCGCCGCCGCCACCACCAGCCTGCGTCTTCGAAGGCGGCAGCGGAGGAATGTCGTCGGGCGAAATCAGCGTTACCGTCTCATGCGGCTTGGTCACCTGTTGCACCACCCGCCCGGCCAGGATGGTGCCGCCGATGAGCGCAGCCAGCCCGATCACGTGGACTACGGTCGATCCCAGCACTCCATTCTTCTTGTAGTTGTAGAAGCCCCAGATATCTTTGACCGGAATCGGCTTCGAAGTCAGGACCAGCGGCGGCAATTTCTTGGGGAAGAAAAATTCATCTAAGCCCTTGAACAGTGACTTCCACAGCGGCTGTTCCAGCGTGTCTTTGGGCAGCAGCAGATTGAGTTCGGGCTCAGGCGTGAACTGCGGATTCATTTCTGGGGTCGCCATAAATTGGAACCGGCTTCCGGCCTATTCTCCTCATCGGGGCAAAAATGCCCCTCCCTAGATGATGAGCACTTCCTGTGCCAAGTTGCTTACCACCCCAGTGACGTCACGGTTACCGCGAGACGGGGACTTGCTTCTCCGCATCCCGTGCCGTCTCAATCACCTCAAGCTTAGATGCTTGGATGCAGAAAACGTCACCTTGCTGAAAATTGTACACGCTTTTTCTCCTTTTCTGACAGTGCTTTTGCAAGTCCCCCTAGGGCAACACCTTGGTGCCATTCCGGAGGTTCAATGGACGTTCGTTTCCCCGCTCCCTATATAATGAAAAAAATCAACCAGTTGGGAGAGAACCACCGAGTGCCGCTCGACCTCAAGTCCACCATCAATCTGCCCAGGACCGACTTCCCTATGAAGGCCAACCTGCCGCAGAACGAGCCCAAGCTATTGGCCCGCTGGGAGCAGATGCGGATCTACGAGCGCATTCGCCAGGCCAGCGCAGGGAGCCCCAGTTATGTGTTGCACGACGGTCCGCCGTACGCCAACGGCCCCATCCATCTTGGGCATGCCCTCAACAAGGGTCTCAAGGACTTTGTCGTCAAGTCCAAAACCATGTCCGGATTTGACGCGCCTTATGTCCCAGGATGGGACTGCCACGGCTTGCCCATCGAGATAAAAGTGGACCAGATGCTGGGCGGCAAGAAGCTCCAGATGAAGGCTACCGACGTCCGCTTCGAGTGCCGCAAGTATGCCGAGAAGTATATCGACCTGCAGCGCGAACAGTTCAAGCGCATCGGTTGCTTCGGGCGCTGGGATCAGCCCTATACCACCATGACGCCGCAGTACGAGTCGGTGGTGCTGGCCACGCTTTATGCGTTTCTTGAGAACAACTTCGTATACAAAGGCCTGCGCTCGGTGTACTGGTGCATCCACGACGAGACTGCTCTGGCCGAGGCCGAAGTCGAGTACGAAAACCATACCAGCCCCACGGTGTGGGTGAAGTACGCACTGAAAGATGATCCGGCCAGGCTCGATCCCGCACTCGCCGGGAAGAAGGTCTTTACGGTGATCTGGACGACAACCCCATGGACGCTGCCCGCGTCCATGGCGGTGGCTTTCCATCCGGAAGAAGAATACGTCGCACTGGAGTCCAGCGGCGAAGTGTACATTGTCGCACGCAAGCTCTTGGTTCCGTTCGGCGCTAGGCTCGGATTTGTCCGCGAACTGGCACGATTCCCAGGCCGGAAGCTCGAGTATGCCAACTTCGCGCACCCCTTCCTAGATCGCAATGTGCTTGGCGTATTAGCTGACTACGTGACTATGGACACCGGCACTGGCGTGGTGCACACTGCCCCTTCGCACGGTGCCGAAGACTTCGCCACCGGAGTGAAGTACAAACTCGATCTCACCACCAACGTGGACGAGTCCGGGGTGATGCATAACGGCTTGCCCGAGTACGAGGGGAAAAAGGTTTTTGACGCCAACGCTCCGATCATCGAATTGCTGAAAAAACGCGGTGTCCTAGTGGGCGCGCCACAGAACTTCGAACACTCCTATCCACACTGCTGGCGCTGCCACAACCCCATCATCTTCCGCGCCACCGAGCAGTGGTTCATCTCCATGGAGACGCCCCTGCAGGGCGGCACCCTGCGCAGCCGCACGCTGGAAGAGATCAAGAAGGTCAAGTGGGATCCGTCCTGGGGTGAGGAACGCATCTCCAACATGATCGCTACTCGTCCCGACTGGTGCATCTCGCGGCAGCGCATCTGGGGTGTGCCGATCGCTGTTTTCCTGTGCGAAGGCTGCGGCAAGCCGCTGAGCGATCCGGCTATCAACCGCAAGGTAGTGGCCCTGTTCGCCCGCGCGGGCGCTGACGCCTGGTACACGCCCGAAGCCGACGCCTTGCTTCCCGCGGGCACGAAGTGTCCCAAGTGTGGCGGCACCAGCTTCGAGAAGGAAACCGACATTATTGACGTCTGGTTCGAATCCGGGTGCAGTTACCTCGCCCTGCGCGCCGCCGAGCCCGAGTATCCCTGGCCGTCCGACCTCTACCTGGAAGGCGGCGATCAGCATCGCGGCTGGTTCCATTCTTCCCTGCTCTGTGGCATGGGCGTGAGTGGCAGCGCTCCCTATCGCACGGTAGCTACCAGCGGCTGGACGCTCGACGAGCAAGGCCGTGCCATGTCCAAGTCGCTCGGCACCGGCGTCGATCCCGTGGATATCGCCAATCGCATGGGCGCTGAGATCGTGCGCCTTTGGGTGGCTTCCGTCGACTTCCGCGAGGACGTCACCTGCTCCGAGCAACTGATGCAGCGCGTAGCCGAGAACTACCGTAAGATCCGCAACTCGCTGTTCAAGTACGTGCTCGGCAACCTCTACGACTTCGATCCCCAGCGCGACGCAGTTCCCTTCGCCGACATGCAGGCCATCGACCAGTACATGCTGCGCCAGGCCGCCACAGTCGCCCAGCAGGTGGAACGCTGGTATGACGAGTTCGCCTTCCACAAGATCTACCAGGAGGTGAATCGCTTCTGCATCGTGGAGCTGAGCGCGTTCTACTTCGATATCCTGAAAGATCGCCTCTACACCGCGGCAGCCGGTTCGCACGCCCGCCGCTCGGCGCAAACCGCCATCTGGCGCATCGGAGAAGCCCTGGTTCGCCTGCTGGCACCGCTGATGAGCTTCACCTGCGACGAGGTCTGGCAGTATTTGCCCAAGCTGGCCGATCGTGCGGAAAGTGTCCACTTGTCGCAGTTCCCTTCTGCCGCTGACCTGTTGGGCGAAGGCACAGCCCTCGACGATCCCAAACAGCACGAGGACTGGACCACGCTGCGCGCCGTGCGTGACGAAGTCCTCAAGGCGCTGGAGGAGGCCCGCAACAGCAAGTTGATCGGAGGTGGCCTCGAAGCCCAGGTGACGGTCAGCGCTCCGGAACCGGCGTACTCCGTTCTGGCGCGCTTCCACGACCAGCTTCGCTACCTGTTTATCGTCTCGGCGGTCGCGCTGGAGCAAGGCGCTGCAGGTAACGGAACTGGAGGAGTCAGCGTCCAAGTAAGTAAGGCATCGGGACAGAAGTGTGAGCGCTGCTGGAACTACTCGACGCACGTCGGCGAAGATGCCAAATATCCCACGGTCTGTGAGCGTTGCAGTACGGTGCTAAAGGAAATCGGAGCGAGAGAGTTAGCCGGCTGAACCGGGCGTCATCCTGAGCAAAGCGAAGGATCCGGCGCGCAGTGGCGACCTTAGCGTACTTTGCGGATGTTCTTCGCGTCCTTTGCGGTTTAAGATTTTGATTTGCCCGGTCGCACCCGGTGTGCCGGCAAGGTAATCTAACACCAGAGTCTGGGATGATTCATCTTCACGCCATGCGCAAGTTCCACTTCCTGATTGCCCTGGCCGTGGTCTGTCTCGACCGGCTGGCGAAATGGGCGGTCGCCCAAAGCATTCCCCTGCACGACAGCCGCCAGGTCATCCCTGATTTTTTCCGCATCACCCACGTGGAGAACCGCGGCGCCGCCTTCGGCTTGTTCGCCGACTCGCCATCCGAGTGGAAAATTGCCGTGCTGGTGCTGTTCTCGATCGTCGCCCTGGTGATCGTTTCTGCCCTGCTGTGGCGCAACAGCCACTCCATCACGACCACCGGGGTAGGCCTTGCCCTCATCCTCGGAGGCGCCCTCGGCAACCTCTGGGACCGCCTGGTCAGCGGCCGCGTCGTGGACTTCCTACTCTTCTATGTCGGCCAGTACCAGTGGCCGGCTTTCAATGTCGCCGATAGCGCCATCGTGATCGGCGCCGGCCTGCTGGTCATCGAAATCCTGTTCGCCAAGGCGCCAGCCGCAGAAAAATCAGCCTAGCGCATCCGACGGGGCTCCAATCTCTAGTGGCGCACCGCGGCCAGAATCTTTTCCTGGTTCTTTACGATGACATTCAAGGTCTCCTGATTCTTCAGAATCACGTCCTGGTTTTTCAGGATCAAGGTCTGGTTCTGAAGAATCGTCTTCTGATTGGCGAGGATTACTTCGGTTTCTGAGAGGACTGCGGTGGATGACATGATGCAACCTCCTGGGGGAATTTGGGCTTGAATCAACCCTATTCCCGAGCCCCACCAGGTTCTGTGACGCAAATCACAGTCAAAGGTAAATGGCGCGCGGCCCGCCTTTCGCATCCCTCTTGACTCCCGGGGCCCCACCTGTCTCCCCACCTCTCCCCGAACCTGCTACCTTGTTTTTTCGCCATTGTGCCCGCCGCGGGCCAAAGGAGAAACGTCATGACTTCCCGGGTTCTTTGCGCCCTTCTTCTGCTATTCCCCGTCGCTCCCAGCGTCGCCCAGCAATCCGCGCCTCCACCACGCAAGAAGATCGGTCTGGTGCTGAGCGGCGGAGGCGCCCGCGGCCTGGCGCATCTGGGCGTTCTCCGCTGGCTCGACGAACACCGCATCCCCGTGGATTACATCACCGGCACCAGCATGGGCGCTCTGGTCGGTTCCCTCTACGCCACCGGCCTGGACGCCAGGCAGCGCAGCCAGTTCATCAGCGGCATCGACTGGGACAAGGTCCTGCAAAGCGAGCCCGCTTACCCGGAACTCTCCTTCCGCCGCAAGGAGGATCGTCGCAACTACGAAATCGGTGCCCGACTCGGCCTCAAGCACGGACTCGCCGGACCCAACGGTTTCAGCCCCGGCATGGAATCGGGCCTGGTCATCGACCGCATCAACTTCCCCTATTCTTCAGTGGACAACTTCGACGATCTCCCTGTCCCCTTCCGCTGTGTTGCCACCGACATGCTCCGCGGCACCGAGGTGGTGCTGCAGGACGGCTCTCTTTCCCAAGCTCTGCGCGCCACCATGGCGATACCCGGCGTGTTCACTCCGGTGGAATGGAAGGGCACGTTGCTTTCCGATGGCGGATTGGTGGACAACATTCCGACTGATGTCGCCCGCAACATGGGCGCCGAAGTTGTGATCGCCGTCAACGTCGGAACTCCGCTTCTGAACCGCGAGGAGCTGCAATCCGTCAGCGGCGTGCTCGTCCAGAGCATCGCAGTCATGACTCTGGCCAACGATCAGCAGGCCCTGGCGTTGGCGGACATCGTCATCACTCCCGACCTCGCCAATTACAGCATCCTCGACTTTAGCCCGCGCGACGAGATCACGCGGCGCGGCTACGCAGCCGCCCAGGCCAACGCCGCCAAGTTGCTGCCTTACGCTCTGAGCGAGAGCGACTGGCAGGATTATCTCGCCGCCCGCGCCACGCGCAAACGTCAGCCCGAAACCCGCGCCCATGCCCTGGAAGTCACTGGCGTGCAGGACGACCAGCGGATGCGTTTGCAAAAGCGCCTCCGCCGGGTGCTCGACTCCGATCTCAACCTCTCAAGTCTTGAACGGCGGCTCGACTACATTGCCGGAGACGGCCTCTTCGACCGCCTCGGCTATGAAGGCTACGTGCAGAAGGGTGTGGCCGGCTTGCGCATTCCGGTACACGAAAAAACCTATGGCCCGCCGTTTCTCGACCTGGCGGTGGACGTTTCCGGATCGGGCGTGGGCGCGTTCAATTTCACCGCCGGAGCCCGCCTCACCTTCATGGACGTCGCCCGCCACGGCGGCGAGTGGCGCAACCAGCTCACAGTCGGTTCCAGCAGCCTGGCGGCGACCGAGTTTTACCAGCCTCTGGGCGCCAGCCACTTCTTCGTCGCGCCCTTCGCCTTCGCCAGCAAGACCGCTCGCAACGGTTTCAACAACGACCGGCGGGTAGGAGTGTTTGACGACGCCCGTGCCGGCGGCGGGCTCGATGTCGGCTTCTCCTCCGGCCGCCGCAGCGAACTCCGCTTCGGCTATGAACTGTACGCCGGCAAAATCAGCCCTATCATCGGAGCCTCCACCCTGCCCTCGCTCAGCGGAACCACCGGGCAACTCCGCCTGCGCTTCGTGTACGACGGCCAGGACAGCCCCTCCGTCCCCAGCCGCGGCGAGCGCCTGGTGGCCACGCTTTCCCGCACCCTGCAAACTCCCGGCTCGACCAATACCTTTGACCAGCTGCAAGTGGATTCTCTGACCTTCGCACCCATCAGCCGCAAGAATTCCCTGTTCTTCGCCGCTTCCCTGGGTACAACCTTCAACGGCGATGCCGGACCGTTCCAGCTCTTCTCGCTCGGCGGACCGTTTCGTCTCGGCGCCTACTTCCCCGATGAGTTCCTGGGCAATCACTTCGCCTATGCCTCGATTGGTTTCCGCCGTGAAATCTACCGGCTGCCTCCGCTGGTGGGCAACAAAGTGTACTGGGCAAGCTGGCTGGAAGCGGGCACGGTCTTCGACGACCCCAGCCGCTTCTCGGTGAAGTCGAGCCTGAACCTGGGCATTATCGCGGAAACCTTCGTCGGCCCCATCGCCCTGAGCGGCGCCGTCAGCCCCAGCGGCAAGACGAAGATCAACTTCTCCATTGGGAGATTGTTCTAGGGACGTAATCGACCAAGACTCGCGTAGGGACAGACGTCCTCGTCTGTCCGGCGGTCCGGGTGTATCGGGACCGCAATCTGCGCGGCACCGGCGGGTGGCCCGCTTCCCCCGAGTCAACAGATAGATTGGGGTGCCCCATTTCTCGCGCCTTTTGCGAGAAGTGGGCCTTGGACGCTTGCCCTCGAAGTGGTAAAGTGCCTTTCACCACACTAACCATCCGAGTAAGGAATGGCAGTACAAATTAAAAGGATGTACCTCGACTTCGTCGCCCGAGACTACACGACCACCTCCCCCGCTGTTCAAATTGTCTCTGGGAGTCCCGAGTCTTCCATCGGACAATCTCACATGAAATACACACCTTGGGAAAAAGGAAAGGCATTCACCCTCCGTTGCTACTTAAGCCTCCAGGGTGAAGACAATCCGGTGGCACCCTCCAGGAGAACATCCTCTCCCGAAACTCCCGCAACCGGAACCGAACAGATGACCTATCGTTACGAGTGGGCATTCGGGATCACTCTCATCGAAGGATTCTATTGGGACTGGATGAAAGAACTCCCCGACGAAGGGGCCTTGGCCATTCACCTCGTTTTGAAGCCTAATCCTCTCGAAGATGGACCTGAAGCGATCCCCATTGCGGCGATTCTCAGTACGCTGCATCCCTCAAGAAATACCAAGAGTATCTGGGAGCAGGCTCTGCCAATGGTACCGAAGACGGCGGCTGAAATGGCCAAAACCGGCGCATCTGCTTTCCCGCTCCTGAATTATCTTTCGAGTGGCCTAATGCTCGGGTCGAACGTTCTGGCGTCATACACCGATAACCAAAAAAACTGGTTCTTGTATCAGTTTTTTGATGAGAAGCAGAAATGTCCGGTTGTTGAATGGAGGATCAGCAAAAAGGTTCTGGTTGAATATGGACCACTGATCCGCGGCACTCTTTTTCTAGCCTTCCACAACTCGGTCAAGTCGAAACCCGGCACCGTGCGAATACTGTTGAGACCGCAAATCCGATACTGCCAAAAGGACGAGATCAGCTACATCATACCGACGCAGGGAATGGGCCCTGATAACCAGGTCTTCATTGATGTCCACCCCACTGAAGGGAAAGAGCCGGTGGTTTAGCCACGCCATTTTCTTGCGATGGTGGGGTGTCCCGGCCTTCACTCCACCTTCACTCTCGAGGGCCACCCTTCAGAGTTAAGATGGACGGGAAGGTCGGCCACCCGCCAGTCCCCTTGTGAGGTATGGTCATGAACGATCAGGAAAGATTTGATGCAGCGATGAGGCTCGCCGATTTCTGGACCGGGAGACATGACGCGCGCAGAGAGTTCGAGTGGAAGGTCACTCTCGGCCTGTGGGCGGTGATTTTGGGAGGTATCAGCTACCACGAGAAACTAGGCTGGCCTAGATTGTTGTGTCTGCCGCTTCTGCCCGTTGCGAGCGCAGTTGTATTCGTACTGTATTACAGGCTTTGGCTGCGCCCATTATGGGTACGGAATATGAAGGATCGGGATCAGGGATTCAGGGCGTTGGAAGAAGCTAAGAAGGTACTCCAGGACGACAAGTACGTCCCCATATTACACGATCACAATGTAGTCGACATATCATGGCACCGATTTGTGAAGGATTGGGCCATGGTCTTTCAAGCAGCTGCAACCGCCTTGTTACTGACTCTCTTCGCCCTCATCGCTTGGTCACCGTAGGGAACTCCCCATCAAACCAGTCTGGTGCCGTGGCCCAGTTTTCACGTCCATCTTGAATCTCGAGGGTGGCGGGTGGCCCGGCTTCGCGTCTACCTATACTCTCGAGGGTGCCCCGCTCAAGCTCCGCTTGGGCGGGGTTTTTCTTCAGGTGGCCGCACCCGCACGTAAGAAAGATCCCGGCTCGCGCCCGCTTAACACATCCCTCCGTGACCTCCATCACAGACAAGGCCCCAGCATGACAGTAACTATGGGTTATTGTCATGAAACATATATTAGCTTGCAAGATAACCGCCGCCGACCCAGCATCCTTCCATCCCGCCCCTCATCTCCCACGCCGAGCTAACCCCTTTGTTTCCAAGATGTTCTACAACCCCCGTGAATTCATTGATTTGCACCACATTAGCACCCTAACGGTAATAATTAACTTGACTAACCCACGCCAATTTGATATATTTCTTGCATGGACAGCCCAAAGACATTACAGCAAGCGATTCAGTACTTTAGCGATGAGCAAACCTGCATTGATGCCGTTGCAATGATGCGCTGGCCTGATGGCCCACGCTGTCCGGACTGCTCCGGCGACCACGCCAAGAATCCCTATTACATCAAGACCCAGAAGCGCTGGAAGTGCCGGTACTGCCGTCGCCAGTTCTCCGTGAAGGTGGAAACCATCTTTGAGGATTCACCGATCCCATTGCAGAAGTGGCTCCCTGCCCTGTGGATGCTGGTCAGCTGCAAGAACGGAGTTTCCTCTTACGAGATTCACCGCGCTCTCGGGGTTTCGCAAAAGACCGCGTGGTTTATGCTTCATCGTCTGAGACTCGCTCTCAAATCCAAAGCCTTTGCTTTTAAGCTTGGCGGCAAGGAAAGTGGTGGAGTCGAGGTTGATGAAACTTTCGTTGGCGGCAAACTTAGGAACATGCACCGGGATCGTCGCGCTCGTTTCGCTGCCGAAAGTGGTCATGCTGGTGGCGCTACTGGAAAAACCATTGTCATTGGAATGCTTGACCGCGATGAGCGCAAGATTCGCGCTCAGGTAGTTCCGGACGTAAAACGCGAAACACTTCAGACCGAAGTCTTGAACAACGTGAAGTATGGCTCCCGCGTCTACACAGACGATGCCGTTCCTTACGACAAACTTCATTGGCGTTATATCCATGAAGTTGTGAATCATGCCGAGCAGTACGTTCGTGGGCAGGTTCACACGAACGGGCTGGAAAATTTCTGGTCACTGTTAAAACGGAATCTGAAAGGGACTTACGTTGCCGTGGAGCCATTTCACCTTGAGCGATATGTCGATGAGCAGGTATTCAGATTCAACAACCGCGCCACAAAAGACAACCCGCTGAACGATTCAGACCGTTTCCTCTTGGCTCTCTCACAGGTTGCCGGGAAGCGGCTCACCTTCGCGGAACTCACAGGTAAGAACGGAGAAATACCGTTCTAGACTCCGCTATCGGAAGCGTGGCCCGAAGCCGAAGGCTTAGGGCCAGGCTTCCCTTTCCTCTGGCGGCGTATCTTCTCATCCTCTGCAAGCGCCTGTTTTAGGTCATCATGCGAGACCTTGAGCACGCGGCCAAGTGCAGATTGGAAGCGCTGCATTTTTTGCTCTGGCGTTGTTTGGGGGTCAAGTTTAGACTTCATGCGCCCATGATAACGCGAATCAAGAGGTATCGACAGTGACCGATGGCGAAAAGAAGAGGATGCTTGCGATAGTTAGCGCTGCCGAATTTTTGTTTTCCGAGAACTGCGCCTTAAAGACTGTACTTCTTTCTCGCCGAGTACCACAGAATGTTTATGAGCGCGAGGCTTCCCGGTTAATGAAAGACCCGGAACTTTCCGGTCTCCTTCACGCAAAATTTGTACACCTCTATGATGAAATTGAGCAAGCTCGCGACGAGTCAGAGGCTGTCGAAGAACTTTTGCGAGCTTTGCCAGGATGGAAGAAACCGTTGAACTAGCCATAGGTTATGTCAGACCCATTTTCCAGTTCACGAAGTAAGCTCGCATGGGCTAAGGAAAATCTCCTTCCCGATCTCGACCGGAGAATCGGGGAGTTCCATAACCTCGACCCATACGCAAAGGTTGTCGAGCCCGATCCGCAAACAGCGGGCTGGGAGATTCACAAGATAAAACTTGTCAAACCCTTTCCAGAATCGTTGGGCAATCTCACAAGCGATCTGGTCGTCAATCTCAGAAGTGCTCTCGACAACGCTGGCTACGCCATTGCCGTTGCCTTGAACAAGCCCGACGCTAGAAACACCGCATTCCCGTTCGCCAGCGATGTGAGTCACATGGCGTCTTCCATCGGCAGGTCCAAAGATTTGCCGCCAGAGATCCAATCGCTCTTTTGCGGGTTCCAGCCTTACCGAGGAGGCGATGACCTCTTGTGGGCACTGAATGAATTGTGTAACGGGAATAAACACAAATTCCTTACGCCCCTGCAAACCATCGTGTGGCGAGGGCGCGCTTCCGTTCAAGGATTCGGTAGGCCGTTCTCCATGCCCGATCCCCATAAGTGGGACAGCGCTAACAACGAGATGGTAGTGGTCAGCTTCGGCCCTTTCGCTGTTGCTGATGCAAAGTGGAATTACGATTTCGATTTCTTTCCGTTTGTAGCGTTCAACGAAATTCCGGTCGTGGAAGGCGAGCCAGTCCTTGCTGTCCTGTACCACCTTTGCCTGAAAGTCGAGAGTATCCTGATGGGTATCGAAGCGGAGTCTAGGCGTCTCGGGTTTATCAAATAAGACACACACCTCATAATGAGTAGCACGCTAAGCTCCTCATTTTGGGTTAGCCAAGTCAATTAATACCACCCTAACCCGCTGATTCCAAGAATCGAGTGGAGGGGGGAGGGTACTCATATTTATGGCTTCTACGACCAGTGTTCCACGGTGTCAGCACATCAAGGTCAACGACGTCCAGTGCGGCTGCCCCGCCATGTCGTGGCTATGGTGCTTACGGCGTGCCGTACAGCTGCCGGTACACATTCTCATTGCGCAGGATGGCCTGGACGTATTCGCGGGTCTCGGTGAAAGGAATGGACTCGACGAATTCCTGCGGATCGCGATACTTGCCCTGCCCCAGCCAGTCCTGCACGCGGTCCGCGCCGGCGTTGTAGGCCGCGAGGGCGTATTCGAAGGCGCCGAATTTGTCCACCATGCTGCGGAAGTAGCGGGTGCCCAGCTGCATGTTCACCGCCGGGGTGAACAACTGCTGGGTGGAGAAGTGCTTCAGCTTTTCCTGCTTGGCGACGCCCTTGCCGACCTTGGGGAGAAGTTGCATCAGGCCCACGGCGTTGGCGCGCGATACCGCGGCGGGGTTGAACTCGGATTCCTGCCGGATGAGCGAGGCCACCAGATAGGGATCGAGTGCGTTACTCGAAGAAAATTTCTTGAGATCGGCCCAGTAGGGTTTGGGGAAGAGCGCCTCCCAGTACGGGCGCGGCAGGCTGGGCAGATCCACGGCAAAGTAGTTTGGCACCGCTTTTTTCAGGACTTGAATCGCCATGTCGTAACGGCCCGCGTCCTGGTACATGCGCGCGGTTTCGGCGGGAAGCCAGTTGCCTTTGTCTTCCGCGGCGGCGGCCTGGAGTTCGCGGGCGGCGAAGTCCAGCAGGGCGCCATTCTCCAACAACTCGGCCTTCTCTACTCGCAGGTCGTCGGTGGGCACTTCGTCTTCCGTCGCCTTGGTGCCGGCATTCATTTGCGGGATGCGGTCCAGCAGCGCGTAGTTCACCGGATCGCTGGCGTCCTTCAGCTTGCGCAGTTGCTGGCGGGCCAGTTCTCCATAGTAGTAATTGCGAAAGCGGTCGGAGAGCTTCTTGTAGTACGCACGTGCTTTGGCCGGCTCACCGTCTTCCTCGGCCAAGCGCCCTCGCCAGTACAGAGCGGCGGGAATCTCTCCCGAGGCTGGATATAAAGCGATCTGCTGATCGAAAGCCTGCTTGGCGTCGTCGGTCCTGCCTTGGCGCAGAGTCAGCCAGGCCACCTTCCAGTGCGCGTAGGAGGCGCGGCTGCCGCTCGGAAAGCGCTGCTGCAGCTCGCGGAAGTAGTCAATGGCATGGTCGTAGTCGCGCCGGAGCAGATAGATGTTCCCCGCCGACAGCAAGGCCTGCTCCATCCAGGGGCTGGTCGGGTCGGCCTGCCGAAGCTCGCCGAGGAACCGGAGGAAGCCTTGGTCGTCATCAGACGCGCGCGCAATCTCTCCCAGGTTGAACAATCGTTCTGCATTCATCTCGGGAGGGAGATTGGCGAGCGGTTCCAGAACCTTCCTGGCCTCCTTGTTCTGTCCGGCGCGGCGCAGGGCTGCTCCCATCGCCAACTGCACTTCCGGACGTTCGCTCGGAGTCAGGGCTGGAAGCAGATCGTGATACTCGTCGGCGGCGTCGCTGAAGCGTTTGCCTTTCATCAGCAGGTCGGCCCGGGTGCGGCGCTCATTCACGCCCGGGGGCGGTATTGACGCCGACGCCGCCAACCGCTTGAATTCGATTTCCGCCTGGGTGGCCTCCGCACTCAGCGGCATGGTGTAGTACAGGTTGCGCAAGGCAGTGGCCGCTTTCTGGGTTTGTCCGGCAGTCGCATAAGCGCGGCCCAGCACCAATTCCACATCCGCGCGCGTAGGTTGGCGGTCCTTCTCCAACAGAGCAACTGCCTCTTGCGGCCTGCTCTCGCTGAGCAGGGCGCTGGCGTAGGAAACGTGGGCGTCGCGAATCAGCAGCGACTCGGGATAGGTCTTATCGAACTCGCTCAGAGTCGCAGCCGCCTCCGCCGTGCGTCCCGTCTGAAGATAGGAGTTCCCCAGGTAGTAGCTGACATAATCGCCGAGGTCTCCGGCACGTGGCTTGGCGCGGCTGAGCGGATCGACTGCCTTGGCATAGTCGTGATCGAGCACGCGAGCGTAGCCCACCACGAGCCAGGCCAGCGCTCCCGCATCTTCCTTGGCGTGCCGAGTGGCGTAGGCTTCCACCCCGGCGTAGGCCGCGGGGGTACGGTCCTGCAACAGTTGCCGCGCCATCGGCTTCAGGGTGGCCGAGGCCACGAAGGCCTGGCGCATGCGCCGCAGCCGCGGAGAGCTTGCCTTCTTGCGGCGTTTGGATGGGACGTGCTTCTTGGCGGTTGTCTTCCGTTTGGTCGAGGTAGAGCTGGCTGCGTTTCCGGACGGCGTTTTGCTGGTAGAGGATTGGGCGAGCGCGGCGTGGACCAAGCGAGGAAAGTCGCCGCAACATCCTGCGACCATCAGAACGAGGATCAGTTGCCAGCGATGAAGAACCACTCTGTTAATTATCGCCGAAAATCGGCGCCCATGAGCGAACTGTCATCCTCGGCCAGGCTGCGGACCAGTTCGTGGCTGAAGTAGTCGGCGCTTGCGGCCGCGGTGTTGCCGTAGCGCTTCTGGTAAGTGGCGCGGCTCTTTTCGATGTCTTCTTTAAGGCGATCGTACAGATCCTTGTTCTTACGGCCTTCAGATACTTTGGCCTGGTTGTACAGCTTGATCTCGTCCACCAGCAAGCGGGCAAAGCGCTGCGCCTTGCGGTGAACCTCGGCCTCCTCCGCCGACATTTGTGAAACCGGATCGCTGGCCGCCGCTTCGGCGACCTCTGCGGTGGGAGCCGGCTCAGCGGACTCGCCCTCTGCGGCGGGAGATTCAGCCGGAGCAGTCGGGGGCGGCGCGGTGTGGAGGGGCGCGTGGGCGGCGAATGGATCCGAGTACGAGGTGACGGTCTGCACCACCGGCGCCGCTTCCAACTTCTCGGTCTCGGCAACGCCTTCCTTCAGCGCCTGTTTGCGCAGCGAAACGACTTCCAGCCAGAAACTGGTCGAGGTCACCAGCAGCTCCAGCGCTTCCGAGTCCATCTTTCCGCCGGCTTCCGCACCGGCGTCGGCATAGACCAAGGCCGCCACCTTGTCCTTAAGCAGCAGTGGAATCACCAGCACCTGGTCGTCACCCGGCGCGCCAAACTGGGAGGCGAAGCGCGAATCCACTTCGCCGGCACCGCCTTTGAAGGCCATGCGCGACTCCATGGCGCGGGCCGCAACCCCAGTGGTCACATCCAAGGCAAAGTCTTTGATGGCCTCGTCGTTCTTGCCGAAGCCTCTTCCCTGCCAGCCGGTTGCCGCACCGGCCTTGATGACGAACAGCGCGGCTCGCCCGGTATAGCGCACAGTGTTGTCGAGCAGAGCGCGAAGAATCTCCCGCTGGGTGGTGCCAGCGCGAATGGTGGAGATTGCCTTGAGGAGGTCGGCGGCGCCGCTCTCGCCGGGGGCTGCTCCTACCTGGGGTGGAATCTCTTGCAGAATCCGGGCCACCAGCTCGTCGCGCAGCTGGGGAACGTGGCTTTCCAGCACCTGGGAAACTACCTTCTCGACAATTTGCTCAATCCAGGTTCTCTCTGCCATGTTTTCGATGGACCAATTGCAGGTGGCGGGTTGCGCCCCTCAGTTCGCCGACTTTCCCTAAACTTTGATTATATGGTACTTGGCCACGTTCCCGGGACCACCTAGGGAGGTGTTCTTGCGCGGACGCCCCCTCGAGGAATTTATCGCAAACCAGCCACCGCTGGATACGTCAAAAGAGTTAAGCCAAAGGCCGGGTTACCAAGTAAAATAACATTTCTGTCTCTGGCCGCATGGCTACAAAATTGTTGCATCGGACGAAAGATGAGTGCCATCCAACCCAAAGTAGGTGAACCGGTCAGTGATGAACTGGCGCTGGTTCAGGCAGCCAAAGGCGGGGACGTCGGAGCCTTCGAAGAACTGGTCCGGCGTTATGACCGGAACGTATTTCGCATTGCGCAGCACATCACGCAGAACCGCGAAGACGCGGAAGACGTGGTGCAGGATGCGTTCCTGAAGGCCTACAGCAACCTGGAGCAGTTCCAGGGCCAGTCGAAGTTTTATACCTGGCTGGTGCGGATCGCGGTGAACGAGGCGCTGATGAAACTGCGCCGCCGTCGCCCCGAACGCATGGTCTCACTGGACGAAGAGGTCAAGACCGAGGAAGATTCGCTGCCGCGAGAAGTCGCGGACTGGACCCCCAACCCCGAGCAGCAGTATAGCCAGGCGGAGTTGCGGGACATCTTGACTCGCACCATTCAGGGTCTGCCCCCCAGTTTTCGGACAGTATTTGTCCTGAGGGATGTGGAAGGTCTCTCGACCGAGGAGACGGCTGAGGCGCTGGATCTCAGCATTCCGGCAGTCAAGTCGCGGCTGCTGCGGGCACGCCTGCAGTTGCGCGAACGGCTGAGCCGGTTCTTCCAGAAACGTGATGGCGGAGATGGCACAAAGTGAAATGCTCTGAGTTCCTGCAAGAGCTAACCAA
>JAIQET010000118.1 GCA_020073645.1 Terriglobia bacterium | reverse complement strand
TTCCAGTAGGCGGTCAGCGCGGCCCAGTCGTCGTGGCTCTGTTTCCAGGTGAGTGTTCTTGCATCCTGCCACCAATGCGGGCCTGAGAATTCTGAGTGCCGGTCCCTCTGGAGCACATGCGGTTTCAGCAATTTGACGCGGCTGGTCAGCGAATAGATTCCGGCGCCCTGATGACAGAAGACGCATTGCTTCAGAATTGGGGCGTAGTTGTCCAGCGTCATGTACTGTCCTGGGCGCCCTCCATCGGGTCCAAAAGCGCCGAACTTTGTAAAATCCTTTTCGCCAGGCTGGAGGGCCCGTAGTCCTCCTGCCTTTCCTGCGAACAATTGCGGGCGGCTCAGCTGGATGTCGTAAAAATCCTGTCCGCTCTCAACGATGGCCTCGTCGGGGCCGGCCGGGGGGTGGTCGCCCTTGCGGATTTCCCGATATACCCGTATCTGCAGGCTTTCGGTGATCGGCGAGTTGATCAGCCTGCCCTGGTTGTCGAACAGCGTGAGTTGGCGGACCAGCGCAACCTCGGTGCCCGCCGGGAACTGCGGCACATCCGGATTCACCACCTGCGGGTGATTGGCATCGGCGGGAGACAGAACCCAAGGCCCCGGAAAGCTCCAGAGAGCCTGCAGGTAATCAAAAGCCGCTTTTCGTCCTCCGGGCAGCCGGAGAAATACCAGGAAACTGGATCGTGCGGAGAAGTCCGAGAAGTGCTGGAAAGCGACCGGTTCCGGATTGCCGGGATCTTCGAGTTCCACCCAGGGTCCGTGCGCCGCAAACAGGTCCGGAGGCAGAAACGCGCGCTCCCGATGCGCGGGATCGTAATCCCGTCCAAACTCGCCCGAACCGACCGCTTGCGCGTAATTGTCGGGTAGGGCGGCGAGTTCCTCCGGGCTGAGTGCGATCCGTCGTAGCACCTCCGCTAGTCGGGCCTGCAGTTCCCGCTTCTCCTTTTCGTAGGCCGGATCTCTCACATGCTCGGGCTGGCGCTCGACCGCCCAGTCAAAAACCGCCCACAGGTCGCGCTGCAAAATAGCGCGTTTGAGCGGATCGCGAGTCAAGTTCTTGGCGTGCGTTTGCAGGAATTCATCGAGCATGCGCACGGCCTGTTTGTGGGAAGGACTCGAGAGCAGATACTGCGTGTGGTACCACAGGGGCGGATCGAGCGCATCGGGTATGCGCTGTGTGTCAGGAAGGTCGTCGCGGACGAAGAACGCGGCGTGCAGCCGGTTCCAGAGGTGATCGGGATTGGGATCGTAGATCGCTGCCGCACGCGGCGAGCGCCCCCAGACGACCGGGGCTGCACTCCAAAGGATGGCCCCGAGAACAGCCGCACACGCGAGTGCGAGCACTGTACGCATAGTAGCTCCAAAGCCCGGCCGCCCCGACGATTAGCTAAGGTTACTTCACCCCGGAGAGACGGGCAAACCCTACGGAATAATTACGGTGGCTGGTCGATCTTCGCGGTTTCGCAATCAGTTCTGGCGAGCTTCTGCGATAGTTGACGTTAACAGGCGTGGGTGTTGAAAAACTCACTTTCTAGAAAACCGCAGAAATTAGATCGCGTCAGGATGCCCTACAAACGACTTTCTCTGCTCGGCTAGACATTTTTCTATCCCCCAAATTCTCCCTGATTTCTGAAATCTCGAGGTTTTCAACACCCACAGGCGTTTACACCAACTCCCCTAGCGGCCATTTACGCAATTCTTGATAGCTTCCAACCCCAGCCCCGTTCAGCGAACTGCCAGACCGTATTTTTGCGTGGGTGGCGGAACGATGCCGTTCATCCGCAGATATTCGACCAATTGGCCGTAGTGGTCGGCCATGTGCCAGACGGCGGCGACCGCGATTCCCAGGCGCGTGTTGGGTCCGGCGTAAGGACCATCTACGCGCGTCAGGGCATTTTGGGCGTTGATGGTGGCCAGAACTTTGTTGCCGTAATCGAAGGAATCGCGCAGGTATTGGATCAGCTCGGCTCTCGTCTTGGCGGGGGCAGGTCCACCTTTCTCGCAGTGCTCCGGCGGCGTCTTGCCCTCAATCTCATTAAAGAAGGCGAAATTGGCGCAGGCCACGTGCTTCACTTGCTCGGCGAAGGAGCGCACTCCTTTGAACTCGCCGGCGGTGGGAACGAACGAATACTTGGATTCGGGCATGGCTTCGGCAACGGAAAGAAACTGTCCCTCGGTCCAGTTCAGCGCTCCGCCGACGCTGTCGGCGATGTTCTTGGGGACTTCGTCCTGCTGAGCACGGGCAGGGATGGTCAGGAATGTCAGGGAAAGGAACGTGATGAGGGTGATGAGCTTCAAGGTGTCCTCCTAGGAAGGGGCGGCCATAGGATACGCGAGAGAGTGGCAAGAAAATGCCTGAGGCGGAGGAGTCTTACGGGCCGGACTCCAGCCGTGCCAGTTCGTGCGCAAACAGGGGGTTCCCAGGGAACTCACCGCGGAGTGACTCCAGCATATCCCGGGCACGCGGCTTGTCCTTGTCGCGCACATAAGCGATAGCCAGCAGGATACGGGCGAAGGGCGCCAGGTAGTGACCGCGTTGGGCCGTCACCTGTAGTTCCTCGATGCCTGCCTTCCTGTCGCCGGAAACCCCGCCCAGGTGCAGAATCCAGCGCACCGGAGCCGCCATGCTGCCGATGATGTACTGGCTGATTCCGCTGGCGAGATGCGCGTCATAGCAGTCGGGATCGACCGCCAGCAACTGGTTCGCCCAAGCCGTGGCTTCTTTGGTGTAACGCAAGGCGGTGAAATTGCTCTTCTCGATGAGCGCGGCATAATCGGCCCTCAAGCCCGACGCCAGCGTCATGGCAAACAGCGCGTCGCGGTCTTTGACATTCTGGGCAAGACGCGCGCGGGCCTTGGTCTCCGCCAGGCTCAGTTGGGCACTAAAGCGGTCTCGGATGGCCGGATCGGGCGACAGCTTCTTGCGCCCCTCAAAGGTGCGGTCATTCTCGTAAAACTGGGCCTCCAGCACGCCCAACCTATTGAACTCCGAGAACAGCAGGCCTGCCGCATCGCAAACCGGACCGAGCGGATCCTCGGGATGGTCCTGCTGCCACTCGGAAAAAATCTGGTGAGCCTGGTCGAAGTTGAGACTGTAAAGCAGCAGGAAACCGCGATCGAGGGAGGATGAGAGGGCGTTCACGTCGGCCGCGGCCGCGGAGAGGCATAGGCAGCCGAGCATTGCCCCGATCATCAACAAGACCTGCGCTGCCCGTTTTTCGAAGCTCACAATCATCTTTGTTGGTCGGACTATTGTGCCTGCAGTTCTGGCCGTACGCAAATGACCGGCGGCCTCTGCTCGTGACTGAGAGAGTTAGATGCAGGTTACCCCTGATCCGCTAGACAAAACGTCAAAAGATTGTCAAAAGCAGCGGTCCAGAGAGATGGAAGACTGCGGCCCCGGCAGCTGTCCGCAGCGAGAGATTGGTCGGTTTGACGCCCCTTCCCCCCTTTGCTACCTTCTAGAGTTTCCTCTTCC
>JAIQET010000074.1 GCA_020073645.1 Terriglobia bacterium | reverse complement strand
TCTTCCACGATCTCGCCGGCGGCAGTCTTGACGCAGAAACTGATGGTTTTCTTGTGAACGTCGAATCCGATATAGTGAAGGGCATTCATGGGGTTCTCCAGGTGAGCTTTCTGAGCCGGCGCTTTCTTCGCCGGTCTCAGCATCGTAGCCGCTCGGAGAACCCTTCTTCATTTCACTTATGCATTCATACAGACGGGACGTTTTCTGCTACTTCGTCCGAAGTGGCTCGTTTGGCTCGCGTAATCGTCGTTGACGTCCCGCATCAGGTCACGCAGCGTGCAAACGCACGGCAATTCATTCTGGCCGACGACGCCGACCGGGTCGTTTATCTCGACTAGAAGTTCGCCAATCCGCAGCAGTGGGACATGTACCCGATGCAGGGGGCTGGCCAACCCTTCTTCCCATGATTTCATAACCTGGTTGCCCTGCCCTCCGCGGGTTTCGGAGGGCGGGTGCCGACAGCCCCTCAACGCCTGCGACCACCAGCCCTTCCATCCCTGTCAACCCCCAAAAACCCTCCCGCCTCCCCTAACTCCCTCATCCTGTTGCCAATAAAAACTTCCTGCCCATGTCCCATTTACCCTGCCCAATATGCTATGCTTAAAGTAGATGGTAAGAAATAATGAATAGCTCAGCAGTAATCGCCGCAATCGCTCCGTCCCCGTCGCCAACCCTCTGCCTCTCCATCCTCCCCACTGCCTCCCACCCAGGCCCTGCTAAGTCCTTGCGGCTCCCGATTTTGCGGCTAACTCCAATGGATGCCGGATTTTGCCAGATCTAGCACCCGTAACCCTTGTGGTTTCGGGACTTTAACGTTTTATTTTTTTTCTTTGATCTATGTCCAGAATGGAAACAGAACGCCAGCGGCAGGCCCATTCCTCTCACCGCAGCCACGGGTCCCTACTCTCGAGGCTTCGCCCCCAGATCCCCGCGCACCCAAACCAGTGGCCAGATCATGGACACGCCCACCAGCGTAATGAGTATGGTCGCGATCAAGAATGGGAGAGCGCTGAAGTAGTGCCGTTCCATCACCGCCACCAAAACCAGCGGCAGACTCATGATCGTGAGCGCATTGGTGATTCCCACGCGCCACGCCCAACGCTCTCCGGCCCGTACCCCCGCAGCGCAGTACAGGGTGGACAGTCCCACGGGCACGAGCAGGATCCCGACAACCACGTGGTTGAGCAGAAAGGGCGGCCAGACAAACTTGAAGTCGCCTCCAGACAGCACGCGCGCCAGCGCACCGCGCAACTGGGGAATGATCAGCAGGTGGATCGCGGCCACCACCAGAAGCAGAACGCCCTCTACCGAGAGGATGCGGGCGGAAATGACGCGCTTGTCCATCGCGCTCCTGCGGTTACTCTGTCAGCAAATGACTCTGGGATACAGCTTGGTCGCCAGCCCCAACAGCACGGCCGCCGTGACGGCCAGCACCAGCACATCCCACCCCAGGCCATACACGCTATGCGCTTCGCGCAGCATCACGGCGCGCAGCCCATCCACCATGTAGGTGAGCGGGTTCATGGCACTGATGCGTTGCAGCCATCCCGGCATCATCTGCAGCGGATAAATCGCATTGCTGCCAAAAAACAGCGGCATGATGAGAAGCTGGTTGACGCCCATGAACCGCTGTCGCGTCTTCGCCAGGCAGGCGACAATCAGTGACATGGTCGAGAACAGCGCCGCGCCCAGCCCGATAAAGACCAGGGTCGCGGCCATCGCGACCGGATTGAACCACAGGTGGACGCCCATCAGCAGTGCCAGTAAGTAAATCGCGCCCGCCTGCGGAACCGCCCGAATCCCCGCCGAGACCGATTTCCCCAGGACCAGCGCCAGCCGGTTCGCCGGACTGACCAGGAACTTTTGCAGAATGCCCAAGTCGCGTTCCCAGATGAGCGTTACGCCAAAGAACACCGCCACCAGAAGCACGCTCTGCGCCAGAATGCCCGGCGCCATGAAATCCAGGTACGGGATCCCGCCGGTGGGAACTTCCCGCAACCTTGAAAACACTCGCCCGAACACGACCAGCCACACCACCGGCTGCACCATGCGCGAAACCAGCTCCAGATGGTCATGGCGAAGCTTCCGCAATTCGGCCTCAGCTACGGCCGACGTTTGCCGCACGAAGTCGAAGACAGGATGCTCTTCAACCCAGACGGCTTGCGGTGCGGCGGACTCGGACAACATCCTTGTAGCCTCCTCGGTCGTCAGTTTGGTCCGCGGTGTAAAAAGCAAAGACATCATCCAGCGTGGCCCCGTCGCCCACCCCGGCCTTGAGCTCGGCGGGCGTGCCCACCGCGCGGATTCGCCCCTCGTGCATGATCGCCACTACATCGCAAAGCTCGTCGGCCTCGCCCATCTGGTGGGTGGTCATGAAAATCGTGGTGCCCAGCTCATTGCGAAGCTGCTGGATGTGCTCCCACACCATCTGCCGCGCCGTCGGATCCAGCCCCACCGTGGGCTCGTCCAGGAACAGGATCGGCGGCTGATGCACAAGCGCCAAAGCTATCTCCAGTCGCCGGATCATTCCACCGGAGTACTTCTGCACCACAACGTTTTGGACGTCGGTCAGACCCATGAACTCCAGAACCTGCTGGATGCGCTCCGCCCTTAGCGACCGCCGGATGCCGTACAGCTTGGCAAAAACCAGCAGGTTCTCGTACCCGCTCAGGCTGCCTTCGGCGGAGATGACCTGGGGAACGTATCCGATGCTGCGCCGCACCCGTCCCGGCCGCCGGGCAATGTCGAACCCCGCCACCATCGCGGTCCCTGAGGTGGGCGGCAGAAGCGTAGTCAGCATCTTGATGGTGGTGCTCTTGCCGGCTCCGTTTGGGCCCAGCAGTCCGAAGATCTGGCCCGCCGGCAGGCTCAAGCTCAAGCGGTCCACCGCCACCAGGGACCCGAAGCTGCGGCTCAGTTCTGTGACCTCGACCGCCGCCTTGCCGTTCTGGGCGGACTCCGCCTGCGCTTCACAAAGAGGCGGCCGTAAGCTCGGCGTATCTGGCATGGGTGCGTTTGCGACGAATCAGGAGGGAGGAACTCCAGAGGACCGCAAAGCCGCTATCCGAGCGCACTTGCGGCCCAACAGGGCCCGGTTATCATAGCACGATCCTGACCGATTTCCAGCAGCACCCGGCGCGGCCGCCCAACCCGGCGGCCTGCTGAAAGCTGGAAACCTTGATCGCAACCTGACGTTCGTCCCCTTTCATTTCCTCCATGTCACTCCCGGATACAGACTTGGAACCCGGTACGCCCGATAGGCGTTGGCCCCGCCGATGTCCATCTCCCAAACGACCTGCGGCACAGGTGCCGGCGAAACCTCCTGCACCACCGACATCGCTCCCGGAGGGACAGGCGCCGGTGCGGAAAGTGCGAACTCCATGTTGCCGTTGCCCAACTCGTTGATACTTCCGCCCCAGAAGGTGAAAAAGCCGGGCGAGTCTTCCCAGAGCAGCGTCGCCACGTGTGCGCTCTCATCCACGTGGAACTTGGTCGCCCGCGTCTGGCAGCCGGGATTCCCTGACGTGCCGCACATCGTGCCGTCGTCGTCCAGCACTCGATTGTTACCATTGTCGAAGATGGCGAGCGTCATTCCCTGCTCGTCCTGGCTGATCAGCGACGGGTAGTGCTGGAAGTAGAACCAGTCGCTGGGATGACCTCCCGCAAGGGCAAAATCACCCTCATGGCCCAGGCGCCACAGTACATTGCCCGTGCCCGTCCCATCCCTGTAGTCAATCTTCAGAACCCACGCCTGGTTGCGCATGGAGAGCAGCAGATCGCCGTCCGCAGGTAAGTAGACAATGGCATTGCTGTGCGTCCAGTCGGGAAGTGCGCCCGGGTGCCGGTTCACATCCAGGTGATCGAACGACGACCACTCCCACACCGGATTTCCGTCCTCGTCCACTTCCACCAGTCCATCTCCGATGACCTCGGTGGTCCCGGGATACCCCGGCAAGTCCGTGAAGTTTTTCGCCAAGGTCACTAACAGGATCATGTGCCCGCTCTTGAGCGGCAGCACGTCATGGTGAATCCCCACCGGAAGCGGGCTGAAGCCGATCTGCTGGAGTTTCTGGTTTAACTGCTCAAGCGTGATCTCGCGTATCGTGTTTCCTGCCAGGTCCACTTCGCGCAAAATCAAGCTTCCACTCAGATTGTTCGCGATGCTCAGCAGGATGTGTCCGTTCGGTAGTGGCTTGATGGGAAACGGAAAATAGCCCTGCGCCACTCCGACGTCGTAGTACCAGATCGGGTTACCGTCGCGGTCGGAAAACAGGGACTGCATGACGTGCGTCTGGCCGGTCCAGTCCAGCAGGTTGATCATTTCGATTCCAGGGTTCTCCGTGGACGCCAGCGCCGACGTTGGCCGTGTGACCGTCAGCGTGGGAAACGTGATGGCTGGAAGCGGTCCGGTCGTGAAGGTTTGATCCCGGTCCGTCCATAGCATACCGTCCGCATACACCGTCGCCCGCATATGGTAGGTGGTGGACGCCTTCATCCCGGCCACCTGCATGGCCAGCGGGCTGCCGTCCCCCGGCAATGCGAACCAGGCGGTTTGCCGGCCATAGCGCTTGTCCGTCCCGAACTCCACCATTGCTTGCCCCGCATACGGAGCCGAAACCGAATACTCGGCCACCAACGGATGCTGCGTCGCCGCCACGGTGGTCGTGACGTTCGCCAGCGTAGCAGTCGTTATGCTCGAAACAAAGTTGTTGCCACCACCGCAAGCCGCCAGAACAACCAAAACCACGGCCAGCAGAATCAGCCGTGGCACCAAGCCAACAGATCTCATTGCGATCACTCCTTGACTCCACCCCAAAACCCAGGAACTGTGGCTTCCTGCGTGTTCCCTATTCGAGGCAGCGAGATATTATTCTGAGAGTGTGCCCCCGGCGCGGGACTCTGTCACGGCACGAGAGGTCGTAGCGAAGGTCGTGGGGAAGCCGTTAGGAACGGAGTAGGGTTATCGCATCTCGCGCAGCTGAGGTGCCGCACCGAACAAGTAACAGCGAGGCGCCCCAGCAAAAAGGCCGCCGGTTTGCCCGACGGCCTGCCTTGAAACTCTGAAACCTTAGTCTCCCAGCACCGGTTCCTGCAGCTCCGGCTTGGCAGCATGGCCGTTGCCGTTGGCCGGCTTCAGCGCGCCTAACGGGATGAAGCCGTTTTCCGACTGCACCGGCTTCTCCTTCAGCACAACCTCGCGGTACAGCGCAGCCATGCGGGCGTTGTACGCGGCGTCGTCCTTCTGGGCGCCACGCTGCTTGGCGTCGCGGGCGCGGAGCTTTTCTTCGCGGGCGTTCTTGGCGATTCCCAGCTTGTCCAGATCGTGCTGCTCCTCCATGGTGACGATTTCATCCTTGAGCACCAGCGAGTGCTCGGTGGATTCCATCTTCACGTTCTTGCCGCCGGCGAAGATCTCATGCCGCCCGTGCTCCTCGTACCACTTCGTAAGCGTGGCGGTCATGTGCATCTTCTCGATGATGTTGCGCCAGCCCACGCCCGTGTTGTAGGCGCAAAAAGAAATCTCGCCTTCCTGCGTGGCGTAGGGAATGATGCACTGCTCGGTGCGGCGGAAGTCGTAATTGAACAGGTCCTGGAACCACATGCCGGCGATGAACAGGAAGTTCCAGCGGTCCTGGCGGCGCTTCATAACGTCGTCAATGGTGCGATCGGGACCGACCTTGCCATAGTTCTTGCCGGTGGCGTTGAAGTTCTTGTCGAACTTCTTCAGCAGGTCCATCAGCTTGAAGTGCGTGGGCGACTGGAAGGGATCGTAGTTCTTCATCAGCGCCAGAGCCATGCCGAAGGCGGTAAGGAACTTGCCGCGGCCGGCGTCGGTGACCCGCGCGACATCCTTGGCGAGCTGGTCTCCGTGCAGGAACGCCGTCACCGGGACCGCTTCCTTGGTTTCCTTGTCAATCATCACCGCCATGCCGGTGCCGCAATTGGGATGGCAGCCGCAGCTCAACTGTCCCCAGTTGTTGTCGGCGTCGTTGGCGTGCATGACGTCGGCCCAGTCGGAGAAAGTGCTCATGAACGAGATGGGGAACCAGTCGCGGGCAGGCTCGCCCATGCCGGTCTGGTTCTTGACGTCATGCGCCAGGTGCGACAGCGTGTAACGCTGCGCCTGGCGGCGATCGTCAGTGATGGCTTCGTCGCGGCCGGTAAAAGACACTGGCTGGAACGACAGGAAGCCGATCTTCTTGGGGTTGTCGAGCGCGAACTTGACGATGCGGCCGACCTGTTCGTTGTTAATGCCGTTGACGATGGTGATCACCGGTACGATCTCGATGCCTGCGCGGTGCAGGTTGTCGATGGCCTTCAGCTTCACATCGAACAGGTTGCCCACCTTGCGGTGCGCGTTGGCGGCGTTGCCGATGCCGTCAAACTGCAGATACGCGTAGCGCATGCCGGCTTCCGCGGCCTGCTGGGCGAACTCAAAGCTCTTGGCGAATTCAATGCCGTTCGTTGCAGCTTGCACGCTGTTGTAGCCGACCTTGCGCGCATAGCGGACCGCGTCCAAGAAGTAAGGCGAAAGCGTGGGCTCGCCGCCGGAGAACTGTACCGACATCTGCCGCTTGGGCTTGATGGTGATGGCATTGTCGAGCATGGTCTTGATGTCTTCCCAGCTCAACTCATGCACGAAGCCCACCTGGTTGGCGTCCATGAAGCAGGGATCGCACATCATGTTGCAACGGTTGGTTAGGTCGACGGTCAGCACCGCGCCGCGGCCATACTTCACCGTGCTGGTGCCGTGGTGGTGCAGCTTCTCATCGTTGTGCGCGCGAATGTCGCGGCCAGGGAAAACATCCTCCAGGTGGCGCGAGAACTCGGTGTCAATGGACATGAGGTCTTCGAAATGCCCGTGCTTGGGACAGTCCTTGACCATGAGAATTTTGCCGTCGCGCTCGATGATCTGCGCTTTGATCTCGCCGACTTTCTCATTGAGCAGCACTTCGTAAGGCAGCTGGCCGTCCAGAATCTGCTGCCGGATTTCCGGCACGCATTTGGGACAGAGCGAGTCCGTGGTACGCGGCCAGCCCAGCGGAGGCTTTGACTTCTCATAGGACTTGAGCAGCGGCTTGTCCGACCACTTGGGAGTGATCGCCTGCCTGGGCTGGATCCGGTTCAAACGATCGAAGATTGCCCATACGCCCGTGGCGGCCACGGTCACAGCTTTCTCCACGTACTTCACTGGCTTGTGCATGTCCTCTCGCTTTCCATTGCTGGGAACAGGCGGCAAACGCAACGGCGTGCCACGCATCCCTGGGTCGAACCCGGAAAAACCTGCCTAGCCTCACCCGGAGCGGCCGGATAGACCTCTCCCTTTTTTGGCGATGGAACTATCCTATTGAGGCCGTAAGCCGTTGACACGCAGAAGGCAACGAAAGGGGCAAAATCGCGGTTTAGCGGTGGAATGCTGCATCGGACGGTCGTAAGTCATTGAAAAGGAAAGAGTCTCTCTCCAGCCTTGCTCCCCGCCCGTGGCTCCGGATTGGATCGCTTGAGCGGGCATGTCCTTCCGTCTCTTATCTGGCCGAGGAGATCTGCCGATAACTCATGTGTTCGGCACAGGAGTGTCCAACTCTGGAGATTGGTGTGCTGTGTCGAGTTCAGGAAAGGAGCGCATCATGTCAGTAAGTGCAATCACAGCAAACAGTAACCCTCCCGTCTATCAGAACAGCATGCGGCAAGATTTGCAGGCCTTGCAGAAAGCTCTGAATTCCGGTGATCTCGCGGGAGCACAGCAAGCGTTTGCGACCTTCAAGGATGATTTTCACAGCACGCACCAGGGACGCGCGCTGTTTCAAACCCACGTCCCGGTTGCCATCCAGCAGGACCTGCGAGGATTGCAATCGGCCCTCAAGGCCGGCGATCTGGCGGGAGCGCAGCAAGCCTTTGCCACGTTCCAGCAGGACATGACACAGCGCCTGCAGCACACGGAACCGCCAAGTGTCGAGCCGCCTCAGAGTACAGAAGGCGGCTCAAGCCCGGGTGTGAATGTGATCGCGTAAAACGACGCGGGTGCCCCCCGGCTTCTCGCGCCAGCGCCATCTTCGAGGTTGTCCCGTCCTTGTCTCTCCGCTTTTTGGAGAGACAGGGCCGGGGTTTTCCTCTCGACGCCATTCCCTCGTCACTCCATTGTCTGTGCCGTCCCTACGGGGCTGCCGCCTTCGAAACCCATACCTCAGGACTTTCGTCCTCCACTCGGCGTAAGCTAATCCCGAGTCATGGGTAAGCGCGTGTGTCCGTGGTGGTTGGGATATGTGCTGGTGTCGCCGTGGCGGCGGTGGCGGGAGGATCCGCGCGCGATCCTCGCGCCTTACGTTCGCGCCGGAATGACGGTGTTGGAGCCGGGGCCGGGCATGGGTTTCTTCACCCTGGAACTGGCCCGACTGGTGGGCCCGAAGGGACGAGTGATTGCGGTGGATGTCCAGTCCCGGATGCTGGAGCGGCTGAAGCGGCGGGCGGCCAAGGCCGGAGTTGCGGAGCGGATCGAGGCTCGACAGGCAGCAGCCGATTCGATGGGAGTGGCAGACCTGGCGGCGTCCGTGGACTTCACCCTCGCCTTCGCCGTGGTGCATGAAATGCTGGAGGCAAGCGTGTTCTTTGCCGAAGCAGCGGCAGCCTCCAAACCCGGGGCGTTGCTGTTGCTGGCCGAGCCCAGCGGACATGTGAATCAGGCCGAATTCGACGCCGAACTGCAGGCCGCAGCCGCGGCTGGGTTCGTCGTGGTCGACCGTCCTGTGATTCGCCGCAGTCTCGCGGCGGTATTGAGAAAAAGTTGAGCGCCTCTGCCCTAGGTTGCAGCCTTCCAGGGTTCGGCATCAGAAATCCTGAACCGCGGAGATGCTTTTTCGCCAGCCGGCGCTACTTAGATTCGCAGCACGCCTGCACCTTTGATCTCGCTTCTCTTCAGCGCCTGCAAGGCTTCGTTCGCTTGTCCCAGACTGAAGACTTCAATTTCGGTTCGCAGCGGAACTTCGGCGGCGAGCTCGAGCAATTCGCGGCAGTCTTTTCTGGTGCTGTTGGCGACGCTGCGGATGACGCGTTCCTGGTAAAGCAGCGAGTAATCCATCTGCGGAATCGCACTCATGGTAATGCCGGCTAAGGCAAGAGTGCCTCCCTTGCGCAGCGCGCGCAACGCTCGCGGGACCAGCGCGCCCGCCGGCGCGAAGATGATCGCGGCGTCGACCTGGTGCGGCGCTGTGTCCTCGGCAGCCCCCACCCAGGCGGCGCCGAGCTTCACGGCCAAATCGCGATGCGGTTGGGCACGGGTGAAGACATAGACCTCACAACCCTGGTGACGGGCCAGTTGCAAGACCAAATGCGCCGAGGCTCCGAAGCCGTACAAGCCGAGCCGTTCCCCAGCGCGTACGCCGCTCAGGCGATAAGAGCGGTATCCGATGATGCCCGAGCACAGCAGCGGGGCCGCATTCTCATCGGAAAAAATCCTGGGGATGGAGTAGCTGTAGTCTTCGTGGACAATAGCGTGCTCGGCGTATCCGCCAGGGACGTGGTACCCCGTGAAGCGCGCTTGCTCGCAGAGATTCTCCAGTCCCCGGCGACAGAAGTCGCAGGTCTGGTCGGTGGAGTAAAGCCAGGGGATGCCGACCCGGTCACCTTCACGCCGGTTGCGCACGCCCTCGCCGACTGCATCCACAATTCCGACAATCTGGTGGCCGGGAATAACGGGAACCCTAGGCAACGGTAAGTCGCCTTCGACGGTGTGCAGGTCCGTATGGCATAGCCCGCAGCAGCGTACCTGCACGCGGACTTCGCCCGGGCCCGGAGTCGGGTTTGGCATCTCCCTCAATTCCAGTGGAGATTCCTCCACCGGCCGCGGCGTCTGCAGCACCATGGCGCGCATAAGCCAATTCTAGTCGCGTGCCGAACGGGTGTGCAGGGCGTCGAAACGGGCGAAGCGCCGATTGACCCCCGGGAATACCGGGATCGCAACGACGACTGATCAATTCCGACATGAGGAGTGGGTCCGGTCGGAGCGAAATTGGTCAAGAAGCGGCCAGCATTTCTGCCGCGACTAAGTCTTCCAGCGCACAGCCAACACTCTTGAACAGCGTAATGTCGGCGGGGTTGGTGCGGCCTGCTTTCTTGCTGCTCACCAGTTCGTGCAGGTCGCAAACGATGTGATCGCGGCCGATGAGTCCGTCTTGCATCGGGATGAGCAGGTCGCCAGCTTCGGCCAGCGCTCCGTCGTAGGTATCCACGACCACTCGAGCGCGTTGAATCGTGGTGGAGTCCACTTCCCGGGCGTGCGGCTGAAAGGCACCCACGAGGTTCAGATGAGTCCCCGGATGCAGCAGGTTGCCGTCAAACAACGGCGTCTGCGAAGTGGTGCAGGTGCAAATCACATCCGATTCGGCCGCGCAGGTGCGGGCGTCGGTGGAGTCGATTGGCAATCGCAGCTCGGAGGAAATTTCTTGAGCGAATTCGCGGGTTTCGCCGGAATCCTTCCCGCAGACCAGCACCTGCTCAAATCGTCGCACCAGAGGCAGGACTTTCAGATGCGCGCGCGCCTGGCGGCCGGTACCGAACACGCCCAGCACCCGAGCATCTTCGCGGGCCAGAAACCCGGTCGCAACCGCCGAGGTCGCAGCGGTGCGCAGATCGGTCAGGTACTTGGCTGACATCAGCAGCCGGGGCCGGCCGGTCGCCGGGTCGAGCAGCATGTACGTGGCCTGGATGCGACCCTCCGGCTTGATTGGATTGGCCTGCACCACGACCAGCTTCATGCCTAATGCGTGTCCCGCACGGTCGTAGCAGGGCATGATAAGGAAGATCCCGTCAGTTAACTCTATGTGGGTTCGAACGGGTATGGAGACATGGGGATAGCGGTCGCGGAATGCGGCCTCAATCACGGAGATCAGGCGAGTTGGATCGAGCCCGCGGCGAACGTCGTCTTCGGACAATTCAACCATCGCAGTCGGCAAGCATAGCGCAAACTCCTGCCGAGGTGTCCCCACGTCCTGGCAGGCTGCGGAAGGATTCTGGTTTTGGGTGGCGCAGCGCCTCAGCGCTGCGGACCAGCTTGTTTTCATACCGGCTCTAAGCCGCCGAGGTGCTTGTTCGCCTTTCTCGCGGCCTCCCAACTCCCGCCGCTACCAAAAACCCTGCAATCGGGTAAGATACTCCGCGCTCGGATTGACCATAAATGAACCGCGAATACCACAAGGGATTCAGTCAGGAACTGCACCGCGACATGGAAGCGCTGGTCTTCGGACATGCTGGCCCACCGCTGCTCGTCTTCCCCACTTCCATGGGCAAGTTTTTCGAGTACGAAGACCGTGGCATGATCGGCGCGCTGGCGCCGAAGATTGACCGCGGCGAGTTGCAGGTGTTCTGCCCAGACGGCGTGGATACCGAGAGCTGGTACAACAAGGGCGTGCACCCACGCGTCCGCGTGCTGCGCCACCTGCAGTATGAGCGCTACCTGCTGCATGAATTTCTTCCTTTTCTAAGATGGAAGAATCCCTCCCCGCAACTTGGAGTGACCGGGTGTAGTTTCGGCGGGTATCACGCACTGAACTTTGCTCTCAAGCATCCCGATGTGGTGACACATTGCATATGTATGAGCGGTGCGTACGACATCCACCAGTTTTTGGAGGGCTACTACGACGACGATTGTTACTTCAATTGTCCGCCGGATTTCCTGCCCAACATGAGTGACGACTGGTTTCTGAGCCGCTATCGGCAGATGAAGATCGTGCTCGGTTCCGCCGATTGGGACATGTGCCTTGACCAAAATGTGAAGATGTCGGCCCTCCTGAACGGCAAGACCATCCCCCACTGGCTGGATATCTGGAACGACAACTCCCGGCATGATTGGCCGTTGTGGCAGCGGATGGCGGGAAAGTATTTTTACTAGAATTCGTCTCACGAGTGGTTTGTGAGAGGGCACGGCTTATGTGGCCGGCGGGACGCCGGCGCTACGTCCAGGAGCATCTCATGAAAACAAAAATCGGGATCATCTTCGGCATAGAAAACACCTTTCCGCCCGCGCTGGTGGAGCGCATCAACAACCTGAATGTGCCTGGCGTAACCGCCGAGTTCGTCAAGGTGGGCGGAGTCAAGATGGCTGACCCCAGCGGCTATCGCGTCATCATTGACCGCATCTCGCAGGACATCCCCTTCTACCGCGCCTACCTGAAGAACGCCGCGCTCACCGGGACGATTGTCATCAATAACCCCTTCTGGTGGACCGCAGATGATAAGTTCTTCAACTACGCGCTGGCCACCAAGCTAGGGGTCGCGATTCCGCCGACCGTGATCCTGCCTCATCAGAAGCATCCCGAAGGCACCACCGACCAGTCCATGCGCAACCTCATCTATCCGCTCAACTGGGAGGAGATTTTCGCCTACGTGGGCTTCCCCGCCTTCCTCAAACCCTACGCCGGCGGCGGGTGGAAGCATGTGTACAAGGTCCATTCACCGGAGGAGTTCTTTCACTACTACAACCAGACCGGCGACCTATGCATGACCCTGCAGCACGGGGTGGAGTTCAAGGAATACTTCCGCTGCTACGTGGTGGGACAAGAGAAAGTGCACGTGATGCACTATGACCCCAAGGCACCCCACCACGAGCGCTACGTCAAGAATCCCCCTCCCACCGATCCCAAACTGTACGAGCGCGTGGTCAACGACGCCCTGACCCTGTGCCGCGCCCTGGGGTACGACCTGAACACGGTAGAGTTCGCGGTCGAGGACGGGGTCCCCTACGCCATCGACTTCATGAACCCCGCGCCCGACGCAGACATTAACTCGGTCGGCAGAGAGAATTTCGACTGGGTAGTAAACGCGGTCGCCGAAATGGCAGTCAAGAAGGCGCTGAGCGACGAGAACCCGGCGCAGGAGCTACGTTGGGCCGCATTTCTGTCGGGAGCGCCAACGGAACTGTCGTCCAAACAAACGGTCAAGAAGAGAATGAAAGCGTAGTCTCCCGCGACCCCGTTGGGCTTCCCCCACGCTGTCATCCCGAGCGTAGCCAGATCATTCGCCCCTGCAGCGAAGCAGGCCGAACCGTCCACGCCTCCAAACCTGACGAGACCCAAGACACACCATCGTCTGAGCTCGCGCCGGGTTTTTGGAGGCCGCGAGTCTCACGCTGCCTGTGGCACCGCAAATTGTTATACTGTTACGGCCCTCCCGGGCTGCCAGAATGCGGATGGCAGCGAGATCACTGCACCAGAAGTAAATATGCAACCGCCCTTCACCATCGGAATTGAAGAAGAGTACCAGACCGTAGATCCGGAAACCCGCGATCTGCGCTCCCACATCCACGCCGAAATCCTGGAAAAGGGCAAGATGATCCTGCAGGAGCGCGTGAAGTCGGAGCTGCACCAGTCAGTGGTGGAGGTAGGGACCTCGGTCTGCAGCAACATCAAAGAGGCCAAGGCAGAGGTCAAGAAGCTGCGCCGGGACATGGTGAAGCTCGCCAAAGAAAACGGCTTGCGCCTGGCCTCCGCTGCCACCCATCCCTTTGCTGACTGGCGAATGCAGGAGATCACGCCCGACGAGCGTTACAAGAACATCGTCGAAGACATGCAACTGGTGGCGCGTGCCAACCTGATTTTCGGCTTGCATGTACACGTAGGTGTGGAGGACCGGGAAACCGCCATCCACCTGATGAACCACGCGCGCTATTTCCTGCCCCACATTCTGGCGCTCTCGACTAATTCTCCCTTCTGGCTGGGGATGAACACCGGGCTGAAGTCCTATCGCTGCAAGGTGTTCGACAAGTTCCCCCGCACCAACATTCCCGACTACTTCCCCAGTTGGGGCGAGTACGAAAACTTCGTCAAGCTGCTGATCAAGACCAACTGCATCGACAACGCCAAGAAGATCTGGTGGGACATTCGCCCGCACCCGTTCTTCAACACCCTCGAGTTCCGGGTGTGCGACATTCCCATGCGCGTGGATGAGACCATCGCGCTGGCCGCGCTCATCCAGGCCACCATTGCCAAGCTGTACAAGCTGTATGCGGCCAACCAGGGTTTCCGCTTGTACCGCCGTGCCCTGATCATGGAAAACAAGTGGCGGGCCGCGCGCTACGGACTGGAAGGCAAGCTGATTGATTTCGGCAAGCAGAAGGAAGTTCCCGCCCGCGAGCTCGTGCTCGAGTATCTGGACTTCGTGGACGACGTGGCCGACGAACTTGACTCGCGCGAAGAGCTGAATTACCTGCATGAGATCCTGGAAATGGGCACAGGGGCGGACCGCCAGTTGCGCGTCTTCCAGGAAACCGGTGACCTGAAGAAAGTAGTGGACTACATTATCGAAGAGACGGAAGTGGGCCTGACCGAGACAGCGGCATCAACTTCTGTCAGAAAAGTAGGGTAATGAACGTTCCTGTCAGCCAAGCCAATCGGCAACTCAGCACGCTTGCCTTCGATCCTGAACTTACTCCCGGCGCCCGCAACGCGGTGAACGTGTGCTTGCGCATCCAGTCCAGCGAGAAGGTCACGGTCATCACCGACGCGGCCACCAAGGAGATTGCCGCCAGCCTGATCCGCGAACTTGAAAACGTGGGCTCTCCCTATCGCACCTGGGTGCTGGAAGATCTGGCCCCCCGTCCGCTGGTCAACCTGCCGCAGGAGATCATCGATGACCTGGAAACCAGCCAGGTCAGCATCTTCGCGGTACAGGTGCAAGCGAACGAGCTGCGCACCCGCATGCAGATGACCGACGTGGTCAACCGCCGCAAGATTCGCCACGCTCACATGGTCAACATCAATCGCCAGATCATGCTGGAGGGCATGCGAGCTGACTTCTCGAAGGTAGACCGCATCAGCACCAAGGTCGTCGACATGGTGCGGCGGGCGAAGCAGATTCGCGCCAAAACCGCGGCCGGGACCGACCTGACCGCCGACTTGAACCCCAACTACCGTTGGCTGAAAACCAGCGGGATCATCAGTCCTGACAAATGGGGCAACTTACCCGGCGGAGAAGTGTTTACTACACCGGGCGAGGTGAACGGCACCTTCGTCATCGATGGCGTGGTGGGCGACTATCTTTGCGCCAAATTTGGCGATCTGAAGCAGAACCCGCTTACCATTCGCGTGAAGGACAACCGACTGAGCGATGCGCATTCCGCAAACAAGCAATTGGAAGACGATTTCTGGCGATACACCCACACCGACGAGAACAGCGACCGCGTGGGCGAGTTCGCCATCGGCACCAATGTTGAGTTGAAAGACGTGATTGGGCAGATTCTTCAGGATGAGAAATACCCCGGCGTGCACATTGCGTTTGGCAATCCTTATGGCGAGCACACCGGCGCGCAATGGTTTTCTTCAACCCACATCGATGTGGTGGGACGCGGGTTTGACATCTGGGTGGACAGCGAGCAGATCATGCGGGCGGGTCAGTTCTTGCTCGAGGCATAACGACTTGAGAGAATTCCCTGCGATTGGTGGCTCCAGCCTTCCGGGGTTCTTCAGCTCCGCGGGCGGTCCGCTTTCGCGCGCCAACCCCTCCACTCAGGATGACACGGTTTTGTGGTTGCCGGCGGGACGCCGGCGCTACCCATGATTCCTTCCCTACGGCAGCAGTTCAACACGAACTTCACGCCTGAGAAGTACCAGCGCTTCCTCGCCCTGATGGACCAGCGCTGTGGCACGCCGGTCAAATTCCGGATGTGTGAGACCCCTTGCTTCTTCCCCAAACCGCTGATCGACCAAATGGCGCAGTACGGCAGGGAACTGATCCAGCAGTTGAACACTCTGGAGTATCGTAAGGCTTCGCTAAACGTTTTTCTGGCTGCGGCCGATGGAAGAGTGAGCATGCGTGTTACAGACGACGGCATCGGTTTCCGCGTGGAGGAAGCGCTCGCCAGGCCCGGCTCGCACGGGCTGGCGGGAATGCGGGAACGGGTCGCGCTAGCGGGCGGTGAGCTCGACATCTCGAGCGCGCCCGGCCGGGGCACCCGGGTTTCGGCCACCGTTCCGTTTTCCGCGACCGCGCCTGCTTCCGGCGGCAAGTCCGCCAAAGCGCGGGGGCCGCACCACGCGAGGCAAGAAAGTTGAGGACTTATGTCAAGGATTAGAGTGCTGCTTGCCGACGATCACACGCTGTTCCGCCAGGGGGTCAAGAACCTCTTGGCCGCGGAGGCCGATATCGAGGTGATCGCCGAGGTGCCAAACGCCGGAGAAGCCGCCGCCAAGGCCGCAGAGCTGCGGCCGGACGTCGTCCTGATGGACATCGGTATGCCCGGCTTCAGCAGCTTCGAGGCCACCCGGCAGATCAAGAAAGACCGGCCTGAAGCCAAGGTCCTCTTCCTCACCATGTACGACGACGAAGACTACCTGGTGGAAGGCATGGAGGTCGGAGGCAACGGGTACGTGCTGAAGGACTGCCCGGCCAGCCAGTTGCTCGCGGCCATCCGCGACGTCCACCGTGGCGGCAGCTATCTGAGCCCCCGCATGTTGTCCCAGCTTGTGGACGACTTCCGCTCCCGCGTCAAGTCGAACGCGCAGGTGCCGCGCTTCGCGACCCTCACCGGGCGTGAGAAGGAAGTCCTCAAAATGCTCGCCGAGGGCCAGTCGGTGAAGGAAATCGCCGGTGTGCTGAACCTGAGCGTCAAGACTGTCGAGGCGCACAAGTTCAACCTGATGCGCAAGCTCGACATCCACAACAAGGCGCAACTGGTGCAGTACGCGATTCAGAAGAAGATCATCCAGATCCAGAGCCTCGCCTAGCGGGTTGAGACGCGCTTCGCCTTCCAATCGGCCACGAACGAAGGGCATACCCTCGGGTCACCAGGAGGCTGGTACTTGATCGTGCCCGACAGCGTGCCACCCTTCCCGAACGAGCCCTGAAGGACGTACGCTAGCTCTGCCGGTCTACCTGGCAGCCTCAACACGATCCGCAGCTTCTTCCGCTCCAGCCTGGGGGCGAGGTGCGGATCGCGCCAGGTGGTTTCGAGCGGCGTATCCGCGGTCTCCACTGACACAGTGATGCCACCCGCTGTCGGCGGCGCCACACACCCCCCTGGGAACCTGTATTCGAGTCTGAGGGACTCGACGGCGCCGTCCTTGATGCGCAATACGATCGCTCTCCCGGGCGAGACCTCGCCGCTCCAGGTTCCGTCGAACCCCGTCTCGGCGGGCTCTTCCGTCTTCGCCAGCAGCGCCGTCAGAACGAAGGGGGCGATAACCCACAGTCTCAGCATGGCTCAGTATACCCGCTGTCCCGGACATTAAATGCGTCTGTCCCCTTTTCGGGCCGTTTTTGCGCTGTAATGGTATTCAGAGGAGAGGATGCATGCGCTTGTGCGCGAGGGGCAGCGTCCTGGCTGCCGTTGTGGGGCTGGCCGTGTGCATGACAGGGTGCGGGGAGACCAAACCCGCCGCGGCCGCCAGTTCCGCCGCGGCCGATCCCGCCGTTCCCGGGCAGCCTCGGCTGCTGACGGTGCCGCCGGAGCAGCTCGCCCATCTGCAGGTCGCTCCCGTCGAGCGCACCACCTGGCTCACCGCTGTCCACACCACCGGCACCGTGGACTGGAACGCGAACCGCACCACGCCGGCCATTACACAGGTGAGCGGTCCCATCGTGCGCACGGTGGCGGAACCCGGGGACAGTGTGGCGCAGGACCGGCCCCTGCTCTACGTCACGAGTCCCGATGTGAGCAATGCCGTCGCCGCGTACCGGAAGGCGCGCAACCGGCAGGACCTGGCCCAGCGGGCGCTCGCGCGCAGCGCCGATCTCTACGAGCATCACGCCATCGCGCAGAAGGACCACGAGAGCGCGCAAGCGGACTTCAACGACGCCGT
>JAIQET010000006.1 GCA_020073645.1 Terriglobia bacterium | reverse complement strand
CTGCAACAGCTCGAGCGTCGGCTCGACAACGTGGTATACCGCCTGGGCTTTGGCATGTCCCGCCGCCAGGCGCGCCAGTTGGTGCGCCACGGGCACGTGCATGTGGACGGTCGCAAGGTCAACATTCCTTCTTACGAAGTTAGTGTGGGGGAAGAAATCACGGTTCGCGAACGCAGCCGCAAGCTGCCCATCCTGGAGCAGGCGAAGGAATTCGCCAGCCACCAGGGCTTCCCCAACTGGCTGGAGATTGACCGCGACAATTATAAGGGCCGCGTTCTGGCCTTGCCTAAGCGCGAGGACATCCAGTTGCCGGTGAATGAGCAGTTGATTGTGGAACTTTACAGTAAGTAATCGCAGATACGACTTTGGTCCGTTCGATTCGTGCCAGATCAGCCTGTTCCTGGCGCCTGACCTGAACCCGGACCTGTTCAGGGAGCCAGGACTGAGCCACATGGCCGAAGGAGAAAACAATGCTTTGGAAGGGTTTTCAGAAACCGAAACGTCTGGCAGTTGACACCGGAAGTTTGACGGATAAGTACGGCATCTTCTGGGCGCAGCCGTTTGAACGCGGCTTCGGCACAACCATCGGTAATGCGTTACGGCGCGTGATGCTTTCTTCGATCGAGGGCGCGGCGGTCACTGCGGTCAAGATCGAGGGCGTGCTGCACGAGTTTCAGTCGATTCCTGGAGTAGTCGAGGATGCGACCGATATCATCCTCAATTTGAAGCAGATTCCGTTCAAGCTGAGCGGCGATGCGCCCAAGGCCATTTACCTGCGCGCTGATCAGCCGGGGGTGGTTACTTCCGGAATGATTGAGGCGGACGCTGACGTCGAAGTGCTCGACAAGGAAGTTTACATCGCCACGGTGAGCGAAGGCGGCAAGGTCGATATGGAGATGCGCCTGAAGCGCGGGCGCGGCTACGTCTCCGCCGACAAGAACTTCGACGAAGATCTTGGCATCGGCTTCATCCCGATCGACTCGGTGCATTCCCCGGTGCGCAAGTGCAATTACACGGTGGAAGCGGCACGGCTGGGGCAGATTACCGACTACGACAAGCTCACCCTCGAAGTGTGGACCAACGGCTCCATCACCCCGGCCGATTCCATCGGTCTGGCCGCAAAGCTGCTGAAGGACCACATGAACATCTTCATCAACTTCGAGGAGGACATCGAGACGGCGACATCGCCCGAAGAGCGCAAGCCGGAAATCAAGAACGAGAACCTGAACCGCTCGGTGGAAGAGCTCGAACTCTCGGTGCGCAGCTACAACTGCCTGAAGAACGCCAATATTCAGACCATCGGCGAACTGGTGCAGAAGACCGAAGCCGAGATGCTGAAGACCAAGAATTTCGGGCGCAAATCGCTGAACGAGATCAAGGAAATCCTGGCCTCGATGGGATTGAGCCTGGGCATGAAGATCGACGAGCATGGCAACGCTGTGCCCGGTCCGACTTCGAACCAGGTGCTGCCCGCTTCGGCGTACGGCGATAACGATCTGTAAACCAGTTGTCAGTGGCTAGTGGCTGGTGATCGGCTTCCGGTCACTAGCTACCGGCTACCAGCTACTAACTACTGAGGATTCCATGCGTCACAAAGAAGCAGGATGGAAACTGGGACGAAACACCAGCCACCGCCGGTCGTTGCTGCGGAACCTGGTCACTTCGCTCATTGTGGAAGAGCGCATCGAGACCACGGTGCCCAAGGCCAAGGCCATGCGCCCCAATGTGGAGAAGATGATCACCCTGGGCAAACGGGGCGACCTCGCTGCCCGGCGCCAGGCTGCTGCCTACCTGATGACCCGGGAGGCGGTGGACAAGCTGTTTGACACCATCGGGCCGCGTTTCGGCGACCGGAATGGCGGATATCTTCGCATCGTCCGCACGGGTTGGAACAAGGGCGATGGCGCAGACAAGGCATTCATCGAACTGCTGGGCAGCGAGAAGGTGCTGGACGAAAAGCGTCAGAAGCGTGCCGAGACCCGCGCCAAGCGTGCCGCAGAGACCAAGAAAGCCATGGAAGAAGCGGAGGCGCAGGCCAAGGCTGAGGCAGGCCCTGAGGCCGCTGAAGGCGACGAAAAGAAAGAGTAAACCGTGCAGCGCAGGCGCCCGGCTGGCGCAGGTGCTAGGTCCAATCCAACGCACTCCTTTTGGGGGTGCGTTTTTTGTTGCCGGTACGGGCGGGACGGGCCATCCGGCAGTACATGTCCGGTTGCGTCTATCTCCCGTAATCTTGCCAGCGGGTTGGGTGGCGGTAGACTGACGCGAGGACGGAGATGGAGTTCTCGCGCACACAAATCGGGATTGCGGTCGGTGCCGGCGTGTTGCTGGTGCTGGTGTTTCTTGGCTACCTGATGTGGCTGAACGGCCAGGGCCCGGTGCTTTCCCGGTCCGTCGAGCGTGATCCTCTCTCCGGCATTCCGAACTCGATCGACTTGAATCCCTTACGGGACCGTTCCTCGGAACGCGCCGCGACCAGGTTCATCCGCGCGATGCACGACGGGCAATGCCAGGAGGAACTGGCCGACTGGGAAAAGGATTACCGGAAGAAATACGCCAAGTTTATCTGTGAGTCCGAGGCACAGCACCCGCTGGTGTCGTGGCAACTGGTGGAGTGGGAAGACACGCCACCGCTGCGAATTCTGGAGTATCGCGGCAAACGCCGCAGCACCCCCGGCCAGAAGGGGGCCTACAAGGAACTCTTCTCCGTTACGCTGGAAAAAAAAGAGGGCGAGTGGGTGGTCACTAAGTACGACTCAATGTATTGACCCCAGTCCTTGGTCTTCAGTCATCAGTCTTCAGCGCTATGAGTTGGCCTTGCCATCCTGATGCATCCGCCTTGTGCCTGCGGCTCTGAGCCAGGCATTGGCACCCGAGTCGTGATACAACGTTCTTCATGCTCGAAGCGGCGTCTGGCGCACGGCAAGGCAACTCGCGCAATATTCGTGCCTTTGGCGCTACGTCTTTCCTGAATGACACGGCCAGCGAGATGGCCTACTGGGTCCTGCCGGCCTTCCTGACGTCGATCGGGGCGGGGCCTGCGCAACTGGGCGTAATTGAAGGCATCGCCGAGAGTGTGGCATCTTTTGCCAAACTCTTCTCCGGGTACCTGGCCGACCGCTTTCCACGGCGGAAGCCGCTGGTGGTCTCAGGCTACTTCGTGGCCAACGCGGTAAAGCCACTGCTGGCGCTCACCACGGCGTGGTGGCAGGTCCTCGGCATTCGCTTTGCCGACCGCTTCTCCAAAGGCATTCGCGGCACGGCCCGCGACGTGATGGTGGCAGAATCGGTGGACAAGTCCCGCATCGGGTCGGCTTACGGGTTGATCCAGGCGATGGACTCCGCCGGGGCCATCGCCGGGCCGCTGGCCGCGCTCTGGCTGCTTTCCCGCTACGGCCTGCGCGGAATCTTCTGGGCCGCGGCGGTCCCCGGATTCCTCTGCGTCATGGTGGCGCTGCTCGGCATACACGAGACGCACCGGAGACCGGGAAAGCACGGCGCCGGGTCGCTAGTGCCGCACGGGGATGACGCCGACCGGCTGGACACGCCGGCCCTCGAGGTCGAAGAGGAAAACGCAAGTGCACATGACCAGCATCTGCCCGGGGTTTTTTACTTTGTGCTCGGCGCCGCGACTCTGTTCTCGCTGGGGAATTCGAGCGACATGTTTCTGGTGCTGCGGGCGCAGGGCCTCGGTATGCCTGCTACCCACGCGCCGTTGCTGGGACTGGTATTCAACATCATGTACACCGTGCTCGCCTGGCCCGCGGGCCGGCTCAGCGATCGCTTCTCGCGGCGCATAATTGCCGCCGCGGGATACCTGGTCTTCGCCATCGTGTATGTGGTGTTTGCCGTTGCGCGGTCCACGCTGGCGATTTGGATCACCATGGCTTTTTACGGTCTTTTCTACGCGCTGACCAACCCGGTGCTGAAAGCGTTGGTGGTCGAGAAGGTGGCGCCCGAGGTGCGCGGCCGCGCGCTCGGGGTGTACTTTTTCGCGACCAGCGTGGCCACCTTGCTCGCCAGCGTGATTGCGGGTGAATTGTGGAGGCAGTTTGGCGCGCCGGTTCCATTCTTTCTTTCTGCCGGAATCGCCGTGGTCGCGGCCGGGCTGCTGCTGGTTTCGCGAAGTGTGAAGCCGACGGAAGCGCGATCAGGCTGAAGGAGAAGCTCACCTCAGCGTTTTAGGCGAAGGGGACTGGCTCTTGTTTCCCGAGAATCAGACGGCAGATGACGAACGGGTCGGCAGTCGCCCTCCAGACCGGAGCGATAGTAGAAAGAAGATCACAACTTGCGCGACCAGGGCGGCCGAAGTGTCGAGCGCGACGTCGTTCAAGGTGCCGGTGCGGGAGGCCAGGTAGGTCTGGTGCCATTCGTCGAGGCAGGCCACAAGAGCTGTCATGAAGAAGGAAATCCGCGCCCATTGCGAGCTCCAGCGGGGCATGTCCGGCACGGGTAACGTGGCCCGCCAGGCGCGAAACAAAAGATAGCTCAGGGCAAAGTAGCCGACGAAGTGGCCAACCTTGCGGATGTAGTAGTCCCATATCACAAAGCGGATCGGATCGACGCCGGTCAAGAAATGGAACAGGGGATAGAGAATGCGGCTGGTATTGGCGGCGGAGAGCCAATCGGTGGACTCGAAAGCAATCAGGATCAGCCAGAGTATAGCGGCGATCCAAGTCTTCAAGAGTTGTTGGCGAGCGGCGTTCAAGAAAGTGGTTTCTGGACAACCGAGGATCGAAGAGAGCTCACGGGTCGAAAAGCTGAACCGCAAAGGACGCAAAGTTGCCGCCGAGAACGCAAAGAGAAGCCGCGGCCAGGGAGCGCGCCGGCTGTGTCGCACGGGCTATGTGCTAAGCGTTGTGAAACGATAGAACCTACTCCACGGCGTAGTTCGGCGCTTCCCGGGTAATCATGACGTCGTGGACATGGCTCTCGCGCAGACCGGCGCCACTGATGCGGACGAAGCGCGTCTTTTGCAGCAACTCGGGAATGGTGCTGCATCCGCAGTAGCCCATGCCGGACTTGAGACCACCCACCATCTGGTGCACGATCATGGCGACCGAGCCGCGATAGGGAACTCGCCCTTCAATGCCTTCCGGCACCAGCTTGGCCAAGCGGTTGGATTCCTCGCCGAGCACCGGCATGGCGGTCGAAGCGTCGCCATCACTGTTCTGGAAGTAGCGCTCCGGTCCACTCGGTCCGGCCATGGCGCCCAGGGAGCCCATGCCGCGATATGACTTGAAAGTGCGGCCTTGATAGAGGATCAGTTCGCCGGGGCTTTCATCGGTTCCGGCAAACATCGATCCGATCATGACTGCGCCGGCACCCGCCGCCAGGGCCTTGGTGATATCGCCGGAGTACTTGATGCCACCGTCAGCAATCACCGGAACGTTGGCGTCTTTGGTGGCGCGATAAGCTTCTGCGATGGCGGTGATCTGGGGCACGCCGGCCCCGGTGACGACCCGGGTGGTACAGATGGAGCCGGGACCGATGCCGACTTTGATAGCATCCACACCGGCGCGGGCCAATTCGCAGGCGCCGTCGAAGGTGCCCACGTTGCCGGCGATCAGGTCCACTTCCGGCAGTTTGGACTTGACGATCTTGAGAGCTTCCAGCACGCGAGTAGAGTGGCCGTGGGCGCTGTCGATGGCCAGCACGTCCACCTTGCACTTGACCAGTTCCTGAGCGCGCTCCAGGAAGTCCCCGGTAGCGCCGATGGCTGCGCCTACGCGCAGGCGACCATGCGAATCTTTGGCGGCGTTGGGATACTTCAGTTTTTTCTGGATATCTTTGACTGTAATCAGGCCTTTGAGGTTGTAGTTGGCGTCCACCACCAGCAGTTTCTCCACGCGATGCTCGTGCAGAATTTTTTCCGCTTCCTCGAGCGTGGTGCCGACCGGAACGGTAATCAGGTTCTCTTTGGTCATCACCTTACTGATGGGAATATCGAAGCGGGTTTCGAAGCGCAGATCGCGGTTGGTGAGGATGCCGACGAGCTTCTTGTTCTTGGTGATCGGCACGCCGGAGATTTTGTATTTACGCATGACCTCGAGCGCGTCAGACACTTTGGCGTCGGGCGCCATGGTCACCGGGTCCACGATCATGCCGCTCTCCGAGCGCTTGACCTTGTCCACTTCATTGGCCTGCTGCTCGATAGACAGGTTGCGGTGGATGATGCCGATGCCGCCCTGCTGGGCAAGCCCGATGGCCATGTGCGACTCGGTGACCGTGTCCATGGCCGCACTGATGATGGGAATGTTCAGGCGAATGTTGCGCGTGAGCTGCGTCTGGGTGTTGGCCAGCGCCGGGATTACGTCGGAGCGGGCAGGGAGCAGCAACACATCGTCGAAGGTGAGGGCCTCAGGAACGGGGAAGTGAATCATAAAGTTTTCTCGAGGGAGAAGATAAACCCCTATTCTAGAGAGCTATGCGACTTCAAGCAAATGGGGTTGCGCAACCGCGAGAAAAAGACTAATGTGCCCCAGAAAAGAGGTGGATGTTGTCATGTGCCCCGATTTCGTGAACAGATATTGTGCGCGGTTAGCCGTGGCTGGATTGCTCGCAAGCACGACTTGGGTGCCTGTGCAGGCCCAGCAAGGCGGCTCGCAGGAACCCCCTCCGCCCACCATCCGCGTCAACACCCGTGTGGTGCTGGTGGACGTCGTAGTTACTGACAAGCAGGGCAAGCCGGTTTCCGGACTTAAGGCGGCGGATTTCACGGTGCAGGAGAAGGGGAAGGCCCAGAAGATTGCCTTCTTCACTACCCCCGAGGAAGCGCAGAAACAGAACTCTCCGCCGGAGCTGGGGCCGGGTATCTATTCGAACAAACCCGAGTTTCGGTCGCCGGGTGGCCCGGTCACGGTCTTGTTGATCGACGCGGTGAATACGCCGTTCCGCGACCAGGCCTACGCGCGCCTGCAGATGCTGAAGTACGTTAAACAGCAAATGAAGCCGGGACAACGGATGGGAGTGTTCGCATTGACCAACTCGCTCCGCGTTCTGCAGGACTTCACCACGGATCCGCAAGTCCTCATCACCGCCCTGGAGAAGTACACGCCGCAGGAACAGCAGTTCAAGGCTGGTGTTGTTGCGCCCGTCAGCGCCGCGCTTGGGTCGACGGATTTGAGCGCCGGTGGATTAGCGATGCTGGAGTTCGCACAAAGCGAGATCAGCGCTTTTCAGGCAATACAAGTTGGCTACCAACTAGATCGGCGTGTGGAGGTGACCCTTATCGCCCTGCGTAGCATGGCGCGCATGCTCGCGGGAATCCCGGGGCGGAAGAGTGTGGTGTGGTTAACCGCGGCATTCCCCTTCGAACTTATCCCGGAAGATCGCAGTTTGAGCGAAGCGGAGTTGATGGAGTCTCTGCCCAGCGTGAAACAGAAGAGCGTTGGTGCCACCGCTTCCGGATCCATTGCCGCAACCGGGAGGCAGTCGCACAGTGAAGAAATTCGCCAAGTTGCGGCCGAGTTGGCCAGCGCGCAGGTGGCTATTTATCCAGTGGATGTGCGCGGTTTGATGAGCGGCATGGAGTTTCTCCCCGAGGACGCCGACAATCGCCAGGCCGTCGATTCCTCAGGCCGGGCAATTGCAAGAATGTCCGATGCGGCGGCCAGCCAGGAGACAATGCGAGAGATCGCGGCCGAAACCGGCGGCAAGGCATACGTCAACCAGAACGAAATCAGCGTAGGAGTCGGGTTGGCGATGGCTGACGACTCCGCCTCGTACACCCTCGGCTACTACCCGGAAGACAAAAAGTGGGATGGCAAATATCGTTCGATCAAGGTGAAGGTGGATCGGGACGGGACGGAAGTGCGGCATCGGCGGGGGTATTTTGCGGTCGATCCCTCACAAGTCAATGGCAGGAAGCCGGAGCAGGAGGTTGCGGACGCGTTGCACGACATGGCGCCTGACACCCAGGTGAGCTTCAGCGCTCAGGTCAAGAAGACAGACCAAGGCAAGGTAGGGGTTAGTTTCCTGGTGGACCCGAAAACGGTCAGTGCGACGGATTCCTCCGGAGGCAAGAAACTGAACCTTGCGGTCTATGCTGCGGTGTTTTCGCCGGAAGGGAAGATGCTCGATAACGCGAGCCAGAAGGTAGACCAGGTCTTCAAGGAAGATGTCTATCAGCAGATTCTACAGCACGGCATTCTGCTCCACATGGACCTGAATCCGCAACCTGGCAAGAACCAGTTACGACTGGCGGTGCAAGACCTCAGCACGGGAATGGTGGGCACGATCAACGCTGCCATGCCCTAAATGGCGGAGGGGAAGCCGGGCGGCAGGATGCAACCGCGACGGCCGGGGAGGAACGAGGGGTGCCTCTCCAGGTCAGTCCACCGTCAGTGGCGCTGATACGCTGCCCAACTTGCCGGTCAGGTTGTCACGGACCACAAAGCGCACTGTGTATTGGCCAGGAGGGAGCTCCAGGTTGTTGTTGTAGGCGAGTCCCTCGGCCTTGAGCTTGGCGACGGTCTCCTGGCTGGGTTCCGCCTTGATTGTTTGTCCGAAGCTGTCCGCCTGCGCACCGCTTTTTTGCGTCACGGCGACCACGGCGATCTCCATATTCAACTGATTTCTGGTTCCTTCCAGGGTGACACCCTCGGGGGCCACGTGCAGGCCAAACTGGACCTTCTTTTTGCCGCCGTCGCTGGTCATGCCTCTCCAACGCACGGTGAGAGGAATGCCAGTGCTGTCGAAGGGAGAAGTGAGAGCGAAGCCGATGTCGGTTTTCAAACTCAGTTCGGGGTTGACCGTGGCATTGGTCACCAGGAACCCGCTACGTGCGCGCACCTCAGTGCCCGGCTGGTGCACTTTGACTTTCAGTTGCCGCCACCCCGGCTTGGTGTTCTTGGTATCGAGGTAATAACCCAGCAGGTAATAGGAGGAACTATCCTCGGCAGCGCGGCGAAAACTTGCCGCCAAGTCGTTGGTATTGTAAAAGGCTCGTCCGCCGGTCATGGCAGCGAAGTCTTTGAGAGCGTCCAGAGTGGAAGTCTGCAGCCAGCTTCGAGCCGCGAGACTCTGGGCAAAGGCGCTGCCGCCCTTGGCGCCGCCGCTCCGGCTGGCATCCGCACTGGGGGAGAAATTCACTAGGCCGCGAACGTCCACGGGATAGACCGAGATTTCGGCGTCGTTGAGCGCTTGCATGGTTCGCTCATAGAGGACCGAAAGATACCCGCCAGGGACCGCCGCTGGACCGTCCAGGAAGAAGGGAAAACCTGCCGTGGCCCAGAGCACAGCTTTCTTGCCAGGTATGCCCGAGACCGACCAGGCGATATCGAGAAAGGCGCGCATAGTGGCCTCGATGGCGCGGTCCTGCTGCATGCGCGCAATCGTGGCGTCACCGTTAATGACGAAATCTTCCAGATTGACCTCGGTGCTGCCGGGAGAAAACCCAGAGTTCGCGGTGCCGGGAAGGTCGGTACCCAGCGCAGCGGCTGCTTGGGTGTCGATATCCACTCCTTGCAGCCCCGGCAGCTCCCCATTAACTTTCTTCAGCGCCTGAATGAGTTCGGCCGGGTCTGAGGTTAGGCCATGGATGACCTTGGTTCCACGGCTTCCGATGGATACCAGGGAGAGAATCTGGCCAGAGTCTACGGTCTCGGCCAAAAACTTAACCAACTGTTTGCGACCATAGGCCTGGTCGAGGAAGGGAGTATTGATGGTATCCAGCGCAATGATGGTCACGGTGCGTGGGGCTTCTGCATTGCCGCCGAGGTTGCTGAATTCGCCCTTGCCCGGCACGGAAACCGACGCCAGAGGTGCATGACTGGCCTCGATAGCTTCAAAACTGGCGATCTTCTGCGTCTTGCCGTTTTCGAGTACCTCGAAGTCGGTGCGACTTAGGCCTGCAACGTGATTACCCGCCTTATCGGTCACGACGACTGGCACCTGCACGAGGACGGTCTCGGAGCGGAACTCGATCGCACTCTCGTCGCTCGCGTGGTGGACTTGGGGGTTGGGGGGGACTGAAGTCCGCCCGTAGGTAGGGTTCGACACCACACCCGGTCCGCCGGGCTTGCTTGCGGGCCCAGCGGTTCGCCCACCTCCGCCGGTCCGCTGTCCAAACAGGCCGGGCGAAACAAGCAGCGAGAGGGCCAAGGCCGAAGGCAGGAAACGGATGCGCATAGGTACCCCTCCGTAGATGCAGGATTATACCTTTGCAGCGCCATCAGTTTGTCTTTTGCTGCCTAGCGGCGTATATTGGTGCCTGGAAACTGTTGTGTAGTACCAGCAATTGGCGAAGCACACCAGTGGGCGCAAGCCCACTTTTTAGTTTCGGCCGTTTTTGGGGCTGATTGCGGGCGCGGGGCAGGCCTGCAAGTTACTGGTTACATGGCATTTGAGATTGATCAGGTGCGCGAGATCGCGGCGCGTGTGGCGGCCTCCAGCGGCCTAGAGGTGGTAGAGGTGGAGTTGCGCGGCGGAGGCAAAGCCCGCATGCTCCGCATCGTCATCGATAGGCCCAGTGGGGTGACGCACGAGGATTGCGCCAACCTGAGCCGCGAAGTGGGCACGATCCTGGATGTGGAAGATGTAATTCCAGGCGGTTCGTACACCCTGGAGGTTTCCTCTCCGGGACTGGATCGCAAGCTGGTGCGTTCGGCGGATTACCAGCGATTCACCGGGAGCCGGGTCAAGCTGACCACGCGCCAACCGGTGAATGGCAACCGATATTTTGAAGGGCGACTGGAAGGTTTTCAGGAAGGGCGGCTGACGCTGGACGTGAGCGCAGCCCGGAAGAAATTCCGCCCCAAGGGCGACGACGCACCGGAGAAGCTGGAAATCGAGTTGGCGAACGTAGAGAAGGCGAACCTGGTGCCGGAAATTTAGAAGCAGGTGTCAGGTCTCGGGTGTAAGGTCTCAGGAAATCCCTGACACCTGAGACCTGATAACGGATTCTTATGGCGAGTGAGCTTTACAACACCATCGACGCGCTGAGCCGGGAAAAGGGGATTGATCCGCAGATTGTAGTCAGTGCGGTGGAAGACGCGATTGTTGTCGCCACGCGCAAGTACTACAAGACGCAAGAAAACCTGCGCGCCCACCTGGACAAGGAAACGGGTAAGATCCGCGCGTTCGCAGTGAAGACGGTGGTGGAGAACCCGGAGCAGGTGGAAGATCCGCTGTTGCAGGTCACGCTGGATGAGGCTCGCAAAGTTGATCCGAACGTTGAAGTCGGGGGCGAGTTGCAGATTCCCAAGCCGACCGAGGGCATCCTGGGGCGTATCGCGGCCCAACTGGCGAAGCAGGTCATTTTCCAGAAGGTGCGCGAGGCGGAGCGCGACACCGTGTACAACGAGTACATCGGGCGGGTGGGCGAGATTGTGAACGCCACCGTGAAGCGCATCGAAGGGCCAGATGTCATCTTTGACGTCGGCAAGGCGGAGTCGCGCATGCCGCGCAAGGAGCAGTCGCGGCTGGAGTCGTTCGCCATGGGCGAGCGGGTGCGAGTGGTGATTGTACGGGTGGAAAAGGCTTCGAAAGGCCCGCAGGTCGTGGTGTCGCGCGCGGCGCCGGAACTGGTGCAGCACCTGTTCCAGACCGAAGTGCCGGAAATCTACGACGGAACCGTCGTGATCCGCGCCATTGCGCGGGAGGCGGGTGAGCGCACCAAGATCGCAGTCATGTCCAAAGACAAGGATGTGGACGCGGTAGGCGCGTGCGTGGGCATGAAGGGCATGCGGGTGCAGTCCATCATCCGCGAGCTGCGCGGCGAGAAGATCGACATCATTGAATACCACGAGGACCCGGTCAGCTTTGCGGAAAAGGCACTGCAGCCGGCGAAGGTGAGCCGCGTCACCGTGCTCGACGGCCAGGACAAACATCTGGAAGTCGTTGTCGACGACAGCCAGCTTTCCCTCGCCATCGGCAAGAAGGGGCAGAACGTCCGCCTGGCAGCGAAGTTGCTGGGTTGGAAGATCGACATAAAGAGCGAGGAAGAAAAGCGCCAGGAAGTGGAGCAGCAGATGTCAGCGCTGGTCTCCTCCAGCGCTACCCCTCTGGAGAATGTGCCTGGACTGGGTGAGGGCTTGATCGAGAAGCTGACTGCTGCGGGTGTGACCACGGTCGAAGCTCTGGCGGACATGACTCCGGAGCAACTGGAGGCCATCGAGGGAATTGGCCCCAAGACGGTGGAAAAAATCAGCCTGGCAGTGAATAATTATTTCTCGAGCCTGGAAGCTGGGGAAGCCGCGGCAGTCCCCGAGGAAGCAGCGGCCGAAGGGCAGGAGGCGCCTGCCGAAGCCGTCGCCGAGCAACCCCTTGCAGAAACATCGGACAACCAGGCGGTGGAAGCTGCCGGCGAGGCCGAGCCGGTGGAAGCGGCTGCGGTCGAAGACATCGCCGCGCAAGCGGAAGAGTCTGGGGAGGAGCCTGCTCCTTCCGAAGAGAAGCAGTAAGCGGTAGCTGGTAGTAAGTAGCTGGTGGCTACGGCCACCGGCCAACTCCTAGCGGCCAGCTACCAGCCACTAGCTACCAGAATCACCACACCGTGAGGTTGATATGAAGACTTAGCGGGACAGTGCGGAGGAAGAAAGGGCGGATGAGCAAGATTCGAATCAACGATCTGGCCAGGGAGCTGGAAGTCAAGAGTAAGGCGATTCTCGACGTACTTGCAGAAGTAGGGGTCACCGAGAAGAAGACCCATTCCAGTTCGCTGGAAGAGCACGAGGCGGTGAAGGTGCGGGCCCACTTTGTCGCCCGCAGTGAAGCGCAGAGCGCCAGCCGGGCTGCGCGCGCCAGCCGAGTTGATTCCGACGAAATCAAGACCAAGATTGATCTCTCCCACATTTCTAAGCCGGGCGATGTGCTGAACGCCATCCGGGCCAAGCAACAGGTGCCCGTGGCGCCGGCGCGTCCGGCGGCGCCGCCTCCCGCGATTGAGACGCAGCCCGCTGCAGCGGCGCCAAGCGTACCCGCAGCCAAGCCTCCAGTAGCACCACTGCCCAAGCTGGCGGCAATTCCGCCGCGGCTGGTGGTTCCGACTCCGACTCCCCGGCCAACGTTTTCGGCACCCGCGCCCCCGGTGGTGCAACCCCCAGTTGCAGCGTCGGCGCCTCCAGTAGTACCAGCAGCGCCGCGTCCGCCAGCCCCGCCGCTGGCGCCGCCTCCGATTGCAGAAGCAGTTCCGCCCGCGGCCGTAGCCGCGCCTCCGCCGGCAGCGCTTTCAGCTCCGATCGCAGCGAAACCGACAGCTCCGAGCGCGCCAGCCCAGCCGCACGCTCCGCGGCCACGCATGATCGTGCCGCAGACCGGCCCGCGTCCGGTGTACAAGGCGCCGCCGGGAACCCAGCCTTCGGCAACCGCGTCAGGGGCGCCTGCCAGGCCCGCTCCGGGACGTCCGGTGCCAGGCCAACCGATCTTCCAGCGCCCGCGTCAGGGCGCCGCTCCGGGGCGTACACCACTGCGTCCGGGAGAACGCCGGCCGATGCATCCCACGCGGCAGTCGCCTGCCGGTACGCGTCCACTCGGCGTGGGGCCGGGCGGACCTCCTCCTGGGCCAAGCCGCCCGGGTGCCCGTCCTGGCGGCCCGGCGCGCCGGCCCGGCCAGCGCTACGTTCCGCGCGGTGTGAAGGAAGGCCCGATGAAGGGCTATGTGCCGCCGCCGCGGTTGTCGCTGTCGAATGAACCGCAGCCGATCACGCGCAGCATCACCATCACGGAAGGCATCAGCGTTAAGGATCTGGCAGAGAAGCTGGGAATCCGCGCCAAGGATCTGATTGGACGGCTGCTGTCCCGCGGTGTTTTCGCTACGGTTAACCAGACGCTCGACGCAGAGCTGGCCAGCGAGATGGCACGTTTCTTCGGCGCGGAGACCAATGTAATCAGCTTTGAAGAGCAGGCGCAGAAAGATATTTCCGAGGCGGCTGCGGGCGAAGAAGGCGCCAGTGCGGAAGCGACGCCGCGTCCGCCCGTGGTCACCATCATGGGTCACGTGGACCACGGCAAGACCACGCTGCTGGATTCGATCCGCTCCACCAGCGTTGCCGAAGGCGAGGCTGGCGGTATTACGCAGCACATCGGCGCGTACAAAGTCACGATTCAGGACAAAGATTCGCCGGCCTTCGGGCGCCAGATCGTCTTCCTCGATACCCCCGGCCACGAAGCGTTTACGCGTATGCGGGCTCGCGGCGCCAAGGCCACGGACATTGTGGTGCTGGTGGTGGCGGCCGACGATGGCGTGATGCCGCAGACGTTGGAGGCGATTGACCACGCCCACGCCGCAGAAGTGCCGATCATTGTGGCGGTCAACAAAATCGACAAACCCGACGCTCTGCCTGACCGGGTCAAGAAGCAGCTTGCCGACCGTGGCCTGATGCCCGAGGACTGGGGCGGGACCACGGTGTTTGTGGACGTTTCGGCGAAGAAGAAAACCAATTTGAACCTGCTGATGGAGATGATCTGCCTGGTGGCGGACTTGCAGGAATTGAAAGCTACGCCCGACCAGTCGGCTACCGGTGTGGTCCTGGAGGCCAAGCTGGACCGCGGACGCGGACCGGTTGCCACGGTTCTGGCACAGAACGGGACCTTGCACACCGGTGACAATTTCGTGGTAGGCAACGTCTACGGCAAGGTGCGCGCCATGTTCGACGATCGCGGCGCGCAACTGCAAGAAGCCCCACCGTCAACCCCGGTGGAAATCCTCGGCATGGAAGGCTTGCCACAGGCAGGCGACCAATTTGTCGTAGTCGCCGATCGTGACAAGGCGCGCGGCATCTCCGAGTATCGCGAGCAGAAGGCGCGCGAGGCGGCATTGGCCAAGAGTTCGCGCGTATCTCTGGAAGGCCTGGCCGAGCAGTTGAAAACCGCCGGCACCAAGGAACTGAACATCATCCTTAAAGCCGACGTGGGTGGTTCGGTCGAGGTGCTCAGTGACCTGCTGGCGAAGTTGTCGAACGACAAGGTGCGCCTGAAGGTGCTGCGTTCGGGCGTGGGGGCGATCACCGAATCGGATGTGCTTCTGGCCTCGGCGTCAAACGCCATCATCATCGGATTCAGCGTGCGTCCGGAACGCAAGGCGCAAGAACTCGCCGAGCAGGAGAAGGTGGACATCCGCCTGCACTCAATCATTTACGAGCTGCAGGATGAGATCAAGCGCGCCATGAGCGGCCTGCTGGAGCCGACCATCAAGGAAACCTACCAGGGCAGGGCCGAGGTGCTTGAGACCTTCCGCATTCCGAAAGTCGGTACGGTGGCCGGTTGCAGGGTAATGGATGGGCTCATCAAGCGCGACTCCGAAGTCCGGCTACTGCGCGACAACGTGGTCATCTTCACCGGCAAGGTTGGATCCCTGCGCCGCTTCAAGGACGACGCCAGCGAGGTGCGCAACGGCATGGAGTGCGGCATTTCCATCGCCAATTACGGCGACATCAAAGTGGGCGATGTGATAGAAGCCTTCGTGACTGAGAGGATCGCCGCGGAAGTAATTGCTTAGACCGGTCCTTGGTCGTTCGTCGTTGGTCGTTAGTCCCGTGGTGCAAGCGGTTTTGCCAACGACCAACGGCCAATGACCAACGACCATGATCGCCTTTCTCACCCTCGAACTGCGCATCGAAGCCGCCCAATCGCTCAAAGACAAGCGACAAGTGGTACGTAGTCTGAAGGACCGGCTGCGCGCCCACTTCAACGTGGCTGTGGCTGAACTTGACTCGACCGGACTGTGGAACCGGGCCACGCTGGGCGTGGTCAGCGTCTCCGACTCGCGTTCTTATCTGGATGGCCTGATGAAGAATGTCGAGCGCCAGGCCACGCGCATTGCCAACAATGGCGGGGCGGAGATCGCCGACTCGTTCGTGGAATATCTCTAAGACCAGGAGTCAGTACTCAGGAGTCAGTAGCCAGCGGGATGAGTACCCCCTGACTCCTTCCTCCTGCCTACTAACTTGGGTAACGAGACCGAGGCCGGATTTTCTGATATTCTCATTCGTTTTATTCGAGGTGCCGGGGTGGAGAAGCGGGGGCGGAAGTATCATCGCGAGCGTCTGGGAGAGACCCTGCGCGAAGAGATAGAGACCATCCTGGAAGGGGAACTGGGCGACCCGCGGATCGGGCTGGTGAACGTGAGCGGCGTGATGCTGGCGGACGATAGCCGCTCCGCGCGCGTTCTGGTGTGCGTCGCGGGTGACGACGAGGAAGCGGACCGCACCTTGGAGGGGCTGATGGCGGCGGGTGGATTTATCCGCCGCGAGGTGGCAGCACGGCTACACCTGCGCCGTCCACCTGAGCTCATATTCCAGCTAGACCGGTCGCAACAGTACGTGGCACGCATCGACGAGTTGTTGAGCCGAACCAAGAGAAGGAGCGGATAGCCGCTCGAGGGGCCAAGGAGTCGGGCATGGTGAAAGAGGTCTTGCGGCGCATTGAGGAACGGCAACGCTTCCTGCTGACCTCGCACGCCCGGCCCGACGGGGACGCGGTCGGCTCGGCGCTGGCCTGCTGCCAGATCCTGCGCTCGATGGGCAAAGAAGCCGACGTTTTCCTGCGCGATGGCGTACCGCGTATCTACCAGCCCCTGCCCTTTGCCGACAAGGTGGTGCAAGCCGACCGTGTCAATGGCGACTACGAAGCCGCCATTCTCCTGGAGTGCGACAGCGTGCAGCGCACGCGTCTTGAAGGGCTAGAAGAGCGTTTTCTGATCAACATTGACCACCATTTGTCCGGGCGGCCCTTTGCCCATGTCAACTGGATTGATCCCACGGCGGTGGCGACGGCGGAAATGGTCTACCGCCTGGCACGCGAAGCGGGAGTCAAGATCTCCGCCGAGATTGCCACTTGCCTGTACACCGCGCTGCTGACGGATACGGGTTCGTTCATGTTTGAAGGCACGAACGAGCACACCTTTGGCTTGGCGCGAGAGCTGGTGCTGGCCGGCGCCAATCCGGCGTATTGCGCGCGCAACGTGTACTTCGGACATTCCACCGCCAAGATGCGGCTGCTGGGGGCGGCGCTTTCTAATCTGCACCGCGAGGGTCCGCTGGCCTGGATCTGGGTGACCAGGGAGCAGATGGAACGCTTCGGGGCCCGGGAAGAAGACTGCGAAGGACTGGTGAACTACGCACTGTCCATCCAGGACGTGGAGGTGGCCGCATTCTTCCGCGAACTCCCCGACGGCCGGTACCGCGTAAGTTTGCGCAGCAAGGGCGCATTGAATGTGGCAGCGGCAGCCGAGAGCTTCGGCGGCGGTGGACATGCCTGCGCCAGTGGCTGCTCGCTCGACGGACCCTTGTCGGTTGCCGTAAACCGCGTTCTGGCGCAACTCCGGCTCGGTCCAACCGTACAATAGATCCTCATGGATATCTCGCTGGCGCGGCAGCTCGCTTCGTTTGTGGGCGCACTCCTGATCCTGGTCGCCTATGCCGGTCACCAATTGAAGTGGATGGATTCGCGCAAGGCCACCTACAACATTCTCAACGCAGTCGGTTCCGCCATTCTCGCCTATATCGCGTTCCACCCCTTTCAGGTGGGGTTCGTCGTACTGGAGGTCACGTGGACAGTTATCAGCGTGTGGGTGCTGATGCGACGGAGAAGAATTGTTGATTGATGACTGTTGATTGTTGATTAAAGAGCCTCGCGCAGCAGGTTTTCCAATCAACAATCAAGAATCGACAATCAACAATAAGGAGAGCGCAGCGGTGCCGAGCGGCGGAGATGTAACGACGAATGATCTGGTGTCACGCTCCCGCCGGGTCACCGACTGGCTCCTGCTGGCCGGGTTCTGTGCCTTCCTGTTTTTCTACGGGCTGGGCTACTTCGGCCTCGTGGGGGCGGACGAGCCGCGTTACGCTCAAGTAGCCCGCGAGATGCTTTCCCGGCACGATTGGATCACGCCCACGCTCGGCGGTAAGCCGTGGCTGGAGAAGCCAGCTCTCTACTACTGGCAGGCGATGCTCGCCTACCGCGTCTTCGGGGTGAGCGACTGGGCGGCGCGGTTGCCCTCGGCGATCGACGCTACGCTGATGGTAGTGGCGATCTATCTTTTTCTACGGCGCTTTCGCCCGGGATTTCAGCTCGATGGTGCGTTGATGACGGCATCCGCTGCGGGGGTGATCGGCTTCGCTCGGGCTGCATCGATGGACATGCCGCTGGCTGCTGCGTTCACCATCGCGCTGCTGGCGTGGTACGCCTGGCATGAGAGAGCGCGCAAGACCTACCTTGCCCTGTTCTACTTGTTTGTGGGTTTCGGAATGCTCGCCAAGGGCCCGGTCGCACCGGTTCTTGCTGCAGCAGTCATTGTGATCTTCGCCATAGCGAAGGGCGAGTACCGGCTGATCGGGCGAACCCTGTGGATTCCCGGAATCGTGGTGTTCTGTGCCGTTGCGCTGCCGTGGTATGTCGCGGTGCAGGTGCGGAACCCGGAATTTTTCCGGGTCTTCATTCTTGAGCATAACCTGGCGCGTTTCGGAAGCAATCTCTACCACCACAAGGAGCCATTCTGGTATTACGTCCCCGTGGTTCTGCTCGGGTTGATTCCGTGGACCGTGTTCATGCTGGCCGCGCTGTTTGAGAGTGTTCGCGGCTGGTGGGCGGAAAAGCGGCAGTTTCTGCAATCCGAGGATGCACTGAATGCGTTTCTTGTGATCTGGCTGATCGTGCTGGTGATTTTCTTTTCGATCTCGCAATCGAAGCTGCCGGGCTACATTGTGCCGGCGCTGCCCGCGGGCACGCTGCTGCTGGCGGAGTACCTGCGGCGGCACGCCGCCCATGATGAGCGGACTCCCATGTTGCTGACGGTTCTTCACTCGGTGGTCGCAGCCCTGCTGGTTGTTCCCGCGCTGATGCTGCAATACATCTTGCTGCAGCACCGTTTGCCGTGGAGCATGGCAGCCCAGGTTTCGTCGGGGGTGGCCCTGCTCTTGGCGTTTGGCTTGGCGGTGACCCTACGCCGCCCGCAGGGTCTGCGGATGTTACGCCTCGTCACCCTGGTTCCCGTGTTGCTGGCGGTGTGGGCAGTGCTGCGCATCGGAGCACCCGCGCTGGATGCGACGCTTTCCGCACGCCCCCTGGTGAATGAAATCAGCCGGGTCGAGGCTCAGCCGTTGCCGCTGGCGGTGCTCCGGGTGCCCCGCGAGACCGAATTTGGGCTGCAGTTTTACCGCAACGAGCCGATCGCTCGCTATGAGTGGGGACAAGTGCCGGCGGGGGAACACCTGGTGGTTACCGCAGAGGGGCTTCAGGCCGTGGTCGCGAAAAGGACCGCGGGACGCCGGATCTCGTACCTGGGAAGCTTCGCGCCCCAGCATGTCGAGTACTACTGGGTAGCGGGGCGGTAGCACTCAGCCGCGCAAAGTCTACGGCCTAGAAACCCGGGTCCTGTTGCCTCCCCGTATCCTTCCCGTTTGCCTCTGGCGGCACGAAGCACTACACTCCATTTTCGTGACCGCGATACGGCGCGTTTCCTTACCCGCCAACTTCGAGGGGCCCCGAGTGGAGATTCTCGACCTCAGGCATTTCTCGTCTGTCGACCTGCGTCCGTTGCTGGATGAGGAAGTGCGGGTGTGGGCGGGCCTGCTTTCCTGGGACTACAGCGGCTCGGCTGACATGATCCTGCGCTACGTGGACTCCAAGATCCTGCCCGGCTATGCCGCGATCGATCGCGGACGCATCTTCGGCTACGCATTTTTTGTGTACGAGGGCAGCAAGGGCGTGATCGGCGACCTGTTTGTGGCGAGTGACAGCCGCAACCATAATGCGCACGAGGTGGAATCGCAGCTGCTTACGCACGTGATCGAAACCCTGCAGCAGTCGCCAGGAATCCATCGCGTTGAGGCGCAATTGCTGGTGCACGAGACCGGAGGCGTGGCGCGGCCGTTTATCGAGCAGGGATTCCAGCGTCATGCCCGGTTGTTCATGCTGCTGCCGCTGGGGCCCGGGGTGAAGCCGGCACCGACACTGGATCCGGAGATTGAAATCCGCGGCTGGACCGAGCAGGATTACCAATCCGCCGCGGCGGTGATCACCACCGCTTATCGCGGACATGTGGATGCCGAGATCAACGACCAGTACCGCACCCTGAGCGGGTCACTGCGCTTTCTGAACAACATTGTGCGCTTTCCGGGCTGCGGCACCTTTGATCCCGGTTCGTCGTTCGTGGCGGTGCACAAGCGGGCGCGCAGCATGGTGGGCCTTATCCTGTGTTCGCGGGTGCGCCACGACGTGGGCCACGTTACCCAGGTCTGCGTGCTGCCGGAGTATCGCTCGCACGGAATCGGCGTGGCGTTGCTGGCCGCAACCTCCGACAACCTGCGTCGCCGCAGCTTTACGCAACTTTCGCTGACCGTCACCGAGGCCAATGCACACGCTGTGGAACTCTACCGCCACCTGGGATTCGAGACCAAACGGGTGTTTGATGCGTTTGTGTGGGAAGGGTAGCACTCGGCATTCAGCACTCAGCATTCAGTCATCATGGATTATTGGTCGCGCACGCAGTCTTTGCCGGCTTAGACGATGGAAAGAAGCAAGGATGTCAAGGGACTGAATGCTGAGTGCTATCTTCTGAGCAGCCACATCACCCACCCCGCCACAAGCACTCCCCCGAGGAACATGCCGAAGCAGTACAGGCCGTAGCGGAATTGCTCACGCGCGTTCGAGCGCTGGGTGATGCCGAATACTACCGACGCGAAGACCGAAAACAGCAGGGCAGCGGTGAAGTGGGAGAGTTCCAGGGTCATTGCTTGCTCTCAATCATGGTTTCTTCCCGATGGCGATATGGTAAGCGTCCGCTACGGCGATGAAATTGAGCAGTCCCGCGACGATCAGGTACTTGGTGCCGTAGTCCGCGGTAGCGTGAGAAATGGCGCCCTGCCCCCAGTCCATGGCCCGGGTGACGATATACAGGCCACCCGCGCCGATATCGCCCACAAACCCGAGGATGTCGAGAATATCGCCGCCGTTCGGCTTGTAAACGCGGCCCTGCATCAGCAACCCCAGGACGAACATGGTCACGATGGAGGCCATGAGCAGCAGGCCGCGAATCCAGCGTTTCTGAATGAGGTGGCCGGCGCCGGGAATCAGCCAGCCCAGCGCAGGCGCCACCACCGACATCGTGGTCACCGGCTGCGCTGCCGGCTTCTGTGCTTCTTTTGACTTGGTTGCCGAGGGATTCGCCATTCAGATGATTACGAGCTCATGTTGAATTTTACCGGTTACTTCCGCCGCCTTGGGCCGGACCAGCACGTTCACTTCGCTGCGCACGCCGAATTCCGGCAGGTAAATGCCGGGCTCAATCGAGAAGCAGGAATTGGGCAGGATCTGGCGCTCGTCGTGAATCTCCAGGTCGTCCATGTTGGCGCCGTTGGCATGGACCTCGGTGCCGATGGAATGCCCGGTGCGGTGAATGAAATAGTCCCCATAGCCTGCTTTCTTGATGTGGCCACGCGTGGCCCGGTCCACTTCCCAGCCGGCGATTCTGCGGTCTTCGGCAATCGCAGCCAGAACCGTCTTGACCCCGGCGTCGCGCGCTCCGGTGACGACCTTGAAGATTTCGCGCATACGGTCCGATGGATTCTGGCCCACGAACCCGGTCCAGGTAATGTCGTAGTACACCGCCCCGGGTTTGTCCTGTTTTGCCCAGACATCAAGGAGAACGAAGTCGCCTTCCCGGATGGGCGCTGAGCTCTCCGCTCGCGGCTCGTAGTGCGGATTGCCACTGTTGGCGTTGACGGCGACGATGGGCGGATCATCAGTCACCAGGTGTTCGCGCCGGAAGGCTTCCATGAACCACTGCTGGATCTTGTGCTCGGTCGTGCCTCCGTGCCGGACCTGCCGGCCAATCTCCTGAAAGGCTTCGGCGGTGATGGCGTCAATGGCGTCGCGGGCGGCGAAGTGGGTCTTGATCTGCTCGTCGGTTAAAGTGGCCTCGAACTGGGCCACCAGGTCGCCGGAGCTGACCACGTTCTTGCCCAGGCCGCGAATCAGTTCGAGCGTGCCGCCGTCCACCAGGGAAACGGTGAAAACCAGATTGTTGGGCGAGTACTGCATGGCGATGTCGCGGTAGGGCGCGAGCACTTTCTTGATCTGATCGAACAGTTCCTGCCAGCCAGAGTACAGAAACTTGGCGCCGGGCAGGGTATCGAGGTGGCCGGCTTCAATCTTGTGCACCAGCTTGAGCGGCTCGCCCTTCGCCGGAATGAGGTAAAACCATCGGCGGGTGACCATGAGGCTGGCGGGCAATCCCAGGACGCGGTAGGCGATGGGATCGCGGTGATGGTGGTCGTAGAACAGCCAGGCGTCAATGTTCCGTTCACGCAGGGCAGACTGAATGGCGGCAAGGTTCATGGGCAAATGACTATTCTAAACAAGCGAAGCGGTTTAGGCGAATGTGGCGTTCCCGATGGCGTCATCCCGAGCCGGCTTCAGCCGGTGAGGGACCCGGCGTGCACGATGCGGCGGTACACGCAAGATCCTTCACCCGGCTGGAAGCCGGGTTCAGGATGACGTCGACGCGGGATGCACTCTGTCCAGAGAAATCATCGGCATCATGGCGGGTAGCATTAGATGGCCCTGGTTGAGACCTGACTCAACACTAGCTTTCCCGTCCGCGCTGGCAGCGTCTCGCACGCCGTGCGCAGCACGCGGCGGGGAGCCCTCGCACGAATTTTCATTAGGTACGGTACTGTCCGCTTCGCATCGGCCTTGGCCGTTTCTCGCAGCAGCCAGCCAAGGCCCTTTTGCACCATATCATCCTGGTCGGAGAGAAGTTGATCCGAAAGCCGCGTGATTTCCGGGAAAAACATTTTCTGGCGCGTGCCCTGGATCAGGGCCACGCAGGCGGCCCGGCGATGCCAGTGGTTCCGCGACTTGGCCCAGCGGAAGACTTTACTGGTACGAGCGGGATTGGCCACAATCATGGGGGCGATCAGGTAGTGCACCAGGGCGTCATGATCGGCCCAACTGCTAATGCGGGACAACCACGACTCGAAGCGCTTGAACTCGGAATCCCCCAGTTCCCCAACGACTTTCTCCAACATCAGGACGGCAAAATTCTTTTCTTCAAGAACTTGGCCGGAGAACAACCTGTCAGCCACCTGTACCAGGAACTCCAAGCCCCTCTCCCGTTTGATGGTCCGGCGAAACCGTACCGCCACCTTGCGTAGTTCTCCGGTGTACCAGCCGCGGGATTGCACCTCCTCTTTGAAGAAGTGCTGGACCCCCTCCGCATGCGGAGCAGAGCCGCCATCCTTCAGCACGCGGCGGATGTGGGCGGCGATGTAGGCAGGAGTGATTTTGCGTCTGGGCATGATTGAGCGCTTTCAAGAATCGCAAATGATAGAGCAAAACGGCGGGAAGCGCAGTGATGTCGTCCGCACCTTGCCGCGACGCGCGAGATCCTTCGCTGCGCTCAGGATGACGCCAGGCCGAAGAGAGGGCGCGAGACTATTTTGCTGGAGCTGCGTCAGTTCCTACCGTCTTGTCATACACCCAAAGAAAGGCAGCCGTAGCCACGCCCACGGCCGTGACGAACCACCACATGCGCCCGGGCTGGTGGGTGACTTCCCCGAAGTGATGGATCAGTGTCCCGCCGAACCAGCCGCCGACCAACGATCCGATGCCGATCGGCAGAAACGCAAAGCCCATGTAAGTACCCTGCTGGCCCGGCGGCGCAAGCCGGGAGATGTATTCGTAGTAGCGCGGGGACTGGATGATTTCGCCCAGAGCGAGGACAAACAGCGAGAGGACTGCACCCCAGATCGTCGGCTGGAAAGCGAGGATCAACCATGAAGCGGACGTGATCATGGTACCCAAAATGACAGCTTGAAACGCCGGGATCTTGCGCGTCAGGAAATTCACCGCGAGGGTGAGACAGATCACGGTCAGGCCGTCGGTCACCAGAATGAGCTCGACGTCAGCCTTGGGGCTGATGTACCCGTGGATGTAGCCGGGCAAGCTGATGTACTGCTGCCAGAACACGACCCAGTAGCCGGTGAAGAGCACAAGGAACCACATGAATTTGCTGATTCCGGCGAGCACCAGCAGCAGGAGCACAACCCAAGTCCACCAGGGCACGGTGAACGGATAGAGCCACATTGCGACGCGTAACAGCAAGGCAATCATCATTACGGGCAAAACCAGCCGGTAATTACCCACCACTACGCAGAAGTTTCGCGCGACGGTCACGATCGAAGGCGGAGGCGCATCCCCGGCTTTGCGCGGCTCCCGGAAGAAGAACAGGACCACAAAGAACATCGCGAAGACGCTGAGCGCTGCCACGCGGTAAACATTCTCGACGCCCAGGTGACGATGGGCCCAGGAAGCGAAATAGGGGCCAGCGGCGCCACCGATGTTGACCATGGTGTAGTAAATCGAATAGCCGATGGAGCGGACGTTCTCCTTGGAGGCACGCGCCGTGGTGCCGACCACGCAAGGTTTCACCAGCGAGATGCCGAGTGCGGGAAGGGCGAGAATGCAGCCGACAAACAGGCCAATCGGCACGACATTGCGCACGGGCGCGAGCCATGATGCCCCGATGGAGCCGATCAGGAAATACGCGGCGGCCAGGATGAGATACGCCATCGAAAGAGCGCGGCGGAAGCCCATGCGGTCGGCGGCGGCTCCACCAAAGATGGCGAGAAACCAGACCATGCCACCGAATATGCCCGTCAGGGTTCCGGTCTGCTCAGTGGAGAAATTCAGTCGCTCCTGCAGGTACAAGGCAAGAGAAGCAAAAGCCCCGTAGTAGGAAAGCCGCTCGAAGATCTCGGTGATGTTGGCGACCCAGAAAGGCCGCTCGAAGCCGGTGCGAATCTCGTGAAAGCGTTCGGAAAAGGTCAAGAGCGGCTCCTGAGGCTCAGATGCCTAACCGCTGGCGCAATTCTTCGGCCGACAACCCCGCGACTCGAATCACTTTTCTGCGGCTGGTCTGGCCGGCAGCAATAGTAATTGACGAGCGCGGCACCTTCAAAAGATTTGCGAAGAATTCGATGCAGGCGTGGTTGGCCTTGCCTTCGACGGGAGGGGCCGTCAAGGCGAGTTTGAAGGCATCGCCGAGCTCACCGGTGATCGCGTTCTTTCTGGCGCGAGGATGGACTTTGACGGCAAAGGTGGCGCCGGTGGGAGTTTCATGGATGGGGATCATGTTGTTCATGGCGGCGTCATCCCGAGTGAAGCGAAGGATCTTGCGCACATCGGCTTCACCGGTAGTGTGCGCCAGGTCCTTCGGCGGGCTGACGCCCTCCTCAGGATGACGTCGAAACTGTGCGTGTCAACCTCAGGTCCTTTCCCCGAAAATCGCCGTTCCCACGCGCACGCAGGTCGAGCCTTCTTCAATCGCCACTTCGAAGTCGTGAGACATGCCCAGGGAGAGCACGTCCATACGGACGGCGGGTAATCGCCGGGCGGCAATCTGCGTTTGCAGGTCGCGCAGTCTTCGAAAGTACGGCCGTGCCTGCTGGGGGTCCTCGGTGAAGGGAGGGATCGTCATCAGCCCGTGGAATTCGAGGCTGGTCAACTGCGGGGCAGCCTGGAGAAGGTCCTCCAATTCGCTGGACCCGGGTGCTACACCGCTCTTGGCCACCTCGCCACCGACATTGACTTCAAGCAGCACGGCCATTTTTTTCCCGAACAACTGGGCTGATTCGTTCAGCTTGTGCGCCAGGCGCAGGGAATCCACCGAGTCCACGGCGGCGAAAAACTCTGCGGCTTTGGCGGTTTTGTTGGTTTGCAGATGGCCGATCATGTGCCACTCGGCGTCTGCCAGGTCGCGCAGCAGTTTTGCCTTGTCCGCGAAGTCCCGCACGCGATTCTCGCCGAACAGGCGGACCCCGGCATTGTAGGCTTCGCGGATGCGCTCCGGCGGCACCGTCTTGGTCGCCGCCATCAGCGAAATTTCTTCAGGCTTACGTCCGGCGCGACGGGCGGCCGCGTCGATTCGCTCGCGGACCTGAGCTATGTTCTCAGCGATGGACACAAGAAGATTTTAACCGCAAAGAACGCAAAGAAATTCGCAAAGGACGCGAAGAACTGCGGCGCAGGATTCGATAGAGAAGTGCAGTGCGAAGGTCTCACTTTTCCATCGCGCAGAGTCAATCTTCGCCAGTGTTTTTACATGATCGCTGTCGGCGGAGCCGGTTCCTCCGGCCTGCCGGCATTGGCCAGCGGCACGCGCACCATGGCAAGGATGATGGCCACGAGCGCGATCAGGGAAACCCCAAACGGAACCGTCCACTTGAACAGCGTGACGTCGTGGCCGGTTCCAACCAGGCCCGCGACTACCAGGCCGCACAGCGCTTCGCCGGCGATCAGTCCAGACGCCGTCAACACTCCGGCGTTGTCCACACGCGCCTTCTGGGCATCGTTGAAGCCGCGCTTGTCACGCAGTTTGTCGGTCACCCAGCGAATGATGCCGCCCACAAATATGGCGGAGGTCGTGCCCAGCGGCAGATACATGCCCACCGCAAACAGCATCACGCTCTTCACTTCGACCAGAATCGCGGCAAAACCCAGCAGGATGCCCACGATCACCAGGGGCCAAGCCATGTCGCCACCCACAATGCCCTTGGAGAGCATGGCCATCAGTCCGGCTTGCGGGGCAGGAAGGGCCGCGGTGCCGAAGTGATAGGCCTTGTCCAGAACTGCCAGGGGGACGAACAAGACCAGCGAGGCAACCACAATGCCGAACAGATCGCCGATCTGCATCTTCGCCGGAGTGCCTCCGAGGATGTGGCCGACCTTCAGGTCCTGCAGCATCTCGCCGGCGACGGCGGAGGAAACGCAAACCACGGCTGCCACTCCCAGCACGGCTGCCACCCCGCCGGTCCCCGACACGCCCAGTGCGACCATCAGCAGTGCCGCCACCACCAGCGTGCAAAGCGTCAGTCCCGACACCGGGTTATTTGAGGATCCGATCAACCCGACTAGGTTGCCGGAAACGGCCGCGAAGAAGAATCCCAGGATGACCATGACGACAGCGGCCACGACCGCGCCGGTCAGCACCTGCGATCCCGCCAGGTTCCCGGCGCCCGCGATGAAGTAGTGGTAGAGAAAAATCATGGCTACCAGCACCACTCCCACGCCGACGAATACGACCTTCGCATTCAGGTCGCGTTCGGTGCGGTTGGTGACGGCGTGCGCGGCGGCCGATTTCTTCAGGTCCGACACGGCACGCTTCATGCCCACACCCAGTTGCTTGCGCATCCGGAACAGGGTGTAGGAGGCGCCCACCAACATGCCGCCGACCGCGATGGGACGAACTATCGAGAAATAGATCGCGTTGGCCAGCAGATCCCAGGAGATTGTCTGCCCTGCGGGAAGGCTGGCTTGAATATACGGTCCGACGGTGAACGTGAGGAGTGGAACCAGCAGGCCCCAGGCGAGCACGCCTCCGGCAAAATTCAAGGCTGCCAGCCGCGGGCCAATGATGTAGCCCACACCGAGGTAGGCTGGGCTGATGTCGGGCGCGTTAAACAGGGTGGCGCCTCCGGTTACGGTGGTCGCGACGTCGGGATTGGTGCCCGTGCGCAGCAGCAATTTCTTCCCCAGGTTACCGATGGTCACGTGGAAGGTATTGCTCGGGTTGAAGACGTTGATCGCGCCCAGCAGGTACATGAAACCGCCGAAGCCCATGTTGGCGAACAGGATCTTGGCCGCGCGGGACCCCTGCTGTCCGGCCTTGTGGATTTCCGACGCGGCTACGGACTCGGGGAAAGGCAACTCAGGATCTTCCACCATCACGCGCCGCAACAGGGTCACAAAAAGGATGCCCAGAGTTCCCCCGATCACCATCAGCGCAACCGATTCCCAATATTTGTCAGCGGTGAGACCGGTCCACAAGCCCGCCATGACGAAGGCGGGAATGGTGAACACCGCGCCCGCTGCCACTGACTCGCCGATCGAACCCACGGTTCGGGCGATGTTCTCCTCGAGTAGGGAGCCCTTCATCAAACGTAGGAGTGCCATGCCGATCACCGCCGCTGGATAGGTGGCGGCGATGGTCATTCCAGCGCGCAGACCCAGGTAGGCGTTGGCCGAACCCAGGATGGCGGTCAAGAATAGCCCGATCAGCACCGCCCGGAAGGTGAACTCTTTCATCTCCATGGTTTCGGGTACATAAGGCCGGTACTTCTTCTGGCCCTCTCCGGGCTTGACGGCGGTTGGTGTGCTCATGAGTAAGATCCTCGCGATCAGCGCTCTAATGATAGGACGAGACGGCGCACGTTAGCATGTGAGCTGCCTGCTTTACAAGTACACCCGGCACTTGGCCTCCCTGAGAGGACAGATAGCCCGTGTTTCTAGTGAGATGCACAACTTCTGCGGCGCGGCTGGGTTTGGTATATGCTTATACGCACCAATCCTTTCTCTGGCCGCACTTCTGAGGTGTGCCAGCCATGCTGTCCAAACAGTTTCAGTGTCGTGACTGTGGCGGTCTTGCTGGGTACCGCTCCCGTCGCCGGAGCTTTATAGAAAAATATCTCCTGCCGGTGTTGTTGCTGCGGCCGGTGCGCTGCGGAGATTGCTTCCGGCGGAGCTATCGTCCTCTATTTGTGCCGGTGCGGGAACGCAACGAGTCCGATGTGACCAACCAGGCCGCCGCCTAGACACTTGCCTTGCGTTGCGTGCGGCGTGCCGGGCCGTTATACTGAAGCAGATTCGTCCCGGTTTGGAGCCCCCGTAGCCCTGCCTGGACGAGGGAGGCTCGTCTTCAGCAGTAGTATGTCCCCAACTCGGGCCACTGGGACCAAAGATACCAAGGATTTGGCGAAGCAAAGTTCGTTGGTCTCCTGGGTGGGCGGTCTTGCGGAAAGCTTGTTCGCCACCCTGTTCCCCTCCGATTGCCGTGTCTGCGGCGCTCCTCTGGTGAATATTTCGCGTCTGCCGGTCTGCGAGGAATGCCTCTCCGCTATGCGCCCGATTGCGGGCGGAGTGTGTTCCATCTGCGGAGAGCGGTTGGTGAGCCCTTATGCGTTCTCCGGGGAGCATGGCGAGCCTCGTTGCGGGCTGTGCCGCCGGATGGAGCCGGCGTTCGCCCGAGCCGCCGCCTACGGAAGTTACGATGGGGGGTTGCGCGAACTCATTCATTTATTGAAATATGAGCAGGTGCGGCCTGCGGCCAATGTGTTGGGACGCATGCTGGCCGAAGTGATGGCCAGCCTGGAACCGGGTTTCAGCGAAAGCGCGGTCGTGGTAGTGCCGGTGCCTTTGCACGCGCGCAAACTGCGCCAACGGGGATTCAACCAATCGCAGTTGATCGCGCAGGCCGCGCTCAAGCTGAGGCAGGCGGACGGTAAGCTCGCGCTGAACGCCCAGGTCCTGGAACGCCAGCGGGAGACGCAGTCGCAGATCGGACTGACACGGCATCAGCGGCGGGAAAACATCCGCGGCGCGTTTGCGGTGGCTAAACCGGACGAGGTGGCGGGACGCGAGGTCCTGCTGGTGGATGACGTGCTCACCACCGGGACTACGGCATCGGAATGCGCGCGAGTTCTGCGGCGGGCAGGAGCGGCGAAGGTCTGGGTAGCCACGGTGGCACGCACGCTGAAAAACGAAGCCACCTTGGCCAAACCGCAAGAAGATGTGGAAGTGGGCAAGGTGATGGCAGCCCACGGCTAAGACACACGTAGGGACGGCCGCCTCGGCTGTCCACCGAGCGAAGCGAGGGGATCTCGCGAGGCTTGTGGTGAGATTCAGAAGTTGGAACATATGTCAGGCAAGTGGAACAACTCGGCAAATAACCTGGGAAGATCGCATGCCCTGCCGCCCATGCTGGCCATGCACCAGGACAGCGACGGTCACGCCCTGCACACCCCGGTGCTGGTGCTGAACGCGTCCTACGAGCCGATCAATGTGTGCGCGGCGCGGCGTGCCATCGTACTGGTACTGAAGGGCGTCGCTATGACGGAAGAAGAGAACGGGCACTTCCTGCATGCGGCCCGCCTGGCGTTGCGTGTGCCTTCGGTGATCCGCCTGCTGGAATACCGGCGCATCCCGCACCAGTCGCGGGCCCTCTCCCGCAAGAACATCCTGCTGCGCGATCGCAATACCTGCCAGTACTGCGGTGAAGTCCTGCCTTCGGGCGAACTGACGCTCGACCACGTTGTGCCCCGCTCCCGCGGAGGCGCTTCCACCTGGGAAAACCTGGTCGCCTGCTGCCATCCTTGCAACCGGCAGAAGGGCAACCAGCTTCCCGCCGAGGCCGGCATGCGGCTGATGCGCGAGCCTCGCGCCTTCAACCTGCACACCAGCCGCCACATCATGCGATTGATGGGCCGGTCGGATGATAAGTGGCGAAAGTATCTGTTCTACTAAAGCAGTCAGCACTCAGCAGTCAGCACTCAGCCAAGCTAGGTTCGTTGACAGCGACCAGGGCAGTGGTAGTGCGCGCAAGGTCCTTCACCCGGCTGACGCCGGGTTCAGGATGACGCCATTAACTCTAGAATGGCTGAATGCTGAATGCTGACTGCTATTGCGGTGGTCGTTGTGGCGGCTGCGGTTGCTCGGATGGCTTCTCACCCTTGGGCAATTCCTTGCCCTCGTAGGTAATCGTTACCTTGGACTTGAATTGCTTGTAGTCGGTGTACTTCACGATCTCGCGGATGTGCACGTCGCCCTGCGAGAAGTGTAGTTCGTCGTCGGCCTTGGTGTAGGTGGGGAACCAGTACTTCCCGTCGATCTGCTCGCGCCAGGTGGTGAATTTGGGGAACAAGTTTTCCTGGCGCTTCTTGCGAATGTCGGGCACCGTCTTGCCGTAGGTTTTCACCACCTGAAAATCGCGGTCGTCCACCCAGATGCGTCCCTGGAAATAACGCTTCTTGCCCACGATCTCTTTGGGGGCGATGTCGAAAACGTAGCAATGCAGCTCGTCCTCCTGCTGCTGGCCCACGTACATGATCTGGTATTCGGGAATCTCATCGCTGGTAAGCACGAAGGGCAGCCGGTGGCGGATGTCGTCGAGGTCCTCGGGCGACATCTGAATCCTTACCAGCGAGCTTTGCGGGGCAAACACCACGTTCTCCAGGCGCTTTCCCTGGTCGTCAAAAACCACGTCAAAAACTTCGTGGTACTCGCCGTCGACGGTGTCGCCGTCAACTGTCTGCACCTTCACGTCCTGGCGAAAGGTGTAGCGTTCGCGTGCCTCCCTGAATTCCCTTTCTTTGGCGGCGAAGCGCTGGATGATCTGTTCCGGTGTGGTTCCCTTAGGCTGTGCGGGATCGAGAGGGCCTTCCTGGGCAAGCGCAGGCAGGGATGCGCAGAGGACAATGGCCGAGACCAGGCCGAGTACGAAACGCAACATGGATCTCATAACGATTAGTGTAACGAAAATCGGGAAGCCCCGCCGGGTAGGTCACTGCCGCTCCCCCGCTGCCGAACCCTCTCCGCTCAGGGGGCCGGAAGCAGGGGAGCTGCAGTTCTGCCTGTTAGTTAGATGCCAAGGGATGGATAGAGTTGCCGGAAAAACAGCAGTCAGCATTCAGCACTCAGCATTCAGCCAGCGGAGAGCCTTGGTGGTGCGCGCAAGATCCCTCGCCCGGCTGAACTGCGCCGGGCTTCGGGATGACGCCATTAGGTCTTGAATGGCTGAATGCTGAGTGCTGCGAATGGTTTACACTTGCGGGTTTGGCGGAGGTACCTCATGCGCCGTTTCTTACTCTTTCTCTTTACACTTCTTTACGTTGTTCCCGCCTTTGCCCAAGCCAAGCACCCTTTCACCTTTGAAGACATGATGTCGCTCAAGCGGGTGGCCGAGCCGGTGCCCTCGCCGGACGGCAAGTGGGTGCTGTTCGCGGCAGTGGACGTGGATCTGGCAGCCAACACCAAAACGCCGCACATCTGGATGGTGCCAACCGCCGGCGGACAGGAGCGCGAGATCATCGCCGACCAGGACGCCTACCGACCGCGCTGGTCGCCGGATGGAAAACTCTTCGCTTTCCTTTCAAACAAAGACGGCGGATCACAAGTATGGGTTGCAGAATTCGATGGCAAGTCAGGCAGTGTTATGGCTGCCCGGCAGTGGACCCGCATTCCAACCGAGGCCAGCGGGGAAATTTGGTCGCCGGATGGCAAGAACATTCTTTTTACGTCCGATGTTTATCCAGAATGCGAGGGTGCACCTGCCGCTGAAGAATCTTGCAATGCGAAGAAACTACAAGACCATAAACAATCAAAGGTGCAGGCACTCGTTTTCGACCACCTCTTGTATCGTCACTGGAATGCGTACAAGAACGGAAAACGCACTCACATCTTCATAACCGAGGCGCCCGAGTCGTACGTTTCTCGGGAAGCTCAGACGACCTATCGGGACCTCACTCCCGGCGACTATGACGCCCCGCCGTTCTCGCTCGGCGGGCAGGACAACTACGCTTTCTCGCCCGACGGCCAGGAGATTTGCTACACCTCGAACCACGACAAGGTCGAAGCCACTTCCACCAACAATAATCTTTGGATCGTCCCGGTCCACGTAGGGGCGGACGCCTCGTCCGCCCAGGTTTTGGCGCAGACCAGGAACATCACCGCCGACAATCCCGCCAGTGACTCGACGCCGCTCTATTCGCCCGATGGCAAGTACATCGCCTACCGGGCCCAGCAGCGTCCGGGATACGAGAGCGACCGGTTCCGGCTGATGCTGTATGACCGAAAGACGGGCGAAAACAAGAGTTTGACCGAATTCTTTGACCGGTGGGTGGGGACGTTCACGTGGGCGCCGGATTCGAAGTCGACCTACTTCACAGCGGAGGAGTTCAGTAACCGTGTCTTTGTGGAGAGTCCCAATGTAATATGGCAAATCCTCCGCGGACATGACGATGATCTCAGCATTACGAGCGATGGCAAGACCTTGCTGTTTACGCGAATGTCGCTGAAGGCCCCAAACGAAATCTACTGGGTTGACATCACTCACGGCAAAGTAGCGGAGAGCCTGTACAGCATGCAGATGTACCCTCACACACCCAACGCCCAGGTCGTCTTGGACACGCGTACCGCGGCACAGCTCACCCACCTCAACGATCCCGTCCTCTCCCAAATTTCCATGTCCCCTCTCGAATCCTTCTGGTTCCCCGGCGCTCACGGTGACAAGGTCCAGGGCTTTCTGGTTAAGCCGCCCAACTTCGACCCCAGCAAGAAATATCCCGTGAAGTTCCTCATCCACGGCGGGCCGCAGGGGGCCTGGGGAGACGACTGGAGCTACCGCTGGAATCCCGAGCTCTTCGCCGCCAACGGCTACGTGGTCGTCATGATCAACTTCCACGGCTCGACCGGCTACGGGCAGAAGTTCATTGACGCCATCAACGGCGACTGGGGCGGCGCCCCCTATGAAGACCTGATGAAGGGCCTCGACTACGCCGAGAAGACCTATCCGTTCATTGATAAAGCCCGCGAGTGCGCGCTAGGCGCCAGCTACGGCGGCTACATGGCCAACTGGATTCTCGGGCACACCGACCGCTTCAAGTGCATCGTGTCGCACGATGGCACGTTCAACACCACGGCTGCCTGGGGCACGACCGAAGAACTCTGGTTCCCCGAGTGGGAGCTCAAAGGCACGCCCTACACCAATCGCGCGATGTACGACAAATGGTCGCCGCACCTGAGCGCGACGAATTTCAAGACGCCGACGCTGGTGGTCCACAGCCAGCTCGATTACCGGCTCGACGTGTCGGAAGGCTTCCAACTCTTCACGACTTTGCAGCGGCTGGGAGTGCCGTCGAAGATGCTTTACTTCCCCGATGAGGGCCACTGGGTGCTCAAGCCGCAGAACTCGCAGCTCTGGTGGAAGACGGTGAACGATTGGGTGGATGAGTGGGTGAAGAAGTAGGGTGCCCCCCTTTATGGCGTCATCCTGAGCGGCCGCCCAGGCCGCGAAGGACCCGGCGTGCAGCGGCAAGGCTGCGTGGGTTGGCAGTGCACGCCGGATCCCTCGCCCGGCTGAAGTGCGCCGGGCTTCGGGATGACGCCGGGAGAGAGGTGGAGCGGCCAATGCCCCACCCACACGATGACGCCAGGACATGAATGCGAATCCCACCACCCACTATGATGGCGTCATCCTGAGTGGCCGTTCAGGCCGCGAAGGACCCGGCGTGCAGTGCCCACGACGCCAGGGTCGGGCTTGTAGACATCTTCCCATTGCGACGCCAAGTCGTACCAGTGCGGATTCATGCCTTCGATCAGCGTGATCTTCTTGTTGCGACGCCAGCCTTTGATTTCCTTCTCGCGTGCGATCGCCATGTCGGAGTAGCAGAACATTTCGTAGTATACGAGTCGCGTAACGTTGTACTTGCTGGTGAATCCCGGGATCAGCTTGCGCTTGTGCTCGAAGACACGCCGAGACAGGTTGCCGGTCACGCCGGTATAAAGCACGTGGTGCCGCGAATTGCTGGCCATGATGTAGACGTAAAAGTGCTTGGGCTCTCCCATAGTGCATTGCCACTGCGCGCCGGGTCCCTCGCCCGGCTGAAGTGCGCCGGGCTTCGGGATGACGCCATCAAACCTGGATTGCTCCATAGCTCACCCCGGGCTCACGCCCGGGGCTTTTGTTCTGCCGCCGCTCCGCGGCTGGATTATTCCGCTACTGTGTTCCTCTCCACGGCTTCGGAGCGTGTCCCTTACCGGGATTCCCACCGGTCGGGGGCCCGCTGCCGTCGCCGGGGTCCCCCATTGGCGACAGCGATTCCAGGGCGAACGTGAGCGCGCTGGCGCCGGCGGTGGCGGTGCCTGCAATCTCGGCGGTTCCCTGCACGCCGCCGGTCGAAGGCGTGACACTGGCTAAGCCGTCGGTGTCGGACTGCACCGTTGTCTGCGACGACGACACAATTACCGGCGTGGGATGCCGGATGATGATGGTGTCCCCGGGACCCTGTACAACCGGGCAGCCTCCTTCCAGCCGGTACACCATTTGCTCAAAGACCACGCCGGCGCCGCGCACCGGGTTGGACGGAGTGGAGGAATCGGTCACACGCACGGTGACCAGGTGGAAATTCTGATCCGCAGAGATCACTTGAACGCTCCCATCCACCGGTTGCAGCTGGAGCGCCGAGGTCAACACCGAGGTCAGGTAGAAGGTCTGGCAGGGATTGTCTCCCGGCTCCACGCAGGCACTGACCCACACATCTGCGCTCATGTTCGAGAGGTGCACAGCGTTGTTGGAGTCTCCGCTGGCGTTGGTGGTGGTGGTGGTGAAGGTGAGCGTGCCCGATCCTTTGACCACCTGGTAGTTGACGGTGCGCCCGGCCACAGGCGAGCCGAACGAGAGCAAGCGCGCGGTCAGGGGGACGTCGAGCGAAGCTCCTTGGGCAATCCAGACGTACGGCGAAGTCAGGGCGATGTCGAGCGCCGACGACGTTCCTTGCAGCCCGGTCTGCACGGTCTTTGGCGGATTGTACGAGGCCGGCGCCAGCGCCGCGGTTATGGTCATGGTGCCTGCGCTAAGCACCGTCACGCGGGTGGAGACCTGCCCGCTTTCATCGGTGAGCAGGGTGCAACTGGCTGCGTTGCCGCACGCTGAGAATGCGGCGTGGGGCGTGACGCTGAAGAAGATGCTTGCCCCGGCGACCGGTGTTACGCCATCGGCCGCATAAGCCGCTACGCGGATGGGGTTGGCCGCCACGGCTCCTACCGGTGTGGCGGGATTCGAGCCGGCGATCAGGCTGATGGTGTCGTTGGGGCCTGCGCCATAGGTCAGGACGTCGGTCATGGTGGAGGCGGAACCGGTGTCGGGATCGCTGAGGGTGATGGCCTGCAGGCCATCCGCCATAGCGGGTGCGGTCATCATCACCTGGTTCGGCGATACCGACAGCATGGCCGCACTGGTCGTGCCCACGGCCGCGGTGTTCCCTGGCCGGAAGCCAAAACCGTTCACAGTCAAAGGCGTTCCGCCGCCGACGTTGGCCCGAGCCGGGGTCACCGTGTCCCCGTAAAAGAGCCGCATGTGATACGAGTAGTCGGGACGGCCGTCGCCGCGATAGTCGGCTACGCCGATGCGGAAATCGCCGGCGCCGAACAACACTGCGTCCAGGCGGGTCATCCCGAAGTTGAGAGTGTTGAACGCCATCGGCGTGGCTGCCGGGGGCAGCGTTCCCGGCGGATCGGGCAGCGCCCAGATGCCGATGACGGGCAGAGATTTGCTCTGCGAGGCAGCGCTGGTTTCATCCATCGCCGTCACCTCCACCGAGAGGGTGCGGTTGTTTTGACCGGAGAACGAGAAGTAGTCGGTATTGCCATAGCCGCTGAGCGATCCCATCCAATCTCCGGAAGCAGGTAAGGGCGCGGGGTTGGAGTAGTCTTCCGAGCCGTAGGTATCCTGAGTTTGAATTGCACTGCCTTGCATCAGGATGTCCTGCTGCACATCTCCGCCCTTGCTCACCGTCACAGTGATCGCCTGCGCCGCGCCCGATGGCTGCACTTGCCAGGGGCCGTAAGGGCCCACGGCCTGCGACCAAAGCGGATCCAGAACTTCTATGCTTAATTGATACTGCGCGCTGCCGGCGCCGTTGGGAATCTCGAGTCCGGCCAGATCAAACCAGCCTTCGAGTGAAGCATCATCGGAGCCGAAGCGGTCATAGTTTTGTCCCGTGCTGTCGGTGAAACCGTTCACGGGGTTCCCGGCATTTCCGCGGAACAGGAAACCGGAAACAGAAGTTGCCACCGAACTGCGTGAAGCTTTGCCGGTGCCGGGGTCAATCCATCGTGCCACCACGTTGACGCCCTGCATGCCTTGGGCGGGCGATCCACTGTCATCCACGAAGTGCGCAGCGCCATGAATGCGGATGGTGTTCTCGAAGAACAGTTGCTTCCCGGGGAAGCGGTCCTGGTTCTCGGTGGTCACGGGATACAAGCGCGAGAGCGCGGCGCGATCATCCATCTTGGGCAGGTCGGCGTTGGGATAGCAGACCGAGATGGGGACACAGGTGTCGGGGTCCAGCGCATGCATGATGGTGAAGCCGTTGTAGTCGTCGGCGGTGGGGACCGGTTTGCGAGTGATGACGTTCAGGTTGGCCTGCGACCAGTCGAGACCGAGCACGCGTCCCAATACACGCACCAGGCGGTACTTCACGTCGGGCAACTGGGCGGGAGTCTGGGCGCAGTTTCCATTCATGATGATCAAGGCATGGACGATGTGGGCGTCGGTACTGAGGTTGTCGGGTCCGCCGAAAACCGCGTTGGTGAAACAGTAATCGGCTCCGCCTGCGCCCAGGCCCAGCAGCGCGTCGGTCACTTGTCCGTCGGCATCGTAAACGATAGCCAGGGGTTTGGTCAGTGCATCAGGCAGGATGTCGGACGGCATGGTGATGGTGCCGTCCGGGTTGGCGATCACATTGGCGCCGCTGACATCTTCGCTGAGTTGGCCGGCCAACGTGGACGACACTGCGGCGGTGGAGATGGAGGTCCAGCGGCTGAAGGCATCGGCCACGAAGTCGTTGGCGCCGGCTTGCGGCAGCAGCGGACTGAGATCTCCCTGGTCGGTGTAGTAATTGACCGCGCCTTGCGCCCAGGTCAGGGGCACGCCTTTCGTTCCCGGATCGAAGTAGGTGCTTCCCGCTATGTAGCGGGGACCGCCTGCGTGCAGGAGTTGTGGCAGCACCACCAGCACCAGGAATGCCAGCAGTCCTGCACACAGCAGCCACCAGAACCAGCGGACCAGTGGTGTCGCGTGAGAATGGGCGCCTCCGGCCAGCACCTGGAAGCCTCGCCGTTCCCCACGGCCATCAGAAGAATCAAAACCGGTTTGCATGGCTCACTCCTCCTGCGCCCGGCGGATGGCGCGGACAAAATCGCTGCTGCTCAGGTGTCTGTTTCCTTTGATCTGGGCTTTGTCGGCGGGATCAAGGGTGCTGCTTCGCGACGGATCCAGAGCCACGTCGCCATCGCCGTCCACCGAGAATCGGCCCGCTGGTCCTCCCACCGGGCTGGTCAGTCCCAATTTGCTAGGTGGATATAGGAAGAGCACCACTCGCTCCCCGGGGCGATAGCGTTCGCCCGACTCCCATAAGCCGGCCCACTCGCGAATGGTGAGGGTCTGGCCTCTTCGGACACCGAGAATCGCCTGGTCCACGTGGAAACTCACGCGCATGGTCGCGACCTCGGTGGCTGAGGTGGGTGTGAGACGCTCCACGGCGGTGACGGTACCAGCGAAAATGTAGCCGGCTTTTCGACTGAGCTGGGACAGGCTGGGCGTGCCGGGAACGATTCCCGGGGCCCTTTCCTGGGCGAGCATCGATGGGTAGAACCCGGGCAGGAGAAGCAGGAGAATCCAGGGAGCAACTACTTTCCAGAGTGACGGCATAGCAAGCCTCGCGCGTAGGATCGAGGCCAGCCCAGGACGGGAGTGGTTCGATAGTAGAGAAAGAAGTACGCGCGGGCTGTGCCGCTAGTCACGAAAGTATGTGACAGGTGGAAAACGGTTCCGAATAGGGAAACCTGAGCGGCCCGAGACCCACCCGGCTAGGGCCGCGTATCCAACGGATGCGTAGTCTTCTCGAAATATTCGTTCTGCAGCTTCAAGCTTTCCTGGTCGGCCTTCACGGCGCGGATCGCCTGCACGATCCCGTCTTGCCACGCCTTCATCTCATACTCGCCGCGTTCGCGGGTGGCAGCCGAACCTACACCCGAGTAGTGATTGGGAAAGCGCGCATACCACCAGATGCCGGTATAGACATTTTCCGGAAGATGCAAGCGGTCCGAGTCCGCTCCTGACTCGTTGCCCGCCCGATCCATGTGCACCAGATCAGGACGCGCAACCATCATTCTGGAAGTTTCGGACTCGCCGGCATGCCAGTCGATGCCGGTGCTTTTCCTGGGAGGGCCGCCGGGGGGCGGTTCCACCCGCACCACTACGTAGACCACGTAGTCGTGCGGCTTCTCCAGTTGCGTCTGTGCAAAAAACGGCAGCAGGTTCTCGTTGCCCCCATGGCCATTGACGATGATCACTTTCTTGCATCCGTTGCGCGCCATCTCGTCGGTGGTCTCCTGCAGCAACTCCAACTGCAGGTGGGTGCTGTAGGCGATGGTGCCGGGCTCGTGTCGAGCTTCGAAGATCTGTCCGAAATAGTATTCGGGAAATACCACCGCATACTCCTGCTGCGCGGCCTGCAACGCGACATAGCGCACGTCGAGCAGATCGGTGCCTAGGGGCAAGTGCGGGCCATGCTTCTCCAGGATGCCGAACGGCAACAGGCAGGTTCCCTGGGATTGCTGGATGGCCGTGCGGAAGTCAGCGGCGGTCAATTCCTCCCAGTGCGCCGAGAGTTTGGCTTGCGGCCAGGCCACAGTGGACGCGACCAGCAGAGCTATTAAAACGATTAGCGCTTTGTACATGGAAATGTTCTCCGGCGGCGCATTTTAGCATCCCCGGCCCAGGTGCAGATTACTATGGTCATCCGCTCGAGTCACCCCGGCGGAGTATAGTTTGGTCATCGGGGCGGTCATGAAAAAGCTGAACTTTCTGGTCTCGCTCACTAACAACGACAACGACTACCAGATCGAGCAGGCCAAGGCTGCGGAGGAAGCGGCGCGACGGCTGGGCGTGGAAGTGCAGATCGTCTATGCTGATAACGATTCCATCACGCAAAGCCAGCAACTGCTGAAGGTGATTCAATCGCGCTCGGAGGCGCACCCTGACGGCATCATCTTTGAGCCGGTGGGCGCAACCGCGCTGCCCAAGGTGGCGCAGGCGGCGGTGGCGGCGGACATCGCCTGGGTAGTGCTGAACCGCGAGGCGGACTACATCGCAGGACTGCGGAAACAGTATCGTGTGCCGATATTCACCATCACCTCCGACCACGAAGAGGTTGGCCGCATCCAGGGACGCCAGTTGGCGGCGCTGCTGCCCAACGGCGGCACGGTGCTGTATATCCAGGGGCCGGCGGAAAACTCGGCTGCCAAGCAACGCACGCAGGGCATGTACGAGAGCAAGCCGCCGGAGGTGCAAGTGAAGGTGCTGAAAGGCCAGTGGACCGAAGCCAGCGCCTACCGCGCGGTCAGTTCCTGGCTGCGCCTGTCCACTTCGCAACAGACCCGCATCGACGTGGTCGCGGCCCAGGACGACTCCATAGCGGTGGGAGCCAAGAAAGCGTTTCAGGAACTGCCCAACAGCAGTAACCGCGACCGCTGGCTGAGCCTGCCCTTTGTCGGCTGCGATGGCCTGCCCAAGACCGGGCAGGCGTGGGTGCGCAGCGGATTGCTGGCGGCCACCATCTTCATCCCTCCGAACACCGACCTGGCCATGGAGATGCTGGTAAAGGCACTGGGCAGCGGCGCCCAACCGCCCGAGCAGACTTTCACCACTGCCAGGTCACACCCGCCCTTTGAGGTGCTGGGTGCCGCGCAAGCGGAGAAGGCGCGCATTTTGTCAGCCGGAGCCGATAGCTGAGAACTGGGAGCTGACAACACTCGAAGAGTCTTCCTGCCCGTTTGCTAAAGTGGTTCTGAATCTGGGATGTGAATCAACAAGGAGGAACCGCATGCCCACCCTGGTCCCTCAACCCACCCGCATCCGCGCTGCCGGCACCAAGCCCAAGCTCATCGACGAGTACATCGGACGCGTCAACACCAAAACTCCGGCCGTGAGCGTCGCCCACATGCGCAGCCCCCAGGGCTGGGAAGAGCCCGGACAAACACCGGAGTTCGATGAGTTCACGATCGTTCTCAAGGGAGTGCTGCGGGTGCACCACCGCGCCGGGCACCTGGACGTTCCCGCCGGCCAGGCGGTGATTGCTCATCGCGGCGAGTGGGTCCGATACTCCACCCCAGCGGAAGGCGGCGCGGAATACATCGCCGTCTGCCTGCCGGCGTTCTCGATGGAATCTGTGCATCGGGACGCGTAGTGAACCCAGTGGATCGGTGGCCCGCCTGGTCGGCCCACTCTTACATCTTGCACGGGTAAGGCTCAACGCTGGGCCACGTTCATCTTGGCCGGCAGGCTGCCGGCGCTACGGCTTTAAGGGAGCAATCCGTAGACGTCGATTTCGGTTGCAGTGGCTACGTAGACCTTTCCATTTACAACGGTGGGAACCGGGCCCTTTGCCGCTACCCCGGCGGTGTCGCGGGTGCCGCTTTGACTGCTGTCGTAAAGTTCGCGGGTGATGTTGGAGGCGTCGAAGGCGTAAAGGACAGCGGGGTCGTTGGTGATGTAGGGATGCTCGTATATGGCCCAGAGAATGCCTTGCGCGCTGCCATTGGAAGAAACGCTGGGAATCGGCGGCGGGTAAGCCGAGTTAAAGGTCCCGGTAATGATGGAAGTGGGCGACAACTGTCCCTGGTAGAAGCGGAAGGTACGGAGAAAGTCGGAGCAGGCCCAGACATAGAGCTGGTTTTGCCAATAAGCGGGAATGCCCCAGAGCGATCCTTCGCTGGTGCAGTTCCCAGGAACCAGAACCACCTGCTCCATTTGGTTGTCATCGGTGGTGCGGAAGTGTCCCATGTTGTCGCGGTTCAGCAGGCGAACAATGCCATCTTTTCCCCCGGCAATCATCAGGTGCGGAGTGGACGTGGGCTGGTCGGGGAGGAGAACTGTGCCCATGGAACTCAGGTCGGCATCGATTTCCGTGAGAGCGGTGGCATTGAAAGGCACGAAGTAATTGGCCACGGCAAGTGAGTTGGTCAACTTGACTACGCTCTGTCCGTACACCGAGCCTCCATTGCTGACGTCGAAGAAGCCGTTGGAGGTTTCGAAATAGACATTACCCTGGGCATCGCCGGCTAATCCCGCGCCGCTTTGCCAGATGCCGGAAGCGCTACCGTTGAGTGAAGTGTTGAAGACGTACAGTTGCTGCAGGGTGTTGGCGTCATAACTAATGACCCACCCGTGATAGGGGTGAACGTCGCAGATGGAGGAGAAGGCGATGTACACAGTGCCGTCGGAAAGCAGCAGGGCGGGGCGGTTGTTCTCGCGCAGAGGATCGAAGGCGACCATGCCATCCCGGGTGCCGTCGCCGAATCCGGGAACGCTGGCTTGCACCTCGATCGGGCTGCCGGGAACCTCGGCTCCACTGGTGATGTCGAGCACATGCAACTGCTGATGGTAGGTGGTCAGCGAACCGGACACCTGCTTGGTTCGGGCGAGCACGAAAAGGCGATTGGTGGAAGGATCGATGACCGGGGCTCCGGTGACGCCGAATTCGCTGCCGATGCCGGGACATTGAAAATTCACATCCTGAACCGGCACGGTGGTGATGCCATTGGCGGGATCAATAAAACTGACCTGCCAGAGCGGAGTGGTGTTGCGGCCATTGTTTGCCGGCAAGACGGTTTTCGCGGAGTCACCCACGCTGAATCTCTACATCGAGCCGGGCACAACCATGATCCAGGCGCCCGACCGGAGCAGCCAGTTCTATGGGAAGGTGGTGGTTGATCTGGAGACGGGAAAGATCTGGGGATTTCCCACCCTGAACCAGGCGCCATATCCGATCGATGCGGTGCACACAACGCCGCCGGTGTCGCACCCGGTGTACCTGGGGAAGTATGACTTGGCGGCAATGACGAAGTAGCAAGGGGAACCGGAGAGGACGACCGTTCTGCGTCGCTTCTCCCAGGCCCAGCTTCAGCTCGGCTGGACGGGTCAGAGACCCGTCCCTACACAAACAAATGGGGCACGCTCACGCGTGCCCCGAAAGCTGACGACCGACGACCGAAGACTGATGACTGCTTCTAAGGTGCTTCGATCAACTCCATTTTTCCATCGCGGGTGCGGTGCAGCACCATCACCTTTCCCTTGGGATCGCGGAAGACGAAGACGTCGCGATCGCGGAAGTGGGCTTCCTTGATCGCTTCCTCCAAGGTCATGGGACGCAGAGCGACGGCGTCGTCGGAGTGCACGAGGTGCACTTCGGTCGTTTTCGCGACGGCAGGGAATTTGTGGACCACGATAGGTACGGCAGTGTCTTCACTAACGCCGACCGCGGTCTGCAATTCTTCCTGGTTGGAGTTGCCGTTGAACTTGCGTCCGGCCTGACGTTTCTTGGTACGCCAGCGGGTCTTGTATTTGACAGCTTGCTTCTCGAGGTGTTCGAGGGCCTGGTTCACAGCGGATTTCATGTCGCCTGCCTGGGCGAGGCCAACGATGGGCCCGTTGCGCGGACTGATGGTGATTTCGGCTTTGTGGCGGTGCTTCTCCACGGCCAGGATCACCTTGGTTTCAAACCTATCAGCTAAGATTTTGCGGATTTTGTTGAGGCCGGTTTCAACTTCATTACGGATGGCGGGAGTGATTTCGTACTGCCTTCCGGTGTATTCCACGTTCATTGTGCGCCCTCCAAAAAAGTTCGTTCGGTACTGGGCACAACCGGTGTTGCTGTAGCGCCGGCAGCCTGCCCTGAGCGAAGTCGAAGGGCCGGCCACCACGCTTACTTCTTCACTCTGCGCTGGTGGGTGCTCGGGATGCGCATGTCTTCCCGGTACTTCGCAACCGTGCGGCGAGTGACCTGGATACCCTGCGACTGGAGGATGCGGGTGATCTGCTCGTCGGTCAACGGCCGGGCGGGATCTTCTTCCTCGATGAGCTTCTTGACACGACGCTTGAGGATGAGCAACGAGGTGTTGCCGCCCTCCGGACCGTTCACGCTCTCGCTGAAGAAGTAACGCAGTTCAAATACGCCCTGCGGGGTGTGAGCGTACTTGTTGGCCACCGCTCGGGAAACGGTGGAGGGATGCACGCCGATTTCTTCGGCCACCTCCTTGATCATCATGGGCAACAGATAATCGATACCTCTTTCCAGGAAATCCTGTTGGCGGGCCACGATGGCGTAGCAGACCTTCATGATGGTCTGCTTGCGCTGCTCGATGTTCTTGATGAGCTGGATGGCGGACTTGTAGCGTTCTTTGACGTAGTTGCGGGTGTCTTTGTCCTGGGTGTCGCGACTCAGCAGGCGCTTGTAGGCGGGGTTCAAGCGGAGCTGGGGGACATCCTCCTCGTTCATGATGACCAGCCACTCATCGCCGTGCTTCACGAAGGCAACATCGGGTTCGATGAGCCGGGGCTGGACCTTGTTATAGCGCAGGCCTGGACGGGGATCGAGGGTACGGATGTAGCCCAGGGCTTGCTGTACTGCCTCAATCGGGCGGCCGATGGCTTTGCCAATTTCCTTGTGCTGCTTGAGCTGCAAGGCGCGCAGGTGGTGGTCTACGACGGCGATGGCATCGGCGAGCACCTGGGCGGTGCCGTTGCCGTTCTTGTGCTCGGCGAGGTGCTGCTGATGGTAGCGCAGCTGGTAAAGTAGGCACTCGCGCAGGTCGCGGCAGGCGACTCCGGGCGGATCCATCTGGCGAACCAGTTCGATGGCCTCGTGGAGCTCGCCGAGATTGAAGCTGGGCTGGAACGTTGGGTGCGGAGCCACCGCAGGCACCGGTTCGGGTGCCGGCTCTGGGGCAGGCGGTTCAGCGATGGCTGCCTCCAGAGCGGGCGCGACGGCGGTGGCCGCGGCATTGCCGAAATCTTCTGAAGCTTGGCCGGAGGGACTCCATTCCGTAGATGGCGCTGGTTCGGCCATGGGGTCGTCCACGTCGGTGGTTAGGCCGAGCGCGGCAGCTTCCTTGACCACGCTCTCCGCGATGACCGCGTCTACCTCAGGAGGAGCAGGTGGCGCCACTCCCAGCAACTCTTCGTCGCTGGCGATCAGGTATCCATCTTCGCTAAGGTTGCCGATGACCAGTTCGGCGGCCTCGCGAACCGGCGGCCTTACCGAGAGCGCTCCCAGTTGCCAGGTGAGGTGGTCGGTCAGGTTGGTGGGTTTGGAAAGAAAGTTTTCGAATGACGGCCGCTCGACCTCTTCCATCTCGCCCGGGCTGCGATAGCCGGGGTCGAGGTAATCCTGGAAGAAGGAGCCGAAATCAATCTCCTCGAAGGGATCCTTCTTTTCGACGGCGGCGATGGGGTTTTCTTCGGGAGTGGGAGCAGGACGGTCACGGTCCTCTTCCTTGCGGTCAACGTCATCCAGCAGAGGAACGGAGTCTTCCAGTTCCTCCAGGACGGGGTTCTCCACCATTTCGGCGGTGATCATGTCCCGCAACTCAAGCTTGTTGAGCGCCAGGACGCTGACCATCTGGACCAGGCCTGGGGTCAGGATCTGTCTCTGCGAAACCTTCAGATGCAGCTTGGGTTGCAACAAAACCATAGTCGTTGGTCGCTAGTCGTTGGTCGTTGGCCTGCAATCTCGTCACCCAAACCAGCTGGCTAACGACCAAGGCCCAACAACCAACACCGATCTCTTTCACCAGTCAGTCGTTCGTCATTCGCCATTTGTCATCGGCGGTTCGCCAACGACCAACGACCAGCGACTAACGACCGGTTTCCTACACCAGCGAGAAACTCTCGCCCAGGTACACCCTCCGCACTTCGGGGTCACTGCCCAACTGCTCCGGCGTCCCCTGGCGGAAGATGCGGCCTTCATTAATGATGTACGCCCGGTCGGTGACCGAGAGCGTCTCGCGCACGTTGTGATCGGTGATCAGCACCCCGATGCCCCCGGCCTTGAGATCGCTGATGATCTTCTGCAGGTCGAGCACGGCAATGGGATCGATCCCGGAAAACGGTTCATCCAGCAATATGAACGTGGGGTTGATGCACAGGGCGCGGGCGATCTCGACCCGCCGCCGCTCACCCCCGGACAGGGCGTACCCGCGATTCTGACGGATATGCTCCAGTCCCAACTGATCAATCAGTTTCTCCATCTTCTCCCGGCGCTCATGCCAGGACAGAGGCTGCGCCTCCAGCACCGCCAGGATGTTCTCCTCGGCGGTGAGCTTGCGAAACACGGACGCTTCTTGAGGGAGATAACTGATGCCGTACTGGCGGGCCCGCAGATACATGGGCACGTCGGTAATATCTTCTTCGTCGATGAGGACCCGGCCTGTGTCAGGGGGGATCAGGCCCACAATGGCGTAAAAGGAAGTCGTCTTGCCAGCGCCGTTAGGTCCAAGTAAACCAACAACTTCGCCCTGCTGAACGCGAAGGCTAACCCCGTTTACAACCCGACGACCGCGGTAAGATTTGCCGATTTCGTCGGTCGCCAGCGTGTGCATTTAACGTGCCACTCGCGTGTGTGTAACCGTAGGGGATGAGTCGTTGCCTTCCACCAGCACCCTATCATCGCGTCTAAAGAAAGTCAACGAAACCCCGGTAATCTTGCCATGTTCGGCATCAAAAATGCTAGGCGGTCCGCCGGTCATGACGAATTGGTCGCTGGCTGCGGTGTAGACGAGTTGATCCCCGGTCGCCCGACGTGCCGGTTGCACCACCACCACCTGCCCCTGGGCCACCATGTGGTCGATCTTTCCTGGGCCTGTAAGTGCCTGATCCTGAGTTGCTGGAGTGTGCGCCTGGAGAAAGACGTCGGCCTGGCGAGAGGTGATCGTGACATCGGACCCCTCGGCCCGCACACCCCCTTCGAAATGCGCCTTGCGCTCGCTATCGGTATAGGTCAGACGCGCCGAGGTAATGGTGATGGGTGTAGTTTTGCCGTCTTTGCCGCTCTGGACCAGCACGGTGGACACCGCCTGGCTGGCCGACGCCTGGGCAAGGACCGACCGATGGTCGCGGTCGAACTGAATGGAAGGCGCTTCGACAATATTGGCGTCCTGCCAGAGGCGGGCGTCGCCGGTGTAAAGGGCGACCGCAGGACTGCGGTGGGCGGTCATGCTGCGCGCGGTGACGTGGATGGGGGCTGACGAGGCCAAGAGCGCGCCGCCGGGCTGTGGCTTCAGATCGCTGTAAGTGCTCTTGACGTCGCCATCGGCAAAGGCATCGCCGGTAGCGCGGTTCAGGCGCATGGTGCGGGCGGTGGTGGTCATGCCGCCTTCTGTCACGCGGGGCGAACCGGTCATCACCAGCATCTGGTCGGCGGGGGTGTAGCGAGCGCGGTCGCCCCAGGCTTTTCGGTCGCCGTCGACGTAGGCGACGTTGCCCTGCTGCACGATGGAGTCAATTCCGCTGCCGGGATGGAACCCGACATCGAGCGTCTGGCTGGTGCTGACCCGATCGGGTTGACCGGTAGTGTTGGTGACGATGCGGGCGTCGGGCGTGCCATGCACGGAGCTGAGTTGGCCCAGGGTATCGAAGTGGGCCTCGAACTTGCCGGCTGTTACCAGCGTCTGCTGGATCGTGCTGGGCCCGGTGGGACGGATGGCGATCTGCGGGCCAGTCCCCGAAGTTTCCGCGCGCTGCAAATGGCGGCCAGCGACGAGGAAGAAATCCACCATCGGCGCGGTGAGTTCGAGGTCCTGGGCACTGGCAGAGGGCGAACTCGGCGGCTGATGCTGCAGCAGCTTCACGTTCTCCTCGGCGTGCACCTTGGAGACCAGGTTCTTGCCGGCGAAATCCATCACCACGCGGCCGGCGTTGCCCTGCATCGGCTGGCCGCTGGCAGTCTCGATGTGCACGTCACCAGACAAGATGGCGGTGCGCAGGGTGTCGCGCGGCTGCTGTTGGATAAACAACTCCAGTTGCTCGGCGCGGGCGTGCGCAGGCTGCGGAGCCTGAGAGTCGATCCGCACATCGCCGCGGGCCAGCAGGCGATCCAGGGTGCTATCGGGACGCAGGAAGAGCGTGGCTTGGTCCGCCTGAGAGCGTTGCGAGGAGCTTTGCAGAATCGGACGATCGAGCACGACGGCGCGTGGATCCTTGGTGATAGTGCCGCGCATCGCTGTCAAGTTTGCCGAAGCGGATCCGGTGAAATTGATGTTCACCTGTGACTGCAAGTTCAGAACGTTGGTCTTGGCGACGTAGCTCACGCCCACCGCCGATCCGTTGGCCTGCGGGATGCGGAACTCGACTTTCTCCTTCGTGTAGGCATTCCCGGTCTTCTGGTTGAAGACCAGGCCGCTGGTCTTGAGGTGGATGGGATTCTTCAGTTCCTTGGGCGGTGCCTGGTCGGGGCTGGTCAGGCCTGCGGGATTGGCTTCCAGATCGATCTGGACTTCACCCTGGGCGGTGACGTCTCCGGTTTGCGGATTGTAGGTGAAGTCGTTGCCGTAGATCTGGTCGAAGCGGCTGGAATCGCGCCCGTACAAGGTGATGGCGACGTCGTGCAGTTCAGTAATTCCGCCCTGCTTCAACTGGATAGCTTTGCTGGCCTGGACCCTGAAGATGGTGCGTCCTTCTTCGGAGCGGGAGACGGTGAAGCCCTGCGCGGTTTGCTGGATCTCGATGCCCAGCTTTCCGGGAACCTCCGTGAGCGCGTTGCGAACCCGCCAGCGAGCATAGATATACGTGCCCGCGACCACCAGCACAGCGGCAATCGCAATCGCGGCAAACCAGCGGCGAAGGCGGGAGACAAGGAGAGGCATCTGCTCCCAGTTTACTTCTTTCGCGTGCGAGTACCGAGTTGCGAGTTGCGAGTACCGAGTACCTAGTACCGAGTTGCGAGCGGACCGAGACCGCGCGAGAGGCGAGTGGCGAGCAGAGAGGCAAACCGGGACCGCGAGGAGGACGCTGGAAGGAATCTGGTGTTTACCTAGTAGTACCGGGTACCCCCTCCCCCCTTATGCGATCTTTGAAAGCAAAGGGTTTATTGGGACGATCTTTGATTCCAAAGGGCTTAGAGGCAAAATCCGTCAAACACAGGAGTTAGGCCTCTTACCTTCTTACCTTGCTGGCATCGGTACCCCTCCCCCTACCCCCTATTCTTTGGATTCATCGGGTTAGAGTGCTAACACCCTCAAAATCAATGAATCTACAGGGGTTGCACAATATCTTGGGAATAAAGGGTTTAGAAGCGGGCGCCGGACTTCGGACCTCGGAACCTCAAGCCTCTGCAACGAGACCTGCGGACAGGAGTGTCCGGGCCACACGGGGCAAATTGTCAAAGAACGGGTTCGGCTCCGACTGGGGAGTCGAGGATTGCGGTTGCTTCGCCGCTGGATGCGTCCGGCATCGGGCGCATGGAGCACTATAGCAATAAGATACTATATTTAAGATAGACTATCACTTATGGAATATACGTTGTCAAGGGCAGATGTCACAAGTAGATGCCCTACTGCTAAGACCTGGCCCTTCCTAGAAAGACGCTAGTAAACTTCGTGCCAGTTGTTCCAGAATGCCTCGGTCAGCAACTTGTTATCCGTCACCACGCGGACGGTGGTTCCGGTGAGTCGTTCGCGCAGCAGGTAGTACCCTTCGGCACCTTCCTTGCGTCCGAGATCATACTCCATGGTGTTCGTGAAGATCCGGTCCAGTAGGCGGATGACATGGTCAACTTTGAAGGTTACCATCGCCCCATTTACGATCCCAGTCTTAAACTCTACCAACCTGGTCAGTGGGTGGCTGTCTCGATAAAAAGCGTAGATCTCACGGCCTCGGGGATCGTCCGGACAAAGGATGATCACGGGTTTCCCGAGGCTCAGAGCCATGGCATATTCGCTTACCTTCCCAAGACTCTCTTTGTGCTGGGCGAAGTAAAGTACCACCTTCGCGGTTTTCACCATCAGGCACTCTATAATGCCCTTATCCTCGTGGTGCTCTGCGGCGCTAAGTGTTGGATCGAAGTAGCGAACGTTGTGTTTGATTAACGTCGGCGAGTTGAAGATTTGCTCACAAGTGCTCGCCATGCCGCGGAAATCCTCGCGGGTACGCATGGAAGTTGCGACATAGACATCGAGGTCGTTACATAGCGAGAGATATACTCGCGTGTTCTCCAAGGCATCGACCCGCGCCTTCTGAAACGCGTTCCACTGGCCGGAGTACAATGCTACGACTTCATCTTCGCTTTGGAGGACTGTCGGTGCATCCTCGAACATCAGCTCAAAGAGCTGTTGCTGATTCTTGCCCTCCGCCAGGGTCTTAGTCCTGGTTCGCAGCAGTTCGGGTGTTACCTGTGCGCCCTCGGCTTGAAGGACTCGGAAGCCCTCGAGCGCAAGCCTGACGTGGTCTGCGTCTTGAAGCGATCCCTTGGCCTCATAGGTCTTACACGCCATTTCGGAGATTAGATAGCGATGGTCTTGGGGAATAGCGTTTGGTCCCGCCACCCTGCCACGAGTTGCGATGCGTTCCTCGTTAACGCGCTTTTCGGAGAAGAAGGTACTGATTTCTTGGAATGACCGGAGCCGCATGTCACGATAGCCTTGGCGAAAATTCCCCCAGTACAACATGGCGTCGTACATGAAGCGTAGAAATCCCCAACGAGCATGCTCCAGAGATGTGATTTCGGTAACCCCCTGCGGAGGTTTATAACCGGACGCTGACAAGACCTTCTCAACAGGATAGGGATGGGTAAGCGGCACTTCCAGAAAATAATAGCGAAAGCACCCTTCGCTCATGCCAGCCTGTGAGCAGCGGTGCATGAGTTGATTTAGCCGAGCCCAGGACAGCGAGCCGGCTTTCAGCGCCTCGAGACCGGTTGCTATTGCAGGATACAGGTCGCTGCCCTGTTCGAGACCCCGAGGTGGGAATGGAAGGTACTCGCCGAAGGCGGCTCTGATTTCGTCGGGCGTCGTGGCCATGTGCCTCCTCCATGTGGGGACCATCCCCCATCGATCTGCCGTGTCCGAAACTCAAGCCAATGGAGACAGATCCGGAAAGTGACTAGAATCCGCGTCTATTGGGCACTAACAGTCGGGTCTCGCGGTTTTCAGGTGATCCTCTCGCGCACGCTCCAGCATCTTCACCACAAGACCGACATCGATTTTCCCGTAAAGGTCGAATCTGGGCGGGTCACTCGGTTGTGGCGTCGGAGACCACATGATAACAACGGCTCCGTAACGGACCTTCGCTGCAGCTGACGCTTCAAATGTCGCCCAAGAGATCAGCCTCAATGACCAACCCGCCTCCGGTGAGGGGTCAATCATGAAGCTCACGTAGAAATCTGGATAGCGAACCTGACCTACACGGCCCTTGCTCTCGTGGCTGTGAATGTGCCGATGGCCACCGCAACTGGCGAAGGTCTCGACACCGGGAAACCTATTCAACTCCTCCACCAGACCCAACACGCGCGCATCGATTTCGTCCCTTCTTATCTCCATCGCCGTTGAAGTCAATCTTGTTTGGTTCTACCATACCTGCGTGACGATGTTATTTCAACGGTACTCTAAGTTCGGACACCTCAGTCCTGCATTTGCGTCAAGTGGGATTGCATGTTATTTTCCGCAGAGATGGAAAACTCCCGGATCGCATGGACCCACCACACCGAGAACTTTTGGTTAGGCTGCGACATGATCGCGCCGGAGTGCGCACATTGTTACATCGGGCGAATACTTCGCAGACAGGGGCGGCAGCCGTGGGGACAACTGTATCGCAGCACAACGTGGGGAAATCCGGACAAATGGGAAGCGGAAGCGGCCGCGCAGCGAAAGTGCTTGCGGGTTTTCACTAACTCGCTGTCTGATTTCTTTCACACGGCTGCGGATGCGTGGCGGCCTGCTGCATGGGAGGTTATTCGGCGCACTCCGCATCTGGTGTACCTGATCCTCACCAAACGCCCAGAACTCATTGCCCGACGTTTGCCTCCAGATTGGGGTGGGGGGTGGCACAACGTCTGGCTGGGTGTCAGCACAGGCTGCAAGCAGACGCTCAATAAGATGGAGTCGCTGCGGAGAATTGCTGTGCACCCGAAAGCTGTGCGTTTCCTCTCGGCAGAGCCGCTATTGGAGGACATAGCTGAGGACATTGACCTGTCTGGTTTTGGCTGGGTCATTGTTGGGGGGGAAAGCGGTTCTGGGCCGCAGTACCTCTGGGACCCCAACGCGGACTGGCGAAAGGAATTTGACCAGAGAGGGCGGCGCGAAATGCTGCTTCAGTGGGCGAGGCGACTGCGGATCGTCTGCAAAGAAGCGCAGGTGCCATTCTTCTTTAAGCAGGTGACCGCCTTCCGCCCGGGGCAGGGTGAGGAGGCCCTGGGCCGGACTTACCATGAGGTTCCACCGCCTCCATTCGCCCGATGGGCAGTGAAGCCGGAGCAAACCCAGCTCCGGATGGCGCGCGTCAGCTAACTTTTCTGGAGAAGGCCGTCTGGCAGGCCGAAATGCGGTGGAATTGGGCGATTGCGGCGAGTACTCTAGGGGAAAAGGAGTAGTTAGTACCAGTGAGCATTATTGATGTCGCGTATTACGGTAGGGAGCAAACCGCGGTCAAGCATGAGATGCTTAGAAGGTACCTTGGGCCTGCGGCCAGAATTATCGGCTCCTTCGCCGACTGTTTCGTGTACATCGATTGCTGCTCGGGCCCGTGGAACACAGTACGGGAAGATCTGAGTGATACGTCCTTTTCAATCGCCTGCGGACAGCTCCGGGCTGCAAGAGCATTTCTGCAGGAGAGAGGCCGCAATGTTGAATTCCGGTGCCTTTTCATCGAAGAAAAGGCCGTGCCCTTTGGACGGCTCCAGCAGTTCTGTGATTCCGTAGACGATATTGAGATCAAACCCCTACAGGGTGACTTCACCGAAAAGGTGGACGAAATTCTCAGATTTATCCGCGAGAGGCCGAATTTCTTCCCGTTCTTCTTCATAGATCCGACCGGCTGGAGCCCGCTCGCAATTTCCGCGATCAGCCCCTTACTCCGACTGCGACCGTCAGAAGTGCTAATCAACTTCATGACTTCGCACATAAAGCGTTTCCTGGAGTCCTCAAGCTTTGAGACGAAATTTGGGCCGGATTACATGCAGAAGGTTTTGGGGCTGAGCGGGCAAGACCGTGATGATCAGGCCGCGTACTCGTTTGCGGATGAGATTCGCAGGTTCTACCCGTACGCTTGCACTTCAGTGGTGCTGAATCCTCTGCGCAACCAGACCCATTTCCATCTAATCTACGGCACTCGACATCCGAAGGGTCTAGAGAAGTTCAAAGAAGCCGAGAAATCTTGCTTCGGCTTCATGCAAGCGGTTCGTTTAGATGCGCAACATCGTCAAAACGTCTCAGGTGTCGTGCAGGAAACGTTGTTCGATCTAACCCCCGTCCAGGACCGATATCTCCAGGGATTGCGGACCCACTACCTAGGGCAAGCGTTCGACGCAGTGACCCTGCGAACCAGCGACATGATGGACGAGCGAGAAGCATGGAAGATCGCCTCACGATTCCCGCTTGTTTGGAAATCAGACTTGCATCGGTGGTGGCAAGCTCGCGGCCCACGGGAGGGAACCGTTCGACGCCAGCAGTTTGACTAAGGCGCGGCGAGGTACGTCAGGGGCTAAAACCCAGTTCTTGTTGGGTCTCCTAGCGGCACTAATGAAGCGTGCCCCCGACACGCGCTAGGGGGCGGACTGGTGGTGCGGGAGAACCTCAGGTGTCCCTACGAGGCTGTGATTGCGCTTCTACTCAGGACTTACGTCCTGGGCTAATTTGTGCCGCCCCTTCGGAGCCGGTTCATGGGTGGAGAGCCGGGTGGCGGCACAACTAAAGTCGTGCCCTTCCCATCACCGCGCCACTGAAGCCTTATTCCCTTCGGCGTCCCCAACGTTCTCAGCAGTTTTCACTTGCGCTTTGAAGTCCCGCAGCGACAGTTCCAACCCTCCATATTCCGGGTGGTCGTTGTGGTCGAGGCTGTAGGCGATGTCGAGGGTGTCTCCGGGGAGGAGTTGGGATTGGGCGAGGCGCTCGGCCATGTGCCAGCCGAGGGCGTCGAAGGTGATGTTGCGGCGCCAGGAAGAGTTCTCGGGGCCCGGTTCGCGGTTCTCAGTGGCGGCTCGGAGATCGCTGCGGCGGAGGGCGGCGGAATCGGGGTCGCAGCGGGGGGTAGTCGCGAGAGCGGCGTCCGGGTTGGCGCCACTCGACAGCGAAATCGCGGCGGCCAGCTTCAGTTTTACGTGTTTGTCTTTCATTACGCGGGGCGGGGCCATGAGGCGGACATTGTGGGCGGCGAAGGCGGGCTCGGGATTGGACATGCCGAAGGGCTCCAGCCGGCGCAGGGCCTGGAACAATTCGGGTGTGACCTGATCTAGGGGGAGTTCGGCGTCGAGGCGGAGGCTGGGCTCGAAGTCGGCGAGAGTGAGGCGGGCGCGCGCGTAGGTGTCGAGACTCGTGCACAACTCGGGCAGGCGGGCGGCGGGCAGGGCGAAACCGACGGCGTGGGCGTGTCCTCCGTAGCGGGTGAACAGCGGGGCGCAGGACTCTAACGCGTTCAGCAGATGAAACGCGGGGATGGAGCGGCCGGAGCCGTGGGCTTCGTCGCCGTCGCGGGAGATGACCAGCGCGGGGCGGTTGTAGCGCTCGACCACGCGGGTGGCGGTGATGCCGATGACGCCGCGGTGCCAGCCGTCGCCGTCGATGACCAGGCAGTAGGCGTCGAGCAGCGCGGGCTCCTGCTCGAAGCGTTGCTGGATGGCGTCGAGGATGCGGCGCTCTTCCTCCTGGCGCTCGGCGTTGAGCTGGTCGAGGCGGTTGGCCAGTTCGCGGGCGCGGGCGGCGTCTTTCACGCTGAACAGTTCGATGACGTCGCGGGCGACGTCCATGCGTCCGGCGGCGTTGAGGCGAGGCGCGATGCGGAAGGCGACTTCGCCGGAGGTGAGCGGGCGTCCGGCGGGAATCTGGGCGACTTCGAGCAGGGCGCGGAGACCGGGATTCACCGGAGCGCGCAGGCCTTCGAGGCCTAGTTTAGCGAAGACGCGGTTCTCGCCGGTGAGAGGAACGGCGTCGGCGATGGTGGCGATAGCGACCACTTTCATGAACGACATCAGCAGGCGGGAGTGCTCGGCGGGGGCGAGACGACGCTCCATCAGGGCCTGAGCGAGCTTGAAGGCGACTCCTGCGCCGCAGAGGGCTTTGCACGGATAGTCGCAACCGGGCTGGTTGGGATTAAGCACGGCGAGCGCGGCAGGGACGCCTTCCTGTCCGGGAAGATGGTGGTCGGTGACGATCAGGTCCACGCCCAGGCGGTGGGCGGTTTCGGCGGCAGCGAAGGCGCGGATGCCGGTGTCCACACTGATGATGAGGCGGACGCCGGCGGCGGCGGCGCGCTCGATGACGTCGTCCTTCATGCCGTAGCCTTCGCGGATGCGGTGGGGAACGTGGAAGTCAGCGGCGCCTCCGCAGAGTTCGATGGCAGTCTTGAGGATGACGATGGCGGTGGTGCCGTCCACGTCGTAGTCGCCGTATATAAGGATGCCTTCCTGGCGGGCGATGGCGGCGTCGAGGCGATCCACGGCAGCTTTCATGCCGAGCATGGCGTAGGGTGAATGCAGATGCGCGAGCGAGGGGGCGAGGAAACGTTCGGCGTCATCAGGCTCGGTGATGCCGCGCATCACCAGCAGGCGGGCGAGCGTCGAGGCTTGGGAGTCGTTGAGGCGGAGTGCGGGGTTGGCGCGCAGCTCGGTGGCGAGGCGGTCGACCCGGGCGGGGTCGGCGGATTTGAGAAGCCAGCGCATGGAAGAATTGTTGATTTGTGATTTTTGATTGTTGATTGAAAACCTAAAATCCCGATACATCGGCAGTCAATCAACAATCAACAATCAGAAATCAACAATGTCTCAGGGCTCGTCGTCCTGATCGGGTTCGTCGATGGGGATGCCGCCGAAATCTTCGGCTAGTTCGACCATGCGCTGGTAGCGGTCGTACCACTCGGTGGAGGCCTCGTAGACCATCATGACACCATGTTGAGCGAAGCCGAGCTGGACGAAGCCAGTTTTGCCGATGTAGGTGCGCAGCCAGCGGGCGTCTTCCAGATCCTCGTCGTTGGTGAACTCGGCGTTGGAGAGGCGCTGCAGCAGGTCGTCGAGTTCCTCGCGCTGCAGCCGCCAGGAGTCCATCGTCAGGAAGGGCGCGCCGGCGGCCTTGGCGAGCTCGACGAAATCCTTCCAACTGTCGGGATTGTCCTCGGTCTTCCACATGACGCTCTGCACTTCCTCGTAATCAATGCAGCCGTGAAAGCGGCGCATGCCGTGGCCCTCGATGAAAGCGACCATGTCGTCGTGAAGGGGGGCGAGATCGTCGGGGAGCGGAGACATATTGGGGCTCTGCGTAAAGCAGCATTGTATGACTTTTGGGGGAGAGCTACTAGGGTTAGCACTCAGCATTCAGCACTCAGCCAGCAGGGAGCCTTGGTGGTGCGCGCTAGGTCCTTCGGAAGCTGCCGCTTCCTCAGGATGACGCCATCAACTCTAAAATGGCTGAGTGCTGACTGCTGAGTGCTGACTGCTCCCTGTGCTAGACTATTTGTTTCGCAAAGAGCGTCTGATCCGCACTATGCTTCTGTCGAAAGAATACGTGAGCTATCTGGCTCGCGAAGTCACCAAGAAACTCATTGCCGGGGAGTTCATCGAGACCAAGGCGGTGCCCGCGGTCACGGAAAAGGTGCACGCCGCCATGCTGGAGGAGATGTCGCTCGAAGACCGCATCCATGACGAAGTGCGCGTCATCCTGGAGGCCTATTCGGAGGAGATGCAAAAGAGCGGCGCCAATTATCAGGAGATGTTCCGCAAGGTGAAGAACGAACTGGTGCGCAAATACAAGGCGGTGCTGTGAGACTGAGCCGGGACAAAGTGAATAAAGTGGCGCACGTGATCACCGATGCCCTGGCCGAGATGGACGCAGTGGAGTTTCTGGAGGACCGGAACACGATCCGGCTGGAAGTACGCAGGCTCCTGGAAGAGCTGCTCAACCAGGAGGCGCGAATCGACCAGGCCGCGCGGCAGAAGATCGAGAGCCAGAAGCGCACCATCCTGGAAGGCAGCCAGGAGTGGGACATCTTGTATCGCAAGTACTACAACGAGGAAGTGAAGAAGCTGGGAGTTTAGTACCGAGTACCTAGTACCGAGTACCGAGAAAAACCTAACGCGTCGCTTGGATGGATTTCCTGGAAGTCAGGGAGTTGATCAGTCCACTTAGGATGCGATTGACCTCGTTGATCTGCTTTACCAATCCTTGGAGCTGCGAGTCGGTGGCGTATTCTTGCCGGTGCGCGATCAGAACCTGGGTCTCAAGTTCGGCGAGAGAGCCACGGGCGTGACGCAGGAAGTGCATAAACTCGCCGTTATTGAAATGGGCTTGGCCTTCGGCGATGTTGCTCGGGATTGAGACCGCGGCCCGTCTGATCTGGTCGGTGAGGCTGTAGACCTCCCGCTTGGGAAAACAGTCGGTGACAGCGTAGACTTCCGAAACCAAGTCCATCGCCTTCTGCCAGGCAATCAAGTCCTTATAGTGCTGCGCCATTTTTCTCGGTACTCGGTACCCGGTACTCGGTACTGGTGTTGGTCGGTACTCGCAACTTCTTCTCCCGCATCGCAAGCAGCTTCTGATGCATCGCCAGGGCGGCTTTGCGGGCGGCGGCGACCGCGGTCACCACCAAGTCTGCTCCTCGCACGTTGTCGCCGGCGGCGTACAGATCCTCGCGCGTGGTCAGGCCAGTTTCTTCGCTTTCCACAACGACCGATCCCCACTTGGTGGTCTTCAGGTTGAGCGTGCTTTCCGGGATGTCAGTTTCCGGGCTGTAGCCGATGGCCAGGGCCACGGTGTCGCAATTGATAATGAAGTTTGAGCCTTCAATGGGGACGGGCGAGCGGCGGCCTTTGGCGTCGGGGGCACCCAGCCTCATGCGGATGCATTCGGCGGCGACGACTTTCCCTTCATCGTCCCCAATGAACTTCACCGGCGCGGTGAGCCATTCGAACTGCACGCCTTCTTCTACGGCGTTGATGCGCTCTTCGTAGCGGCCCGGCATTTCGACTTCGCTGCGGCGGTAGACGCAGTAGACTTGGGCGTCGGGATTGAGACGGCGGGCGGTGCGCACGCAGTCCATGGCGGTATCGCCGCCTCCGATCACAATGGTCACGCCCGTACAGTGAGGCTTGGGATCGGGCAAGTTGCGCCACACCTCGGGCAGCAGCTCGGGCGGAAGATTCCCACGAACCAGGTATTCCGTTGCCTGGTAGATGTTCTTCAGCGTGTCTTCACCCGGGACTTTCATCTCGCCGCCCTTGACCGCGCCGTAGCCCAGGAAGACCAGGTCGAATCCCTGCTTGAAGAAGTCTTCGACAGGATGCTCCTTGCCCACACGGTAGTTGCAGACGAAACGAATGCCCATCTGCTCGAGATAGGTGATTTTGGAGAACACGATGTCTTTGTTCAGCTTGAAGCCGGGGATGCCGTAGAGCAACAGGCCTCCGGGGTAGGGCCACATATCGTAGACGACAACTTCATGGCCGCGCACTGCGAGCTCCTCAGCGACCGCGAGTCCGGCCGGGCCAGCACCGACAACGGCGACTTTCATGCCGGTGGGGGCGGCTTTTTCACGCATGGGATAGCCGTAATTCTTGCGGACATAGTCGATGACGAAGGCTTCCAGCTTGCCGACGCAAACCGCGGGATTGCGGGGAACCACCACGCAGGAGCCCTCGCATTGTTTTTCCTGGGGGCAGATGCGGCCACAAACGTCGGGGAGATTGGAGGTCTCCATGAACTTGAGGGCAGCGCCGATGAAGTCGCCCTGGCCGAGGAGGAACAGAGCCGCAGGGATGTCGTTGTGCAGCGGGCAAGCTTTGGTGCAGGGGGCGTGGTCGCAATACAGGCAGCGCTGGGCCTGCTCCATGGCGCGTTCTGGAGTATAAGGCTGGGACACCTCATTGAAGTTGTGGACCCGTTCCTGGGCGTCCTGCTTGGGCGGCTTGACTGCCTCGATCTTGAAGCGCTGACGACGGTTGATCATCGCGCCCCCTCCTTCGGCCTTGGTGTCTGTGCGAGAACCCCGGGCGGGAAACGCCCTGGTTCCACCCTGCTCTAGAGTGCCTTGGGCTTGATACGTCTGGCTGTGTCATGGGTCACACCCCCTGGTGACGGGAAAACAGGTGCGGACTAAAGTCAGTACCGAGTTGCGAGTACCCAGTACCCGGTACCCAGTGGGAACGGGGATAATAAGGCCTTGGGGTGATTGACGAGATTCAGGATGCGTGGGGTGGCTGAAATCACGGCGCTGGTGAAAGAGGCGGCGGCCGAAGCTGGATTCGACTTGGCTGGGGTGGCGCCGGTTCGCGCGTTTTCAGAGCTGGAGCACTTTTCGGAGTGGATCGCGGCGGGGCGTGCGGGTGAGATGAAGTACATGGAGGCACGGGACGAAGCAGGACATTTGAAGCGGGCTTCTATGCGATCGGCAGCGCCCTGGGCCCGCAGCGTGGTCGTGTGCGCGATCAACTACAACACCGCGGAAGCCTATTCGACCGAGGTGCAAGATCCCGAACGAGGATGGATTTCGCGCTACGCATGGAGCCGGGAGGATTATCACGAAGCGGTGATGCGCAGGCTGCGGGTGGTCGAAGGCAAACTTCTTAACGCTTGCCGACAGCGGGGGCAGGATGCCCCCGCGACAGCCGGCGGGACGCCGGCGCTACAGACACGCTGCTATGTGGACACAGGGCCGATTGTCGAGCGGGTGTATGCCAAGTATGCCGGGATAGGATGGATCGGGAAGAACACCTGCATTCTGAATCAGAAGCTGGGGTCCTGGCTGTTTCTGGGAGTGATTCTTACCTCGCTCGAGCTTGAGCCCGACCTGCCTGCGCCGGACCGCTGCGGAAGCTGCACGCGCTGCATTGACGCCTGTCCAACGGATGCGCTGATTGCGCCTTACCAGCTCGATTCCAACAAGTGCATTTCGTACCTGACCATCGAGAAGCGCGGTGTGATTTCCGAAGAGATGCGCGAGGGCATGGGGCGGCAGGTGTTTGGCTGCGACATTTGCCAGGATGTGTGTCCGTGGAACCGGAAGGCGCCGGCCACCACTGCGCCGGAGTTTCAGCCGCGGGAAGGGTTGGTCAATCCGGCGCTGGCCTGGCTGGCGGAAATGAAGGCGGAGGAATTCGGGACAAAGTTCCGCGGGTCACCGCTTCGGCGGACGAAGCTGAGCGGGCTGCGGCGGAATGCGGTGATCGCGATGGGCAACAGCGGCGATCAGAGGTTCCGGGAGCCTCTGCGGAAGTTGTCAGAAGATGAAGACGCACTGGTAGCAGAGCACGCGCGCTGGGCAGCCCGGAAACTCAACTCTTAGTTCTCATTTCTGGGTTTTCAGTTTTGAACTTCAGTTCTCAGTTCCTGGATCTCAGTTCTCAGATAGCAGCGGCGGAAGCGTGGTAGCATCTCCGGGTCCGGTCTGGTCCACGATTATGGTCGGCACCCGCCTGCAATGCATCTTTCTTTCCGTTCTACTCGCGGGACTTTGTGCCCGGGTGGATGCGGCGGAGCCGCAGTGGATTCGCGTCAGCTCGGCTCATTTCGCCGTTCTCACCGATGCCGGGGAAAAGAAGGGGCAGGCGGTTGCCTACCGCTTCGAGCAAATGCGCTCGGTGTTCAGCCAATTGCTGATGAAGACCAAGCTCAATCTGCCGGAGCCGCTGGAGATTGTCTCCCTCAAGTCATATGGGCAAGTGGCGCCACCGTCCAGCTCCGCCTCGGGATTCTTCCTGCCTGGAGAAGACAAGAACTACATCGTGCTGAACGCAGGCGACGACGAAAGCTGGCGTGCAGTTTCACATCAGTTTGCTCACCTGATGCTGAACTACAACTACCCACCGACGCAGGGTTGGTTCGACGAAGGCTTCGCTGAGTATTTCGCCAGCATCCGGCTGGACGATAAGCAAGTGCAATTGGGCGGGGACCCAGGCGCGCTGAGCGGGTTGCTGAATACAGCGGCATGGATCTCCATCCCTGAGCTGTTCAACACGCGTCACGACACCTCGAGCTACCGGGAGGAAACGCCCCAGACGCTATTCTGCGCCGAGTCGTGGATGGTGATGCACTACTTGCTCAACCAGAACAAGCTGGGGGAGACAGGAACGTATTTCGGCCTGGTGGAGAACCAGAAACTGCCGGTGGAGCAGGCGATTCAGCAGGCCTATGGGATGACGCCAGCGCAATTCGAGCAGGCGGTGAAGGACTATTTCCGTTCGCTTGCGAACCCGATCCATTCGTTCCCCACGCCGCTGGGGCCGGGCGATGTGGGCACGAGCACGCAGCAGGTTTCCGAGACCGAGGCGCGGGCACTGCAGGGAGAAGTCACGGTGCGAGTGCCGGAGCATCGCGCTCAGGGATTGCAGGAACTGCAAGGTGTCATCAGCCAGCCCAAGCTCGACAACGCGATTGCACACCGGGCACTAGCCTGGGACCACATGCAGAGAAAGGAATTTGACCAGGCGACCGAGGAATTGAGCAAGGCTTTGGAATTGGACCCATCTGATCCCTGGACTCGTTACTATCTGGCGTTGGTGAAGTATCACGCGGCGCAGGCGAGCGGGCAAACCTTCAAGGGGCTGTCGAACATGATGCAGGACCTGCGCACGGTGCTCGATTGGTACCCGGAGTTCGCGGAAGCGTACAGCATGCTGGGCATGGCGCGGGTGGAAGGCGGCGGCATCAACTCGGCGATGGAGGCGATGCGCGCGGCCATGCTGTTGAGCCCGCGCAACCAGCAGTACGCGCTGAACATGGCGCAGATCTACATGGCAGGGAAAAAGTGGGACGCAGCCGCGGATCTGCTGGAGCGGCTCAAGGGCAGCGACAACCCGCAAATTGCGAAAGCAGCGGAGAAAAACCTTGCCGATCTGCCGACGTTGAAAAAGTACGGGTTGCTGCCCACCGGTGACGCAGGGCATCCGTCGCAAACCGCCGCGCCGGGAACGCAGCCCCGACAGGCTCCGGCCACGCAGGGCAAGGCAGGGGAGGAACCAGCCGCCTCAGATCAGCCGGAACACCCGGCTGAGCCGCAGCCGGACAGGAGGAAGGTGCAATTTGCGAAGGGGAAACTGGTGAGCATCGACTGTACACAAGCGCCGGTGGCGGTGGTGACGGTGGCAGCCGGGGGGAAGACGCTGAAGCTGAGAACTGAAGATTACAAGTCGCTGCTGTTGATCGGGGAAGACCAGTTTTCCTGCGGATGGAAGAGCCGGGCAGTGGCGGTGAATTACAAGGCGGGTGGGAAGGCCGACGGGGACCTGGTTTCGCTGGAACTGCAGTAGGATTTCATCACAGGGGCACAGAGAAGATTTGCTGGGGGTTGGGCAGGTGGTGGCCGGCCCTTCGACTTCGCTCAGGGCAGGCTGCCGGCGCTACGGCTGAATAAGAAACCCTCCCAGGGGGAACTGGGAGGGTTAGCGAATGGTGGCCGTCGGGCAGTGCTAGACCCGGACTACATTGCCTGCCTGAAAGCCCTTGGGGCCCTTCAGCAGATCAAACTCCACGGTTTCGCCCTCGTTGAGGGTGCGGTATCCGTTCTCCTGGATGGCGGAGAAATGAACGAAGACATCCTCGCCAGTGGAGCGCTGGATGAATCCATACCCTTTAGCCCCGTTGAACCACTTCACTGTGCCCTTCTCTCTCACAAAGTACTCCTTTCGCTTCTGCGACTTTTATTAACTTCTTCCGTATCCCCGTGAGCTGCGGGAGTCCGCCCCCCTCAAGAGATACGCAAGCCCAGCAAGGTGACATCCCGCGTGCAGTCGAAGTCGGCAACAACAAGAAAGGCTCCTGAGTTCCGCGCCGCCAGCAAAAGATACGGCGCGGAACTCCGGAGCCCGTCGAGTTGCGACAAATCTTGACAACCAGGCACGAAACATCAACCCGAATCAGTGAACTCGCTGCTCGACCTTACCTCAGCGAGCACAAGATAATATGCAGGAACTGCGATTCTGGCAAGAGAAGAAAATTGGACACACGAGGAGTACAGCGTCCCGGGGCCGGCGGTCAGGGCTCGGATCGGCTGCCGAACTGGTAAGCTAGGACGGTGGAGATGGCGGGCAAATTGGGAAGGTCGGCTGCAAATACTTGATAACATTATGGTAATGAACCATGCATGACCGTCAGTCATCTACGAACCCTCGCCCTTCGGTGACGCTTCACGCCGGGGTTGGAACGCGGAGCAGGAAAACGTATTCCGGGCTGGTCATTTCCACAGTGAAATATATGTTGCGCACCGAGGTACATACGTTTGCATTCTCGGTTGCGGCCAACGCCATCCTTTCCTTCTTCCCGTTTGTGCTGCTGTTGATGACGCTGATCCGGCGGGTGTTTCATGCGCCGGTGATGTACAACGTGGTGGTGCAACTGCTGCGCGACTACCTGCCGGCGGGACAGGATTTCGTGATCCGGAATCTGAATGCGCTGGTGGAAGCGCGCCACCGGGCGCAAGTGGTTTCATTGCTGATCCTGCTGGTGACCTCGACGGGAATCTTCATGCCGCTGGAGGTCGCCCTGAACCGCATCTGGCACTTTCCCAATAACCGCTCCTACCTGGGCAATCAATTGATTGCCCTGGGGCTGGCGTTCGGCTGCGGCGTGCTGGCCCTGCTGTCGATTGCATTGACGGCGGGCAATGTGGCGCTGCTGCAAAACTTGCTGCGCGGGCACGCGCTGTTCGTGGTGGGAGTGGTGGGATTTGTGGTGATGAAGGTGTTCGCCATTGCTGCCAGCATTGCTATCTTTTTCCTGGTCTACTGGCTGCTGCCCAACGGCAAGGTGCCGGCGCGGGCAGTGCTGCCGACGGCGGTGATCACGGGCTTGCTGTCGGAGGGCCTGAAGTACGCGTACATCCTGGCCCTGCCTCGGCTGAATTTCCAGGAAGTGTACGGACCGTTCGCCTTGTCCGTGAGCCTGATGTTCTGGGCATTTCTTTCGGGGCTCCTGCTGTTGACGGGAGCCCACCTCTCCGCGGAAATGCATAACCAGCAGAACTTGTAAGTGGGGCGGAGGGTGGTACGGCTGCCGCGGCCGAAGATCCGCTCCCGCGCTGGCACATACGCCTTTCTCCAAGAAAAATCAGCCACCTGGGAGGTAACTTGGGTAACGTTGGCGGCCGGATGAGTGCGTGCTAGGCTCCTGGTATAGGTAGGAAAATCAGCAGTTTGCGAGGAGCCCATGGGTTTCCGCTGGTGTGCTTGCCTGCTGGTGCTGTGTGCCTCGATCGGGTGGGCTGGCAGCAAGTCCAATTCGCCGGTGATGGCGCACAAGAACGTCTCAAGCCGGTTGCCGGTTACGACGTCGTCCGCGCTGGCCCGCGTGCGGTTCGAGAAGGCCATGCAGCAAACCGAAGAAATGCGGATGCCGGATGCGGTGCGCGGGTTGCGGTCCGCGGTGAAAGCCGATCCAAATTTCGCGCAGGCGTACATCCTGATCGCTGATTTCAGCCATGATCCGGCGGAGCAGCAGGCGGCACGTACTCGGGCCAAGCAGTTAGCGCCGCGGGTGAGTCGTGCGGAGCAGTTGCTCATCCGCTGGCTGGCAGGGGCGCAGGAAGACAACTACGTGCCGGCGATTGCAGCCATGAATGACCTGCTGGAACAGTTTCCCCGTGACCAGCGACTGGCGTTCCTGGCGGGCGGCTGGCTGGTAAAGCAGGAACAGTACAAACAGGGCGAAGTGGTGCTGGAGCGGGCGGTGGCGCTGGCCCCGAGTTATCCAGCAGCCCTGAACGAACTCGGCTACGCGTACGCTTTCGGCGGCGACTTCGAGAAGGCCTTTGCGGCGATGGAGCGCTATATCGCGCTGCAACCCGACCAGCCGAACCCTCATGATTCTTACGGCGAGATCCTGCGGCTGTCAGGGAAGTTCGATGCGGCGCTGGAGCAGTACCGGATGAGCATCCGGATTGATCCGAATTTTGGTTCCGAGCTGGGGGTGGCTGACACCTACGCGGTGATGGGAAAGCAAGAAGAGGCGCGCGACGAGTACGCGCGGGCGGTGGTGTTTGCTCCGGGCGAGAGCGAGAAAGTGGAGTACGAATTGCAGTCGGCCGTGACCTGGATCCGGGAGAACAACCGCAAGCAGGCCGAGCGTGCCCTGCGCGAGGTGGCCAAGCACGCGCACGGAGCGGGACTGGCCCGCCTGGAAGCCGAAGCCCACCGGGTTCTGGCCATGTACGAGCCGGATTACAAAGCGGCGATGAAACATCTACAGGCGGCGCAGAGCGCGATCGACGACGACCGCCACGATCTCTCGCGCAGCGACCGCAATGAAGAGCAAGCGCGCATCCTGCGAGTGCGGGCCACACGCTCCGCCGAGGCGCAGGCCATGGAGGCCGCGTCCAGCGCGGTGCAGCAACTGGAGAGCATGGCGGGGAGCAGCCGCAGCCGGGTGATCCAGCTTTCCTATCACGGGGCCCTGGGCGCGGTGCTGCTGGCGCAACAGAAATATCCGGAAGCCATCTCGCACCTGCAGGAAGATGATGACGATCCGCTATCGCTGCAACTGCTGTGGCGGGCCTACAGCAGCCGGGGCGAGGCGGCGCGGGCGGGAGAGGTGGCCACGAGGTTGGCCGGTCTCAACGTACCCACGGTGGAGCAGGCCCTGGTCGTGCCGCAGTTCCGCGCCAGCCTGGTCCGCCAGGACGGGCAACCGTAGAGCAGAAGACGGCGCGCGATGCCACGCATTCCATTCTTCAGACTCGGTCCGGCGGCACAGGAGATGGAGCCGCCGCGGCTGACCAGCTATATCCCGTCCCTTTCTCTGGAAGGCCTGCAAGTGGGCATTGATAACCTCCGGCATGATGTCCACCTGAGCTCGAAATTCGTAGAACTGACACGGCTGCAGATTGCGAGCCACATCGCGCGGCACGGCAACATGGAAGGACTGCTGGCTGCCGAAGCCCCCCAGAGTTCACTGGGCAACCACTTCATCGGATCCAAACCGGCGGCCAGGACGCAAGCGCAGGCGGAGCCGTCAGAACTGAAGCCACTGCTGACGGAGATACACGTGGCCGCGCTGAACCGCGCCAAGGCAGAAGAAAACATCGCGGTGGACGTGCTGGCACGAGTGGCCATCCTGAAGTTCCTGCGGGTCGAACTGCATGCGCAGTTTGCCCTGACCCTGGAACGCTGCCGCATGATGCTGAAGAGCTACGAAGGGGTACGGCAGCAGAAAGCGCTGGAGTATCGCGAGCGGGTGGCGGCATTCCAGGTGGCCAAGCGGATCATCCTGCGCAAGACCGGGCAGGACCTGTTCCGCATCCTGCGGGAGATCGAGAAGGAAACCCTGGCGCGAATGCGGCGCTCGCTGTTCGGCAGCCGGGCGGAGGGGGGATACAAGCTGTTCCTGAACCCGCTGATCTTCAGCGAAGACGGCCGCGACACCTACCTCAACGCCGAGTATTACGTGATGCTGGGCAACTTTGATCGCGATCCGGACCGGTTCTCGAACATCCGGAGAATTGTGTGCGAATTTCTGCAGCCGAATGTAGGGACAGAAGCCGAAGACCCAAACGTGGTGGATGGCTGGCTCAACGTGCCGGAAAACTCGCAGGAACTGGTGGGCGCGGGAAAGTCCGACGAATCCACCGCGGAAGGGCGAAGCCAGAAAGCACGGCTGGCCGCCTGGGTGGACCTGCTGGAAGCGGAAGGCGTGCTGGACTACGTAGTGGCCTCCTATGAGGTGGCGCCGTTGCTGCCGGAATACTCACCGCGCATCAACGCGCAGCAACTGAAGAATGCACTGATTTCGCGGGAAGAGCGGGACCGGGTAGAAAAGCTGATCGAAGAGGGCCGACTCTCGACCGATGGGCTGTACGCAGCCGTGGCGCGAGCGGCCAGCTGCCGGGGAGCGGAGCGGGGCCGGACCGCGGCGCGTTTCCTGCATGATTTCCTGCGCTATCACCGCGACCTGCGGAGGCTGGAAGCCCTGAACGAGACGCTGGACAGCGTGAACCTGATCGGCAACGCCAAGATGCGGGAACTGTCGGCGATGAACGGGACGCTGTACGAGTACCTGCTGGCGGCGGAGCAGAAGCCGGTCGAGGAAAAAATCCAGCGGCATGTGGTGCTGAAGGCGGACATCCGGGACTCATCACGGCTGACACGGTCTCTGCTGGAGCGGGAGCTGAACCCGGCCTCCTACTTCAGCCTGAATTTTTATGATCCGGTGAACAAGCTGTTGCCCAAGTACGGGGCGACCAAGGTGTTCCTGGAGGGAGACGCAATCATCCTGGCGCTGCTGGAGCGGGAGGGCGATCCCGGACTGGCAGTGAGCCGGGCCTGCGTGCTGGCGCGGGAGATCATCGAGATCGTGCGCGGGTACAACCAGTTGCTGGAGCGCGGCGGGCTGCCGACGCTGGAGCTGGGGGTGGGTATTTCGTACCAGGAATCGGCGCCCATGTACCTGATGGATGGAGAGCAACGCATCATGATTTCGGACGCGCTGAATGAGAGTGACCGGCTGTCGTCGTGCAGCAAGCGGGTGCGGAAAACGATCGAGGGACTGAAGAGCCCGTTCCATGTTTACACGTTTCAAACGGCGAGCGATGCCGAGTTGGAAGAAGGGGCGGACGACTTCATCCTGAACTACAACCTGAATGGCATCCGCATGAATGAAGCGGCGTTCAAGCGGCTGCAGCAGGAGATCTCGCTGGAGCAGTGCCGTCTGGAGTTGCCCGAACTGTGGGGCTGTGAGGGTTTCCGGCTGCACAGCGGGCTGGTGCCGGTAGGAGGCGATATTTTCCGCAAGATCGTGGTGCGCAGCAGCCGCATTCCGCAGATTGATCCGCGCAAGTTCTCGCTGCTGAAGTGGACGGAGCGGTGGTACTACGAGGTGTGCTCGAATCCGGCGATTTATTCGGCGCTGGAGGGCAAGGCCGCGAAAGCGTAAGACCGAGTACCGAGTACCGAGTACCCAGATCCCTTCAAAGAACCTGACGTTTGCGACTTGAAACCCGCGACCTGACACCTGAGACCCGAGCTAGAAGCTGGACTCTCTTCGGATGGCGCGGAAGGGAATCATGACCACGGCTTCGATAGCTACGGCAGTGCCGTTCCTGGTGGCGGGCTGGAAGCGCCACTGAGATAGCGCGGTGCGGGCGTAAGTGTCGAGACGGTCATCCACTCCGCGCAGGACGCGAACGTCGCCTACCGAGCCGTCGCTGTGAATGATGGCGTAGAGGGTCACGATACCCTCCACGTTCTCACGCATCAGTGCCGCGGGATACGCAGGATCGACTTTCTGGGTGGCCACGGGGGCGACGAGTTCACCCTTCTCTCCGCTGTTTTCCTTGAGTTCGGCAAAGTGGATGACCCAGCTTCCGCCGGCAGAGTTCAGGTTGGGCATGTTCAGGGACATGGAATAGAACCTGCGGATGCCGAAGACCTTCTTTTCAGCGTCGCTGGGACGGTTGCCGGGAACAGCGGGCTGGTGCGGAATACCGGTCACGCGGGGCGGGATGGCGTCAGCCAGCAGACGAGAGTTATTGCGAAACGAAATCTGCGAGCCTCCGCGAGCGCCCTCGATCGGAGCGCGCCCGGCCACGCCTGAGGGATCTGGCGGGTTCGGTCCGGCGCCGACGAACAGGCCAGGAGGGACGTCGGTCGTGCTGCCGGCGGAGCCCGCACCGTTACCGTTGCCGGAACCACCTCCAGAGCCACTCTCGATTGCGTGGGGGTCTCCTGCGATGTCTGGGGTTCCGAGCGCGCCGGGTTTTCCCTCTGGAGTTGCGGCGAAGGTGCCGCGACGATTGCCGGCGGGGACCTCGATGGTCGGACTGGGCGGCAGGGGATGGATGCTGAGCGCGATCAGGCGTCCGCCAGCGTTGGAAGCGCCGGTTGACTCGATGGAAGGCGGAGGCGGGATGACCTCGGTGGCGCTGCCCGGGCTGGGTCCTGAAGCAGAGACGAAGGTGCGCCGCTCTGCCATGGGCAATTGCGGAGCGGGAGCGATGACCTCGGTGTGAGCGATATTGACGTCACCCAGCTTGCGCAGTGCGGCGGTGGCGATGCTGGGCGGCGGTTCGACAATGGCGGGCCGGGGTGCGACAGGCACGCGCCGAGCCTCCGCTGCATGAACTTCTGGAGGCGGAGCGACCACCGGCGTCGGCAAGCTGGGCAGCTTCAGATTCGCTGCGGGAGGAACCGCGGCAGGCGGAATGGGAAGCGGGCTGGACGCCGGTGCAACGATGTTGGGCAGCGGCACATCCTGGGTCAGCTTGATTCTGGGAGGAGTCACGATGGTCTGGTGAAGGTTGTCGGGCTCCGGAGGGACGGAGATGATGGGCTGGCGAGAGAACTCCGGCTGACCCTTGATCGGAAGATGGCGGTGCTGGCCTCCGGTGTTGAGCGGTGGCAGGTAGTCGGACGTGGGATAGAGGTCAGCGGTACGGAACATGGGCCGCAGCGCGATGCGCGGCGACGCGGGCAAGAGCTGCGACAATGCCCAAACCGCAGCCACCACCGCCACGTGATAGAACGCGGACTCCAGAAATCTGCGCCAGGGCAGGCGGGCGGGGACGAAGACGTCCGGCCAGAACGGACCGGGCGGCGAGGACAGAAAGAGCGGCGACGGCCGCCTGGGCCAAACCAGGTCAGCCAGGTTGCGGAGAAAGACCTTAGACCAAGGTTCCAGTTGGACCAGCAGGGTGGGCGGGAGCGCAGGGCTGGCGACTGGATAAACCGCGGATTTTGAGCGCCCCGAGCCCTGTTTCATAGGCACGCCACGGCCGGCGGGAAGTGACTCATTATAGCCTGCGAGAGGCGCGCTGGATGAGGAGTTCCCAGGGGCCATTTTTGTGCTCTAATTACTTCCGGTTAGGGGTCTTATGAAAAATCCAGGGATGGTTGCGTTGATGGTGATGTTGCTGTGCGGCTCTCTACTGGCCGGGCAGAATGCCGCGCAAAGCTCTCCGGCTCCGGCCAAGCCGGCGGAAGATTACTCGGGCATGTACACGTTTCTGCAGGACGGGGAGTTCGTGCAGGTCACGGTAGAAGACGAAGGGCGAGTCACGGGCTTTGTTTCGCGCTATGGTGACCTGGAAAGCGACAAGGGAGCCTTTCTCGATCATTTTTTCAAGCAGGGGAAACTCGACGGCAAGAAACTGAGCTTCACCACCGCGACGGTACACGGGGTATGGTACGACTTCAAAGGGACGGTGGAACGCGGGGAAGGAAAGAATGCGGGGGACGAGGCGTACTACCTGCTGAAGGGCACGCTGATCCAATACAGCACCGACGCGAACAAGAAAACTTCGTCGAAGTCACGCGCGGTGGAGTTCAAGTCGTTTCCGCAGGACGCGGGGGCGGAGCCGGCGAAGCGGGACTAGCTGCGAGTATGTAGTACCTAGTACCCAGTACCCAGTAAGAAAACCTGCTCGGTGGGTTGAGTTGACGAGCAGTTCTCGGTTGTCAGTTCTCGGTTCTCAGTTGGTTAAGGCGGCCTGTTATGCCAGCTTGGTGCCGCCGGAAGTGCGGCGGACTTCGGCCACCTTCTTTTCCAGCCAGTCGGTGTGACCACCCTCAAAGTCCACGAGCTCGCGGTAGAGTTGCTTTAAGTCGGCGTCTTCCGTGGTCTCACTCAGACGGGTGTAGTAGCGGAGGGCATTTTGCTCGGCAGCCATGGCGATCTCCAGCGCCATCTGGCGGGGCGAGCGGCCGACCTTGAGCCGGCTGATGGTGAAGATCTCCCCGTTTTCCAGCCGCGGCACTTCGATGAAATCGCGGATGTCCTCCTCGGTGACGGCGCAGGGGCGGGTGCCGTAACGGTCGAAATAGCGCTTCTGCAGCAGGGTGCCGTGCTTGCGCTCTTCGTTGGCCATGTCCCAGAAGGCAGCGGCGATCTCAAGCGATTCGGGGTCGCGAAACTCGGCAAACATCTCGGCGAACTGGTGATAGATTTCGGCGTTGCGCTCCTCAATGAAGATGGCGACGTGGAGGGCTTCCTGGGCATTGAGTGATGCGAAGTCGCGTTTCATGGGTGCTCCCGAGACCGCAAAAAGAGAATAGCGTTTCACCACAATTTTGGATAGAAGCAAAGGGCAGGGAGACTTTGTTCTTCCCAAAATGGAAATCAGGTAGGGTCCCCGCTTATCGCGGCTGCTTGGCTTGAGCGCGGTCATGCTCGATGCGCTGGATGGTGGTGCGCAGCCAGTCCTTCACTGCGGCTTCCAATTCATACTGGTTGTACTGGCGTTCCATGCTGTCCACGGTCTCACCGGCCGGGTTGAGCGGGATGTGGTGGCAGGGGACACTCTCCCCCTGGGCTGCACCGGGAACGAAGTCGGTGAGCAGGCACTCGTTGCAGGGGTGGGGGCGGTCGGGTTCGTTGAAGTTGATGCAGGAGAGAGAGTCCTGGAAGACCGAGGTGGGCTTCCACGGGGTGCGCACCGAGCGGCCATAGCCTCCCTGCTCCAGGAAACTGAGTTCGAACTTCAAAACATCCAGGATGTCACGCTTGTCGTCGGACATAGGCACCTGCCGCAGGATACAAGGGCGCGGGTCACGCTCTCCCTCAGGGCTCATTGTCAGTCCTGGGCTACCGGGGTGCTGTGACCCTTCTCACGCTATCGAGTGACATTCATCACAAGAGATTTGGTCGGCCCTGAGACGCCCCCGGGCACCCGCGGTCCTCGCGAAAATTTTCCGCAAGGGCGGTCACCGACTCCTGTGACCGAGTTCACTGCAGGGATGTTTATCGGTTGCTAGGGTGGCAGCAGGAGACTGGTCATGGAAAAGCGATATACGTATCACACCACCGCGCACTGGACCATGCACAAGCGCGGGATTGTGGAAGCGGAAGGCAACATTCCCCGCACCATCAACTTTGCGGCGCCGCCGGAATTTGGCGGAGAACCGGGGCTGTGGACGCCGGAGCACCTGCTGCTGGCCGCGGTCTCCACTTGCTTTGTGGCCACGTTCCGGGCCGTGGCCGAGGCATCGAAAGTGGAGATCCATGGCATGGAAGTGGCCGTGGAAGGGACTATTGAGAAACAGGAAGGCGGGTTCCGGTTTACGACAATCACGTTGCGGCCGATGGTGAGCATTCTCCGGGAACCGGACCGGGAGCGGGTGGGCCGGTTGTTGGAGAAGGCGGAAAAGGTGTGCCTGGTGTCGCGGTCGATTCTGGCCACCATCACGCTGGAGCCGAAGGTGGTGGTGGAAGCCCCGGTGGCGGTGTAGGTTCGGACCTCGGACTTCAGACCTCGAACGTCAGGCGTCCGGCCCGGGTCTGGCTTTGGGGAGATGGCACCATTTTGGGTGCCTACGGACTGCCGAGTTTTGCAATAATTTGGGGGGAATCATGCCTCAGGCATCGAGATTCGGAAATGGCGGCTGGCTTCTCATTGTCGCCGTCCTTGTATCCACGATGAATGCTCAGAGCGGGAGCAGCGGTGGGATGGCTGGCGGGCAGGGTGTTCCGGAGACAGGATCGAATGCCGCGACGGTGAAGTCGCCGTGCCTCGATAAGGCCGCACGGACACCGGCGCAGCGGAAAATCTCCTCGCAGTTACTCTGCGCCCTGTATCCACCGAAGACTCCGTTGCGTGCGAAACCGCGGCTGCGAACGGATAGCGAGGGCCGAGTCTTTGTGGATATCCGGGGCAAAGTGACGGACAAACTTATCGCGTGCGTCGGCAAGATGGGAGGTAAGGTGGTCTCCCATTCCGAACGCTACAATTCGATTCTTGCCTACGTCCCGCTGGAGAAACTGGAAAAGATTGCAGGATTGCGGCAGGTCAAGGCCATCCGGCCGGCTGCGGAAGCAATGACGAACTGATTCCCTCGACGATCCCTTCACGGCTGCGTTTCGGCGAGCTGGGGGGCTTCTTCTCTAGTTTGAGTTACCTTACCTTAGGGCATGAAAAACGGGGCAGTCTTTCGACCGCCCCGTTGCCTACTGCCCTTACCTCTTACTGCACAGTAAGGTTGAAGGTAGTGGTGTGAGACAAGACCCCGGTTCCGGATCCGGCGGTGGCCGTCACGGTTATGGCTGATGTGCCAGTGGGAGTGCCCGGGATGACACGCCCGCCGTTGTCGCAACCGACGATGGTAAGCAGCATCGGAATCAACAGGAGCAGCGCGAGGGCTATGAGAGCCTTGCGGCTACGCTTGCGGGTTCCAACGCCCACCATGCCGACCAGTCCCAAGCCACCGAAGGACAGCCATGTGGCATAGATCAGGCCTTGCGGCTGCTGTAGCGACGCCCTCATGGGGGCAGTGGTGCTGACTTCTACGCTCACGACAGCAGAGCTGGCGCCTGGGGTCACGCCGGAAGGCGTGAAGGTGCAGCTGGACTTGTCGGGAAGGCCGGAACAGGCGAAGGTGATGGGAGTATCCCACGACCCTTTGACGTCGATGGTGATGTCCTGCGTGGTTGACTGGCCCGCCGTCACCGTTTCATCGGAAAGGGTGAGGGGAAGGATGAAGTCCTTGAAGATGTTAAGCGCTGCGAACCCATCGAGGATGCCGGCGCCGGAGTCGCGGTCCACGCCCGCTCCCTCAATGTCAATGGCGCTGCTGGTGAGCGCGGTCCTGACATCGTCATTGGTCTGGACCACGCTGGGGACGGAGGTCTTGAGCAGAGCGGCGATGGCAGCCGCATGGGGAGCAGCGGCCGAGGTGCCGTAGAACGGGGTGGGGAAACCCCCGGCTCCGGTCACCGATACGCCGTCCGCAGCGGTGACGTCCGGCTTCTGGCGGATCAGGCCTCCGGTGGAGGAGAAATCTCCGGGAGTGATGGGGGTGCCATCAGCCTGGAAGAAAATCTGCCGCGGCCCGTCAGAGCTGTAGGGCTCGACGACGTTGGTAGAGTTGAATGGGTTGGGAAATGGCCCCGACGGGAAGCCGGTACCGATAGCCGCAGCGGCCGGGGTGGCGGCAACGGCGAATGCCTGGGCGGCGCCCGCATGGCCGTGCACTTGTCCGGGGGAGGTAAGTTCCATAGCTCCCTGAATGGTGTCCAGGTGGAAGAACCGGTCGGCGGCTCCCGTCAGCTGTAAAACAACGGCGAGGTCGCCGGTAGCATCCTCTGCCGTCGCTTCAATCGGATCCTGGGTTCCGTCTTGAACGTCAGTGGATGAATCCAAGACAACTGTGCCCGTGGAATCCAGCACGAACAGGTCGTAATCGTTGGCGGAGCCGCCCAGCGGATCGGTCCACCACAGGAAGAGCGCGAAGCCATCAAAGGTGATGGTGTCAAACTGGTTGGTGCCGAACAGGGCCAGATTGCCCCCGGGGACCAGGGGATTGGTACCGCCATTGACAAAGTCGGTTTCGATGGAACTGGAGAAGTTGTCGTCAAAGTTGCCTGCGTTGCCCGCGGAGGAGAAGTACATGGCGCCGTCGGCGGTGACATCGTTGACGGCCTGGATGACAACTCCGCCATCGGTGTCGGACACGATGCTGGGATCCTGCCCGTCCTGGAAGGGAGTTTCGACAAAGTAAAAAACGTCGTCCACGATGATGTCGCAGCCTTCGACGAAACGCAGGTCGTCGATGTTTTGCGCGAAACTGTCGATGCCGTTGAATGCGGTGGCAAAGAAGAGATTCGCATCCGGAGCCAGGTCGTGGATGATTTCCAGCATGGCCGTGCCCTCGTCACCGGCACCGCCCTGTCCTGGCAGTATGGTGACAGTACCCAGATCGCCTGTAGCCTGGCTATCAGCGAGGTGATCGACGCCGTCGGAAAGCACGCCGATGTTCATGCCGGCTCCAGTGACGCCAAAGGTCGCGCGCCCATCCGCGGTCCGATGAGTCGCGTCACCTTCGCTGGTCACGCTGCCCTGCCCGGTGCCGTTCTTGAGGACACGAGACAGTTTTGCCCGGACGCTGGCAGCCCGCTGGGCGAAGCCTGGAGATAAGCGCTGCGCGGCAGCAGCCCGGGAAGCCGCGGCCTGACCCTGGGTCATCGCCTCCTGTCTGGGCTGTATGAAGATCACGTCCGGGAGGCTGGCGATAGTCTCAACACTGGACGGGGGAACAAACGCCCGAATGGTGCGATAAGCCGCGTTGGAACGGATGACGCGGACGCCCGCAGCGTTAAGTTGCTTCAGCAGGTTGTCGGTGACGTGTGCCTTGATGTCTACAAAAATATTGTTTTGGTTATCGAGTTCAAGGCCCGTCCGCAGGTATTGGACGCCGATCGCGGCCGGAAGTCCCTGCAGCATCCTCGAAGTGTAGAGAACGCGGGAGCTGATCTTGGCTTGGGTGCGAGTACGTTGTATCTTGTCCAGCTCCAGTGCGTTGATCTGCTGAAAAGCGGTGGTGCTGATAGTGACCGGTTTCCCAGATGTATTGCGAGCCGGAATGGACATGCCCTGGGGCTGGAACCTATGCGTGTTGAAATCGGTACCACTGGCCCGTCTCGTAACCTGGGCGGATAGAGAGGCAGACAGTGTGAAGATGAGCAGAAGGGCGAGTGTGGATGCGGTAAATCGACGTGATCTCATGGAACACCTCGTTTTTAAATTCACGTGCTGACGTTCGGGCCCGCCAGTCTTGAAACTGGCCTCAATCAACAGCGAGGGAACTGGAAACTGTTGTGAAACGTCTTGGGAGTGTGAGCCGCAAAAGAACGGTGGCTCCGCTGAGTAGCAAAACCTGTTTGCGAATGAGACGCGATGGCCGGGGGAACCGCGGGCTTTTTCATTCGCCCTCCTCGGGTGCCCGCGATTGTATCACCGGGGTACGCTTCGCGATCAAAGAAAACATAGTGGAAACCTGGTGCTGGGGGATGCGTCGAACCATGCTAAGCCCAGTTGGGTGTCACGGATTGTGACCGGCGTCACAGCGAGCGGTGAGAGCGTTCCCTTCTTGGGATGCGGTTCGGTGGAGCGGAAACAGACAACAGATGTCATCGCCGGACGCGCTTGCAAATACTCGACCGCAGGCGTTACGGGAGTATTGTGCAGGAGAACGGCACCGCTTCTTACTGGCCGGCGCGCAGGGGGGAGATGAGCAGGCTGCCGGATGCCTTCTTCTTGGAATCCGCCTTATCGTAGGTGTACACCAGGTCCAGCGAGCCTTCGGCGGTGATGGAAACTTCGGCCAGCATGGCGGCCAAGGAGCGGAAGGAACGGCCGATGTCCTGGCTCTCGTGGAAGGCGACGGGCGATCCCTTCGATTCTTGCCTACCTTGCACTGGACAAACTGGAAGAGATAGCAGGATGGCAGCAGGTCAAGTCCATCCGGCCGGCCGCGGAAGCAATCACGAACTGATTAGCTCGACGATCTGCACCTGTCGCCTTGCAGCGAACTCTGCTGGTCGGGTCCTGGTTGTGTGCACAGCTAGACATGCAAAACGGGGCGGTCTTGGCGACCGCCCCGTTTCCTACGGGCTTGGTGTGCTTACTGCACAGTTAGCGAGAGGGACGAATTATGAACGGCGGCGCCGGATGTGGACGTGACCGTTACGTTGTAGGTGCCGGGTGGTGTGCCGTTCACGAGCCTCGCGCTTGAGCCGCAGCTGACAATCGCGAGCAGCGTCGGGATCAACAGTAGCAGCGCGAGGGCGATCAGGACCTTGCGGCTACGCTTGCGGGTCCCAACACCAGCCATAGTGATCAGACCCAGGCCGCCGAAGGGCAGCCATAGGGCGTAAATCGGGGCGTTTCGCTGCCCTAGTTGCGCCCGCATGGGCGCGGTCGTGTCTATGGTCACCGCTACGTCGGCCATGCTGCTGCCCGGAGTCACGCTGGCGGGACTAAACGAGCAGCTTGAGTGCGCCGGCAGTCCGGAGCAGGTGAACGTGATGGGCACATCGAACGACGAGCTCGGGGTTATGGTGAAGTGCTGCGTTCCCGACTGGCCCGCGGTCACGGTGATCGGGGAAATCGTCGCAGGCACCATGAAATCACAGCTGATGGAACAACCGGAAATCTGCACATTGTAGACGCTGCCAACCCCTAAACCGGGATCCAGTTCATGGATGACGACGGTGTACGCAGTTCCTCCAAGCGTGTCGATACCATACTCTGTGGATGCGCCGCTGACGCCTGCATCACCCACATAGTTAACTGAGGTGTCGCCAGGAGTGAAACTGGGGGAATACGCAGCACTGAAAAGTGAGAACGCGTTGACTGATTGGTTAGAGACGGTAATCTCGGCGCACGTGTTGCGGCACGCGTTGAAGGTGTACGCATCGTACTGGCGGGAACCAGTGGGGTCGAAAACCCCCGGAAAGGTCTTGGGGGCTCCACAGACGCTCGGATTGCCGTCGCGGAAGATTCTTCCGGTTTGCAGCCCGGTTGCCGTGGTTACGCCCGTAACCGGAGTCGGCGCTGTCGTATCCAGCGTGGTGAGAACGTTGATCGGCGGTGGGCCGGTGGGCAAGCTGAAGGTCAGTACCCTCGGGCTCGGGCCGCCGGTGTAGTTGATGGTCAAGGTGAAGTCGATCGTCAGACCGCAGGCTGCGTTGAATACGATCGAAAATGCGAAGGGAGTGGTGTTGGTGGCGATACCGGTGCCCGCCGGCAGGTCGGGATAGGCTGAGGTGCCTTGCGTGATGGTCACGCCAGGCGTGGCCGTGGTCAGCGTGGCGGTGATACCGGTTGCGTCCGCGGCCCCGGCGGTGTTCTTGAGTTCAATAGTGAGGTTGGCTGCTTCGCCGGCTTCAATCGCGCCATCACCATTGCCTGAGGTTTCCGTGGCGGTGATATTGCCAAGCTCGGGATTGGCGAACCCAGATGGAGCCACCGAGTGAACAGCTTCGAACGCATCGACGATCCCGGCGCCGGAGTCGCGGTCCACGCCTGCAGCCTCAATGTCAACGGCAGTGCTGGTGAGCGCGGTCCTGACCTGGTCGTTGGTCAGAGTGGGCACGGCCGACTTGACCAAGCCGGCAATCGCGGCGGCATGGGGGGCGGCGGCCGAAGTACCGTAGAACGGGCTTGGGAAGCCGCCTACTCCGGTCACCGAAACGCCATCCGCAGCGGTGACGTCCGGCTTCTGGCGGATTAGGCCCCCGGTGGAGGAGAAATTGCCGGGAGTAATGGGTGTGCCATCGGCCTCGAAGAAAATCTGCCGTGGCCCGTCAGAGCTGTAGGGCTCTACGACGTTGGCAGCGTTGAATGGGTTGGGAAACGGCCCCGTGGGGAAGCCGGGAGCAATGGCCAGGAAGGCGGGCGTAGCGGCAACAGAGAAGGCCGCAGCCGCGGACGAATGGCCGTGGGTTTGTCCGGCGGTCACAACCTCTAAAGCTCCGCCAAAGGTGTCCAAGTGGAAGAAGCGATCCGCAGCTCCCGTGACCTTGAAAACAACCACGAGGTTGCCCGCAGGCTCGTCGAACACCGCTTCAATCGGATCCTGGGTTCCGTCCTGAAGATCAGTGGATGCATCCAGAATGGTGGTTCCCGTGGAATCCAGAATGAAGAGGTCGTAATCGTTGGCGGAGCCGCCCAGCGGATCGGCCCAGAACAGGAAGAACGGGTTTCCACCATCGAAGGTGATGGTGTCAAACGGGTTGGTGCCGAACATGGCAACCGTGCCCCCCGGGAGCAGGGGATTGGGGCCGGCGTCGACGAAGTCGCCTTCGAATGTACCGGAGAAGGCGTCATCCAGGTTGCCCTGGTTCCCCGCGGAGGAGAAGTACATGGCACCGTCGGCGGTAACGTCGTTGACGGCTTGAATTACGACACCGCCGTCGGTGTCGGAAACCACGCTCGGGGCTTGCCCGTCCTGGAAGGGGGTTTCGACAAAGTAAAAGACATCGTCCACGATAATGTCGCAGCCCGCCGTACGCAGGTCGCGGATGTTCTGGGCGAAGCTGTCGATCCCGTTGAATGCGGTGGCGAAGAAGAGATTTGCACCCGGAGCCAGGTCATGGATGATCTCCATCATGGCTGTGCCCTCGTCACCACTGCCGGTCTGTCCGGGGAGCACGGTTACACAAGGCGGGCCTGCCGGACAGGTTGGGGGCAAATCGCCCGTGGCCTGGCTGGCAGCGAGGCTGCTAGCCCCGTCGGAAAGAACGCCGATATTAAGGCCAGCTCCGTTGACGCCAAAGGCGCTGCGCGCATCGGCGGCCCGATGGGTTGCGTCACCTTCGGTGGTCACGCTGCCCTGTCCGGTGCCATTGGTGAGCGGCCGCGACAGTTTGCCGTTAGTGAGGGCATGTGACAGTTTTTGCCGGACCGTGGCAGCCCGCTGGGCGAAGCCAGGAGGCAATTGCTGCACCACGGCAGGCCCGGAACCTTTCGTCGACCGATGGCTCATCGCCTCCTGGGTCATCGCCTGCTGTCTGGGCTGTATGAAGATGACACCAGGCAAGCTGGCTACGGACTCGACCTGGTACGGGGGCACGAACGCCCGAATGCTGCGGGGGCTGGAACGGATAATCCGGACGCCCATGGCACGAAGTTGTTTCAAAAGACCATCCGTGACCCGTGCCGTGATGTCCAGGTACAGATTGTTGTGGGCATCGAGCTCGAGACCCGACCGCAGATAGGGGACGCCGATCGCAGCCGGAAGTCCTTGCAGCATCCTAGAAGTGTAGAGAACGCGAGAGCTGATCTTGGCTTGTGTGGGGGTACGTTGTTTCTTGTCCAGCAGCAGCGCGTTGATCTGCTGAAGAGCGCTGGGACTGATGGTGGCCGGTTTCGCAGATGGAGTGCTGCGGGCCTGGGTGGACATCCCTTGGGGCTGGAACTTGTGCGTGTTCAGATCGGTGGCGCTGCCCCGTTTCGTAACCTGTGCGGATAGAGAGGCAGACAGTGTGATGATGAGCAAAAGGGTGAGTGCGGATGCGGTAGTTCGAAGTGATCTCATGCAATGCCTCGTTTCTAGGTTCTCACGTGCTAGCGTTCGAGCCCTACCAGTCTTCAGGCTGGCCTTAGGCGGTTACGAGGAAACCAGAACCTGTTTCGTGACGGTCTACAGTCTTAAGTCTTATCTACAGTCTTAGGAGTGCGAGGGCCACGAGAATTGTGGCTCCGCTGAGTTGCGAAACATGCTTTCGATTGAGAGGTGCGTGCCGCATGCCGCGGACTTTCCATTCGCCCCGCTCAGGAAATCGTGCTTGTGTGATCCGGCCCAAAGACACCTCAAATCTAAGTACGCTTCGCGGCCGACGTTCTTATGCTAGAAAAGGTGGCGCTGGGGATGCGCTTATCGGCATCCTATGCTGGTTTGCGTGTCGCGGATTGTGACTGCGGTCACGCCCGGGAGTGAGAGCGTCCCCTTTTGGGATTCTGGGTTCGGGGGAACAGAAACAGACAACAACAGAGGTTATCGCTGGCTGCCGCCGGACACTAAAAGGGAACTGCTCGGCCAGTCGCACTTCGGGGATGTTGTGCCGGACAGGGTGACAGCTTCTTACTGGCCGGCGCGCAGGGGGGAGATGAGCAGGCTGCCGGATGCCTTCTTCTTGGAATCCGCCTTATCGTGGGTGTACACCAGGTCCAGCGAGCCTTCGGCGGTGATGGAAGCTTCGGCCAGCATGGCGGCCAGGGAGCGGAAGGAACGGCCGATGTCCTGGCTGTCGTGGAAGGCGACGGGCGATCCCTTGTCGATGGCGGGCGAGACTAACTGATAGCTGTTGGGCAGCTTCCACAGGAGCTTGCAGTTGGTAGCCTTCTCGACGTCGTCCTCGCTGAAGCCGGGAATTTTCTTGTAACGGTTCAGCACCAGGCGGACGCGGTCACGGCCGGCGCCTTCGTCCAGGAAAGTGCGCATGCGGCTGGCGCTCCACAGCGAAACCACGTCGGTCTGGGCCACCAGCAGGACAGCGTTCGACAAGTCGCACAGCAGACGCGTGGTCTGGTCCACGCGGCCGGAGCAGTCCACCACCACGTAGCGGAAGTGGGAAACCAGCAGATCGAAAAGCCGAGCGAGTTCCGCCGAGGTCGGGGCCAAGGTGGAGGGCTGCTGCGCCCCTGCCAGCAGTTGCAACCCGCCCTTGCAGGGGGTCATCAAGCCCTCGAGCAAAGAGGCATCGAGGCGGTGGAGATTCTGCAGGGCATCGGGTACACCGAAAGTCGGGCGAACGTTGAGATGAAGAGCGGCGTGGCCCAGGGGAGCGAAGTCCACCAGCAGGGTTCCACCGTGAGTTTCCTGGAGGGCGATGGCGGTGTTGACGGCGGCGGTGGTAGCGCCCGATCCGCCCTTGGCATTGGTGACGGTAAAGACGCGAGCGCGCCCGGAGGTAGTGCGAATCTTGCTGCGAGAGGAGGTAAAACGGGTCAGGGCCTCAAGCAGGGCTTCCGAAGTGGCATTGCGCTCAATGTACTCGCCGGCGCCGGCCCGCATGGCAGAGACGATGGTGGGGGGATGGGTCATTTCGCCGGCGGCAAAAATGCCAATGTCGTCGGTGGTGGCGTGAATCAATTCGATGGCATGAATGGCGCGCTGGACGTTCTGCGGATCAATATCCACCAGAACCACTTCGGAGCGAACATCCTGAATCTGGCGCAACACGGGGTCGGTGGGGCCCGTGGGAAAGCCAAGATGGGCAAAGACGGTGCGGCCCATCTGGGTGCCTTCCAGGCGCTGCTGGAGCACCGAAAGACGTTCGCGATCCTCGCTGAGGAGGGTAACTGCTACACCGTGCATGGCTGGGGCCTCACTGGTACACCCAGTATGAGCATGTTATGAAGAGATGCGGATCGCGCCAAGTGACTTCAGTAACCGAGGGTGATTTCACAGAGAACAGCCCCTTTTCTGCGAGAGGGAAACTTCAGGTGGAAGCGAAAGCCCAGCACCACCGCGGGAAGGTTCCGACGCCAAGGAATATCCCTGTGCTTAGACCATTCTATGCAAAAGCGGGACGATTGGAAAGTGTGGAATTGAGCAGAATCCGCGTCCCGGAGGGAAAGTGCCGGGGTGGGAAACCGCAGAGTGACTGGAGTCTCAAGGCACCAGCGTTGCCGGCGGGGGTGCGGGCGGCTCCGCGCCTTCGGATGGTTCGGACTTGTGCTCGTGGAGGGCGGAAATGCGGCCAAAGCTCCTGGCGGATTCATTGGCATCGGGCAGGAATTCATAGCCCTCGAGGTGGACGGCGACACCGGTGCGAGTGCCCACGACGGGCTTAGCGACGCGCACCACTTTGCCGCGGCAGCGGACGCGCATGTTCTCGGCGAGAGTGATCTCGGAGGGCATGACCAGAGTCAGTTCGATGGCATCGCCTACGGAGAGAACGAAATCGGTGTAGAAGAGAGCTCCGCGGGCGCTTAAGTCCTGGGTGAATCCGTGGCCTTCGTTGTCGGCGCCGGACAGGCGGACACTGACGGGAAGGTGAAAGTCGAAGCGCTGTGCCCCACGGCGCTCAACATGAACCGAGTCAGTGCTCATAGCTTCTCCCAAGGGTGGCGTTTGCAGGCGGCAATCGGTTCAGGGATATGCGCAAGGGCGATGGCAAGAGACGTGGCGCGTAACAAAAACATGGGGGCCAGAATCCTCTTCCGGGTCAACGGGAGTCCCCGGGCCGGCTGTGGCGTTGCCTCTATACTAGAGAGTGCGCCGGCACGTTTTCCCGGTTGAACCTTGGGGGCGCTCACGCAAACTCTACATCAGCTTGTGGCCAGTGGAAAGTTATTAATTGAGGAAGGGAAAAATCCCCGTCTCGCGGGGGAGAGGCGGCATCCATAGAACGGGACTCAAAGTGGCCGATCCAGGCATTACAGACCTAGACAGCAGGCAAGCGACGAGGGGTTCCACAGGCGCGCGGAGCAACGGCGGGTTGCCGGCCACTCTGCGGGCCTTGAAGCACCGCAACTTCCAGCTTTTTTTCAGCGGACAATTGATCTCCCTGATCGGGACGTGGATGCAGAGCGTGGCCCAGGCGTGGCTGGTGTATCGGATGACGGGGTCGTCGTTGTTGCTGGGTTCGGTGGGATTCGCCAGCCAGTTTCCGGTGTTCCTCGTAGCGCCACTGGGAGGCATCGTTGCCGACCGGATGAACCGGCATCGCGTGGTGATCGGCACGCAGGTCGCGTCGATGTTGCTGGCGTTTATTTTGGCCGGGCTGACGCTCAGTGGGCAGGTGCAGGTGTGGCACATCTTCGTGCTGGCGGCGCTGTTAGGAGTGGTGAATGCGTTCGATATTCCAGGACGGCAGGCGTTCCTGGTGGACATGGTAGGCAAAGAAGATCTGATGAATTCGATTGCGCTGAATTCTTCCATGTTCAATGGGGCGCGCATTATCGGGCCGGCGATTGCGGGAATTCTGGTGGCGAAGATCGGCGAGGGATGGTGTTTTTTCGCGAATGCGTTGAGCTACATCGCAGTGATTATTGGACTGGTGATGATGCGGGTGCAGGCTCGCGCGCATTCGACAGCGGCGGGGTCGCCGCTGGCACACATGCTGGAAGGATTTCGCTGGGTGCGGCAAACCAGGCCCATCTGGGCGCTGCTGTTATTGCTCGGCCTGGTGAGCCTGGTGGCGATGCCATACACAGTGCTCATGCCGGTATTTGCCGACAAGGTCCTGCATGGCGGGGCGAGGGGACTCGGGATCTTGATGGGCGCAACGGGAGTGGGAGCATTGCTGGGAGCTTTGACCTTGGCTTCGCGCACGGGGGTGCGAGGACTGGGGCGCTGGGTGGCATTTTCCTGTGCTGGGTTCGGGGTGGGACTGATTCTGTTTTCTTTCTCACGCAACTTCTGGCTGTCGGTGGGGCTGCTGTTGCCGGTGGGATTTTGCATGATGCTGCAGATGTCGTCGTCCAACACGCTGATTCAGGCGATGGTGCCCGACGAGTTGCGCGGGCGGGTGATGGCGCTGTACTCCATGATGTTCATGGGCATGGCGCCGTTTGGAGCGCTGCTGGGCGGGGCCATTGCCGACCGGCTGGGCGCGCCGATTACGGTTGCGGTGGGAGCGGTGGCCTCGCTCGGCGGGGCGCTCTGGTTCGGGATGCAGTTGCCGAAGGTGCGAGTCGAGGCGCATCGGCTCATCGTGGCGCAGATGGCGGCGGGAGGCGAACCGGCGGAGGAGATGACAGCCAGGGTGGTGGAGGAGTAGCAACAGCCGTAGCGCCGGCGTCCCGCCGGCCACGAGACTCTATGCCCGAGAAATAAGCGTTCGTGACCGGGACCGCAGGGTTCCCCGGCTAAGAAAAGGGGGCCTACCCAAACTTCGTGGTGGCCGGCGGGACGCCGGCGCTACGGCTGGATCCAGACCCATGGCCAGTTCTTCAATCCACCTTTAGCGGAGTTTTCGGCTATATAGCGAATAACGCGTTCGAAATCATCGTCATTCCGCACGAGATGATCGTAATATTCGCGCTGCCAGAATGTGCCTTCAAGACCCAGCAAGCAGTTCACTTTCTTCGCGGTGAAGGATTTCCACGAGTGGAGAACGGACTCCAGCTCTACTCCCGGGAATAGCTGAAAGAGGACGTGAACGTGGTTGGGCATGATGCACCAGGCGAACAGGCGATAGCGCTCTCCGTCGAAATGCTTAAGGGCATCCGAGATGATCTGGGTGATTCTTGGCTTGGCCAGGTGGCAGGCTCCTGTTCCGTTATCCAGATACTTTTCGATGGTTGCGATTCGGGCAATGTGGCACTTCTCTGAGAAGCTCAATTCGCGTTCGAGTTGGCGGGCGGTGGAGAGGAGGCTTTCGCGCTCTGATTCGATTCGCTTGGCGGCTTCAGCAGGGATAGAGTCGGCCAGGCGGAAGGTGACGAAGTAACAGGCGCTGGTTTGGTTCGCTCCCAGTGGGGGAGGTGACCTCGGGCGCGTACGGTTATTTGCTCGGGCATAGAGTGTCGTGGCCGGTGGGACGCCGGCGCTACGGCTGTGCTACGGCTATTCGTAGACTACGTGGGCATCTTCGTGGCTTTCCGCACTCACGGCGTGGGCGGTGCTTCCGTATTCAAAGCCTTTTTCAAAGGCTTTGAGGTTCAGGTCGCGGAAGCTGGCGGGGACGGAGTCAGCGACGGCTTTGCGGACGGCGTCGGGATCGAGCAGGTGGGTGACTGCGGTGAAGAAGCCTACCATCACAGAATTCAAGACCATGCGCTTGCCGAGTTCTTCGGCAAGGCGAGTGGCGGGGACACTGTAGACCTGGGTGTGCCGCGGCAGATCGGTTACGCGCACCAAGTCCTGTTCGACGATCAGAATGCCGCCGTCTTTCAGTTCGGGGGCGAAGCGGGTGTAGGCCTCCTGCGACATGACGACGAGGATGTCCGGTTCGGTGACATAGGGATAGAGGACGGGCGAGTCCGAGACGATCAGTTGCGCACTGCAGGCGCCGCCGCGGGCTTCGGGACCGAAGCTCTGGGTCATGGTGGCGAAGGCGCCTTGGTGAATCGAGGCGGCCTTGCCGAGGATGATGGCGGAGAGGATAACCCCCTGGCCGCCGAAGCCTGCGAGGCGAATTTCGGTTAGCTGCATACCATCTCCGCTTGTTCTACGAATCGGTCGCCCAGCGACTCGGCCAGTTGTGCGCGCGCCATGGTCTGGTAGTCGGGGCGGTCGCGGTCCACAAATTTGCCGACGATGATTTCGCCGGTCATGGTCATGCCCACTTCGCTGGTGGGCGCGCCGTGCTTCACTTTGCTTTTCTCTTTGTAGTACTTCATGGTGTCGAGCCCATCGCCCAGCTTGTTGCGGCGCTGGAATAGGGTGGGGCAGGGTGAGATGACTTCAATAAAGGAGAAACCTTTTTTGTTAAAAGCCTCCGCGATGGAGCGGGCCAGCTGGCGGACGTGGAAGGTGGTCCAGCGGGCGACGTACACCGCACCTGCGGCCTCGACGAGATGCGGCAGATTGAACGCGGGCTCGCAGCTGCCGTACGGAGACGTGGACGTAATGGCGTGGCTGGGCGTAGTGGGGGCGGTCTGGCCTCCGGTCATGGCGTAGATCAAATTGTTGACACAGATGACCTTGAGATCGATGTTGCGGCGGGCGGCGTGGATGAGATGGTTGCCGCCGATGGCCGAGAGATCTCCGTCGCCGGAGTACACCACAACATTCAGCTTGGGGTTCGCCAGCTTCAGTCCGGTGGCAAACGGGATGGCGCGGCCGTGGGTGGTGTGGAACGAGTCCAGCTTGACGTATCCGGCGACGCGTCCGGTGCAGCCGATGCCGGAAACCAGGGCGAGCGACTCGAGATCGATTTTCGATTCGATCAGGGCACGGGCGAAGCAGTTCACGGTGGTGCCGATGCCGCATCCCGGGCACCAGATGTGGGGCATGCGGTCCGTTCGCAGGAACGGTTCGACGGGATTGGTGAAGTCGCTCATCGGCTTGCCTCCACGATGGCTTTCAGGATGTCTTCCGGATGATGGACGCTGCCCCCGGCGTGGGGGACGGCGAAGGTCCTGGCTTTGCCGGCAGCGGCGCGTTCCACTTCGTGCACCATCTGTCCGAGATTGAGTTCGGGGACGACAAACGCTTTCACGTAGGCGGAGAGTTCACGGATCTTCGTCTCGGGGAAGGGCCATGCTGTAATCAGGCGCAGCTTGCCCACCGGTAGTTTCTTGGCGCGCGCCATCTCAATGGCGCGCTGGGCGACGCGCGAGGTGATGCCGTAGGAGACGACCACCACTTCGGCATCTTGCAGATTTTCTTCTTCATACAGGGCGATGCGGTCAGCAGCGTTGCGGATCTTGTTCTGCAAACGGCGGACGAGTTTGTCCTGGACCTGGGGGGTCATGTTGGGATAGCCGCGTTCATCGTGGGTCAGCCCGGTGATGTGGAACTTGTAGCCTTCGCCGGCATGGGCGATTTCAGGAACCATGTCGCCGTTGGTTTGATAAGGCAGGTACTCACCAAGCGGCTTGCGGGTGTGGCGGCGGGGCACAACCTCGATCTGGTCCGCGGGCGGAATTACGACCTTTTCGGTCATGTGCCCCACCACCTCGTCCATCATGAACATTACGGGGACACGAAATTCTTCGGCCAGGTTGAAGGCTTTGATGGTGAGATCGAAACATTCCTGGGGCGAGTTGGGGCAGAGAGCGATGATTTCGTAGTCGCCGTGCGAGCCCCAGCGGGCCTGCATCATGTCAGCCTGGGCGGGAAGGGTGGGGAGGCCGGTGGACGGGCCGCCGCGCTGCACGTCAACGAACACGCAGGGCGTCTCGGTCATGGCAGCGTAACCGATGTGCTCCATCATCAAGGAGAAGCCGGGGCCGGAGGTCACGGTAAAAGCCTTGGCTCCGCCCCAAACTGCTCCCTGCAGGGTGATGGATGCGGCCAACTCGTCTTCCATCTGAATAAAGGTTCCGCCGACGGTGGGGACGCGGGCGGCAAAGCGCTCGACCACTTCGGTGGAGGGGGTAATGGGGTATCCGGCGGCAAAGCGGGCGCCGGCGGCGAGGGCGCCTTCGCAGCAGGCGTGGTCACCATCGAGGAAATGCACGCCGGTGAGGACGCCGCGAGGATCAGCCTTCATCTGGCACCCCCTTCTGCGGCGCGGCGTTCGGGAGTTTGTAGCCATAGATGGCGAAGTCGGGGCAGTACATACCGCACAAGTCGCAACCGCTGCACTTTTCCGGGTTGACCACGTGCGGCGGGTGGTACCCCTTGGAATTGAAAGCGGAAGAGAGCGCCAGCACCTTGGTGGGACAGAACTCCACACAAAAGCCGCAGGCCTTGCAGCGCTCTACCACAATGGAAACACGTCCTTTTGCCACGTAACCCCCACGTCAGGGAGTGATGGGCACTCCCGAACTTGAATTTTTATTATGCGGTGGGGAGTCGCAGCGGGGTGTGACGGGGGTCACGGACGTTGGTGAGGGAGGGCACAGGGGGTTTTCACCACGGAGACACAGAGACACAGAGAAGACGGTCTTGAGCAGTTGGCTGTACCAGGGATGTGGGGGCGGGACGCCCCCACGACAGCCGGCGGGACGCCGGCGCTACGGCCCTGCTCGGAATTCCCTTACGATGTCCAACAGCGAGCCGCTTACGAAGGGAGCGGGGGTCAGGGTCAGGACGAGCATGAGCAGGGCGAAGAGCGCGAGCCAGCGGCGGCCGCCGGTGATGCCCGTCCACTCGGGCACGACGGGATGGCGCATGCCGCTGATGCCGAGCAGGATTGCCCAAAGCAGCCAGCCGAGCCAGAAGTAGATTGCCATGGGAATGAGCGCGAGGATGGTCAGACGAGATACGTAGCGATGGGCGCGGGGGACGAGCGAAAACACGATGTGTCCGCCATCGAGTTGGCCGCCGGGCAGAAGGTTGAGAGCGGTGGCAAACATTCCCACCCAGGCGGCGATAGCGGTGGGGTGCAGGAACACGCGATCGAACGGCAGAGCTGCAATGCCGTGAGCCAGCCCGGAGGCGGCGAGCAGGTGGTGCATCGCGTAAAAGATGAGAGGGTAACCAAGTTCGATCTCAGAAGCGGGCATTCCCGTGGGCACGGGCCTGGAGAGTCCAAGCGCGACTGCAAGCACCGCCACGGCGACTACGAATCCTGCGATCGGACCGGCAATTCCAATATCAAACAGCGCGGCCCGCGAACGGATGGGGGAGCGGATGCGGATGAATGCTCCTAAGGTCCCGATCAAAGTCGGCGCGGGAATGAAAAAGGGAAGGGTTGCGTAGACACCGTAGTAACGACAGTAAAGATAGTGTCCCATCTCGTGCGCCAGGAGAATGAGCATCAGGGTAGCGGCGAAGGGAATGCCCAGCAGCAGGCGCGAGGGTTGAGCGATGATCCAGCGCAGCGGGAAAAAGGGGAGCGCGTCGTCATTCAACGAAAACGCCGGCTGGTTGTGCAGGAAGTTGAACTGCATGCGCGCACCGACGACCATGGTGGTGAAGATGGTGGCCAGCAGCAGAAGGGCGTGCACCCAGTAACGCTGCTTCGGAGGGTGGACGACGAACACCTGTACGGGACGATAGAGGTCGGTGGTGGAGGAGATTGGGGAGGTCGGGTCAGACATCGGAAGTTCCGGGGATGCGCTCTTGAAGAAGCACGCGCGGGCGAGTCGCCCGCGGCCACACCAGCTGTGCCGGCGTTACACTTAGTCGATCGACTGCAACTCCTTGCCGGGTTTGAAGCGCACGGCCTTGCCCGGCGGGATGGAAACTTCCGCGCCGGTGCGCGGGTTGCGTCCGATGCCGGTCTTGCGCGGGCGGACGTTGAACACGCCAAAACCGCGCAGCTCAATGCGATCGCCCTTGGAGAGCGCGCGCTTCATGCTCTCGAAGACGGTCTCGACGGCCAGTTCGGCTTTGGTCTTGGTGATCCCGGTTTTGTTGACCACTTCGTTGATGATGTCGAGCTTAATCACAGGCGGCTCCCGGCGGCGGAATCACTACAGTGCACCAAGTGGTTGATGCTAAGGGAGATAAGGGAGATTGTCAACGGGAGGTTATCTCTCGTAAGATGGCGGCACCCAGCCAGACGAATTTCGTAATTTGGTAATCGGGTAATTTGGGAATTTCAGGCAGGACCCTCCCGCTTTCAAATTGCCAAATTACAAAATTACTCAATTACACAATCCCCAAGGAGACCCATGCTGAAGAGTGACCGCTGGATTCGCAAGATGGCCCTGGAACACGACATGATTAATCCCTTCTCAGAGAAGCAGGTGCGGGAAGGCGTCGTGTCGTACGGGCTGTCTTCGTACGGCTATGATCTGCGCGTGGCCGATGAGTTCAAGATTTTTACCAACGTGAACTGCACGGTGGTGGACCCGAAGAATTTCGACGAGCGATCTTTCGTCACAGTGCGCTCGGATTGCGCGATTGTGCCGCCGAATTCTTTTGCGCTGGCACGGTCGGTGGAGTATTTCAAGATTCCGCGCGATGTGCTGACCATTTGCGTGGGCAAGTCAACTTATGCGCGCTGCGGGATCATCGTGAACGTGACGCCGTTTGAGCCGGAGTGGGAAGGGTTCGTAACGCTAGAGATTTCAAATACCACGCCGCTGCCCGCGAAGATATACGCCAATGAAGGCCTGTGCCAGATCATCTTCTTCCAGGGCGATGAAGTGTGCGAGACCAGCTACGCCGATCGCAAGGGGAAGTATCAGGCGCAGAAGGGGATTGTGTTGCCAAAGCTGTAGCGAGTACCGAGTAGCGAGTACCGAGTAAAGACCGGGGGACGGCACAGCCGTTCCCTTGTTATTTGCGCTGAGAGAGGAATTAGTTGGGCCGAATGCTTGAAACTGGGTACTAGGTACTGGGTACTCGGTACTAGCTCTTCTTGCTGTTTTCGCCTTCCTTGAACATGTACTTGATGGAGGGTTTGTAGATCATCAGGTTGGGGCTGCTGTTGCGGTTCAACTTGATGCAGGTCTTGTCATACCACTCGATCACCCCGTGGATCTCTTCGCCGTCCGTCAGGACCACCACCATGGGGGTTCGGGATTGCATCTGCTTCTGATAATAGAAATTCTCGGCATTGGTTTGTTCTGGCGGGGCGGCCTTCTTGGGGCCGTTGGAACGGTCGTTGCGCTCCGGTCGCTCGGGGCGACGTTCTCCCATGGGCGCGGCGGTATGGTTGTGGTTGTGGTCGGTGCGATTTAGCGACGGCCGAATCAGCTTGCGGTTGGCAAACCCTTCGGCTGGGACCGACCGCTCGGCTGGCATGGGATCAATCGTATCTTTCATGGTCATGGCACCACCTGTCCGACACGCTTGTTTGTCGCGGGCCACAACACGGCGCTGCTGTGATTGTGGTACAGAGGCGTGAACTTTGGCATAACCGTAGCACAGGTAAGGTGGGAATGACAATGAGCAAGTGGTGCCAGGGCAATCACTTTGAGACGAAAGTACTCAGCACTCAGCATTCGGCCAGCAAAGAACCTGGACGGTGCGCGCAGGGTCCCTTCGACTTCGCTCAGGGCAGGCTCTTCACCTGGCTGAAGCCGGGTTCAGGATGACGCCATTCAAGTGCGGCATGGCTGAATGCTGAGTGCTATTTCTCCATTGCCGTCGCAAACGCATCCAGCGACAGCGATCGCAACAGGTTGCGGCGCATGCCGCGCTCGACCTCGGCCAGGCGATCGGCGGCGGCCGTGATCCAGGCGAAATCGGCGGATTCAGCCAGCCTCTTCAAATCAGACTGGATGTCAGTGTTGCGAACCAGGTCGGGGGTGCCTGAGTTGAGGAAGGTCAGGTCTTGAAGCAGGGAGTAGAGGGTGCGCAGGAGTTTCTCGGTCTTTTCGCGGCCTTCGGCTCCGGCGCGGTAGGTTTCAGTGATCTTGAACAGGTCGCTGTGATCGGCGGTACGCAGGGCGGAGTTCAGGATGGTAAGTGCGTGGGCCCGGGCGGCGGTGTAGGCGGCGAGATCGAAGCTGCGGGCGCGTCCCACAGCGCCTTCTGACAGACGGGCAACCAGCGCACGCTGTTTGGCATTCCAGTCGGGGCGATGTTTCGCCAGGTAGCTCTCGATTTCTTCGACGGGCAAGGCAGCGAGCGAAACGATCATGGAACGCGAGCGGATCGTGGGCAGGAGTTCGCCGGGATTTTCGGCCAGCAGAAAAATGGTGGCGAAGTCGGGCGGCTCTTCCAGAACTTTGAGCAGGGAATTCGCCGCCTCTTTCATGAAGGCGGAATCGGTGAAGATGTAGACTCGTTCTTTGGCTTCGCCGGGCCGGAAATAAATGGTCCCAATCACGCGGCGCACCTGGTCCACTTTGATCATCAGTTGCGGCGGGTCGGGTGGGACGATCAGCACGTCGGGATGAGTCTGGACGAAGAGGCGGGTTTCCTTCTTGTCAGTCTCGCGCAGGTTCTCACGGGCTTCGACGGCTTCGGCGACGCGGGCTTCCAGGTCCTCGGCCTGGGCGATGCGAAGGCAGTTGGAGCACCTGCCGCAGAAGTCGGGCAGGCCGCCGGTGGTTGTGGGCGAAAGGCAGTTCATAGCTTTCGCGAGCATCAGGGCGAGGGTGTATTTGCCGGAACCGGTGGGGCCGGAGAGGATCACTGCCTGCGGAAAGCGCTGATGGGCCAGCATTTCGCGCAGGCGCTGGACGACTTCCTCGTTACCGTGAAAATCTGCGAAACCCATATTCACCACAGAGGCACAGAGACACGGAGAAAACCACTTAAGCAACTTCTCCAGGATGATACTGTCTGACGGGCCTTCACGTCATTCCGGTTCGGTCCACACTCTGACATGGCAAACAAAGACTTCTCTGTGTCTCTGGCGGCGATGGCCAGGTACGCGTTGCGCACGCGCTCGAAGAAGGCACGGCTTTCGTGCTCGAAGCGGTTCTCGTCGGCTTCTTTGTTGCCGCCGCCGGTGCGGGCCTGGTTGCGGCGGCGGGCGCGGTCGACACTGGCCGCCGCGTCGGAGTCCATCAGAATGGTAAGTTCAGGTTGAAGGTCACCACACAAGATGTGGTGAAGGGCCAGGATCGGTTCGCTGCCCAGCTTGCGGCCTCCACCCTGGTAGGCTTCCGTGGAATCGGTGAAGCGGTCACAGAGCACGATGCGGCCCTCGGCGAGCGCAGGTTGGATGACTTCCTTGATGTGTTGGGCGCGGGAGGCGAACATCAGCGCCAGTTCAGACAGCGGGGAAAGGCGGGCGGTGGCGGTGTCGAGCAACAGCTTGCGAATCTTCTCTCCGGTTTCGGTGCCACCCGGTTCACGAGTCATCACCACGGAGAATCCGTCGGCACGGAGGACGGCGGCGAGCTTCTCCAGTTGCGTGCTCTTGCCGCAGCCGTCCAGGCCTTCCAGGGTGATGAACTTGCCGCGATGGGGATGCGGGGGCACGGGGAGATTCTAGCACTCAGCATTCAGCATTCAGGGACTGGCAATTAGCACTTAGCACTTGGCATTTGGCACTTAGCCATTCCAGCTTCTTGCCGGATGTGCAGAACGCGCCAACGGGACAACTGTTAATTGCTCAATGCCTAGGCGACCGAATTCTGAGTGCTCTGATATATTCGTTAGCTTCGTGATCGAAACCCCACAACCCCAAGGAGCCCCATCCATGGCGACCTTCTGCGGTCGTGCCTTGCGCAGGTTCTTGCTGTTCGTACTTCTGACGGTGCCGGTGGTTGCGGCAACTGGGCAGCACATCAGCTTGTCGGTCGACGCCAGCGAGGCGCCGCGCAAGATTTTTCATGTGCGGCTGCAGATTCCGGCCAGTGCAGGGACGCTCACGCTTTACTACCCGGAATGGATTCCGGGGGAGCACGGGCCAACCGGGCCGATCCAGGACCTGGCGGGGCTGAAGTTCACGGCCAATGGGCAGACCTTGAAATGGCGGCGCGACCTGCTGGATGGTTGGACTTTTCATGTGGAAGTGCCGGTGGGGGCGACCGTGGTGGAGGCATCGCTGGACTTCATTTCGCCCGCGGGCCGGGAGGGTCTCTACACCGGCGGGCCGTCGGCAACGGACAAGATGATGATCCTCAGTTGGAACACCATGTTGCTTTATCCGGCGGGCCCGACTTCGGATGAGCTGACCTATGATGCGAGCCTGCGGCTGCCGGCGGGATGGAAGTTCGGCACGCCCTTGCCGGTCGCTTCGCAGGCAGGGAACGAAGTCACGTTCAAACCGGCATCACTAACCACGCTGGTGGATTCGCCGGTGATCGCGGGTGAGTATCTGCGGGTAGTGCCGCTGGCGCAGGACCCGCTGGTCGAGATGGATATTGCGGCGGACAGCGCCGGGGCGCTGGATGCGCCCCCGGAGGACTTGGCGCACTACCGGGAAATGGTAACGCAGGCGCAGAAGATGTTTGGCGCGCAGCACTATCGGGATTACCACTTCCTGTACAGCCTGAGCGATCACGTGGCGCACTTCGGGTTGGAGCATCATGAGTCGAACGACAGCCGGGTGGATGAGCGGACGATGGTGGACCCCGACAAACGACTGCTTGAGGCCGGGCTATTGACGCATGAGTATGTGCACTCGTGGAACGGGAAATACAGGCGTCCGGCGGACCTGGCTACCCCGGACTACCAGAAGCCCATGCAGGACGACCTGTTGTGGGTATACGAGGGGCTGACGTCGTATTTGGGCGACGTTCTGAGCGGGCGCAGTGGATTGCGGACGCCGGAACAGTTTCGGGATGCGCTGGCGCAGATCGCGGCGGACCTGGATCATCGGCCAGGACGGACTTGGCGGAACCTGCAAGACACGGCCGATGGCGTGCCCGCCATGCAAGGAGCGCCACACGAATGGGTGTCGTGGCGGAGGGAACTGGATTACTACGACGAAGACGTGCTGAACTGGCTGTGGGTGGACACCATTATCCGGCAACAGACGCAGGGAATGAAGTCGATAGACGACTTCTGCCATTTGTTTCATGGGGGACAAAGTGGTCCTCCGGAGGTGAAGACTTACACCTTCGATGATGTAGTGAACGCTCTAAACCAGGTCGCTCCTTATGATTGGCGGGGCTTCTGGACGGAGCGGCTGCAGAACCACGGTCCGGGTGCGCCGCTCGATGGCATTGCGCGCAGCGGGTGGAAACTGGTGTACGACGAAACCCGGTCGGAGTTGGTAAAGGCCACGGAGGGCAAGGACAAGACCATCAATGCTGAGTATTCGATTGGGTTGACGTTAAACGAAGATGGCCGCATCGTAGACACGATTGAAGGCATGCCGGCTGCGATGGCCGGGATCGGGCCGGGCATGAAAGTAGCGGCGGTCAACGGCAAGAAATTCACTGCGAATGTGTTGCGGGATGCGCTGCGAGCCGGGAAGAGCAGCACTGAGCCGCTGGAGTTGCTGATCGAGAACACGGATTACTACAAGACCTACAAGGTTGATTATCACGGCGGGGAGAAGTATCCACACCTGGTGCGGGATGAATCGAAGCCGGATGTGATGAGCGAGATCATCAGGGCACGATAAGAGCAAGTTAACCGCCGAGCACGCAGAGAGCGCCGAGAATGAGGAAAAAGTCTTTCTCGGTGTTCTTGGCGGTTAGTCTTTCTCCGTCACATCGGCAAACAAGTCAGTTTCCTGCTGAACCAACCCTGGGTTGATCGTGGCGGCGAGGTGAAACATTTCCTGCCGGCCCCGCTGACGCACGTGGGTCTCGAAAAGACTCCACAGCGGGGCCTGGGTGGTGTGAGCCTTGAAGGCAGCGATCTTGGTTTCCAGGTAGTCGCCGATTTCGATAATCGCAGTGGCGGGAGACAACGTGACCGGCTGCCGGTCCGGCAACGTGAAGTTCGTTGTCGTGTAGTACAGCTTCTGGGCGCGGTGCGGGGCCATGCTGTCTTTGAGCTGGTCGGGATAGCGGTTGTTGCGTCCTGCCCAGTGGAAGGCGAGGCTGGCGAAAACGGAAGCCATGGAGTGATCCGTGTGCCCGGTGACTGAGCCTTCCGGGCCGAAGGTCAGCACGGTGTGCGGGCGAAACTCGCGCATGTGCAGGGTGAGGTCGCAAACCACGCGGTACAGGTCCTGGCGGTGCAGGTGGCCGTCGGGGTAGTCGAGCACGATTCCGCGACAGACCTGGAGGATTTCGCACGAGGCAGCGAATTCCTTGCGGCGAAGGGCGGCGAGTTCGTGGTCGGTGCGGGCGCCTCCGCGGTGGCTGGCGCCTTGCCCGGGGGTGAGACAGATCACGCAGGTTTCGACGCCACGGTCGCGGTACAGGCGCAGCGAGCCTCCGAAGCCTCCGGCTTCGTCGTCGGGGTGAGCGGTGATGACCATCATGCGGAGCATGTTTGTTCTCGCAGTGATTCTAATCGGAAACGTCCGAGCAAAGCACTTAGCCAAAGTGGTCAATGTGAGGGTCGAGTTGGGGCCATCCGGGAGTTGTGATACGCCAAGAATTGGACTGTCGGGAAGCGGCCTCGCTTCGCTCGGTAGACGGGCGAGGCGCCCGTCGCCACACGGGCTGTGCCACTTCGAGGTTCATGCCGATCTAGACGGCTTCTTGCGGAGTTGCTTTGGAGTCATTCTCCAGCATGAAGGCCAGTACTTCTTGCGGCACCGGGGCGTTCCAGACGGGGGCGAAGGATTGGCGGTGCAGCGGGCAAGGGCCGTGCTCGCGTAGGGCGGCGAGGTGGTGGGGCGTGCTGTAGCCCTTGTTGGAGGCGAGCGCGTAGGCGGGAAAGACTGGATCCCATTGGCTGACCATGCGGTCGCGTTCGACCTTGGCCAGGATGGAAGCAGCGGCAATCGAGGCGGAAAGCGCGTCGCCGTGAATGATGGGCTTCTGCGGCAGCTCGCAATGGAGATGGACAGCGTCCACCAGCAAGTGGTCGGGGCCGGGCTCGAGGCGCAGGACGGCTTCCCGCATGGCGACAAGCGAGGCCTGGTAGATGTTGATCTGATCAATGCGGGCCGCATCTACCGCGGCGACGGCCCAGGCGATGGCGTGCTCGCGGATGCGCTCGGCCAGAATCTCGCGGCGCTCGGAGAGCAGCAGCTTGGAATCGCGCAGGCCGCGGATGCGATAGGCGGGATCGAGGATGACGGCGGCGGCGACCACAGGTCCGAATAAGGAGCCACGGCCGACCTCGTCCACGCCTGCCACCATGCGTGCGCCCGCCTGCCAGGCCTTTTTCTCGTAGTTCAAGGTGCACCGCAGCTTTTTCAACAGGCGGAGCTTGGCCGCGGCAGGGGAGAGTGCTTTCTCGGCAGCGGGCTTTGTCTTGGGCGACACGGAACCGGAGATAGGTGCATCTTCGCCGAGACGAGCCTGGGACGCAAGCGGGAAAAAATCAGCTTGAGCCTGCAGGGTTACGAACGGTGAGTTTTCCCTATCCTCTAAGCCCCGCCGATTCAGGTGGTCACAAGTAACCTCGCGGCTATTACCGGCGTTCATTGACCCTTTGGTAACGGCTTGCTAGTTTCCAACTTGAGGAGTCACTTCAGCAGACACGCAGTGAGCGAAGAAACTTCCAAACAGTCGCCCGATCGCCTGGACAAGCGCATCCATGTTGCCCTTCCCATCCGGGTCACCTACTGGGACAGCGACAACAAACCCTGCCTGGACCTGGCCTGTACCTATGACATTTCGGCGCGTGGAGCGCGGGTGACAGGGTTGCGGTATGTGAAGGCAGCGGGAGAAATCATTGCGGTCGAGCGTGGCCGCAGCAAGGCATTTTGCCGGGTGGTTTGGGTGGGCGAGCCGAATTCAGAATTGCGCGGGCAAGTGGGGATTCAATGCCTCGAATCCGACCGCATGATGTTCGAAACCGAGTTGCGCGGCCTGGAAGAGGTGTATGAAAAGATCCAGGGGGAAAACAGCCCGTACCGCATGAACTCGGTCGCTGGCAGCCTCAACGGAAACCGCCGGCGCCAACCGCGGTTTGATATCCCGGGGGTTGTGGACCTGCTGAAACGCGATCCCAATGCGGACCACACAGCGGCGATTCTGAGGAATCTGTCGGAGACGGGGTGCCTGATCACCAGCAATCATAAGCTGGTACCCGGCACGGAGTTGAAGCTGGTGCTGCAGGTCGGCAATCAGGACTTGCGGTTTCGAGGCCGGGTGCGGCATGTTGCCTTGGATTTTGGCGTGGGCATCGAGTTTCGGGAGATCCGTAAGGGCGACCGTCAGGTGCTGCAATTCCTGCTGCACAAGCTGGCGGAGAAAGAAGAAGACGAGAATCCCAAGACCAAGGCCGCGACCGTCTCGCTGTAAAGGCGCCCCGAGAATTCTTCAGCGATCCCTGTAAGAAAATTCTTCAGCAGAAAGCTCGAATTGGCCGGCGAGACCCTTCGACTTCCCCCTCGGCTTCGCTCGGGGCTTCGGCAAAACAAGGGCAGGCTGCCGGCGCTACGGCTGCTACTTTGTGGCTGTTTCCACCGTCGCCTGCTCTTTCTCGACGTCTTTCAAGCGGGCGGCTTTGCCTCGCAGGCTGCGCAGGTAATAGAGCTTGGCGCGGCGGACCTTGGAAGAGCGTAGCAGTTCCACCTTATCGATCACCCGCGAGTTCTCGGGGAAAATGCGCTCCACGCCGTGGCCAAAGCTCATCTTGCGCACGGTGAAGCTGGCCTGCGGGCCGCGAGTGCGGGCAATGACGACACCTTCAAACGCCTGCAGACGTTCCTTGTCGCCTTCCTTGATCTTGACGTGCACGCGGACGGTGTCGCCCGGGGCGAAGGCGGGGATATCGGTGCGCTTGGTCTTGGCCAGCAGCTTTTCGATGATGAGGTTCGACATGATCTTGTCCCTTCGTTCTAGGTATCTCTTTGGCCCGTGATCTGGGCCAGCAAATCCTGGTCGTCTTCGCTGAGCTTCGTCCGATCCAGAAGATCGGGGCGGTTGCGCAGCGTTTTTTCCAGCGCGGTGCGACGACGCCAGCGGCGAATCTCCTCGTGATTGCCGGAGACCAGCACCTCCGGAACGCCCATCCCGCGGAAGTCCGCCGGCCGGGTGTAGTGCGGATAATCCAGCAATCCGCCGGAGGCGCAGGTGGAACTGGGGCCGCTTCCATTGCCTGCCGGCGATTCAGCCTGCGCGGTGAACGACTCCTGCCGCGAGGAGGCTTCGTTGCCCAGCGCGCCGGGAAGCAAACGCGTCACCGTGTCCACGATTACCGCTGCGCCCAGTTCACCACCACTCAAGACGTAGTCGCCGATCGATAGCTCGCGATCGGCGAGGAAGTCGCTGACCCGCTCGTCCACGCCTTCATAGCGGCCGCAGATCAGGACGATTCGGTCGAGGGCTGCGAGTTCCTGGGCCACGCTCTGCGCGAAGCGCTTGCCTTGGGCCGAGAGCAGGACCACGCTCTGCTTCGCAGTGCCACCGAGGCGCTGTTCACGAGGCGCCACGGCCAGCGTTTCCATACATTCAAAGATCGGTTCCGGCTTCAGGACCATGCCTGCGCCGCCGCCGAAAGGGCGGTCATCCACGGTGCGATGGCGATCATGCGCGAACGCCCGCAGATCGTGGACTTCGATGCTTGCCAGACCGGCTTCCCGGGCCCGGCGGATAATACCGTAATCCAGCGGTCCGCGAAAGAAGTCGGGAAAGATCGTTAAGATGTCGATCTTCATCGCGGGAACCAGGAGTCAGTAGTCAGGAGTCTGGAGTGAGCAATCAACTGCAGCCGCTGACTCCTGACTACCGACTCCTGACTACTTTTTCTTCTGCTGCTCTTTCTCTTCCGGCGTCAGCGGCGCGTTTACTTCTAACATGCCTTCGGGCAACTGCATTTCAATGCGCTTGCCCTCTACGCTTACCCTCTTCAGGTACGCTTCGGCAAAGGGAATCTCGAATTCTTTCGATCCCGCTTTCACGATCAGCAGGGGCGCTTCGCCGGCGCCAAACTGCACATCTTCAATCTTGCCGATCTCGCGATCACCGTCGGAGACCAAGCATCCGACCAGATCGCTGACGTAGGTCCAGCCGGACTCAAGCCGGGCGCGCTGTTGGCGCGGGACCTGAAGTTCGTATCCGACCAGCGCTTCGGCGTCGGAAATAGAATCCACCCCGGCGAACTTCAGAACCATGGCTCCTTTGTGCGGCCAGAGTTCTTCTACTTTCAGCTCGCGGCGGCTACCGTCTTCGGCGAGTGCCCAAAGCCGCATACCTTCGCGGAAGCGGTCGGGAACGTCGCTGTGCACCTCAGCAGCAACCTCGCCGCGGCGTCCCTGGGTCTTGAGGACGTGGGCGAGAGTAATGAACTCGCCAGCTATTCCCGGTTCTCCGATCTCGAGCTTCCTATTCCAGGATTTCGAGGGTGAAGCGCTTGTGCAGCTTCATGCCGGCCGCGCCCAGCAACGTGCGCATGGCGCGGGCGGTGCGTCCCTGCTTGCCGATCACCTTGCCCAGGTCGTTGGGGGCCACCTTGAGCTCAAGCACGACGGCCTGTTCGCCGTCGATCTCTTTGATCGAGACGTGGTCGGGTTCATCGACCAGGGCTCTGGCGATCTGCTCGATTAAGGCCCGCATGTCCCCACTTTGCTCGCTCATGTGCGGCTCCTTGGGGTGGGGTGACTGCATCCGATACGCACTGCGGGATCAGGCCGCGGAGCCGGCGGTGGCCGGAGCCGGCTGGGACACGATCTTGCTGACCCTGCCCGACATTTTGGCGCCCTTGGACACCCAGTAGTCAATGCGCTCGCGCTTGAGCGCAATACTGGCGGGGCTGGTCCGGGGGTTGTAGGTCCCAACCACCTCCACCGGGCGGCCATTGCGCGCGCGTTCCTTTTCGATGACGACCACGCGATAATACGGTTGTTTGCGCGCACCCGTGCGCGCCAGTCGGATCATTAACACAGACCTTAAGTTCCTTTCCTAGTTCCTTCCGGAGGGCTAAGACAAACCATTATTATCGCGGAAGTTAGGGGGAATGGCAAGAGCGGGGCTGGCGCGGCGTCAGAGCCGCTCGCCGAAATCCTGAGCGTAGCGAAGTCCTCGGGGAGAATTCCCTGAGACAGCAATCTCTGCGGCCGGTAGCACGGGGTCCTTCGACTCCGCGGGCCGCTTGCAGGCGGCCTGCTGCACTCAGGATGACAGAGGGTGGAGGAGGCTGAGAATTTCGGTGGGTTCTGGCCGCGCGGTATAGTCCGGGTTGGCGGAGGCGTAGACCACAGTGCTGTCGCGGTCGAGGATGTAGGTGGCGGGGATGGGGAGTTCCCAGCTTTCATCGCCGTTGGCAAATGGCAGGTTGACGAAGGCGCGACGATAGACGGCCTGCTGGTAGTCGGGGACGCGGTAGACGAGTCCGAACTGGCGGGCGACTTGGTTGCCAGCATCGCTGAGCAAAGGGAAACGCAGCTTGTGCTGGTCGGCCATAAAGAAGGACTGCTGCACGGTTTGCGGGGAGATGGCGACCAGGGAGGCTCCGGCTTGCTCGATTTGCGAGAAGACTGCGTTCATGGCTTCCAGTTGTCCACAGCAGAACGGGTCCCAGCGTCCGCGGAAAAAGCAGAGGACCAAGTGGCCATCGCGCAGCAAGGCTTGGGAAGAAACCAGCTTGCTGTTGTGGTCTTTGAGTTCGAATGTGGGAGCTTTTGTGCCTGCCGTGAGGGTGCGGCCGGCGATGCCGGCCTGTTTCAGTTCCTCTACGACGCGGGCATGGATGGCCTGGGTCTCGGCGGGGACGTATTGGGCGATGAGTTGTTTGCGCTCAGCGAAGATTTCCCGCAGGGGGCGGGTGTCAGTGGCCGGATTGGATTCTTCCAGAGAACGCCATTTCATGGCAGCTTTTCAGTCGTGCCTACGGCACTTACGTCGGTTTTGCGGCTCAACCCGCCACTGAAGTGGCGGGCTACTATCGGTCGTCCCTCCGGGACTTGCCTCGAGCCTACAGCCTCGAGCCTAGAGCCCAGAGCCTAGAGCCCAGAGCCTAGAGCCCAGAGCTTAGAGCCCAGAGCCCAGAGCCCAGAGCCTAGAGCCCAGAGCCCAGAGCCTAGAGCCTAGAGCCTGCTCCTACATTCCCGGGAACTTCATCCCTGCCAGCTTGCGTCCGAAGCTGGCTTTGCCCATCTGCTTGAACATTTTGCGCATTTGGGCGTACTGGCGGAGGAGGTTGTTGACCTCCTGCACCGTCGTGCCGGAGCCGCGGGCGATGCGCTTGCGGCGGCTGCCGTTGATGACCTCGTGGTGATTGCGTTCATGCGAGGTCATCGAGTTGATGATGGCTTCGACGCGATTGACCTGCTTCTCGTCCACCTTGTCGGCGGCTTTTTGCAGGCCGGCGAAGGGGCCGATGCTGGGCAGCATTCCCATCAGGCTCTGCAGGGAGCCCATTTTCTTTACCTGGCGCAGTTGGTCGCGGAAGTCCTCAAGCGAAAAGCCGTCACCGGCGAGGGCCTTGGTGGCGAGCTCTTCGGCTTTCTTCTTGTCGATCTGCGATTCGGCCTTTTCGATGAGCGAGAGAATGTCGCCCATGCCCAGGATGCGGGAGACGATGCGATCGGGATGGAAGGGTTCGAGCGCGTCGTATTTTTCGCCGACACCGATGAACTTGATGGGCTGGCCGGTGACCTGGCGAATGGAGATCGCGGCACCACCGCGGGCGTCGCCGTCCATCTTGGTGAGGATCACTCCGGTGAGCGTGAGCTTCTTGTGGAACTCGTCGGCGGAGCGGACCGCGTCCTGTCCGGTCATGGAATCGGCGACGAACAGAATCTCCTGCGGGTTGAGCAGGCGCTTGAGCGACTGCATCTCGTCCATGAGCTGCTCGTCAATGTGGAGGCGGCCGGCGGTGTCCACGATGAGCACGTCGCAGCCGCTGACGACGGCTTCGCGGCGGGCTTCTTTGGCGAGGCGCTCGACGGTGGCCGTGTTCGACTCGCCGACTTCGCCTTCGTAAATGTGGGCTTTGATCGCCTGGGCGACGACTTTGAGTTGCTCGCGTGCCGCGGGACGGTAGACGTCAACCGAAACCAGCAGCGGGCGGTGGCCGCCATTCTTGAGCCAGTTGGCGAGCTTGCCGGAGGTGGTGGTCTTGCCCGATCCTTGCAGGCCGGCCATGAGTACGACCGTGGGCGGTTGCGAGGCGAACTTCATCTTGGCGGTGTCTTTGCCGAGCGTCTCGACCAGTTCGTCGCGAAGGATCTTGATGACCTGCTCGCCGGGGGAAAGCGCGGTCATGACCTGCTGGCCGACCGCCTTGGCCTGAATACGGTCGATCAGATCTTTGACGACCTTGAAGTTGACGTCGGCTTCGAGCAGAGCGAGACGGATCTCGCGGAGAGCGTCCTGAATGTTTTCTTCATTGAGGACGGCCTGGCCGCGCAGGCTCTTGAATGCGCGTTGAAGTTTTTCCTGGAGATTCTCGAACATAGGGCAAAGACTATTCTAACAAGCATTCAGCATTCAGCCAGCCAGGGTGGCTTGCGCGCGAGGTCCTTCGCTTAGGATGACGTCGTGGCGGGGAGCAATCGGGCGACATGGGAGATTGATTGTTGGGCTACGGAGAGGCTTTCGCGTATCCTCCAGAGTCAGGTGGCCGGCGGGACGCCGGCGCTACGGCCAGACGACGCCGGCGCTACGGCTGGATAGGAGATTCCATGGCAACTTCGGTCACCACACCTTCGAATGAAACGGATTCCGGCTTGATTGCGCCGGCATGGCATACGGCTGTCGTGCTCGTGGTTTTGTTCGGATTCTCTGCGCTCTCGGTGTGGAGAGGGTCGCAGACATCGGGTGACAATGTGGGGACTCACGCCCGCGTGGTGAGCTATGCAGTGATCATGGTGTGGGAGTGGCTTACCGTGGCGTTCATCGGGTGGGGGGTGCGGCGTCGCGGGATTCGGATTGCAGATCTGATTGCCGGCAGTTGGCCCAAGTGGACTGCCATCTTGCGGGATCTGGGCATCGCCGTGCTGTTCCTTATTGTATCGAACGTGGTTTTGGGAATCATGAGATTTGCTCTCAAGGCAACGCCCACCCACGCAATGCGCAACATCATCCCGCAAACTCCCGCGGAGATCGGGTTGTGGATGGTGCTGGCATTGACGGCGGGGTTTTGCGAAGAGGTCATTTTCCGCGGCTATTTGCAGAAGCAACTGGGTCTGATGACCAGGAGCGCGGCAACGGGGTTGGTGCTGCAAGGCATTGTCTTCGGGGTCTCTCACGGATACCAGGGTGCGAAGTTCATGTTGACCATCGCGGTGTACGGTTGTCTCTTCGGATGGCTGGCCTACCGGCGGCGGAGCCTGCGGCCGGGGATGATCGCCCACTTCTTGCAGGATGGCGTGACGGGATTGGTGCTCAGGCACTTCCTCAAGTAGTTCTCTTCCCGACGAAATCGAGAAGGCAGTTCTTCACGCCTTGAGTTCGACCCAGTCGCCATCGTTGGGAATGGCTACCTGCTGGATCACGCGCGCGGCTTCCAGTTGAAACGCCAGATCAGCGCGGGTCAGGAGGCAGTGGTTGATGGACTCCAGGTGCACGGCGACGATCTGCGCGCGGGGTGCAGCTTTGCACGTAGTGATGACATCATCGGCAGTCATGGTGATGGGATCGCCTTCCAGAAACTGGGCAGCTCCGGTATTGACCACGATGATGTCGGGTTGGTGTGCGCGTAGGGCGTTCTGAACATCGCTGCACCAGATGGTGTCTCCGGCGATGTAGAGGGTGGACTCGCCTTGGGCGCGGAGGACGAAGCCGGAGACCGGGGCCATGGCCTTGCCGATCTCTCCCCTACCGTGCTGGCCTCCAGTGCGGTGGATCGTGATTCCTCTCCAGGTCAGCGAGTCTTGAACCGCCTGCACATTCGAAAAAGCCTGGGAGCGGAACTTCGCCTGGTCCTCGGGCTGGCCGAAGAACGGGATCGGCTTGGGTAGGAGGTCGGCAGCCGTGGCATCCCAGTGGTCGCTGTGGGTGTGGGTGACGAGGGCGGCATCCACGCCCTGCAGGACTTCTTCGGGCGCGATCGGCAGCGGGACCAGCGGATTGTTGCGCGGGTTAGGAGAGTTCTGAATAGGCGGACGGGCGTCGGCGTCGTCGAGCATGGGGTCGATGAGGAAGGTGTGCTGGTTGTATTCGACGATTAAAGTGGCGTGTCGGATGAGGCGGAGGCGCATGGGGAGATGGTAAATGATGTCGCCCCGCCAGTGATGATGGATTCTGGCACCAACGTCTGTGGGAGAACTCCTTGAAACAGAGTTGATTGTGCGGGCGAACTCAAGGTCCTTCGACTCCGCGGCTGCTTCGCGGTGCGAAGCAGCCACTCCGCTCAGGATGACAATTTTGGCGCGGAGAAAATCTCTTTGGCGGCGATCACGGTATTGCAGTGGATGGTGACGGTGTCGTCAACTTTCTGGGCGTAGCCTCCGGCGAAGGTGACCATCACGGGGATGTCGCGAGCGCGCGCCACACGAAACACAAGTTCGTCGCGGCGTTTGAGGCCTTCGATGGTGAGGGCGAGGCCGCCGAGTTGGTCTTCACGGTAGGGATCGGCACCGGCGACGTAGCAGAGCAATTCGGGATCGAACTGGCGCAGGCCGGAACTGAGCGCGTTGTCGAGCCAGGCGAGGTAATCGTCGTCGCCGATTTCGTCGGGCAGGTCGACATCAATCGATGACGGTGGTTTGAATGCGGGGTAATTGTTTTCCTGGTGCAGCGAGATGGTGAAGACGTCGCCGGCATGGGCGTTGCGCAGTTTGGCGGCGGAGGAGGGACTCAGAGTGGACGGCGCGGTTGAGGGCAGGGGGCGGCTGGGAATGCGGACGCCGGCGAAGATGGCGGCGGTGCCGTTGCCCTGGTGGACATCGCAATCCACGGTCATGGCGCGGGTGATCTTGTCGTCGCGCTGCAGGCGGCGGATGGCGATGGCGACATCGTGAATCATGCAGAAACCTTCGCCGTGATCGGGAAAGGCGTGGTGGAATCCACCTCCGACGCTGAAGGCAACGTGATCGTTGAGTGCGTAGTCGGCGGCGAGGATGGAACCACCGGCCGCCAGCCAGAAAGCGCGCACCAGTTCGGGCGAATAGGGGACTTCCATTTCCAGTTCTTCGCGGGCGGAGAGCGTCCCGGTTTTGAGCTTGTGCACGTACTGCGGGGTGTGGACGAGCAGGACGTCCTGGTCGGAGGCGGGTTGCGGGGTGACGAAGTCTTTCTGTTCAGCGACTCCGGTCTCGAGCAGGCGGTTGTGAATGCGCCGGTATTTTTCGGCAGGGAAGACGTGGGTGCCGATGGGGAGGTAGTAGTCGTCGCTGTAGACGAGCTTGAAGGGGAGCATTTTAGCCTCTTCATCATAACTCTCAGCCCGAGAGATCCTCAGCCACAGTGACATGATGGCCTACCTTGCTGGTGGGGATTCCAAAATGGAGATGCTGGATATAGAATTCTGGCGCAATGAGTATTCCCGACTATCAGAGCCTTATGTTGCCGCTGCTAGAGCACACGTCTGACGGAAGAGAACATCCTGTCCCGAGTCTAGTCGATGCACTCGCGGCGGACTATAAGCTCACAGACTCCGAGCGGCGGGAGCTTCTCCCTAGCGGCAGACAGGTCGTTTTCGATAACCGGGTGGGCTGGGCCCGGACATACATGAAGAAGGCTGGACTACTCTCGTCTCCAAAACGCGGCATGGTTCAGATAACGGAGCGCGGCCTGCAGGTTCTCAAAGATCACCCGACCCGAATAGACAATAAAGTGCTTCGCCGATTTCCTGAGTTCGTCGAATTTCAGAGCGCCAAGGCGGAAGATGTGAGACAAGTGCCTGAAGCGACGATCGCTGAAGAACTTGATCCTCAGGAAAATATTGAGGCGGGTTATCATCGAATCCAGAAGCAGTTGTCGGCTGAGCTACTGGCGCGAATCAAGGGGTGCTCGCCTGAGTTCTTCGAGAGACTCGTTGTGGAACTCCTGCTCAAGATGGGATATGGAGGGTCGAGGCGAGATGCCGGCATGGCAATCGGGAAGAGTGGGGATGGCGGCGTGGATGGCGTAATCAAAGAGGACAAGCTTGGCCTAGACGCGGTCTACATACAGGCCAAGCGCTGGGACGATGGCACCGTCGGTAGCAAGGAGATCCAGGCGTTCGTTGGCGCGCTGCATGGCAAGAAAGCACGCAAGGGAGTTTTCATTACGACGAGTGGCTTCTCCAAGCCCGCTCGCGACTACGTGCGGGACATTCAGGACAAAGTAATCTTAATCGACGGTAACGAACTTGCTGATCTGCTGATTGAGCACGGCGTAGGCGTGTCCACCGTCGCCTCGTACGAAATAAAGAAAATTGACACCGATTACTTCGCCGACGAGTAAGAACTAGCGGCTCGCCAAGGTCGGCTCGACACGGGCCACCAGGAAGAATGCCTTGACACGCCTGTGGCGCTGCGGGCGATTTCGGGGTCCTTCGACTCCGCAGGCCGCTTGCAGCGGCCTGCTCCGCTCAGGATGACAGTTAACTATTTCTTTCTTGGAGGCGAAGGAGGTGAAACGGCAATGCGGCGGACGGGGACGATGGCGCCTCGCGATGGGTCGGCGGCGGCGGTGGCGCGGGAGAGCACTTCTTCCTGGATGTATTTCACAAAATCCTGGATTTGGCGCTGCATTTCTTCCATACGTTCGCGCATTTGCAGGATGATGGCGATGCCGGAGATATTCACCCCCAGGTCGCGGGCCAGCGACAGGACAAACTCCAGGCGCTGCAGGTCTTCGTCGGTGTAGAGGCGCGTGTTTCCTTCGGTGCGGGAGGGTTTGAGTAGGCCTTCGCGTTCGTAGAGGCGCAGGGTTTGCGGGTGGATGCCGTACATTTCGGCTACGGCCGAGATCATGTAGGCGCCTTTGGAGCGGCGTTTGGTCACAGAATACTTATATCAGGAGGGGTTGGACGGTGTCCCTCCGGGTGTCGTCCCTGACGGGACTCGATCGTCCGCTACGGTCTTCCTCCCGGCACTTCCGTGCCGGGCTTTCCTGTGACGCCGCTACGCGGCTGGAGAGTCGCACGGTAGAGTGCGGTGTCGTCACATCATCTTGATCATAACGTTCTGATCATGAGCGTGGTTTGCGCGGCGCTTGCAGATGCTTCTGGCAGCCAACATCGTAGGCTTCGCGCACGAAGGCGGCCAGCCCCTTGTCGATGTCGGAGAGCTTGGTCAGGCGAAAGCGGTGAATGTAATCGCCTGGCGGGATGGTCTCGATGCGATAGAACCGGGGATGCTCCACGCGGCGCTTGAACCAGAAGGCGCCGTCGAGCCAGTGCTTTTTGGGACTCACACCCGCAAAGCGAACGCGGGCCTGGAAGACAACGCCAGTCATGTTCGCGTAGACGGTGACTGGACCACAGCGCTTCACCATCTGGCGGAAGGACTGGTACAACTGGCGAACCAGTGGGTCTTTACCGCGGAAGTGGTCGGTAATTCTCACCCGGACGCAGGAGTGATACATGTTGCGGGTCACGAAGCGGTGGCCGCAGCGCGGGCAGGTCCACAGTGGCCTCTTCCTGGCAGTCACAGTCGGCTCCTTCTGCGGAACGATAGTAGCCCAAAACAAAAAGAGACGCAGCAAGCTGCGTCTCTACGGGGGCGACTACGGATTATGTTGCAGTTCCGTGCTTCTCAGCTGGTTGGGCCCAGCCGGTTGGCTTCAGGGCAACGTTCAAGAAATACGCCAGGACGCCGGCCGCGATCAGCCACATGCCGAAGGCGAAGGCACTCATCCCGAGGACCTGTTCGGTTTCGCTGCGGACCACGGAAAAGCCAAGCAGGAGCATGGGAGTCACGCCAGCGGCAACAGCGCCGAACATTCCTCCGGGCACGCGGAAGGCGCGTGGAAGGTTGGGTTCGCGGATGCGCAGGACGACCAGGGCCACGAATTCCAGCATCAGGCTGGCGCCGTAGAGCAGGATGTCGATGGTCACCAGGCGAGCAAAACCAAGCCCGAGGCAGCAAGCCCAGCCAATGGCGCAGACCACGATCGCGACCCAGGGGGCGCGGGTGCGGGGATGCAGTTTGCCAAAGACGCGCGGCAGCATGCCGTCCTGGGCCATGGCCAGGGGCAGGCGGGAGTAGCTCATCACCAGGGCATTGAACATGCCGAAGGCGCTGATCATGCCGCCCAGCACCAGGCCAATGCGCAACAGCGGTCCGCCCAGCAGTCCCGCGATATCAGCCCAGGAACCGGTTTCCCAGGCGTTGGGAGGTAATCCGGTCATCCAGACGGCAGCCACAGGCACGATATAGCAGAGGGCGACGATGACCACGGAGGCGAGCATGGCGCGCGGATAGGTGCGCTGCGGGCGCTCTACTTCGGTGGCAATCGTGGAGGCGTTGTCCCATCCCATGTAGTTCCACATGGCGATGAGCAGCCCGCCGATCAGGTCCACCGAGGAGGTGGTGGGCGTGGTGACTGCGTGCAGCAGCCCACCATACTTGAAAGGCGAGAGCACCACCATCAGCGCGAACGGCGCCGAAAGCAGGAAGAAGAGCCAGAGCGACGTCGTGGAGACGACTTTCACGCCCGCGATGTTCAGCAGGGTACAGACGATGACTACCGCGAGCCCGACCATCACCCCGCGATGGCCTTCGGCGAACCAGGGGAACATGCGGGTGAGGTAGAGCACGAACAGAGTCGGGTAAATCGCCATGTCGAAAATCGAGGCGACCAGCGAAAGCCAGGCTTCCTGAAATCCCCAGAAGTTGCCCATGGCGCGCCGCACCCAGGCGTAGTAGCCGCCCTCGTGGGGCAGGGCGCTCGAGAGTTCGCCGATCATGAAGGCGGTGGGAAGGCTCCACAGAATCGGGGTCAGCACCAGAAACAGGATGGCGCGTCCGTAGCCGGCGCCGTGCACGATGTCTTCGATGCCGTAGGTGCCGCCCGACACCATAAAGAAGGTGGCGGCGACCAGGGGCCACAGGGTCAGACGAACGGATTTTTTCCTGGAGGGGATTGCAAAGGGATGCTGCTCAGGCTGGGTGTGCGCGGTAGCTGTCGCCAATTTCTATGGCTTCCTCCTCGGGCGACTCACTCTCACCACCCCGTCTCCCTTGTTGCGGGGCTCGCGGTTGCACGCGATTCCGCGGATTGGGTGGAGTTAGTTCGCAACCGCAGAATACGGCAAATTTGGTTCGCTGTGGAAAAAATTTGAGGGATTTTTTTGTCGGGAGGGCCGGTACGGAGGTAATGAACCCATCCTTTGTGGTGAAAGGTCTGCTTAGACGTTCTTCCAGAGTTCCGCGCGCGGGTCTTCGGGATTCAGCTTGGCCAATTCGCGCAGGAGTTCCTTGGTCTTTTCGTCGTGGGGCATGGGGACGGTGATCTTAATTTCGACGATCTCATCTCCGCGGACGCCGTCTCTCGTCGCCGAGGGGACGCCTTTCTCGCGCAGGCGGAGCTTCTGGCCGGACTGGGTGCCGGGGGGAATCTTAAGCAGGGTACGGCCGTCGATGGTAGGGACCTCGATCTTGGCTCCCAGGGCGGCTTCGGTGGCGGTGACGGGCACGGTCAGGTGGATGTCGTCGCCCTCGCGGTGGAAGATGGGGTGGTCGGCGGTGCGGATGATCACGTAGAGATCCCCGGAGGGGCCACCGCGCAGCCCGGCATTTCCCTTGCCAGCAATGCGGATGCGCTGGCCGTCGCGAGTGCCCGCCTTGATGCGGACTTCGAGGGGTTCGGTGCGTTCGATGCTGCCTTCGCCATGGCAGGTGGGGCAGGTGGAGATGTTCTTGCCCGTACCGTTGCAGCGGGGGCAGGGCACATTGAACTTCATGCGGCCGCCGGTCTGGGTGACCTGGCCCTTGCCGCCGCACTCGGGGCAGGCGCCTGCGCCCTCGACGTAGCCGTGACTGCCGCACCGGTTGCAGGCATCGCGACGGGTGATGTTCAGGCGCATCACCCCGCCGCGGATGGCGGTCCAGAAGGGGACGTTGACCTGGTACTCCAGATCGGAACCGGGCTCGGGGCCTTCCTGGGCGGCGGCGCCGCGTCCGCCGAAAATTCCAGAGAAGATGTCGCGAAAGCCGCCGGCGCTGCTGGGCCTCTGGCCACGGCCACCCTCGAAGAGATCAGAAAAGTCGAAGCCGCCGAAGTCGAAATGGACACCCTGGGGCCCGCCGGTACCGGGTTGACCGCCGGGTGCGCCGCCGGGGAATCCGCCCGCGCCTCCGCCGGCGCGAGCATAGGCCTCGGCCGTGGCGGGGTCGATGTTGTCGGAGTAGAAGCCGACCTGGTCGTAGATCTTGCGCTTCTTGGGGTCGCTGAGGACGTCGTTGGCCTCGGAAATGGCCTTGAATTTTTCCTCGGCAGTTTTGTCCCCGGGATTGACGTCGGGATGGTATTTGCGGGCGAGCTTGCGGAAGGCTTTCCGGATGTCCTCGGCGGAGGCGGACTTCTTGACCCCGAGGAGCTCGTAGTAGTCCTTTTTGGTCGTAGTGGCCATCTTAGAGCATTATGCAATGCCGGCGAAAAATTGAGCCACGGATTCACACGGATTTACACGGATCAGGTTTTATCCGTGCTCATCTGTGCTGATCCGTGGCTAGGTTTGGCCGGCGAGACCCTTCGACTACGCTCAGGGCAGGCTGCCGGCGCTACCTGCCTCGCTGTGCTCGGCGGGACGGGCGAGGTGCCCGTCCCCACACGGTTACTTTTTGTCTTCGACGTCTACGTACTCGGCGTCGATGACGCCTTCGTCCTTCTTGGTTTGGCCGTCGCCACCCGCAGCCGGACCACTGCCAGCGCCCGGCCCGGAGCCAGTACCTTGAGTGCCTTGCGGCTGGGCGGCTTTGTACATCTGCTCGGCCAGCTTGTGCGAGGCCTGGGTCAGGCGCTCGCGCGCCTGGTCCATGGTCTTCTTGTCGTTCGACTCCAGCGCCTTCTTGGCGTCGGCCACGGCGTTTTCGACGTCGCCGCGCTCGGAGCCGGAGATTTTGTCTCCGTGCTCGCGCAGCATCTTCTCCACGTTGTAGACCATGGAGTCGAGCTGGTTGCGGGACTCGATCTCTTCGCGCCGGGTCTTGTCTTCGGCGGAGTGCGCGTCGGCGTCCTTGGCCATGCGCTCGACTTCTTCCTTGCTCAGGCCGGAAGACGACGTGATGGTGATCTTCTGGTCCTTGCTCGTGGCCATGTCTTTCGCGGTCACGTTGAGGATGCCGTTGGCGTCGATGTCGAACGTGACCTCGATCTGGGGGATGCCCCGCGGAGCCGGCGGGAGGCCGGTCAGGTGGAACTTGCCCAGGGTACGGTTCTGTCCCGCCATGGGGCGCTCGCCCTGCAGGACGTGCACCTCGACCGAAGTCTGGCTGTCCGCCGCGGTGGAGAAGGTCTCCGTCTTGCGGGTCGGGATGGTCGTGTTACGCGGGATCATGGGCGTAGCGACGCCGCCCAGCGTCTCTATCGCCAGGGTTAGCGGAGTAACGTCGAGCAGAAGCAGGTCCTTGACCTCGCCTCCGAGCACACCGCCCTGGATGGCTGCGCCCACGGCGACCACTTCATCCGGGTTGACGCCTTTGTGCGGCTCACGGCCAAACAGCTCTTTGACCAGCGCCTGAATGCGAGGCATGCGGATCTGACCGCCAACCAGCACGACTTCGTTGATCTTGCTGGGGTCGATGCCGGCGTCCTTCATGCATTGCTTGCAGGGGCCGACCGAGCGCTGGATGATGTCTTCCACCATTGATTCCAGCTTGGCGCGGGTCAGACGCTTCACCAGGTGCTTGGGGCCGCTGGCGTCGGCGGTGATGAAGGGCAGGTTGATCTCGTGCTCCATGGTGGTGGAGAGCTCGATCTTGGCGCGCTCAGCGGCATCGCGCAGACGCTGCAGCGCCATCTCGTTGCCCTTGCCGCGTAGGTCGAGGCCCTCATCCTTCTTGAACTCGTCAATCAGCCAATCGACGACGCGCTGGTCGATGTTGTCACCACCCAGGTGGGTGTCTCCGTTGGTGGCCTTGACTTCGATCACGCCTTCGCCGACTTCGAGAATCGAAATGTCGAAGGTGCCGCCGCCGAAGTCGTAGACGGCGATGGTCTCGTCCTTCTTCTTGTCGAGGCCGTAGGCGAGCGCGGCCGCCGTAGGCTCGTTGATGATGCGCTTTACTTCGAGCCCGGCGATCTTGCCTGCGTCTTTGGTGGCCTGACGCTGGGCGTCGTTGAAGTACGCTGGCACCGTGATGACGGCGTCGGTGACCTTCTCGCCGAGGTAGTCTTCGGCGGCCTTTTTGAGCTTTTGCAGGATCATGGCCGAGACTTGCGGCGGCGTGTGCTCCTTGCCCTGGGCCACAACGGCCACGTGGTCGCCCGACTGCACGACCTTGAAGGGCACCATTTTCATTTCTTCGCTGACTTCGTCGTAGCGGCGGCCCATGAACCGCTTGATCGAGTAAATCGTGTTCTCCGGGTTGGTGATGGCCTGACGCTTGGCGACCTGGCCGACCAACCGCTCGCCGGTCTTGGTAAAGCCGACGACCGAGGGGGTGGTTCTCCCGCCTTCCTCGTTGGGAATGACCTTGGGCTCTCCACCTTCCATGACGGCCACGACGGAGTTGGTGGTGCCGAGGTCAATGCCTATGATCTTGCCCATAACAGGTTCCTCCTGAAGCTATAAGTGCTTTAAAAGCAATGAGTTTTTACCAATAAATCCATTTATATCAAGCACATGATAGGACTTGAGTGACTTGATGTCAACCTTTTAGATGAGGTTTGCTGGTCGAAAGTCGCAGGATCAAGGGGGCAGTAGCGCCGGCATCTTGCCGGCTGTTCCGGGGGCCATCCTGCCCCGGTTGTGGGGGCGAGACGCCCCCACGACAGCCGACGGGACGTCGGCGCTACGAAAACGAATCAGTCGTATTTCTCATAGCGGATGGCCTTGCGATCGCAGCCGAGGGATTTCAGCAAATCGCGGTTTGCCTTGATCATTTTGTCGAGGCCGCAGATGTAGGCGTGCAAGTCGGTGCGGTCTTGGAGGATACCGCGGACGTGCTCCTGGACGTATCCGCGAAGTCCCTGCCAGTTAGGACCGCCGCGGCTGAGCGTCGGCCGGTAGTGGAAGTTGGCGTGGGCTTGCGCGAGGCGCAAGAATTCGTCGTGGTAGTAGATGTCTTTCTCGTAGCGGCTGCCGAAGAGCAGCCAGAGCTGGCGACCTTGATGCCTTGGGTGACCGGTGGAATCGCCGTTGGACGGGCGGGGACCCCCGTCCTCCATCGTTTCCTCTTCTGATGGGAACAGCCAATGCAGCATGGAGCGGAAGGGGGCGATGCCGGTGCCGGTGGCGATGAACAGGGTGTCGCGCAGGGGTGGGCGGAGGATGAAATCGCCGAAGGGGCCCTGGCAGCGGATCTCGGCGCCCTCTTTCAGGTCGCAGAGGAAGTTCGACATAAAGCCGTCCTGCACACGGTTGAGGCAGAGCGCGAATCGATTGCCGTCGGATGGCGGGGAGGCGATGGAGTAGGCGCGGGTGATCTCCTCACCGTCGGGATTTTTCGCTTTCAGTGACAGCCACTGCCCGGCGACGAAGCCGAAACGGGGCAAGTTGAGCACCTCAAATTCGAGGTGTTTGGTCTGTTCTGAAAATGGAACAGAGCGAATCAGGCGCGCAGTGAGGGTTTGGAAGGGGGTCATTCGTACCTATAGATGAGCTTGTCTTGCGCAAGGCGACAAAAACAAATTGAGGTGGGAAATCCAGCCGCGACTGGAACGCGCAGAAAGGTTTTGCAGATAAAACCAGTTGTCAGTTCGCGGTTCTCAGTTCCCAGTCGAAGACCGCTACTCCACCGTGACCGATTTTGCCAGGTTGCGGGGTTGGTCCACGTCGCAGCCGCGGCGGACGGCGATGTGGTACGCAAGCAACTGGAGCGGGACGATTTCGAGAATGGGCAATAGCTCTTCGGGCGCGGGCGGAACGTAGAGCACGTGGTCGGCGGCTTCTTTGATCTCTTCATCGCCTTCCGTAGCCAGTGCGATGACCACGCCAGAACGTGCTTTCACTTCCTTCAGGTTGGAGATGGTCTTCTCGTAGCGCACCATGGAGAGGGCGTCTTTGGGGTCGCGGGTGGCGATGATGACCACGGGCAGATTCTCGTCAATCAGCGCGTTGGGCCCGTGCTTCATCTCGCCGGCGGGGTAGCCTTCGGCGTGAATGTAGGAAATTTCTTTCAGCTTGAGGGCGCCTTCCAGTGCGATGGGATAGTGGATGCCGCGGCCGAGGAACAGAAAGTCCTGGGAGCGCACGTATTCCTTGGCCAGGTCTTCACAGTCTTCCTCGTGGGTGAGCATGTGTTCGAGTTTGCCGGGAAGGCGGGTGAGCTCCTGCACGGCGTCTTTGGCCTGATCTTCGCTGAGCGTACCCCGGAGTTGGGCGAGGTAGAGAGCGAACAAGTAAAGAGCCGTCAGTTGTGCGGTAAAGGCCTTGGTCGAGGCCACGCCGATCTCTGGACCGGCGTGGGTGTAGATAGTGCCGGCAGCCTCGCGCGTGATCATGGAGCCCACGACGTTGCAGATGGCCACCGTCTTGGAGCCTTTGGCTTTGGCTTCTCTCTGGGCGGCGATGGTGTCAGCGGTTTCGCCGGACTGAGAGATCAGCATGGTGATGGTGTCTGAGGCAATGATGGGGTCGCGATAACGCCACTCGCTGGCGTAATCCACTTCGACCGGGACGCGGGCAAGGCGCTCAATCATGAATTTGCCGGCCTGGGCGGCGTGCCAACTGGTGCCGCAGGCGGCGATGTTGATCTTCTTGACCGCCCGGAACTCCGCCTCGTTAATCTCCATCTCGTCAAGGAAGACATGGCCGGTCTCCTGCGAAATGCGCCCCAGCGTAGTGTCGCGGACGGCGCGGGGCTGCTCGTAGATCTCCTTCAGCATGAAATGCTTGAACCCACCCTTTTCGGCCATGATGGGGTCCCAGGTGACATGCTGGACCTGGCGGACGATGGGTTGACCGTTGAAGTCGGTGAGCTGCACGCCATCCGGCGTAATGACGGCCAGGTCGCCATCGGCGAGGAAAAACAGATCGCGGGTGTGATACAGGATGGCGGGCACATCAGAGGCGACGAAATATTCATCCTTGCCCAGGCCGATGACCGCCGGGGGACCGTTGCGGGCGGCAACGATCGTGTTGGGTTCGTCCACGGCAATGACCGCCAGCGCGAAGACGCCCGTGAGCTGTCCTACGGTCTTGCGCACGGCCTCCTCGAGTGAGGGACGATGACCATTGGTCTTCATGAAGTACTTTTCGACCAGGTGGGCGATGACTTCGGTGTCAGTTTCGGTGGTGAACTTGTGGCCTTCCTCGATCAGCTTCTTCTTGAGGGTGACGTAGTTTTCGATGATGCCGTTGTGCACGACGACCACGCGGCCGGTGCAGTCACGATGAGGGTGGGCATTCTCTTCGGTGGGACGGCCGTGAGTGGCCCAGCGGGTGTGGCCGATGCCGTAGGTTCCGTCGAGCGGCTTGAGGCGGATGACTTCCTCGAGGTTACGCAGCTTGCCCTCGGCGCGGCGGATTTGCAGGCCCTCACCGTTGCCGCATACAGCGATGCCAGCCGAGTCGTAGCCGCGATACTCAAGGCGCTTGAGCCCGTCAATGATGACGGGGACAACGCTCTTCTTGCCGACGTATCCCACAATGCCGCACATGTGAAACTCCTTACCCCATCACCCTAACCCCAACCAGGGGGCCCGAGCAATTTGATTCCGTGGCTACCGCAGGCGATTCCGGGGGGAGTGCCAGTCAAGAGCGCCGCTAGTCTTCGAGGGAGAAACGAAACTCTTCAATTACCGGGTTGGTGAGGACGTCGCGGGCGATGCGCGCTACCTCGGACTCGGCTTCCGCCCGGGTCAGGCCGCCATCGAGGGTCAGCTCAAAATACTTGCCCTGGCGGACCTCCTCCAACCCCTTGAACCCCATCTTCTTCAGAGCTCCCTGGATGGTCTTTCCCTGGGGATCCAAAACGCTCTTCTTCAGCGAAACGTAGACGTAAGCTTTCATGGGGGTAAACCACATTATACGTCAGAACCAGCAGGGGAGCGGCAAACCATCCGGCTCAGCCCAGGCGGGTGAGGCGTGAATCCAAGTCGGCGAGCGCATTCTCCAGGACCCGGCGATGATTGGGGCTGCGCGCAGCCTGGAGTTGCTGCAGGACACGCTTGCGGTCGAGGAGCAGGCCCTCTTTCTGCTTCCGCGCGGCCACTTGCTGGGGCGTAAGCCGTTCTCGTTCGGGGGCGGAGACGGTGGAGGCGTCGGCCTGCTGTTGCTCGACTGACTTACTTTCCCAGCCACGCGCCATAACACAGATTATATCCGGCGGGGACCCTGGCGCCGGGCTTGCCGGGGGGATGGGCAGGTCACAGGAATTCACGGAAAAGCCAAGAAATAACACGAGAAATGCCTAAGTCTAGGGCGGGAGAAACTTGTCCCTGGGAATGAAATTTCTTTGCTATAGAGGCAATTCGGTCTATCATCGCGGTCTGCTGAAAAGGCTAAGGTGGTTTGAGTTGCTGGCACACATAGCCCGGGTTCTCATTTGCCCGGATATCTGTAAGGAGGGGGCCATACTTACCGGCGGACTTAATTTGCGTGCCTCGCGTGAGCGTCTCGGGCTTACCATGCGGGACGTGGAGAGCGCCAGTCTGCGTATCGCGGAGAAGCACCGCAACGATGAGTTTGCCATCAGCCCCAGCCGGCTCTCCGACATCGAGACCAAGGGCCTGGTGCCGAGCATCTTTCGCCTGTATTCGTTGGCGGTGATTTACCGGCACGACCTGCGCGAGATCCTGTCGTGGTATGGGATTGAACTGAACGGGGCGGCGGGTGACCTGAAGCTCAGTCTTCCGCGGAAATCACACGTTTCGGATCTGCTGCAGAGTACCCAAGTGGTGCAGATGCCGACGCGACTGGATCCGGCGTTCGATCCGCGACGTACGGCGAATTTGGGCCGCATGGTGGAGCAGTGGGGACTGGTTCCGGTCGCTTACCTGGCCCAGTTCGCCAATACCAATTACACCTACGGGTACATCGGCAGCGAAGATTTCACCATGTATCCGCTGCTGCCGCCCGGGACTTTCCTCCAGATCGATGAGTCCAAGAACCGCATCCAGCAAGGGATGTGGCGCTCGGAATTCGAACGTCCCATCTATTTTGTAGAGACCCGCGAAGGATATACCTGCTGCTGGTGCACGCTGAAGGGAGACAGCCTCACGCTGCAGCCGCATTCACTCTCTCCCGTCCCGGTACGAGTACTACGCCATCCGCAACATGCGGAGGTCATCGGACAAGTCGTGGGGATTGCGGTCAGGCTGGGGGAGTGGCGTCCCGCCGAGTCTTTGCCAGACTCGAAAGAGCGTGCAGCACTGAACTGAAGTGGCGCGCCGAACCGCCGCTCAGGTCCTGCGGCAGCAGGGTAGGCAAGTGGTTGCGCAGATTGTCTACGTACTCTGTCGGCGGTATCTGCAACGCCTCGCTGGATACCGCAACGTCACCCCGCAGCGTCCGCAAGGAAGTCCGCAGGACTCTCAGAAATAACAAGCTGTGGGCTTCGGCGAGCGCCTGTTGGGCCGTCCTGTCGCCGTGTACCCTCGCCAGTCCCCAGTGCGAGTAGGCTCCCCCGCCGTGTGCCCGCAAGCTAGATAGATACTCCAGCTTTCCCACAATTCCCGAAACCGCGGCCAGGGTCGTGGCTAGCAAATCCTCGAGCGCTGATTTCAAAATCATGGTTTTTGTTCCGATTTCAGAAAACTGGACTATCTGAAGCGTGATGCTGCAGGTAGCCGGCCCCCCTTCAAAGTATCACGGTCGAACCACCCAAAACCACCGGGAAAAGGAGTTCTACCGTGAGAAAAAGAGCGCTACTCGTCCTGGCCACCGCCACTGTGCTTTTCGGCATGCTTTCCACCCCACCGATCGTGCGGGCTGACGGCAACCCTGGGACGGATTGTAAGGCGGGAACGATGTGTAAGCCGTAATAGCCGAGGGACCGCCGGGCAACCCATAGACTTATCGAAACCGGCGGCAGACTGGGGGCGGGCCACAGGGATGACTATGATTGCGAGTGCTGGGAGTTACGGATATAGTAACTCGGGTAAGTTATGTCCCCGCACTCCTTTTTGTGGCACTACTTGTGGATCGCCCCCCATGCCCTTCAGGCGATCATGGCCGCGGTCATGCTGCGGCGCAGGTTGTTGCGCGAATTCCCAATGTTCTTCGCTTACACGGTATTCGAGATCGTGCAAGGCGGAGTTCTATTTGTTCTGGATCACAGCGAGAGGGTATCACCCGAACAGTACTGGCACGTGGCATGGATTGCGCTGGGCGTGAGCATTGTGCTGCGGTTTGCCATCATTCATGAGATCTTCTCGCAAGTTTTCCGTTCTTACCCCGGACTTAAGGAACTGAGCCGGCTGCTGCTGCTTTGGGCCAGCGTGGTGCTGGTACTGATCGCGGTGGGTGTTGCTGCGTACGCCCCCGGAGATACTACACCTCCGATTCTTGCCGGGGTCAACGTTGTTGACCGCGCCGTCGGCCTAGTGCAAAGCGGCTTGCTGGTCTTCCTTTTTCTATTTGCTGCCTACTTTGGTATTTCCTGGAAAAGCTATGTCTACGGTATTGCTGCCGGCATGGGGATTTTCGCCAGCGTCGATGTGGTAACGTCGGCAGTTCGGGTGGCGACCGGGCCTAGCGGAGGCAGCTACATCCTCAGCTTGGTCACCATGGCAACCTATCACTGCTGCGTTTTGATCTGGTTGGTCTATCTCCTGGTCCCCGAATCCGCCCGGCGCACCGTGAAGGAATTGCCCGGGCATAACCTTGAAGAGTGGAATACGGCGCTGCAGCGCCTGCTAATGCAATGATGGCTGCTGCGATTTTCGTTGTGGTCTTGCTGGCCACGTCAGGGTTGTTGCTGCACGCGGCCCGCGGGCGAAGCGTGCCGGTGAGCAAACCGGAGGATCTGGCGGGAAACACAAGGCCGGTGGACCTCGAGGCATTTCGCAACCTGGTCGATCCTGAAGAGGAGGAATTCCTACGCGCCAACTTGCCAGCGGATGAGTTTTGTGCCGTCCGCAGAGAGCGATTGCGGGCTGCGGTAGAGTACGTGAATTGCGCCGCTCACAATGCTTCGATCCTGCTGCGACTGGGCGAAGCCGCGCGCCAGCATCCCGATCCTGGAATCGCCGCTGCCGGACAACAACTGGTGGATAGCGCCTTGCGCCTTCGCCTCTACAGCTTGCCGGTGCTCGCCAGGTTGTATGTGGGCATTGCCCTCCCTCAGTTGCGCCTGTCACCGGCGGGGATGCTGGAAAGCTACCAACACCTTAGTGGATTGGCCACTCGGCTGGCGGTGATGCAAAATCCCGCTCGTGCCGCCCGGGTGGCTGCAATTCTCTGAAATCCCAATTTGGGGTTCTCGCCTGTCCCGAGCCAAGCTCCAAGCCAGCAGTGGATTCCTTCCGGGGAGGGCTTGCGAAGGCTGTTCTGAAATCAGAACAGAACTGTCGCAGATGTTCCAATTCTTGCGGTTTCGGTTACTCTCCCTCGCAGCGGAAAGCCCGCAACTGGCCGAAGTGTGTATGCCGCAACCGTTCTCAGGAACAAGGAAGGCGGGTGCCCGAGGATGTTATCAAGTGGGTGCGGTCTGAAAAGACTCCCCCGGACGAGGCAGCGCGCGTAGACAAATGGACTTCGAGCGCCACTACGAGGCATTACTGCAGATGGCGGATGTAGTGGTGTGTCATCGCAGCTTATCGGAACTCTTCCCCGACCTGGCGAAACGTTTGCACCAGGTAACGACCTTCGAACTTGCCAGCTTCGCGCTGTACGATCCCGAAACGAAAGCGATGCGGTTACACATCTGGGAAGGCGGCGGGTCGAGCGATGCCCCGACCGAAGTGCCGGTTGAGGCCAGTCCCAGCGGCTGGGCGTGGAAAACCCAGCGGCCGCTGGTCGTGCCCGACCTCCAACTGGAGGCACGTTTTCCTAGAGTGTTCGCCCTCCTTCGTGAGAAGGGCTTGCGCTCCTGTTGCGTGATGCCTCTCACCATGGCACAGAGCCGTCTGGGCGCGCTGGGCCTGGGCAGTTCGCAGGTGAATGCTTACCAGGAAGAAGATTTGCGACTGCTGCAGCGCGTGGCCGAACTCGTGGCCCTCGCCGTGGGGAATTCGCTGGCCCAGCAGGCCCTGCAGGAGGAGAAAGGGCGGCTGCAAACGTTGCTGGAGGTGAACCAAGCACTGGTTTCGAGCCTGGACGTTCAGCAAATGTTTCCGGCAATTTCGGAAAGCCTGCGGCGAGTGATGAAAGTGGAGTACGCGAGCCTGGCCCTGTGTGAGCCGGAAGCAGACACCCTGCGGATCTACTCCGGCGACCTTCCCATGGAAGGAATTGTAGCGGGACCGGCGATTGCAGCCTCCGACTCGGTGGTGGGGCGCGCGTTGCAGGATGGGAAAGTCAAGTTCTTCAGCTACTCCGACCCGCAGGCGGCGGGTTCGCCAGTGGTGAGTCGCTTGTTCGAGCAAGGCGCACGGTCCGGCTGCTGTGTGCCGCTGATCACTTCCAAGGGCCCGCTGGGGACCCTGAACTTAGCCTCCACCGACGGCCATGCCTTCGCGCCGGTGGACATCGACCTTCTCAACCGGGTGGCGTCCCAGGTGGCGGTGGCGCTGGATAACGCCCGCGCCTACCGCGAAATCGCGGAGCTCAGGGACAAACTCTCGAAAGAGAAGCTTTACCTGGAAGATGAGATCCTTTCTGAACTGAATTTCGAAGAAATTATCGGCGAGAGTCCAACTCTGAAACGGGTCTTGGCGCAGGCCAAGATCGTGGCCCCCAGCGACGCCACCGCGCTGGTTCTGGGCGAGACGGGCACCGGCAAGGAACTGATCGCGCGCGCCATCCACAGGATGAGCTCGCGGAAGGACGCCAGTTTTATCAAGCTGAACTGCGCTGCCATCCCCACCGGATTGCTGGAGAGTGAACTGTTCGGGCACGAGAAAGGCGCGTTTACGGGAGCGATCAGCCAGAAGGTGGGACGGTTGGAGCTGGCCCACAAGGGAACGCTGTTTCTGGACGAGGTGGGCGACATTCCTCTGGAACTGCAGCCGAAGCTGCTGCGGGTTCTGCAGGACCAGGAGTTCGAGAGGCTGGGGAGCAACCACACCGTCCGAGTGAACATACGCCTGATCGCCGCTACCAATCGGGATCTGGCAAAAAGCGTGGCCAACCGGGAATTTCGCAGCGACCTGTTCTACCGGCTCAATGTTTTTCCGGTTCACATACCGCCGTTGCGCGAACGAAAGACGGACATACCCCTGCTGGTGCGTTACTTCGTGCAGAAGTTTGCCCGCCGCATGAACAAGCAGATTGAGACCATCCCCACGGAAACGATGAATGCGCTGGTGAGCTGGGAATGGCCAGGAAATGTGAGGGAACTGGAGAACTTTCTTGAGCGATCGGTGATCCTATCCAGCGGCCCGGTCTTGAGGGTGCCGCTGACGGAGTTGCAGCCGGTCTACGAGCAGTCGTCCAAGGACAGCACACTGGAAAGCCTGGAGCGAGAGCACATCATTCGCGCCCTGCGGGAAACGCGCGGTGTGATTTCCGGGGCCAAAGGCGCGGCGACGCGGCTGGGGCTGAAGCGGACGACGCTGCAATCGAGAATTCAAAGAATGGGTATCTCACGCGCCGACTACGAAGGCTGACCAAGCCTAAGGTGGGTGAGAAAAATCTCCACAACGTGCTGACGAGGCATCGGCACGCTGCCACGCCATCGTCATTCCGCGTGTCGGAAAGGCCGGGCCAAACCTTGCTCCGGCGGCAATCATTCCCCTTATTTACAACGACGTAGAGCTGCGGTACAGCTTTGGAAGCCAAGCTGCGGGAGCAACGGGGTTTTTGGAGCTGGTCAAGGTGCAATGCTCAGGATCCACGTAGAGGAAACATGCAGCTGTGCAACGCTCCGGTTGGAGGGAAGGCTGGCAGGCGCGTGGGTGCAGGAATTGGAGCGTTGCTGTCAGGACGCGTTGGCGCGGCCGCGGAGCCGGTCCTTGGTGATCGAGCTGGACGCGGTGACCTTTGTGGACGAGGAGGGACAGTCTCTCCTGCGAGAACTGCACCAAGCCGGGGCCACATTGGTGGGCCGGGGCGCGCAATGCCGTTACCTGGTGGAGCAGATCCAGCAACAGCGGCCAGGCTAGAAGCACACACGGCCGGGAACGGAGACAACGAAGCACAGCCGACGCCCGACGATCCACTTTACCTGTTTGGGTGCAGCCTGCTTTGGCGTGAGAAGGCTGATACCAACGCCGGATGGGAGTTAATTCATGGTCTCAAGTCTGAGGACAGAGAGGTGCGTGCTATCGCCAGGGTGTTGCTGGCGAAGGCACAGAATGTGCGCCTGCCCGCGGCCAGCGAGCCTGGCCTGGAGGTGGCAACGGGGGTGCCGTCCAGTGTGGCGGCGGATATCAACAGGAACCCGGTCGAGGTGGTGGGGATGAATACTCCGTACGGACTGGAAATCATCGACAGCTGTCTTCATTGCAAAATGCGGATCGAGTCCTGCTTCTGCAATCTTTCCCCTGAGATGTTGAAGTCCTTCAGCGCCGCGAGTCATCAGGCCACCTACCCCGGAGGCGCCTTGCTGTTCTTGGAAGGGCAGAAGCCCCGAGGCGCTTTTGTGCTTTGCTCCGGCAAGGTCAAACTGTCAACCACTTCCCGGGAAGGCAAGGTGCTGATTCTCAAGATCGCGCAACCGGGCGAGGCGCTGGGGCTGAGTGCGGCAATTTCCGGGACATCGTATGAACTTACGGCCGAGACCACCGGGCCCTGCCAGGTCACGTTTGTAGAACGAGAGACGTTCATCAAGCTGGTGGAGAAGAACGGAGAGTTGGGGCTGCGCGCAGCCCAAGCCTTGAGCCATGAGTTCCAGTCGGCGTACCGCGACATTCAGGAACTGGTGTTGGCACGCTCCTCCGCGGGGAAATTAGCGCGACTGCTGCTCTCCTGGACGGGCGGCCGGGAGAATGGGGGCAGCGAGATCCGTCTCCGCACCAGCCTGACCCATGAGGAAATGGCACAGATGATCGGGGCTTCGCGGGAAACGGTGACGCGGGTGCTCAGCGACCTCAGGAAGAAGGACTGGATCCGGCTGGACGGCTCGACCCTGGTGATCCGAAACAAGACCGCCCTGGAATCGCTGGCGGCGTAGATCTCAGTACGGGCAATGGCGTTGGGTGCCTCACGAGGAGACGCGAATCGGGACATTGCCCAAAACGCGGCCGGGCTAGCATGTGCCGGCCGCGTTTCCTCTCCGAGACTCGGGCCGTTAGTAGAGGGTCAGGCTTCTGCAAGCCCACGTTCATGTCAGGCCGACTCGGGCAGCCGTCATGACAACACCGACTAAGACGACATAAAGCACGAACCGGAAGCGCCACAGCCGCTCCGAGCTGTTCGGCGTAGCCAACATCGCGGCAGCTTTCTGCGCAAGGGGCCTGAGCACCCACCCCATCGCTATGGCTAAAACCAGGCCCACGAGAAAGATAATCCAGCGGTTGATGCCGGACTCAACCAGTGTCTCCATGTCTGACTTCAACCAAGCTGTATTCAACACCAAGTAAGAAAAAGCTTCGGCGTAGTTGGCCAGCGCCCAGAAGAAAAGAGTGACAAACCACCACGAGCTTGCGACCTTCTGGTGCGACCTCCAGAGAACCAAAAGCAAGACGGAGAGGAGCAACAGGTTCACCGCCACTCCGCCGAACGCAGTCCATGCCGCCGCGGCATGGCCGCGTCTTTGCAGGCAGGTGTCATCGATGTCTTTGCCGCCCCAACTGCTGAGGAGAAACCAGGAAGTGTCGGTTTGCCAAAATGTCTTCTTGCAACCGTAGAGATAAGGCGCCACGCTGTGGCCGACTTCATGTGGCCAGACGGTAGGGTAGAGTACAGCGACCGCGATGATGATCACGATCCACAAGTTCTGAGTTCGCCAAACTGCGACCTTCATCTGCCCTCGCGATCTGGTCAACTGTCGAAATCAGGCGTGGCTGTTGAAAAACCCAATTTCTGGAAATCCGCAGAAATGACATCGCGTCAGGATGCCCTACAAACGACTTTCTCTGCTCGGCTAGACATTTTCTATCCCCCAAACACCCACGCCTGTTCGCAACAGCAAGACCGAACACTGTAGACACGCGCGACCCTGCGACAATTTAAGATCCGCTTAGAGGAAATGTCTCATCGACACGAGCTGGGCCGCGCACTCTCTTGCCGACGCCGATCAGGATCATCCCACCGCACGAGGCAATCAGCCCAGCCCACATACTGCGTTCAGGCTTGGCCATGTCAAGATCTTCTTCGGCTCCAGCGAGCGAAATTTCTTCCGGGCGTGACGGATTGAAGTGAATCGTTTGCCGGGATCCGGACGGATGTCGGTTAACCCACTTCCGCATCTGCGCCACCGTCAATCCGTACGTCAAGAACGTTCGCAGCTCACCGGATGTGAATACCGAGTTGCCGACATCGATGGTGGTTTGCCTTGCCACACCTGCGGTCTCGTACTCAAAGCTGCAGCGCACGTACGAGGTGCTACCGGAGGCATGGCGGAAGCTGTTGTAGTCATCGTACCCGGAAACTTTGCACTCCACCACGCGCGCGTCCACGGCTGGCCAACCGGTGTGAACATGCAGTTGATAGCTCCGCCATGTTCCATCGAGCAGGAACAGACTACCTCCAAACAACAACACACACCCGAAGCCGAGGAACCTTTGCCCCCACTTTGTTACTTGTCCTGTTGAGTTCTTCAGAAGCACCTTCTTCTAAGTGTTTTTGCAGCTCCACACTATTGTAAGGAGGGCGCGGGCTATGGCCAGAGGAAAAGCCGCCGAGCATTTATGAGACTGGTTCTAATGGTGAAGTGCGTGGTCAGCACCCTAACTGTTGAGGCGACGGCGAATCCCAATGCAGCCTACTGTCGTAAAATCGCCTTTACACCAGTAATTCTCAATTGGTGAAGTCGCCTGTGGCTGTTGAAAAACTCGAGATTTCGGAAATCAGGGAGAATTTGAAAAAACTCGAGATTTCAGAAATCAGGGAGAATTTGGGGGATAGAAAATGTCTAGCCGAGTAGAGAAAGTCGTTTGTAGGGCATCCTGACGCGATCTAATTTCTGCGGTTTTCTAGAAAGTGAGTTTTTCAACACCCACAGGCGATTACACCAACTACCCGAACGGCCATATACCAGATAGCCTCTGTTCGACGGGCAGTCTGGCCGCGTTTCCTCTCAGAAGTGGAACCCCAGCTGTGCCGTGTAAGTTCGCGGGGTGACAAAGTGCGTACCGCTGAAGGTGGAGAGGAAGTTATAGAGCGCCACCTTGTTCGTGACGTTGATCACGGTAAGGCCCAGACTCCACTTGTAACGGTCGCCGCGGAATAGGTTGTCGTCCCCGATGCTGACATCAAACAGATGACGAGGAGCGATGCGCGGAGGATTGCGATCGTCATTCTCGGTTCCCGGGGCAGGCAATGAAATTCGTGTAGACCCGTACTGTGAGGGCGCGCAACTGGTGAGCGGCGAGCTTAGGGTAGGGAACACGTTGCCGCAGAAAAGGCCAGCCTGGATCTGCTGATCGGCGGTCAGGCCGGTCAGATCGACTGGCGTAGTAGTATCCCCGGCCACCGGAACTGCACCCGCCACCAGGCCGCTGTCGTAGCGCCAGTTGAAACCGATCCACGGCCCGTTTTTCGGAAACTGGTATTGCAGATGGGTGGTTTGGTTGAACCTCTCGTCGTGGTCGATCCTGAAGACTCCCAACGGCGCCGAGGGAGTAGCGCCAGCACCACCGAGCTGGGGAGTGAAGAAGCGTGCGGCCACACTGGAGAAGACCATGAGCGCCGAGAATCCATGGTAGTTCGGCACGCTCACGCGGCCGGCGAATCCGGGAATTTTGGAATTATGCCATTCAATGGGGAAAGTGATTGGCGTGGCGCCCAGGATGCTGAAATCGTAAGCGTTGTGGGTGTACTTCCAGATGTACTCGCCGGAGAAGACCAAATACCGTCCCAAGGCTTGCTGAATGCCGGCATGGAATTCATTACGCCAGCCGGGACTGAACGGGGTTATCCCTGGGGTGGCGCAGCCCAGCAGCGGGTTCAGGGCAGGATCGCCACATCCTTGGTTGGACAGCACCAGGTTCTCATTGAAGGGAGTTTCCAACAAGCGTGCATAGGACACGCGAAGCACCGTGCCGCTCGGCTTGATGTTGTAGGCAATTCCCAAGCGAGGCTCAGCTTCCTGGTGCGTGGTCAAACCGTTGTAGAAATCGCCGCGCAGCCCGAGGTTGAATGACCAGCTTCCTTTGGTGATCGTGTCCTGAAGGTACAGGGCAAGCTCCTTGACGTCGGTGTGCCCGCGAAACCGGAAGAGGCTTCCGCCGCGCGTCAAGTCGAAGGGCGCCAGGGTTGTGCAGGGGGGCGCGATGGGGTTGCCCTCGGCATCCAGACAGGAGTTGCCATTTGCGCCGGTGAGTGAGGCAAGGAAGGTAGGGTCAACTATGCCGAGACGGTCGTTTTCCTGGAGAAAAGTCTGTTCATAGGTGACGCCCGCCTTCAAGTTGTGGATACCCTTCACATAGGAAATGCTGGAACGGATTCCGGCATTGGTGAGGAAACGGTCCTCACCCACGGTTTGAGCCTGCAGATCCGGCGCCAGGTCGGCGAACGGGTTGGCGCTGGGGTAATAGCTGTACTGATCCCGCCGCACGAACGCCCCGAGAGTGAAGACTGCGTTGGCGCTCAGCAATCGAGTCCAGGAAGGCGCGACGTTGAAGGTCTTGATCTGGGAATGCTGGTCGGCCGGGCCGACGGGGAGGCCGTCAGGGCCCAGGCCACCGTTGTCAACCACCAGCCCGTTCCATGCGGTCGCGTTTTGGGCGTCGAAGGAGTTCGGGGTCTGGAACCAGGAGCGGGTAAAGCCCAGGTTCAGGTGGATCGAATCGGCCTGAGAGAGTTGAAAGTCCACGCGGTCGAACAGGTTTTGCTGGTTTCCCTTGGCGTGGAGCACCGTGAACTCGGGAGGATCGAGGAATCGGCCGCTGTTCAAGCCGCCGGCCGAAATGAAGTTTCCCCATTTCTGGCCGCCGTAGGCCAGGTCGAAACCTCCCGAGGCGGTGCCGAAGGAACCATAAGAAGCGTTCACGCTGCCGTGGGGCGTGGTCGAGCCTTGACCAGAGCGGGTGGTGACGTTGATGACCACACTGGTCTTGTCGCCATATTCGGCGGGTGGGGCGCCGGCTATGACCTCCATCGACTCGATTGAATCGATGGGAATCTGGTTGGAGAAAACCTTGCTTTGCTGGTCGGTGACCGGCTGGCCATCAACGGAGAAGGAGTTCTCCGCGTGGTCTCCCAAGCCGTGAAAGAGGCCGTTCGAATCAGCCGCGATTCCGGGAGTAGCCAGGGTTACCAATGAACTTACCGATGAGGACTGGCTTTCAATCGGGATTTTGTCGAACAGGCCGCGGTCCACGTCGGTGTGAAATGAAGACGTGTTCTCCAGCAGGTCTTCCCCCGCTGCTTCAACCTTGACGATTTCGTTAGAAGCTCCCACGGTCAGGCTGATCTTGAGGCTCAGCGGAACGACGGAACGAACATCAATGTCCTGAGAATAATCCGTGAACCCTTGCGCCGTCACCGTAAGGTGGTAAGGATTGAAAGGCACATTGGGGATGGTGAATTTTCCAGCGCTATCGGTGAGGGTGGTGCGGTCAAAGGCACTGACGGGGTTGAGTATTTCGACGGTAGCGTTGGGTACCACGGCGCCCGACGGGTCCAAGACAGTACCCGACACGGAAGTCGAGCTGCCCGACTGTGCGTTAGCGCCAAGACCCAGGGCAAGAAAGAGAACGAGTACAAAAGGCGTGCGAAGAGACTTCCGATAACAAGCCAGCATGAATTCCTCCAATAGCAAAGGGTTGCAGAACGAATACGATCAGGATCTGTCGATTCTGCTGAGACCTAGGCTTGAGGAGGGGGACGAACGCTGAGAGAAAATGCCAGGAGGCGTTGTTTGGCGGAGACAGGCTCCGGCTGAAAAGTAGCTACCGGGGAAAAAGTTGCTTTCTGCAGGCTGGAAGCGGCTTTAGGGGCGGCAGAATGAGCGGCAACACAAACCGTACATTTTGCTGACTCCGTCGCACTCGAATGGTGGTGCGTAACCAATGCTATTGCCGACCAAAGCGTCAGCAACAGGCACAGCAACGCTACCCTTTTCGAGATCAACCGCATGACGATTACCCCGCGGATGCTTCCTTCGAATCTACACTGAACGCAGAATTGAATGCAACGTGAGTTTCTGCCCCTTGCAACGTGTCACGTTCACGAAGGTCTGAGCACGATGGTAACCGCAAGGCTCGCGAGCATTAATCGGCTTCACTCGGGGACTAGGTCGGCTTCACAGGCTGTCTGTGTTCTGTCTTTAGAGCCCGAACAGTTCGCGCAATCGCTTGGTTTGGGCGCGGCTGACGGGAATCTCCGTTTGCTTCTTATCGTCGAGGCGCAACTGGTAGGAGCTCTTGAACCAGGGAACGACTTCTTTGATGCGATTGATATTCACCAGGTAGGAGCGGTGGGCGCGCCAGAAGAGGTTGGGATCGAGACTGTCGAGCAGTTCCTCCAGGGTGCGGCAGTTGGATTGGCCTTCCATGCCGTTGGGTCCGCTGGTGACCACGGTGATCACTCCGTCCTCGATGGACGCGAAACAGATGTCTTTCTGATTCACCAGGAAGAGGCGTCCGGCGGACTTAAGCAGAATCTTGGAAGCCTGCGGCTTCTGCGACTCCAGCATGCGCATCAACGTCTCTAGCTTTTCAGACGAGGGGCCGCTGGCCTCCACCTTGGTGCGCGCCCTCTGCACCGATTGTGCGACCCGCTTCTTGTCGAAGGGTTTGAGCAGGTAATCGACCGCGTTGACCTCGAAGGCCTTGACCGCATATTGATCGAAGGCGGTGGCGAAGACAATCTTCGGCAGGGGAATTTTCTTGTCGAGCAGTTTCTTGATGACGCCGAAGCCGTCGAGGCCGGGCATCTGCACGTCGAGGAAGACCAAGTCAGGATTGTGTTCGCGGATGAGATTGACGCCTTCCACGCCGTTCTTGCCCTGGGCCACGACGTCAACGTCGCCAATGCTTTTGAGCAGGTAGGCGAGTTCGTCGCGGGCCAGTTGCTCGTCGTCCACGATCACAGCGGAAAGCGGCATGGGTTGTCCTAGGGCTCTGAAGCAAGTATAGAAGCGGGTTTTCGCGAGCGTCAACGCGGGGGGCGTCCCGGATCAGTGTCGTGGCGCCTACGGGCAAGGGCTTAACCGCAAAGGTCGCGAAGGATGCGCAAAGGTCGCAAAGGGACCACTACGCCGGTCCCGGGCGGGTCCGGGGCTCGTTCTACCGAAACAGCCTCTCGATGCCTACGATCACCCCGGCCGCGACCAGGACAATCGCGATCAGCGCCCAGCGGGTCTTGTACAGCTTCATCTGGAGGTCGTTCATGGATGGATCTTACTCCATCAGTGCGCCGGGTGGGCCAGCTTTTGGCCGACGTCAAACTTGCGGTATCCCGCAGGCGGCTCAAAGAGGCTGGCGGACTGAGCACCTTCTTTAATATTTCGCAGGTCGAAGTCGCCGTTCTTGTCGTGCATCTTCAACACAAAGCGCAGCTTGGGATCGATCCAGACGGTGGCGGTGTTGCCATCGGAGGAGGAACCCTCGTATTTCACGGCGGCGCGTCCGTTGACCACGTCATTGCCCAGCTTGTGGCAACTGACGAGCTGATGTTTGGCGTCCTTGATGCTGGCCGCGATCTTCTGCCATTGCGGGCAGGCATCAGTCGCGTCGGGACGCCAGAAGGTCATCGCCGACTGCGCCAACTGGTGCATCGGTATCTCCATGTACATGTGCTGCTCGGTCATCACCACCATTTCGGTGTTGTGGGCGAAGTCGATGACTGCGGCTCCCGTCTTCTTCTCTCCGAAGGACTCGACCCGCATCTTGTCCTTTGCGACATAAATCTGGGAGGTGTTGGTCTTGCCCTGTTTGTAGGTGCTCACCATGTCGGCGGAGAACTCCTGGGCGCAAGCCGCAAGACTCAGGAAAGAGACAAGAATCAGGCACGAGATTCGCACAGCAAGCTTCAGCATGGGTTCCCTTTCGCTATTCGATGACTTGTTTTAGTGCAGGTCGCGAAGTCCCGTCAGAATAGCAAAGGTTAGTGGCCGGGCGATGATTACGAAGGTCATCGGTAGGGGCGCAGTTTGAAGAAGCTTCAGCGGCGAGAATTTGGCGCGCTTACGACCGTCGACCCGCTCTCATCGGTTTGGTGCTGCGCGCCGGATCCCTCACCCGGCTGAAGTGCGCCGGGTTTCGGGATGACGTCATCAGGGGGGCAAACTGCGCCACTACCAAGTCATCGCACGACGACTAGCGCGCAGGCTCTGTGGGCCGGGATTCTGCCAGCGAACCGCCGCAGTACGGGCAGTAGGTGTCACCGAGGTTTACCTCGCGCTGACAGTGGGGGCAACTAGGGTGCAACTTGGTGCTGCACCTGGGGCAATAGTTGAATCCGGTCTGCACTGCCTTGCCACATTGTGGGCAGCGAGCCTGGAGGGGCTGGCGCAGGATGAAGTACAGGACAATGCCGAGTCCATTAGGAATAAGGACGGCCACGACCGTCCAGAGCACGCGGCTCATGCCGCGACGTCCGGCATCGCGATTCACATAGCCGATGAGCAGGAAGTAGCAGGCGAATACCAATCCGGCAAAGATGCCCAGCGAGATGCGCCCCCAGCGTGGCGGGGCGTCCGGCTGGCGGGCTATGACCACATCGAACACGAATTGCATGCAGACGAACCCGAGTGCCGCCAGACCTATGGCCCATCCGGGAATCAGCCGCATCTCCTCTGTGAAGCGCGTCCGGTTTTCGCTGGTTACTTGCATCTGCTTTCCCCTTTCCTCGTCATCCTTGCGGCGTGCCGTTGCGGCTGCCCAGGTACGTGCCGCGCGCCGCGAAGAGCACGCTGGCAGCCAGTGCCGGCACAATCCAAAATATGACGAATCCCACTTGCCACACCGGGGTTGAAACCCGGCTCCATTCTCCCAGCCACGCAAAGCCTCGCCAGAGCAGAGGCGTGGTAAGAGCGGTGGAGAGCGTCACCACCGCACACGAGATCCAAACCAGCCACATACGTTCCTGCTGCTGCTGGAGCTTGTGGGCATGCAAACGGGCCCGCAACTGGGTGGTGCGCACCAGGGCCGGATCGGCAGTAATCGGGACCGAACGCAGGGCCCGTACCAACTGGTCAGCGGCTTCGGCGTAGTCGCGGCAGGAGTCGCAGGACGCGAGGTGCGCCTGGAGCCACGTCTGCTGCGGCTCCGTGAGGCCATCGCCCCGGCAGGCAATCAGTTCCTGCGCTTGCTGATGGGGATCGTGGGTCATCCTTGTGCTCCCTTCAACCGCGGCATCAGCGCATTCAATCCGCGGTAGAGGCGCGACTTCACCGTGCCCACCGGGGCGCGGGTGACGGTCGCGATTTCTTCGAGAGAGAGTCCTTCGTGAAAGCGCAGCACGATGGTCTCGCGGTAATCAGCGGGGATGCAGGCCAGCCCTGCCATGACGCGCTCGCTCAGTTCGCGTTGGGCCACTACGTCCAGGGCAGATGGTTGCCCGCTGTCTGGAATGTCGAGCGGAGCTTCGTCCTCGCCACGCGGAGTGTCCAGGCTCTCCGGCTTCTTGCGGCGCTGGAGATCGATGGTGAGGTTGCGCGCCACCGCGAACAGCCAGGTGCTGAAGTTGTGCTTGCCGTCGTACTGCCCGCCGCGCTCCAGAACCCGCAGCCAGGTTTCCTGGAAGAGGTCTTCGGCGGTTTCGCGGCTGCCGGTCAGGTAAATCAAATAGCG
>JAIQET010000073.1 GCA_020073645.1 Terriglobia bacterium | reverse complement strand
CTGGGTCTGGATGGTGCAGGCAAAGGAAGCCGCCACCGACACCGCTTCTTCGAACGCCTCGCTGTACGGCAGCTCGCTGAAGGTGTCCAGCACCAGGGCGTGGCGCACGAAGAATTCGTCCTCAAACTCTTTCACAATCGGCCGGCCCGTTCTCACCTTTGCGGAATACGCGCAGCGCGATGCCGAACGATCCGGCGATAATCCTCAGCGACTTGATGATGCCGAAGATGCCCGCCGTGGCGATGGCGCCCACTCCAATGAACCGCACATAGTTCCGGTAGATCTGGACCGCGGCCATCTTCGAAATCGGAATCGCTGCCGGGTACACCGCGCTATCCAGGTGACTGCCGATGAACCAGACCAGCGGCACCAGCACGAAATTGGAAAGCACGCCGCCGGCGCACAGGATCATGGAACTGCGCAGGCCCATCACGTAGCCGAGGCCCAGGATGAAACCAATGGCATCGAAGCTGAACACCATCCGAGCACGCTCGGAGAGAGTGCGCATCACGGGGACGAACTGAAAATCAACGAACTCCTTCCACACCTGAAAGGTCGTCACGAACAGGTCATACACGCCAGCGATGGCGGTTGCCTGCAGCAGCAGCTTGGCTTGCGATCCCCCTTTTTCCCCGGTGACCAGTACTTCGGTGATCGCAGTCGCCTCCGGATACGGAAGCAGGCCGTGCATCTCACGCACGAAGTAGCGGCGCAAGGGAATCAGGAAAAGAATCCCAAGGCATCCACCGGCCACGCAAATGAAGATGGTTTGTACCGGGTGCGGATCGAGTTTCAGGATGTAGAGAGCCGGAACGGTGAAGACTGCGCCTGCCACCACTGAGCCGGCAACCCCGCCGATCCCGGTGATGATTACGTTCTCCAGCAGGCTCGACCGGCGGCGGTAAAGGCGGGCCAGGCCGATGGCAAGGATTGAGATGGGGATGGCAGATTCCATCACCTGCCCGACCTTCAGTCCCGAATACGCCGAGGCGACGGTGAAAATCACGCACAGCAGGATGCCCCAACCGATCGATCGAGACGTGAGTTCCGGGATGTATACTTCGGCAGGTACGATAGGTGGATACGCCTCGCCCGGTTTCAGCGGTTGATAGGCGTTTTCTGGAAGGGACTTGGTTTCGACTTCGGTCATCGGCAGACGTTCCTCCTGCGGCCAGAAGCCAGGTCAGCAATTCCCCGTCGGGTTTCTTCGCTCGCTGTAATCTACACTGAATCTCCGGGGCTTGTCCGGCTCGGTGCGGATATTTCGGAGTTCATCACTGCGCACCAAGGAGAAGCAAGTACGCAGGTCACATCGAGCAGTAGCTTATCGGGCCACAGGAATGGGAGGAGCCAGAGAGCGGCGGTCGGTCATTTCTCTCGCCATCGCAGACTTCTCCTCCTTGGAAAGAACACGGGCAGCCAGGGGAAACACGAGCCGTTCCTCAACTTCAATGTGAGCGCGGTACATGCTGGTAAGCTTGGCGACTGCCGAGCGGAACGTGTCTTTCTGTTCGGCACTTAACCGCCCACCAGCGAGCCATTGCTGCCCGATCTGCTCGACTTGGGCGTGCAAGGGGGCTGCCCAGCGGTGGTCCTCTTCCAGGCGGGCAAGGGCGTCGAGGGCGGACTTTACCTCAGTATCCGGAATACGCCGCAGCCGGGGAAATAGAGACTCCTCTTCGTCAGCCGTGTGCCTGGGCGCGGCTTCGCGGAAGTAGCGTAGCGCTTTGTCCAGGTCGGCATGCTCGTCCTGTGTGAGCGGGCGGTCGTCCAACCCACCAATTTTGGAGAGGGCCCCGAGGAACATCTCAACCCGGCGGTGGCAGTCGGACATCAGGCCGGTGGGATCAGAGAAATCTCGTACGCTGGCGCCTATCTGAACGGGCATGGGCAAAGTGTAACTCTTGCCACGGAAGATGCTGTGACAAAAGTCTCTCCGAGCCATTTCAGCGGGCGAGACCAACGCTTAGAGGAAGGCTAACCCTTGATAACAGCCATCGGCTCGAGCCTGGCGATTTTCTTGCCGATGCCCACTCGGTCAACCACTTCCACCACCCGCGAGACGTCCTTATAGGCCGCTGGGGCCTCTTCCGCCAGTCCGCTCATCGAGCCGGCGCAGACCAGGATGCCTCGGCTCTTCAACTGCTGGCGTAATTCTGCACCGTGCACCATCTTCCTCGCCTTGGCTCGGCTCATTACTCGACCGGCTCCGTGGCAGGTCGAGCCGAAGGTCTCTTCCATCGCTCCCGGTGTGCCAATCAGGACGTAGGAGGCTGTGCCCATCGAGCCTGGTATGAGCACCGGTTGCCCGATGTCGCGCAGGTCATCCGGGAGCACGCTGGAGCCCGGCCCGAACGCCCGCGTGGAGCCCTTGCGATGCACGCAGACCCGTGTTCGATGTCCGTCGATGTCATGCTCCTCAATCTTCGCCATGTTGTGCGCAATGTCGTACACCTGCTGCAGGTGGAAGTGTTTGATCCTGCCAGCCACCACTTGCTCGAAGCTGCGCCGGATCAAGTGCGCCAGCAGTTGCCGATTGGCAAATGCGAAGTTCGCCGCGCATGCCATGGCGTGGAAGTATTCCTGCCCTTCGCTGGAATCGAAGGGGACGCACACCAGTTCGCGGTCGGGCAACGTGATGCCATACTCCTGCACCGTCTTCTGGAAGCGGCTGACGTAGTCCTCGCAGACCTGGTGTCCAAGCCCGCGCGAGCCACAGTGAATCTGCACAGCGACATTGCCCGCGTAAATGCCCAGACGTACGGCAACCGTCTCGTCATACACCTCAGCGATTTTGTCCACCTCGATAAAGTGGTTCCCCGCTCCCAGAGTGCCAAGCTGATCGCGCCCTCGTTCATGGGCGCGGGCGGAAACATAGGCGGCATCTGCCCCGGGAATTCGACCGAACTCCTCGGTACGATCCAGGTCTTCACGCAGAGCGTATCCTTTGCCCAGCATCCAGCGCGCACCTTCGTGCAAGACCCCATCGAGTTCGGAGTTGCTCAGGCGCAAAGGCCCGCGGGAACCCACGCCGCTCGGGCAGTTCGCGTATAGGGCGGAGGCGATCTCCTCGATAAACGGTTTGACCTCCTCAACCGGCGCGAGCGATACCAGGAGGCGCACGCCGCAGTTGATGTCGTATCCCACTCCGCCCGGGGAAATCACACCGTGCGGCAGACGTGTGGCAACCACTCCCCCAATCGGGAAACCGTAACCCTGGTGAATGTCGGGCATCGCAATGGCATGCTTGATCACCCCCGGCAGGGTAGCCGTGTTCACCAGTTGGACCACGGAGTTGTCGCTGAGAGCCGCATGCAGCAGGTCTTCGTCGGCGTACAAGCGTGCCGGTACACGCATGTCATCGCGAAATGTCGCGGGGATTTCCCAGACATATTCGGCGACGCGCACGAGATTGTCTTCGCTGACCATGACTTTCACCTGCCGGCGCGATCAGACATCCACGACGACGGTGGCTTCTAACCCTTCCGGCATCTGCTTGACCTCCAAGTTGTGGAACGTGGCAGCCTTGATCTGCGAAACCGTATTAGTGGACTTGCCACCATGCAGTTGCGCGCGGAGGTGATGGTTGTTGGCCTCCAGGATGCGGAAGCGATCATAGGCCTCGCCTTGGGTCTGTTCCAGGTACAAGATCTCATTCAGCCAGTTCACCAGCAACGTCTCCCGATCAACTCCGCTCACCTCCACCTCGCGGGTGATGGGCGGTTCCGCGCCTGGTTTCAGGCCGTCCAAGGCGCTCATTGCCTGCGCAGCATTTTCCAGCAATTCCGCCAGGTTTCGGCCCCGCGCGCGGAACGCCCGGTCAGCGGTGTGCTCGATTTCTTCAAAGCTGCTCATGAGTTCGACAGAGGAATGTCAACTCTACTCACGCGCTCCGCTTGCGTTCGACCCGTGCTCGTTCTATGTAACGGCCGGTCTTTACCTCTACCCGCACGACCTCGCCGGGAGCAATGAACAGAGGTACGTGAGTAGGGAGACCATTATCCAGAATCGCCTGTTTCCAAGTGCTGTCCTGTTGCGCGTGCACCGGCGGTGCCGTATCGGCCACCCGGGCTTCGACGATGTCCGGAAACACAATGCTGATGGGTTCGCTCTTAAAGAACTCCACCGGCAGTAGCATCCCCCGTTGAAGGAAGTTTCCCGCCGGCCCCAAGATGGCCAGGGGAACCTCAAGTTGCTCAAAGTTGTCCGGATCCATGAAAGTGCAGGTGTCCCCTTCGCCAAACAGAAACTCCATGGTCTTCCGCTCGAGTTGCAGATCTTCCAGCCGTTCCTGTGGGCGGAAGTGCGGCTCCCACAACCGGCCGCTTCTCACGTTGCTCAGCTTGGTCTTGACCACCCCGGATAATTTGGCCGCGCCGGCCTTCGATTCCACCTCCAGGACTTTGTAGATCTGCTCTTCGATGCGGATGACCATGCCTGCTCTCAACTCGGATGCCACGACCATGACAAGCCTCCCGCAAACGGACTTCTGGTATCCTCAAGCGTTATTTTCAACCTGTGCCCTTCTGTTGTGCAGTGATTGCGGTCACCGGGTCGACCGGCGATAAAAGGCCGTATCTTTGGCATCACAGCACCAGGATATGGGAATCACTGCTGTGGCAAGTATTCAATGCTACCAATAGAACGAGCGGCGAGACGTCTGCCTGTGCTTGCCGCCGCTGGAGCCACTCCATGTCATCGCGCTTGAAGCCAATCCAGGAGATCGCTAAGAAGCTGGACATCGGGGAACAGTATCTCGAGCCGTGGGGCGCCCACATGGCCAAACTGCGGCTGGAACTGCTGTCCGAGTCGCGACCTCCCACTCAGGGCAAGCTCATCGTGGTCACTGCCATGACCTCAACCAGCAGTGGCGAGGGGAAGACCGTCACTTCCATTGGGCTGGCACAGGCACTTGCCAAGATTGGAAAGAGGGCAATCGTCACCCTGCGCGAGCCGTCGCTCGGCCCCGTCTTTGGATTGAAGGGTGGCGCCACCGGGGGCGGTCAGTCCCAGGTCCTTCCCAACGAAAGAATCAACCTGCACTTTACCGGCGATTTCCACGCGGTGACTTCAGCGCACAATTTGCTGGCGGCGATGCTCGATGCGCACATCCATCACGGCAACAGTTTGCGGATTGACGTCAACAACATCATGTGGCCGCGCACCATGGACATGAACGATCGCGCGCTGCGGAACGTCGTCAGCGGACTGGGCGGGCGCACCAACGGCCCGGCGCGTGAGACCGGCTTTGTGATCACCGCTGCCTCGGAAATCATGGCCATCCTCGCGCTTGCCAGCAGTCGTCAGAATTTGCGGCAGCGGCTGAGCCAGATCGTCATCGGATTCGACCTGAGCGGCAAGCCGGTTCGCGCCGAGGACCTGAAGGCAACGGGCGCCATGATGGTTCTGCTGAATGACGCTCTCATGCCGAACCTCGTGCAGACTACTGAGCACACGCCCGCGATTGTGCACGCCGGGCCCTTCGGCAACATCGCCCACGGTACGAGCAGTATCCTGGCGCAAAAGATGGGTCTGCACCTGGCCGACTACGTGGTCAATGAGACTGGCTTTGGTTCTGACCTGGGTGCGGAGAAGTACTTCGATCTGGTGATGCCGACAGTGGGCCTCCAGCCCTCCGCGGCTGTACTGATCGCCTCGACCAGGTCTCTGCTGCGGCACGGCCCTGGGCAAACATCCTTCGACGCTGGCTTTGCCAATCTCGGCAAGCACATCGAGAACCTGCGCAAGTTCGGAGTGCCGATTGTGGTGGCGATCAACCGTTTTCCTTCTGACACCTCTGCGCAACTGGATTCGATCCTGGAGTTCTGCCGCAGCTTGGGTGTTGAGAGTGCAGTTTCGGACGTTTACGAGAAAGGCGGCGCCGGTGGGGTTTACCTGGCTGAGAAGGTCATCAGCGCCGTCAGTACTGCTTCGCCCGGGAAGTTGCGTCCCCTTTATCAGCCTGAGTTGAGTTTGATGGGGAAGATCGAGACCGTCGCCAAAGAGATCTATGGGGCGGGAGATGTTGTCTTCGAATCGACCGCCAGAAAGAAACTGGAGAAGTTTACCGGACTCGGTTACGGCCATCTGCCTGTTTGCATGGCCAAGACCCAGGCCTCGTTAACGGACGATCCGGAAAAGCTCGGGGCGCCGCGAGGCTGGACTTTGACGGTGACCGATGCTTCCCTGTCAGCGGGCGCCGGGTTCGTGGTTGCGGTGCTGGGCGAAATGATGCTCATGCCAGGTCTGGGCAAGTCGCCTCAGGCCTTCAAGCTGGACGTGGATGAAGCTGGCGTCATTCAAGGGATGATCTAGCCGGCCAGCACGGAGCCGGTCGAAGTTGAAATCTGATTGTGCTGCCGTGAGTGCACCCAACCTATCGCCGGCGATGCCTCGACTGGCACCGGTTCCCTTCAGGGCTATTCTCGCACTCATCGGCTTTACCGCCATCGTGGCGCAGATCGTGCTCATGCGCGAACTGATGGTGGTTTCCTATGGAAACGAGATTTCGCTAGGGGTGATGCTCGCCAGTTGGCTGCTGTGGACGGCACTCGGCAGCAACTTCCTGGGCAAGCTAGCGGTTCGAGCGCGTGATCCTGGCAGGGTGATGGCCTCCCTGCAAATGATCCTTGCCGTGACTTTTCCCGCAACCGTTCTGGCGGTCCGTGCCAGCAGGGGTGTGCTACGCGCCACCCCTGGGGAAATCCTTGGGCCGGTGCCGATGCTGCTTACCTCCCTACTCACCTTGGGCTGCTTCTGTGCGGTCTCGGGTTGCCTGTTCGCCGCAGGCAGCCGGCTCTACGCGCAGCAGGCGGAGCCTTCCAGCCCCGTAGCCACTAGTTCGGTGTACTTGCTGGAGGCGGCGGGCTCGGCGCTCGGCGGCATACTGGCTAGCCTAGTGCTGATCCGTTATTTCACTTCGATGCAGGTTGCGCTGCTGGTGAGCTTACTGAACCTGGTGGCCGCCGCTAGTTTGGCGATTCGAACTGTGTCGCGACGCCGAACCCTGATCGTGGTTCTGCTGGGCATTTTTGTGCTGCTTGGTTTGCCTGTTGCGCACCGGCTGGAAGCGTTATCGCTCGCTCGTCTCTGGCCGGGCTTTCGACTGGTGGCCGCTCGCAATTCGGTGTACGGCAACCTGGCGGTGGTGGAAACGCCCGGCAGCCGCAGCCTCTTCGAAAACGGCTTGCTGATGTTCAATGCGCCCGATCCGGCAGCCGCTGAAGAAGCCGTGCATTTCGCCCTGCTCCAGCATCCCGCTCCCAAGAGCCTGCTGCTGATTGGAGGAGGAGCGAGCGGGAGTCTTCTCCAGGCCCTGCAGCACCCCAGCCTGGAACGGGTGGACTACGTCGAACTCGATCCCACCGTGCTCGACCTGGCGCAACAGTACTTTCCGCAGCAATGGGCCGCAGCGGGAGCGGATCCGCGCGTGCATGTCCACAATGCTGACGGACGATTATTTCTGAAATCCACCGACCGTACGTTTGACGTGATCCTCATCAACCTGCCCGATCCGCAGACCGCGCAGCTGAACCGCTTCTACACTTTCGAATTCTTCCGGGAGGCAGCAGAGAAGCTGAATTCTGGCGGCGTCTTTTCTTTTCAACTGCGAGCCGCGGAGGAGTACATCAGTCCTGAGCTGGGTGACTTTCTGCGTTGCATCAATAAAACACTCCGTGAAGTCTTCCCCGTAGTCACTACCATTCCAGGCGAGTCGGTGCACTTCTTCGCCGCCAAGCAAGCCGGGGGCCTGACCGAGAATCCCCAGGAGTTGATCTCCCGGCTTCGGTCCCGACACATTGAAACCCGCTATGTGCGCGAGTACTACATTCCGTTCCGCATGATGCCGGACCGCATGCTGGATCTCAGCCGGCAAATCGAGCCGCGTGGCGACACACCGGTGAACCGTGACTTCGCGCCTATCGCATACTATTTCGACGTTGCGCTGTGGAGTACTCAGTTCAATCAGGGCTATCGCCGGATCTTTGAGACAATCGCGCGGGTGAACTTCAGCTATGTGATGGCCTGGCTCGGAGTGCTTCTGCTGGCAATTGGGGCTGCGGTACATTGGCTGCCGCACCGAGCTGGACGCCCCCGGGCCAGCGCGGCTTTTTGCACCGCAGCCACCGGCTTCACTCTCATCGGTCTCGAAGTACTGCTCCTGCTGGGTTTTCAGGCCATCTACGGCTACGTCTACCATCAGCTTGCCATTGTGATTGCCTTCTTCATGGTGGGCATGGCTCTGGGGAGCTGGTGGCGTCTGCGGCGTTCGAGGAGTTCCCCGACGACCTTGCTCGATCGGAAGATGGTGATGTTGGCGGGACTGCAACTCGTTGGTGCATTTTCTCCGGTCGCGCTATACGCGTTGTTCGTTCTTCTCTCGGGAATCAGAAACCCGATGGGCCTGACCCTGGTGAGTCAGGTTTTGTTTCCGGTACTGGCGTTGGCGTCCGGCTTGCTCGGCGGGTATCAGTTCCCTCTCGCCAGCGAAGTCTTCTTTGCCGGTTCAAAATCCGCTCCGGTAAGTCTGGGAACGCTCTACGCTTTGGATTTGGTGGGTGCGTGCCTGGGCGCGCTTGCGGTGAGTGCGTTACTGCTCCCCGTCTTCGGGTTCTTGCGATCAGCGGTACTTATCGCGGCGGTAAATTTGGTACCCGGTCTCCTGGCCGGCTGGGTGGCTTTTGAGGAAGCGGCTCCTCAGGAGTGACGGCTGGCGCTGCAGGCTCTCCAAAGACCAGCGCGGTGAAGAAGAAGATGTCGGTATCCTTGTCCCGCCAGGCACTCGCGGGAAGGCCGGCCTTGACGGCGGTTTGCTCCAGAAATGTTTTTCGATCCCACCCCTCGTCACTTGCGACCTGGGGAAGAAGGATCCCCTCGTTGGGGCCATTCTTCATGAGCAGCCCGTGCTCTCCAACGCGTATCTGCTTGGTATCAAAGATGCGGCGCATCGGCGAGAGTACTGAGACCTCGTACTTCAACTGCGGCAGTTCCCTGACCGTAACCGGCGGGAACCGCGTGTCCCTCAGAGCGGCCAGGATAGCCACATCCCGCACGGTAAGCGCGAGCGGCTTGATCGATCCTGTGTAGCCGACGCAACCGCGCAGTTCACCGTTCTTCCGAATCGTCACAAAGGCCCCCCGGTCTTGCGTCAGGGGCTGGGACAAATCGGCTGGAACTTCAATCACCTTGTTTTCCTTGACCGCGGTCTCGACAGCTCTCCGGGCGATGTCCAGCAACCGTTGCTTCTCCGCCCGGCTGAGGGAGAAGCGCGGCCCTTCGACCACACGATGGTTGGCGGTTTGCAGCAGCGCTACCGCGCCGTAGCCCACCACACGGCTGTGGTCACCAGTTACGTCCCCGGTATTCGCGTATTTGAGTAGGTTGGCGCGCGTGGCTCCCAGACGCTCCGCCGCGATCATCGCCGCAACAATCGGCCCTCCGCCGCAGGCCTCCCAGATACGCATCTGGAAATTGCGGGAAAGGGTCAAATAATCCCACTCGCTGATGGCGTTTAGGGTCTTGTGGTCGAGCGTAGAGGCTTCGTCGTAAGGGTGATAGTGGGAGAGATCCGAACTGGCCACGATCAGTGTATCTGATCCTTGAATCAACTCGGCAAGCCCGACCCCAAGAGCGCGGCTGGCTTCATAGCTCTGCTCGCCCATCACGATGGGCACGACTTCGAAATCCGACAAGGTTCGTTGCAAAAACGGAAGCTCAACTTCCAGGGAATGTTCCGCCCGGCCCGGAGAAGGTACATGTCCGCGGCTGGAGAGCTTGATCAGCGGACTCATGCCGGCGAGTTTGCGGGCAAACACTTTGTCCACCGGAACCTTCCCCAGAGGAGTCGCATACGCGCTGCCGTCATAGACCGAGGCGAATGGAAATTCCTCATAATGAGAGGGAGCGATCACCACCACTCGATGGATCTTTAGCCCCTTGAGTAACGCGTAACTATGCGCCGCGACCGCGCCCGAGTAGGGGTACCCGGCGTGTGGCGCAATCAAGGCAACGATGTGATCCTGGGTCTGTGGAACCACAGCACGAGCGATCATCCCATCCACTGCCGCCGCCAGTTCCTTCGGGTCCTGAGGATAAAAGGACCCGGATACGGCCGGTTGCCTGATCTCATCTGAGGATGCAGCGGCCAAGCGTTGCGAAGTCACCGACATCGCCAGCAAGAGAATAAAGGCGGAGATCAGCCGCATTTTCATACGATACTCCATCTCTTCCGCATCACCTCACGCTCCCCACACGCCGGGGATGACGTGCTGGCAATACTCGCACTTCCCCTTGCGCACATGCATCTGCGCTACGGTGAAGCCTGCACGCTCAATGATAAGCCGATGGCACTTGGGGCAGTAGGTGTTCTCAGCCGGATGCCCCGGCACGTTGCCCACATAGACATATTGCAGGCCCTCGGCATCGGCAATGGCCTTTGCCCGCTCCAGCGTCTCCACCGGAGTCGGGGGAAGGTTCTTCAGCAGGTACAAAGGATGGAAACGCGTAAAGTGGATGGGAACATCTGACCCCACGTTGGACTTGATCCAGCGGGCGAGATCGCGGAACTCCTTGTCCCCGTCGTTAAGGGTGGGGACGACAAGGTACACGATCTCTGTCCACCTGCCCTGCTTGCGAATCGTGACCAGCGTATCCAGCACCGGCTGGAGTTCGCCGTTGACCACGTCCCGGTAATAGCTCGGCGAGAATGATTTCAGATCAACCTTGATCGCGTCCACATGCTGACACAGTTTCTTGAGCGGTTCCTGCTGGATGAAGCCATTCGACACAACTACGCTCTTCAGTCCCTGCGCACGCGCGGCATCGGCCGTGTCGGTCACGAACTCGTTAAACACCGTTGGTTCGCTGTAGGTGAATGCCACAGCCGGGCACTGGTTCTGCCTGGCCGAAGCCGCCACGGCCGCGGGAGGCAGATACGTGGCCGGCAGTTCTTCGGGCCTGGCTTGCGAAATCTCCCAGTTCTGGCAGAATTTGCAATTCACGTTGCATCCGGCCGTGGCAATGGAAAATGCCAACACACCGGGATGGAAGTGAAAGAAGGGCTTCTTCTCGATTGGGTCTATATGCGCGGCACAGACCCGCGAATGCACCAGGGAGTAATAAGTTCCACCCCGGTTTTCTCGAACGCGGCAGTGCCCACGCTCCCGGTCGCCGACGATGCAGCCGCGTGGACAAAGCTTGCACCGGACATTCTTGCCCGGGAGTTTTTCATAGAATCTGGCCTCGACTCGAAAGCGGGAATCGTCTTCTGCGACGGCTGCAGCCTCCAAAGGAAGAGCAAAACTGTTGTGGGCCCACGCTGCCGCGCAAGCCGCCAGACAAGGGAAGGTAACCGCCTTCAGAAAAGTCCTGCGGTCCGAGGGTGCGGCAGTGATTTGTGATAGCCGGGAAGTGAACTCGGCTCCGGGTAAGGCGTCGATGAAACCGATTTCCTGGTCGAGTCGGTGCTGGCGTGAGCGCATTTCGCTGCCAGTGGGAGCCGCTGGATACAACATGAGTCCACCTCCGCGCTCACTGCCCTTGTATCACTCTCCGAAGCTGGTTTCAGTGACGAGCGGCACACTGAACCTGGGCAAGATCATCGCCTCCCGACTCCTTCTTGCCAATTTGCCTGCGGAGCACGGGTGAGCCGTACCAAATGGGCTGTACTCCCTGCAAGAAGATGCGGGCAGTGACGGGACCGACATGCCTGAACTCCTGCACCCTGGCAGAAAGCTCACCCGGTGTTGTTGCTTGGGCAACCAGGTTGGTGAGGGAGCCGTAGCGTTCCTTTAGCTCTTTTGAAACCTCGAGGAGCTTCGTCGCGGTGGAAAAATCGTACCGTACGTAGTGTGCCTGATCGAGCAGGCGCACAAGTTTGTCCCACCCGGCGCGGAGAATCGCATCAGGACTCACAAGCCGGGCATGGATGAGTTCCAGGTAGGCGCGCTCGGCAATCTCACGTTGAATGGGCTTGCCGAACAGCAAACACGCCACGAACCACTTGAAAAGCTCCTCTTCCCTTCTCGACGCCAGATCGATGCCCAGTTCGTCAGCAACAGGTGACTGCTTCATCGGTGATACCCTGTCTGCTTTCGCCAACTCCTTCCGCGCATCCAGTTCCACGACCAATCAAGCTAAAGCTCGGGCGGCCCCAGAACAGGTTTGACTTTCGCCTTGGATTCTTTCTTTGTCACCGGCCTCGCTGGTCGAATCACTTCGACAGATGATTGCCATTGCCCAGGCGCGATGCGCCGGCCCGACTGGTCGGCCCACTCGGATTTTGTCGGCGGCTTTCGGTCAGCCATCATCTTGGCGGCCGCCATCTCAGCGAGGGCCTCGCCCCTGTTTGAAAAATGTCTCTGCATTTTCTCCTCCCCGCGGTTTCTCGCGCTGACTCAGGCAGCGCGTGGCATGGACCGGCCCGCTTCCCCCAGCAAAGCTCGCACATCGTCGTCGGTGGTTTGGCTGAAGTCCGCATACCACTGCGAAACCGCAAAGAACATCTCCGGCTCAGCCACGCTGACAACTTCATCCGCTTCCATCCGGATGGCGCTGCAGGCAGTGGCTGGAGCCACAGGAATGGCTACTACAATTCGCGCCGCTTGTTGCCGGCGGAGTGCCGCGATCGCGGCCAGTATGCTGGAGCCAGTCGCAATGCCGTCATCTACCAGAATCACTGTCTTCCCGGCCACCGACAGCGGGGGGCGACCGCTTCGATACAGCCGCTCGCGGCGTTCCAGTTCCTGCAACTCGGCGGCCGCTACCTCACGAATCGCTTCGTCAGTCACGCACAGTTCTCTTACGATCGAGAGATCGAGTATCTGCACGCCACCTGGAGCAATCGCGCCCATGCCCAGTTCGCGGTTCCAGGGGGTGCCCAGCTTTCGCACCACAAAAACATCCAGGGGTGCCCTTAGCGCCTGTGCTACCTGGAAAGCCACAGGCACGCCGCCGCGCGGTAGTCCCAGCACAAGCACGTCGTCGCGACCAGAATATGCGGACAGTTTGGTCGCCAGTATCCGACCTGCCTCGGCTCGATCCTCGAAGGGCAGCGTTTCCTCGTCCTCATCTTCTTCTTGAAAGAGCATCACACACCCCCACTCCCGACACCGCTCCCACTGTCGTGACGGGCTTTTGCTTGCGGTGTTGTCCTGAATCGACGGACGCCAACCCTAAGCGGCTGCTCCCGGCGCGCCTGCCACTTCGATCGGCAACAGTCTCCCCACCGCAGCCAGCAGGCCTGCGGTACCTTCCAGCGCGTACACACGGCCAGTCGCAGGGATCTCGGAATCCGCAGAAGCACCGCATACCAGCAGAACCGGAGTCTTCGCCTTCTCCCTGGCCTCGACCGCCAGCACGTATTTGTCTTCCGTCGAGAATCTGTGCCCGATAATCACCAGATCAAATTTCTCGCGGGAAAGCCAATCCAGGCCTTCCTTGATCCGGTTCGTGGCCCTCACGGTATATCCCGCCTCTGTGAGGGCAGCGCGTCGGTTGTCTGAAACTGTCATGTCGAATGAGACACACAACACCCTTTGCTCCGGCATACAAGCCCCCTTTTGACCACTGTGTCAGTGGTCAGTTGTCCGCCTGCACCCGTGCCCGCTTGCGTCCATCGATACGCCGAATCAGGCGGCGATCGGAGTCTTCACCGGCCGGACTTCTTCTCTTACGGCCGTGAGTCGCATACTGGCGAGCTTCGCCAGCGCCTTCCACGCCAGGACATTCAGGTGGATGGCGACAATGGCACCCAGGATCGCGGGCACCACGTACACGTTGTCAACTTTCCAGAGCCAATATCCGAGTATCGGTGAACCGAGCCAGGCACCAAACCAGCCTATGATCAGCTTTCCGACGAGAGCGTCGTTGCCCTCCAGAAAGCGATACCGAAGTACATTGTGATAAACGACCGCTACGACTGCACCGATGAGCGTAAGAACCAGGAAGGAAAGCAAGCTCATACCCAGCATGGCCTTTACCTCCTTGTGGACCAGGGAGACCGGGGTCGTCCCCCGGGGGGAGAACCGGGTCCGGGCTGTGGGTTAAACGACCAGGCCAAATCGGATCTCAGGTAGAGAGTCGGCTGGCCACCAGAACCATCTTCATTGTGAGCCTGTGCTGCCGGGGACTCAATACGCCCAAGGAAGAGTGTTCGGAATCTAGTACCAAAATGGGAAGACAGCGCTCCGCCTCCCGCTGCCCTATCGACCTAGAATCTAGTGGGAGGCAGCTTTGTAGGAGCCAGCGTAGAGCAGCCACATGCAGCGAGCTTATTTTCGATTCTACGCGGAGTTGAACGACTTGCTCCCGTCATCCCAAAGGGGGAACGGCTTCACCTGTGCTTTCGATGCCAGCGCATCCGTCAAGGATGTGATCGAAGCCTTCGGAGTGCCGCACACCGAAATTGATCTCATCCTGGTCAATGGCCGTTCCGTGGATTTCTCCTGGCACCCGCGCGACGGAGATCGAATCAGTGTCTATCCCGTTTTCCGGTCGATTGACACCGCTCCTCTTGCTAGGGTTGGCTCTCCGCCTCCCCATATGCGCTTCATACTTGACACGCACCTCGGCCGACTGGCGGCCTATCTGCGTATGCTGGGTTTCGACAGCTTCTATTGCAATGATTCTCAGGATGCCGAGCTCGCCCAGATTTCCAAGGACGAGAGGCGAATTCTCCTGACTAGAGATCGTGGGCTGTTGAAGCGGAGTATTGTGACTCACGGACACTTCGTGCGGTCAGTACATCCCCAGCAACAGTTGGTTGAGGTGCTGCGACGCTTTGATCTATCCGGATCGATTGTTCCATTTCGCCGTTGCCTGCACTGCAACGCATTGTTGCATACGGTTCCCAAGGACTTGGTCAGCCATCGACTGCTGCCCAAGACGAAGCAATACTACGAGCAGTTCCACGTTTGCCTGGAATGCGATCGAATCTACTGGAAGGGATCTCACTATCAACGCATGAGAAAGCTGATCGAGCAAGTGGTGGGCGATTCCGCCGGTTGACAGGCCGTCCCAATAACGGCACCCCGGAAGCCGGTCACACTCGATGGTGACAGCCCTCACGGATTTGAGCGCGCGGCGGGTGGAACATCCGAATAGGGGTGGGCCATGCTGGTACTAATCCTGGCCGTTGCCTCATTCCTGCTGTTCTTGGGCATTGGGGTTTTGTTGTGGCTCGCAGACACGCTTGAATCGCGAGAGATTCGTCGAAAGAGAACCCTATCCCTGCAAAAGCCGCTGGCCCTGCTTTCGATTATCCAGGCATATGATCCGATCTACGCAGTTCTTTGGGAAGCGCCGATTTCCGCTCTAGAGCTCATAGAGTCCGGCGGAGGATCGGGCATTCCGGTTGCGCGCCTGCGTCCGTCTTTTGACAAAGCTGCCGCGTGCTTCCCCGAGATCTATGAGGGCTGCAGTTTTGTGCAGTGGCTTCGGTTTCTGGAGGAGACCCACCTTATATCATGGGATGGCTACAGAGTGTTGGTCACTGCTGAAGGCAAGGCCTTTCTCAAATACCGATTTGTCACAGACGCTTTGGTGGAAGCGTAAAGGCGGAACTGGGATTTTTTGGTAGGTGCCGCAGACTGCTATCCCACGATGTTCGGCCAAGTTCTCACGCAGCTGCCAGGAACGCCTTGGACAAGTCTTCCCTTTCGTCCTCGGTTATGGCTTCGTCCGGCCAGTTGAGTGACACGTACGCGGGCGGTCCGACGAGGAATGCAATCTGCTGCCGCGGATCCGCCTTCTTTAATTGTTGACAGAACTCAAGCGCTTCTCCTGGCATTTGACGGCGAATGTCTACCAGGACCCAGTCATAGGTATTGGGTTGCCACAGTGAGCGGCCCTCGGCGATGTTGTGGGCAACTTCCACCTGCAGTCCATGACCCCGTAACAAGCTTGCCCGCAGGTTCCGTCTGAATTCGGATCCGCCGACCAGAAGGACTCTCTTTTCCCAGGAGAGTTTGTACGAGAATGCGGTTGCGGGATTCACCGTGGGCCTCCGCGTTCGGAGATGCCCTGCTCCAGGCCAGAACTCCGACCTCCCGGATTGGGAGGCATCTGCCATTAGTTTACAACGTTGCCCAGGGAGTAGCATTTCATTAGAGACCGAGCATAGTTCGAGGGAGGCCGCTGTCCGAAGCTGGCCAGTAAGGAGGCACGCCATGACTACCTACATCATCCTGAGTCGCTTTTCTCCCGAGGCATTCGATGATCCCAGAGATTTTAAGGATTTGGCGAGTGCCGTGTCCGCGAAGATCAGGAAGCAATGCCCCGACGTTACCTGGAAGGGTAGTTTCGCTACGTTAGGACGCTTCGACGTCGTAGATCTCGTCGAGGCGGACGATCCGAAGCAAATTGAGAAGGCAGCCATGATTATCCGCGCCTACGGACACTCCAGCACCGAAACATTGGTTGCAACTCCGTGGAAGGAGTTTCTGGGAGCGCTGTGATAGAGGTGGGAGTCGCAGCGTCGATCTCCTCTCCGGGCTCTGGAGGAACCCAGGTCCAGGGTCAGGCCACCTCCAGTGCTTCCATGGCCTCCTCGAATTGAGCATTCGCGACCTGGAGGAATACTTCCCGGGACATCAGGTCACGACTGACCATTTTGAGCGTTTCGGCCGACACGGTGCCGTTCTCCACCAGCTGCCGACCCGCTTGTTTCGTCGCCTGCAATACATCTCCCACCGGCATCCCCGCCTGCAGCATGGGAGCCAACACGTGCGCGTGGGGACGCAGCAGTGCACCCGCAAAGTGGAAACCAATGACCTTGCACAGCATTTCCATCTGCACCAGCAAGGGATGAAAGTTGTCCATCTCCCAGAATCCGCAACTGGATACCAGCACAATGCTTCGGGTCTTCACGTCGGTGCGAATGGGGTGAGTACAGTGCCCATAACGCAGTTCGATCGAGGGCTCAATCAGAGGAATAATCCGGTCCATCAGGTTTTTCATCGGTCCGGACACACCCCACACATAAAGTGGGCTGGCAAACACCCAGACGTCGGCCTCCCGCAACTTGGGATGAAGCATCTGCATGTCGTCTTCTTGAAAGCACTTGCCGGGCGTCTTCAGCCAGCAATTGAACTCTCCCTGGCAGGGGTTGATGTTCAGCGTCTTGGTACAGAAGACCTCGACCTCGCCGCCTGCTTCTCGCGCTCCCTCAAGAAAAGGGTTCAGGATCAAGGCGGTGTTCCCTTTGTCCATCTTGGGGCTGCTGTTGAATGCCAGTATTTTCATGGTCGCCTCCCACCGCACATCTGGAAGTGATGCAAAAGGAAGGAGCGGACATCCGCCGCTTCCTCGCATGGTGCGTCTTCAAGGGCAGCCTGGCAGGCAGGATTACCCAAGTTTGGCGGATCGCACACTTAGACAATCTAATTCTCCCCGTGGCTCCTGGCCTGTGCCGTGACCTGCGTCACCCAGGCACGTGTCTGGGGGACAATTGTGGTTTCAACTGGCGTGAGAGAAATCCTCTCAGCATCGCCATAAACAACGAAGGGGCGCCACGGGGCGCCCCTTGCAGACATGCGATTGTTGGGTAAGGGTCAGGCTGCCACGGCAACGCGCGGCACCGTGATGGTGAAGGGCCTCTGGCGCTCGAAAGCGCGCTCGCGATGGCCCACCATGGTGTACTTCGGGCTCTGGGTCGGCGGCATGAGCCCAGCGAGTTCGTTGCGGAAGTGATGGTAGCCACCAGTGAAATTGCCCCTGTTCCAGGCTCTCAGCAAGTTCTCGGTGAACAGTCCGTTCTTGTTTCCATCCATGGCCACCTGGTTGTCCTGGCAGGCAGAGATCAAAATGACACTGCACTCTACGTTGACCTTCTCCCTACGGGGAGTCTTCTTCCGAATGTCGTCGTACAGTACTGCCCGCTCCTTATAGATCCTGGCCTGTACCTCCGGGGGCAGAAACTTCGGTCTCAGGTTGGCGGCCGCACTGGCGCGCACGCGCGACTCCAGATGCGGGACATACAGTGTGGGGTTGAGGAACATAGCTTTTGTCATGGTGCCGCTGTGGCAGCTATCAGACAAGACAAAGATACGCACGCCTGGCCGGAAATGGGACCATATGGCGTACAGCTCATCGTCGACAAGCTGGCGGTCATACAACACCCAGGTTTCATCCAAGCCGTCAGGCTCTTCATCGTCAACATCATTGATTTGCCCGCCGTGGCCGGAATACGTCAGCAGGAAAAAGTCGTCTTCCGCCAGTTCTCTCGTCGCCTTGTCGATCACATCCAGCACGGCGGTGGAGGTGGCAGCTTTGGTGAGCAGTGACTTGGTT
>JAIQET010000072.1 GCA_020073645.1 Terriglobia bacterium | reverse complement strand
GCAGGCGTCTCATGCCCAATGTTCGATTCTAACAAACCTGTGTGTCGGCTTACCTTGACAGCGCTTTGGTGAACTGTCACAGTCCGCGGTAAGGCTCCGTGGAGGTTGCGGTGACGGAAGCAGCAGTGTTGTCGTGCGAAACGCACACGCTGGAGTGGCTGGCGTTGACCCTCACGCCAGGGCTAGGGCCGACCAAGGCTCGGCACCTGGTTGACCATTTTGGCGGCGTGCAGGCGGTCTTCCGGGCATCGCTTACTGAGTTGGAAGCAGCCGGCATTCCGGCGGTGGCAGCGCAATCGCTGGGCACCGGGCGGTCGCTGGAACTGGCCAACGACGAACTGGCGCGCGCGGCCGGGGCGCAGATTGTGGCCTTCGAAGACGCGGCCTATCCCTCGCAGCTCAAGCAAATTTACGATCCGCCCCTAGTGCTGTATGTGCGTGGGAACGCTGAGGCTGTGTCGCAGCCGGGCATCGCCGTGATTGGCACCCGCCACCCTACCCCCTATGGCACCGGCATGGCCGAGCGCCTGGCGTGTGACTTGGCGGCGCGTGGCCTGGTGATTTTCAGTGGCTTGGCGCGCGGTGTGGATACGGCCGGACATCGCGGTGCGATTGCGGGCAAGGGCAAGACCGTCGCTGTGCTCGGCACGGGCATTGATGTGATTTATCCCAAAGAGAACACGCGACTCACGGAACAGATGCTGGCGCTGGGGGGAGCCTTGGTTTCCGAATTTCCCTTAAGCACCTTTCCTGCGCCCCAGAATTTTCCCATCAGGAACCGCATTATCAGTGGCCTTTCCTTGGGCGTGCTGGTGGTGGAAGCAGCCGAATACAGCGGTACCCGCATCACAGCACGATGCGCGCTGGAGCAGGGGCGCGATGTTTATGCGGTCCCGGGCAACGTCACCAACAAGAATTCCTGGGGGCCGAATACTCTGATCAAACAGGGCGCCAAGCTGGTGGCTACGTGGGATGACGTTTGGGAAGAACTGCCCACGGAAGTACGGCTTGCGCTGGAGCCGAAGGACGCTGCTGAATCGCGGGCGGAGGGAACGGCATCTCTATTCAAGGACGACGAGATAGGCCCGCATGAGCGGAAGATCTTGAAGGTATTGAAGGCTGATGAGGCTACTCAGATCGATGAGATCGTGGAGAGGCTGGAGCCGGAATTGTCCTCGTCGGAGATATTTGCGGCGCTCTTTGAGCTCGAACTGGCAGGCAAAGTGAGACAGCTGCCGGGAAAGAATTTCGTCAAGGCGTTCTAGCGCAAACTTGTTGACTTCCTCCCATTCGTGCTAGCTTCGGAAACAGAAAACTGCCAGCTGAGGGGACATTGTCCAAAGGTTTAGTCATTGTAGAGTCGCCGGCCAAGGCGAAGACCATCCAGAAGTATCTGGGCAAAGGCTTCACGGTCGAAGCCTCGCTCGGTCACGTCAAGGACCTGCCCAAGAGCACGCTCGGGGTCGATGTTAATAATGACTTCGAAACCGACTACATCGTTATCCCCGGCAAAGAGAAGGTACTGGCGAAGCTGAAGAAGCTGGCGTCCTCCGCAGACAACATTTTCCTGGCGCCTGACCCGGACCGCGAAGGCGAAGCCATTGCCGCGCACCTGGCCGATGAACTGGGCGATGGTTCCAAAGGCAAGAAGAAAAAGAAGAAGGACGAAGGCAGCGAGCGCATCCGGCGGGTCACCTTCAACGAGATTACGAAGCGCGCGGTACAGGAAGCATTCGAGCATCCGCGTGATATTGACCGCCACCTGGTGGACGCGCAGCAGGCGCGGCGCGTGCTCGACCGCCTGGTGGGGTACCAGGTTTCGCCGTTGCTTTGGGACAAAGTGCGGCGCGGTTTGTCGGCAGGCCGCGTGCAGACCGTGGCTCTTCGCCTGATCGTCGAGCGTGAACGCGAAATCAAGGCGTTCATCAAGCAGGAATACTGGACGATTGACGCGCATCTGGCAGCCAGCAAGCCTCCTGCGTTCGATGCGCGTTTTCTCGGCAAGGGCGAAGAGAAGATCGAGGTCACCAACGGCGAGGAAGCGGAGAAGATCCGCGCGGCCCTGGAGCCAGCCGAGTGGGTCGTACGCACGGTCGAAAGGAAAGAACGGCGGCGCAATGCGACTCCGCCGTTTACCACCAGCAAGCTGCAACAGGACTCGTCGCGCAAGCTGCGTTTCAGCGTGAAGCGCACCATGATGATTGCCCAGCGGCTGTACGAAGGCGTGGAACTGGGCGAGGAAGGCCTGGTCGGCCTCATCACCTACATGCGTACCGACTCGACGCGGGTTTCCAACGACGCGCTGGCCGAAGTGCGCGAGTACATCAAGTCGCAGTACGGCGATTCGTACCTGCCGGGGACGCCCAACACCTACAAAGAGAAGAAGGAGGCCCAGGCGGCGCACGAGGCCATCCGGCCGACTTCGGTGATGCGCCATCCTGACCAGATCAAGCAGTATCTGAAAGAAGACGAATATAAGGTGTACAAGCTGATCTGGCAGCGCTTTGTGGCTTCGCAAATCATGCCTGCGGTGTTCGACCAGACCACGGTGGACATCGACGCCAAGTCGGGGGCTGATACCTTTTGGTTCCGCGTGACCGGCTCAGTGCTCAAGTTCGACGGCTTCCTCAAGGTTTACGAAGAGTCCAAGGAAGGCAAGGACGAAGAGGAAGAAGAACTCAAGCACAAGCTGCCGCCGCTGGAGCCTGGGCAGAAGCTGACGCTCAAGGGCCTAAAGCCGGAGCAGCATTTCACCGAGCCTCCGCCGCGCTACAACGAAGCTTCACTGGTGAAGGAACTGGAAGAGCGCGGCATCGGACGGCCTTCTACCTACGCCGCGATCCTCAGCACTATCCAGGAGCGGCAGTACGTGCAGAAGCTGGGGGGGAAGTTCGTGCCCACGGAAATCGGTCTGGTGGTCACCGATCTCCTGGTCGAGAATTTTCCCGATATCTTCGACGTGCAGTACACCGCGCGGCTGGAAGAGGAACTCGACGAGATCGAAGAAGGCAAGGAGACGTGGACCAACGCGCTGGCTGAATTCTATGGGAAGTTTGAGAAGGACCTCCGTTACGCCCAGAAGCACATGGAGAACATCAAGCGGATGGAGAAGCCCACGGACGAGAAGTGCGAGCGCTGTGGGTCTCCGCTGGTGATCAAGTGGGGCAAGCACGGTTCGTTTTACGCTTGCAGTTCCTATGACAAGGACGATCCGAACACGTGCACGTTCACGAAGGAAAATCCCATCAACCTGCCGGACCTGGATTCGGCCGACGTGCAGGAGACAACGCAGGAGGAATACTGCGAGAACTGCGGACGGGTAATGGTGCTGAAGCGCGGACGCTTCGGCCAGTTCATGGCCTGCACGGGGTATCCGGATTGCAAGACCACGCGGCGGCTGGACCAGGGCAAGAAGGTGCCGGACATCCCGTTGGATGAGCTCTGCCCCAAATGTGGCCGCAACTTGATGATCCGGCACGGGCGCTACGGCGAGTTCACTTCGTGCAGTGGGTATCCCGAGTGCAAGTACGTCAAGCAGAACTTCATTGGCGTGAAGTGCCCGTTGTGCAAGGACGGCGAACTGGTAGAGAAGCGGGCACGCAAGGGAAACACGTTCTACGGCTGCTCGAATTATCCGAAGTGCAAGTTCACCTCAGCGCACAAGCCGGTGGCAGAGAAGTGCCCGACTTGCGGCCATGAGTACCTGGTTGAGAAGATGCTGAAGTCGGGCCCGGTGATCGCGTGCCCGAACAAGGAGTGCGAGTACGAGCGGCCGGCACCGGCGGAAGCCGCGCCGGTCGGGTAAGTTGGGGCGATTGGGTAATTTTGTAATCGGGTAATCGGGTAATTTCCTGCGACCTCGAAACCGTTCCTGGAATCGAATAACTTCTGAATCACCCGATTACCAAATCACACAATTACCCAATTCCTCTGGAGGTTTTCATGTCGAAAAAGCCCACTGCTGCTGATGCCGAGTTAATCCTCAAGCTGTACGACCTGCGCCGCGAAGCGGAAATCCGCAAGGCGCGTAACTGGTGGCTGAGTTTCTGGCCGGAGAATGCCGACGATGTAATGAAGATCGGGATGGCCATGGGGACGCAGGAGAATGCCTGGCTGCGCCAGGTCACCGGCTATTGGGAGTTGGCCGCGTCCATGGTGGTGCACGGCGTGATAAACCAGGATCTCTTCATGGAAGGCAGCTTTTCCGGGGAGATGTTTTTCATCTTCGCCAAGATTCATCCGTTCTTGAAGGAATTGCGGGAGAAGATGAAGAGTCCGACAGCCTTCGGCAATGTGGAAAAGGTCATCATGAGCACGAAAGCGGGCCGCGAACGGCTAGCGCAGATGAAGGAACGACAGGCTGCGTTTCGCAAGACGGCGGCGGAGGCGGCGCGGGCCAAGGCCAGCTAGCCTCCAGGGGTCTGCCGGCACTACGCGCCAGATCCTTCGCGGCCTGAAAGGCCACTCAGGATGACGTCGCCAATGGTTTTGGGCGTGGGAATGTAGGTTTAGCTGACGTTATCCCGGGCCCGGCGCTTCGCCGGGCGAAGGGTCTCGCGCTCTCACTAGTTTCCTGAATTTCTCAATTCCTACGAGATGAACTCCCGGATGTACTCATCCCGCGAGTGCGCCAGTTCCTGGGCGTCGCCGTCGAAAATCACCTTGCCGTCGCGCAGGATGAGGAACGAAATGGGAACCTCGCCGCGGGTACCGGGCGGGAGCGGCACCATGCGATTGCTCTTGCGGTCGAAGCAGTGGGTGGCCATGGTAAACGCATCCTGCAGGCGCTGGGTGACCAGCAGAGAGCTGGTCTTGTAGACGTCGCGCTGCTTTACGATCAGCTCGACGATGGTGGTGGAAGTTACCGGATCCAGGCCGCCGGTAGGGGAGTCGTAGAGCAGGATCTCGGGCTGGGTGATGATGGCCCGCGCGATGGCCACGCGCCGCCGCATGCCTCCGGAAAGTTCCGACGGAAACAGATCCAAGGTGTGCTCGAGTTCCACGAAGCTCAGGGCTTCCCGCACGCGGCGTTCGAGTTCGTCCTCTCCTATGTCGCCTTCCTCCATCAGCCGGAATGCGACATTCTCCCGGACTGTGAGCGAATCGAACAACGCGCTCTCCTGAAACACGATGCCCACTCGGCGCCGCAGTTCGAACAAATCTTCTTCCTTCATCCGGGTCACATTCTCGCCGAGCACGTAGATGTCTCCACTGTCCGGCTTGATCAGGCCCAGTGCCAGCTTCAGGATGGTGCTCTTGCCGGTGCCCGCGACTCCGAACAGGGCTTTGGTCTCGCCATGGGGAAGCTGGAAGGAAATTCCGTCGAGCACAACATTGTCATCGAAGGCAATGGATACGTTGTCGAAAACGATGGCGTGCGGGGACACGTCCTGGGTGGACTGTGTTGGCTGTTCAATGGCAGTCGGCGGTGCAGACATGGTTTAGCGGTAGCCGAAGATCGAAATCAGCAACTTGGTGGCAAAGAAATCCACCAGCAGGATAAACACCGAGGACGCAACCACCGCCTGCGTCGTGGCCCGTCCTACCCCCTGGGTGCCGCCGCGGGCGGACATTCCGTAATAGCATCCCACGGTCGCGATAATGAATCCGAAAAGCACCGGTTTGATGAGCCCGGTAAAAACGTCCTGAAACACCAGAACCTGCCAGGCCGAACTCCAGTACTGGTGGGAATCCAGTCCGAAGATAAGGCTGGAAACGACTCCGCCTCCCACCAGTCCCAGCAGGTCGGAGATGATGGTGAGGAAGAAGAGCATGAACACGGTGGAGATCATGCGCGGAGTCACCAGCTTCTTCAGGGGGTCGGTGCCCAGGGCGCGCATGGCGTCGATCTGTTCGGTCACGATCATGGAGCCAAGTTCGCTGGCCATGCCGGAGGCGTTGCGGCCGGCCACCATGAGTCCGGTCAGGACTGGCCCCAATTCGCGCACCATGCCCACCGAAACCAGCTGGCCGATGAGCGTGAGTGACCCAAATCTCTGCAGCATGCTGGCGCTGTTCAAGGCCAGCACCGCGCCGGTAAAAAATCCGGTAAGCACCACGATGGGCAGCGATCCCACACCGATCAGGTCCGCCTGCTGGAACATGTCCGCCATGTAGCGGGGATAGCGGAAGAGGTTGGCGACGGATTGCGCGGCCAGCACGGAGTATTCCTGCAAGGCCTGTACGGTATCGCGGGCGAACTCCGTGGGCGAGATCAGTTCCATGCGTTCGTGGCCCCGCTCGGGGGCTGGAAACGAAACTATAACAGAGCTCAGTGGTGCTACGGACCAGTTGGCAAGCGATTGTCATTCCGGGCGAAGCGACGAATCCCTACCTCCGCCGAGCCTGCCGCGGTAGAGATGCTTTCCCTTGCCGGGCTCAGGGTCAGCATGACACCCCATTAACGAGCTGGCCTGCACCTACAGGCTACTCCCGCAACTTCTTCTTGATCTCAATGTTCAGGCGCTTGATTTTCTGGTTCAGGGTGGAGAGCGGAACATGGAAGCGCTCGGCCGCTTCAGTCTGGTTCCAGTTGCACTTTTCCAGCATGTCCACGATCACGTGGCGCTCGCAGTCTTCCATGATGTCGAAGAGAGAAGAATCGGCGCTGCGAGGTTCGGGTACCGGAAATGCGGTGCTGCGTCCAGAGATCTGGTCGGGCAGCAGATCGGGGCCAATCTCGGTTCCGGAGGAGAGCACCACGGCGCGCTCCACCACATTCTCCAGTTCGCGCACATTGCCCGGCCAGGCGTAGGTCAGCAGTGGGCGCAGCGCCTCGGCAGTAATCCGCCGCAGCGGACGTTCATTCTCGGCCGAATATTTATGGAGGAAAAACTCCACCAGCAGGGGAATATCTTCCTTGCGCTGGCGCAGGGGCGGCAGGTCGACAGTAATGACGTTCAAGCGATAGAACAGATCCTCGCGAAACTTGCCGTCGCGCACCTGCTGCTTCAAGTCCACGTTGGTGGCCGCGATGATGCGGACGTCCACCTGCAACTCGTGTACGCCTCCCAGGTGCATGAACTTGCGGTCCTGGAGCACGCGCAGGATCTTGCTCTGGATGTCCATGCCCATGGTGCCGATTTCGTCCAGGAAGAGGGTTCCCCGGTCGGCGATTTCAAACAGCCCCTTCTTGGAGGCGATCGCGCTAGTAAACGCGCCCTTCACGTGTCCGAAAAGCGTGGATTCCAGGAGATCGGGAGGCATGGAGCCGGTGTTGACCGGAACGAAAGGTCGGTCGCGGCGCGGGGAATTCAGGTGGATGGCCTTGGCGATCAGCTCCTTGCCGGTGCCGCTTTCACCCTGCAGCAGCACCGTGGAGCGGCTGGGCGCCACCTGCGCCACCAGGTCGAAGATCTTCAGCATGGGCTCACTCTTGCCCACGATGTTTTCGAAGTTGTAGCGTTGCTTGAGGGCCCGCTTAAGCTGGATGTTTTCTTCTTCGGCCCGGTGGCGGGCCACGGCAGCGCGTACATCGGCCAGCAGTTTTTCGTTGTCCCAGGGTTTCTGGACGAAGTTGGCCGCCCCAACCTGCATGGCCCTGACCGCATTCTCGACGGTGCCGTAGGCGGTGATCATGATGACCGAGATCTGCGGGTCCTGGGAGCGGAGCTCACTGAGGATATCCAAGCCGTTGCGATCGGGAAGCGCCAGGTCCAGCAGGACGAGATCGAAAGAGCGTTCCCCCAGGCGCGCCAGGCCTTCTTCACCGCTGGCGGCGCACTCCACGGTGTAGCCTTCCAGTGCCAGCAAGGTCTCGAGCGACTCGCGAATGGCGGCTTCGTCGTCGATGATCAGCACCGAACCCGCGGGCGAAGAGGAATCTTCGTTCAGGGGACGGCGCGCGAAAACGGCTGCCTCAGACATTGACCGCCTTCCTCAGCAGAGGGAAATCGAGGTAGAACGTGGTGCCTTCGCCGGGACGGCTCTCCACGCGAATCTTTCCCGCATGCTCCTGAATGATGCCGTAGCTGACCGACAGGCCCAGTCCCGTACCCCGGCCTTGCTGGCCTTGCGGCACCGTCTTGGTGGTGAAGAACGGGTCGTAAATGCGGTGGATGTGCTCCTGGGCAATGCCGGTGCCGGTGTCAGATATCACCACGCTGACGCCCTCGCCATTCGACGTAGTCACGCGCAGCATTCCGCCGTTGGGCATCGCGTCCCGGGCGTTCAGGAACAGGTTCAGAAACACCTGCTGCAAGCGGCCGGCGTTGCCATTAATCAGCGGCAGATGCTCGGCCAACTCGTCCTGCACCCGGATCTTCGAGATCTTGAACTGGTGCTCCAGCAGCGCCATGGTGTCGGTGATGATCTTGTTGACATCCACGTCGGTGAACTCGGTGCCGCTGGTGCGCGAGAAATTGAGCAGGTTGTTGACGATCTCCGAGGCCCGGAAGGTCTGCCGCGTAATCTTCTCCAGCAGCGCGCCCCTCTGCGGGTCTCCCTGCAGTTGTTTGGAGAGCATCTGGGCGTAGGAGGAGATCACCGCCAGCGGCGTGTTCACTTCGTGCGCGACTCCGGCTGCGAGCAGACCGATGGACGAGAGCTTGTCCGCCTGGGAGAGCTGCGATTCCAGTTCGACGCGCTCGGTGATGTCGTCCATGATGATCAGCCGCCCGATCACGTTGAACTTACGGGTGACCAGCGGCGCGATGGCGACGTTCACGGTACGGTTCTCGCCCGTCGGCGTGCCCAGGCGGAACTTGTACAGGTTGTGGATACCGGGATTCTGCCGCACCCGGTAAAACTCCTCCACGAACGCCGGAGGGAACACTTCGCTGAGGGGGCGGGTCAGCGCCTGCCAGCGCGGCAGCGCGTACATGACCTCCATCTGCGAGTTCCAGGACTCGATGCGGTCAGCGAGGTCCACCGCCAGCACGCCCACGTTGATGGACTCGACGATATTCTCGTTGAAGTCTTTCAGCCGCTCGTACTGGGCAACCTTCTGCTCAAGCGATGCATACAGGCGGGCATTCTGGATGGCGATTCCAATGTAGCCCGCGAGGGTTTCCAGCAATTCAATGTCTTCGCTGGAGAGGAAATCGCCTTCCACTGTCTTGCCCAGGCCGAGAAAAGCGATGGTGCGCTGCTGCGCGCGGCAGGGGATGTAATAGTTGAGGTCGAGCTTGGCAATGGTGTCTTGGGCGTTTTGGTCTTCCCGCGGGACCTGGTGAGTGTTATCGAAGAACAGGTGTCCCTCTTCCATCTCTGGCCGCGGGGCGCTGAGGAAGCTCAGGTCCAGCCCGCTGGTCTGGGTCATGCCAAACGACTTGGCCAGCAGAAACCGCTGAGGTGGTTCGCCGGCCGAGAGAAAGATGGCCATTCGATCGACCAGCAGGGTGCGCGACAGGCGGTCCACCACCGACCCCAGCATCTTGTCGAGATCGGTTTCCGCGCTCAGTTCTCGCCCGAACTCGATCAGCGTCTTGCGATAATCGTAGCGGGTGCGGTAGAAGAACTGGTCGATGCGCTCCTGGATCCACCGGCGAACCGGATCGAACAGCAACGCGGTGACCACCATCGCCAACACCAGTCCAGCGGGTCCGGAACTAGGCACCTGGGTGTGGACCAACTCAGCCACCGCTGCCACTACCGCGAAGTAAGTGCCCACAATAGCCAGGGCTGCCAGCGTGTACACCATGCCGCGCTTGAAGATCAGGTCCACATCCATCAGACGATAGCGGAAAATGGCATACCCGAAAGTGAGCGGCAGCAGGCCCAGCGACAGCACGGAAACTTTCATCGCCGTGGTTGGCAGTGCGCCGGTGAGGTAAGGGATCACGTAGAAAAGCGTGAAAGGTGTGATAGCGAGAATGGTGCCGCGCGTGACCCACTTCAGTTGCTGCCGCAGGATGGGGGTGCTGGCCTTACGGTAGCTGTGCACCAGAACGGCCGCCGCAGCCACGAACAACACGGCCAGATATCCCATCTGCAGGCGATCCAGGTTCCAACTCAGCCTCTCCGTGGCCTTCAGGAATCGCAGTGCCAGGAGGTGAATGCCCAAGAGCAGCAGCCCGGGCAGGTACAGCGCGGGAATGATCCAGCGGTGCTTGCGGACGACGCCACGCTTCTCCGGAAAGGTCAACACGAAATGCAGGAACAACGCCGGCTGAAGCAACCAGGCCACCACATTGCCCCAGTAAATCGTCCAGTCAAATTCGTTGAGCTTCCCGGTGTACTTGAACGAGTAGAAGACAAATGACACCAGGCAAAAAATGTAGAAGTGGGTGGAGCCCGGCGCGGTCCAGCGCCGTAGCAGGACATAGAGTCCGATGCCCAGATAGATCAGCGCGATCAGCCGCAGCCATTGGTTGAGCGATCTCTCGGCGGGGACCAGGATTACGGTCGTGTCCACGGGGATCGACTGGCGCACCAGGGAGTAGGTTGCCTTTGACCACGGACCCACCCGGTATAGCTGGCGAGTGAGCGCCGCGACGTCATTGACCTCGCGCTGGCTAATCGCGGTCAGGCGGTCTCCCTCTTTGATACCCGCCTTGGCGCCCGGGCCGTTTGCTTCCACCCTGTCGGCAATAAGGTCGCCGTTGTGCTCGACCCACCAGACACCGTCATAAGGAATCTGGAACTCGCGCTCTTTCTGGAAGTTGATCCAGGCGAGAACTGCTGCGGCCGCGGTCAGGAGGAAAAGCAGTCCGGCGGTAAAGCGAATTTGAAAATCCCGGTTCATGGGCCGCAACGACACGAAGGGCTGAACAGCCGATACAACCCCAAGTGAACTGTGCACGTTAGATGCCATGGCGACCGACACGGGATGTGTCGTAACTAACTTCAAAGAAAAGACTTTTTGGATTATAGGAGGAATTGGAAGGCGAAGCTACGTTTTTTGGAATGATTCTGTGATATTTGGTAAGTATATGCTTCAGTTTAGCTTATAGGTCCAGGGAAGCTCTTAGAGCCCGGTCACGTTGGAGCCCATGTCCAGGATAACCCGGCGCAACTCGGCATGACTTTGCAGAAGCTGGGAGTAGCGCGAGTCGCTGGAGTTGGCCTTGGCACGGATGATCGCCACCAATCGCTGCTTCTCTTCCGCGGGCCAGCGGACAAGGCCTGGAATGAGGGCCAGCACCAGGGCGTAGTTCTCAAACGCTGTCTGCTGCCGGGTGGGCCACTTCTCCGGATGCACCCTAAGCACCCGTGCGACCCGGGCCGTGGATTCGCCCTGCATCCGGGCGGCATCTCCGCCGAACTGCTTGGCCATGCGTTGCTGCACGGCAAACCCCAGGTGGCGGATGGCGAAGCGGTCCCACTCGCCGTGGGAAGATCCGGGCAGCTCGAAGACCACGTGACCCTGCGCCAGACGCCGCAAGGTGGCAGGGGGAGTCCGATACGCGGGGTTGGCCGCAATCTTCTTTTCCTCGCGGGCAACGAGCCGGGCCAGCTCCGGTCGCATGGGGCGGAAGCCCAGCTTGCGGTAGAACCAGAATGCCCCGGACTGGATGGCTTCCTCGTTGTCTTTGCCGAGTTGGTAGGGGTAAACCGAGATGCAGGTCACGCCCAAGACTTGGTGCAGCATGCGCAGCGCCTGGGCATAGATCCAGGCGGTTTCGCCGTCGCGGTAGGCATAGAAAGTGTTGAACCCGATCTCCATCCACTCGAACAGGGAAATGCCTTCGATGTAGTTGATGGGCACGCCGTTCTTCAAAGTGAATCCCGCCTGGTAGGCGCGCAACGGCAGGCGTCGTTCTGGAAGCAGGCCCCAGAGGAAGATCTCGACTCCACGGCCCACACTGGCCTGGACCACGCTGGCGGGATCGCCGAGGCTAGTGCCGTACAGCTCACGGTACCGAACGGTCGTCGCCTCGCGACACAGGTTGATGATCTTCTCACCCTCGCGGCGGGAGAGCTTCTTCAGCCGTAGCGGAGGCAACGCCAGCTCTCGGTCCAGGGACACATCGCGGCGCTGGATGAGCGGCTCGCGATGGTAGAAGACTTGCCGCACCGGGCGCTTGCTTAACGTGCGGGTGGCTGGGGAGTTCCCGAGTTGCCAGCGAATGGGCAGTTGGAGCGAGCCGAACATCTCAACTCTTTCGTCCGGCGAAACCGGCAGCCGCCCAATCTGGCGGATGAGCCACGCCAACTCGTTGCCTCCACTGGCTGCGCGCAACCATTGCCGGTAATCAACGTCAGCCTCGACCCGGGCGTCTTCCTCGAGCAGTGGCAAGAAGCGCGGAAGCGCCGCCGCCAGGCGGTCGGTGTGCTCGTATTCCTCCCAAACAATAGAAACGCTCCCCGGAAAACGCTGCACCAGCCACGAAACCTCATCGTAGTTCCAGAATGCGGTGAGTTCGGTACCGGCGATCCCGGACAGTTCTTCGTTGTCGAGCGCGGAAAAATCCGCGCCTCGGGCCGCCAGGACAGCCATGCGCTGCGAAAAAGACTGGAGAAGCGACTCAACGTGTCGCAGGACCGCATGGTTCGGAGGAAAGGCGCGCAGGAAGACCAGCGCCTCGTGGAAGCGCGCCAGCGACTCAGCATCGGAAGAGCGCGCCCGACCCAGCCGAAGCAGCAACCGCCGCAGTTCGGCCGGATCAATCTCGCCGACTCGCCGTTTGGCGGTTTCCAGACGGGTCAGCAGTTGATCGAGGGCGTGAGCGGCCATGGCGAAGGGGACATCATAGACGAATCCGCGTGGAGCCGCTTCCAGCCGGGATGCTCAGGAGCCAAACCAAAAGGGGCGCGATCAAGCAAATGTTCCTTCACCCGTAATTCGCAGGGCGTGAAAGTCGAACCGGGTCTTCAGCGCCTCTACGTTTCGGAGTTGTCCGTGAGCGGACGGTCCTGTCGTTCAATGCGGAAGGTGTAACAACCTGCCGTCGTAGAGTTCACGTGAATGTAATTTACATCGGGACCAAGGAAAATTTGCTCGATGGCTCGTTCCATATTTCCGTTCGTGACATACTCCTGCGCAACCAGGCGCCGACCACGCGCATAGCCTTCGAGAGTGCGCGGACTGGCACGAAGTTCATCGGGGAAGCCGGCACCTTCCAGGTAGCGCTCGCACGCCTCGGCATGAACAAACACGGGGCCGGGCAAGGGAAGCGACTCCACTCCTGCGAAGCGATCGTATGTAAATAGAATTCTATGATCTACACCCGGAGCGATTAAGCGCAGGCAGTGCCGGCAAGGGGCAGGGTCGGTTCCCACTTCGCGATGCGCCGGGTGCCCATAAACAGGCGCCAGCATGGTTGCACGGACCGACTCGACCACTTTCGTCGGGATTGCGACAACACGAATTGGTTGCATATTTTGGCCTCTTTCTCGGACTCAGGGCGGCGGATGCTCTCGACGACATCCATTGTGGAGTGAAGACGTGGCCAGGCTCTATCCGCTTCTTGCTTTCAAATCGAAAAAAGCAGTCCCCTTTGGGCAGAAGTTTTCGGTGTTGTCAACCGGACCTTATCGGGCGAGTGGGCGCCGCATCCGCCTGAGTTGCAAAACCACCTCTGCAATCAGCAGAGGGACAGCCCAGCACAACCAGATAAGCGTGAGGATGCGGTCGTTGTCGGGTTGGAGGCGTGAGGTCGGCCCATAATCGTTCAGCACCCGGAAGGTGGCGAACGCGAACGTGACCACGTAGGCTCGAATCATCCATTCCTTGTGGGTCTGCACATGTCCTTGCAGGATGGCGTAATAGGCCATGCCCGCCGTGGTCACCCATGCCGTAGCCAAGCCGACCAAGCCTACTCCGAAGGCCCACCCGAAGGTGGTGGAAACGGCCATGCGAAATGCCCCGATGGATCCAATACATACGCCGGTGAGGAACAGCCGGCCCGTCCAGCGGTGAATGTGCATGTGCCTGTGACGAAAACCGGTCCAGAATTGCCACGGCCCGCTCAGCAGCGCCACCATCCCGCCGGTCATGTGAGCCAGAAGCCATCGCCTCATTAACCAGTAGTTAGCTGCGCCGCGAATTGGGTCGGTGAACGCCGCCTCGTTGTAGTTCAGGTAATACCGAAAGACGTACTTGAAGACGAAAGCCACGGCAACGGTCAGGAGCGCAGCCCAGACTAGAATCTTGGCGACCAGGGTAGTCCTGCTGCCGTGAGCGGGAGCGACAACAGGGCGGGCCATTGCAGCGTCACTCATCGAGTCCTCCGGTGCCGGATCTTGTCCGGGGAATTAAGGCACAAATCGTGAGCCGAAAGCAAGCGGCAATCCAACTGAGTCATCTGCTTGTTGCCCGCATTCGTTCTCCCCGTGCCGGGCGCGAAAGTAGCGTTGATGGCTTTGCACTGCGACCTCCCGCACGCTGTCCGAGCGTGACTCTAATTCGGTAGAATCATGTTTCCTCATGACCACCTCGGAAGAAATCATCCAACGTGAACGCTCCTGTCTCCTCCAGACCTACAACCGCTATCCCATGGTGATCGGGCGCGGCAAGGGCGTGTATCTCTACGATCTCGACGGAAAGAAGTATCTCGATTTCGTGGCTGGACTGGGCGTGAATGCCCTGGGCCATGCCCACCCGCGCATCGTGAAGACGGTTCGCGAGCAGGCGGCCAAGGTCATCCACCTCTCGAACCTTTACTACAACGAATACCAGGGGCAGTTGGCCGAAAAGCTCTGCCGGCTCTCCGGCCTACAGCGGGTGTTTTTCTCCAACAGCGGCACCGAGGCCATTGAGGGTTCGATCAAGCTGGCGCGGCTGGCAGGGCATCGCGCCGGAGGCGAAGCCAAGAGTCAACTGGTCGCGCTGCAGGGCTCCTATCACGGGCGCACCTTCGGCGCCATGTCGCTGACCGGGCAGGACAAGTACCGCAAAGGTTTTGAACCGCTGCTGGAGGAGGTGAGGTTTGTCGCCCAGAATGACGTTGAGGCGCTGCGCGCGGCGGTGAATGACAATACCTGTGCGATCGTGCTGGAGCCGATCTTTGGCGAGGGCGGCATCCGCGAATGCTCGGTGGAGTTTCTGCGGGAGTGCCGGGCGCTGGCTGACCAGCATCGCGCGGCACTGATCTTCGACGAAATCCAGTGCGGGTTGGGCCGCACGGGAATGATTTTCGCGTTTCAGACATTCGGAGTGACCCCGGACATGGTGGCCATTGCCAAACCGATCGCGGCGGGATTGCCGCTGGGCGCGTTTATTGCGAAGGAAGAATTCGCGTCCGCGATTTCCGCTGGGCAACACGGGACCACATTCGGCGGCGGCCCCCTGGCCTGCCGGGTGGCGCTGGAATACCTGGCGATCGTCGAAGAAGAGAAGCTGCTGGAGAATGTGGCACGTGTCGGCGCTTACCTGCAGCAGCAACTGAAAGAGTTGGCGCAGCGCTATGCAGCTGTGCAGGAAGCCCGAGGACGCGGCTTGATTCAAGGGCTGCAGCTGGATACCCCCGCGCGGCCGATTGTGGATCAGGCGCTGGCCCAGGGAGTGCTTTTCAACAGCACCCAGGACACCGTGTTGCGCTTCCTGCCGCCTTTCCTGCTGGAGGAGAAGCATGTGGACAAAGGCGTAAGCGTGCTGAAGAAGTTGCTGGGGAAGAAGCGGCGCGGCTCTTAACGCCTGCAAACGCCAGTAAAGTCAGGACGAAAAAAGGGGGGAGCCGAAGCTCCCCTACACAGAAGCGACAGAGGCGATATCACTTAGATAGACTCCTGCGGTCAGCGAAAAGTTGTCTGACGCAGCAAAGAAACCATTGTGACAAACCCATCGGTGCCGCTCGGCAACCTGCACGTCTCCGACACCTACGAAGAGCGCCGGATCACACTGGACGGCGCGCGCATGCGCTACCTGTACAGCGGTTCCGGTCCGGCGTTGGTTCTGGTGCACGGTTTGCTCGGGTATTCGTTTTCCTGGCGATTCACCATCCCAGCTTTGTCGCAACAGGCGACGGTGTATGCGGTGGATATGCTGGGAGTGGGTTTCTCCGACCGGCCCGCGGGTCTGGACTGCTCCCTGCGCGCCGGCGCCGAACGGCTGCTGCGCTTCCTGGATGAAGTTGGAGTTGACTCCTGTGACTTGCTCGGCACTTCGCACGGCGGCGCCGTGGCGATGCTGGCGACCGCGCTGGCGCCACAGCGGGTGCGGCGTTTGATCCTGGCAGACCCGGTGAATCCGTGGTCGGCGCATGGCAAGCGTATCGCAGCCTTTCTTAGCAACCGTGTGGTGTCGACGGTGTTCCTGCGGGTGGCGCCGCTGCTGCGATGCGTGCATGGCTTAGTCCTGCGTCGCTTGTATGGCGATCCTCGACGCATTACCCCCGGCACGGTCGCAGGCTACTCCGCGCCGTTTGCCATCCCAGGCACCCTGGAGCATGGGCTGGGAATCTTGCGTTCGTGGAGCCCCGACCTCCAGTTGCTGAAATCCATGCTGCCGCGGATTGCGCACATTCCCACACTGCTCATCTGGGGAAGCCTGGACCGCGCGGTGAGTCCCGCTTCGGCTAGCGCGTTGCGCGAGCACTTCAGAGACTGCCGCCTAGTGACGATGGACGGCATCGGCCACATGCCGTACGAAGAAAGGCCGGAGGAGTTCAACCGCGTGGTCAGCGAGTTTCTGGCTGCGCCGCTGGGCTGAAGGCAATGATAATCTCGTGCGAAGGCGATGCCTATAAGCGCGCCTGCCCTGACAATCTATGGCCCAGCACATCCTCGAACTGCTGCGCGGATACCTGGCTCACTATGGCTACTGGACAGTCGCGGCCGCGCTGCTGCTGGAGAATGCCGGCGTGCCTGTCCCGGGGGAAACCATCCTGCTGCTGGCTAGCTTCCTGGCCTATTCGGAGCACCATCTTCACCTGGGGTACATCATCCTGGTGGGAGTCTGCGCTGCTACCATCGGAGACAATCTGGGTTTTGCCATCGGGCACCACGGCGGACGTCCCCTGCTGGAGCGCTACCAGCACATCTTTTACATTCCCCGGCGCACCCTGGCCCGGGGTGAGCACCTGTTCCGGCGCTATGGCGCAGCCACTATTTTTGTGGCCCGCTTTATCGCGGGGATGCGGATCATTGCCGGTCCTCTGGCCGGTGTCCTGCGCATGGACTGGCGCAAGTTCGCCATCTACCTCACCGTGGCGCTCGCGGCCTGCTCGCGGGACGACAAATCGACCGAGGTTCACCGGGCTCCGGCAGTGGTGGTCTCGATGCCGAAGCGGGGCCCGATCGAACGATCGATAACTCTTCCCGGTGACCTGGTCGGCTATTACGAGTCCACCCTCTACGCAAAGGTTACCGGATACCTGAAAACGATTTCAGTGGACAAGGGTGATTGGGTGAAAACCGGACAGGTTCTTGCCGAGATCGAGGTGCCGGAACTCAAACAAAGACTCGAGCGGGCGCGCGCTGATTTGGCGGTTCAGAAGATCACCTACGATCGGCTGCAAAAGGTCTGGAAAAGCGACCCGAGGCTGGTCGCGCGGCAGGACGTCGATGTGGCTTACGGCAAATTCCAGGAAGCAAAAGCGCAGGTCGACGAGCTTACCGCTCTGCTCGATTACACCAGGATCGTCGCCCCTTTCGACGGGGTGATCACCGGACGCTTCATGGATCCCGGCGCGCTCATAAGGTCCGGCGGAGGACAGGCCCCGCAAGGTTTGGGCGCCGGTGGCGGCGCAGTAACGCCCATCGTCAGCGAGGCGAGGATCGATACGTTGCGAATCTACGTGTACGTGCCGGAGGGAGTCGTCGGACTGATCCGCAAGGGAATGCCCGCAAAGCTCATCCTGCAGGATTTCCCGAACCGCGTATTCACCGGCGCCGTAACCAGATTTGCCACCTCGCTCGACCTCGCGACGCGAACGATGCTGACCGAAGTCGACATCAAGAACCCGCAACACGAGCTTTATCCCGGGATGTACGCAAACGTGACCCTGCAACTGGAGCGCCATGACAACGCGGTCAAGGTGCGCGACTCGGCGGTGGGAACCGGCCCCGACGGAAGCTACGTGCTTGCGGTTCGCGACGGAGTCATCGCGCGAGTCCCGGTAATCACCGGAATCAGGGACGGGCGGTTAGTCGAGATCACCTCCGGTCTGAAGGGCGGCGAGCAAATTGTCGCGGCGCTGGACCCGGGGCTCAGCGAGGGCGAAATGGTCAGGCCCGTGATCGAGCGCCCGCCATCGCTCGGCGGCCAGGGCGCGCTGGCCGAAAACCGGTAACCAGGAGGACGCACACATGCAGACGATTCGAAGTGGCGCGCTTGCCACGATTCTGGCTTTCTGCGTTCTCGGGTCCGCCTCATCCGCTATAGCCAGCCCGCAGATCCAGCCGGGAAAGCGGCTGACTCTCGAGGAGGCGATCGAGATCACCCTTGAAAACCATCCACGCGCCTTGGCAGCGCGTTCGCAGGCAGCCTCCGCGGCCGAGGGCATCGATGTCGCGCGGTC
>JAIQET010000071.1 GCA_020073645.1 Terriglobia bacterium | reverse complement strand
CTATGCCGGACAATTACTTCGCCCGCTACCTGCCGTTACTCATTCACTTCCTGCTTGCGGGCGCTTTGGCTTCTGCTATCGTTTTATTGTCCTGGCTGATCGGTTACCGCAAGCCCACCCGGGCCAAGCTTTCTCCCTACGAATGCGGGATGGTGCCCATCGGCGATGCCCGCCAGCGTTTCTCCGTGAAGTTCTACCTGGTCGCCATGATGTTCATCATATTCGATGTTGAGGCCGTCTTCCTCTATCCCTGGGCGGTGGTCCTGCGGCAGCTCAAGATGTTCGGGTTCTGGGAGATGCTGGTGTACATCGGCATCGTTCTGGTGGGTTTTTTCTACGTCTGGAAGAAAGGTGTCCTGGACTGGGGCAAAACCACGTCAGCCAGGAGAGGCGAGGTTTAGTGCCGCTGGCCCCCGCCATCACCGACCTGGAACAACTGCGCGAACACCCCGCATTGGCGCGGCTGCTGGCAGCGAGCGTGGCCGTCGAGGGAGCAAAGTTCGACCGCGACGAGATGACCATCTATGTATACCGGTCTTCCATCCGCGACGCCTGCGTGCTGCTCCGTGATGACCCCGGCTGCCCGTTCAATTTTCTTTCCGACGTGACCTGCGTGGACTGGTATCCGCAGGAACCGCGGTTTGAGGTGGTTTATCACCTGCTTTCCATCCCCAAGAAGGAGCGGGTGCGGCTCAAGGTCCGGCTCAACAGCGGCAGCCCGGCGGTGGAGTCGGTCACCCCGCTCTGGCCGGCGGCGAATTTCTTCGAGCGCGAGGTGTACGACCTGTTTGGGGTGCGCTTCAACGGGCATCCCTACCTGCGCCGCCTGCTGATGCCGGAAGATTGGGAAGGCCATCCCCTGCGCAAGGATTATCCGGTGGAGGGCTACCGCTAATCATGGCCCACATGAATCCCATCGCCTCCCTGGAGCCCGGTCAGGATCGCACCATGATCCTGAACATGGGGCCGCAGCATCCCTCCACTCACGGCGTGCTGCGCGTGATCCTGGAGATCGACGGGGAGACCGTGGTGCGGATCATGCCCGATATCGGGTACCTGCACACCGGGATCGAGAAAACCTGCGAGGCCAAGTTCTACCAGCAGGTGGTGCCGCTGACCGACCGCATCGACTACCTCTGCCCCCTGACCAACAACCTCTGCTACGTGCTGGCAGTGGAGAAGCTGCTGGGGCTGGAGATTCCGCCCAAGGCGCAATGGATGCGGGTGCTGATGAACGAACTCACCCGCATTAACTCGCACCTGGTGTGGCTGGGAACGCACGCCATGGATATTGGCGCGCTGACAGTCTTTCTGTATTGCTTCCGAGAGCGCGAAGACATCCTGCGCATGTTCGAGATGGTCAGCGGCCAGCGCATGATGACCTCTTATTTCCGTGTGGGCGGGCTGGCGCTGGAGCCACCACTCGGCTTCTTTGACTACGTGCGCGAGTTCGCCAATCGCTTCCCGGCAAAGGTGGACGAGTACGAGAACCTGCTGACCGGCAACCCGATCTGGGGCATGCGTACCAAGGGCGTGGCGCGGATCACAGCGGAGGATGCCATCGCCCTGGGCGCGAGCGGACCGACGCTCCGCGGAAGCGGCGTGGACATCGACCTGCGCCGTGACATGCCGTACTCGGGCTACGAGAAGTTCAGGTTCAAGGTGCCGGTTTCGCAGGACGGCGACGTATTCGCCCGGTATATCTGCCGGGTGCAGGAACTGCGCGAATCCATCGGAATTGTGCAACAGGCGTTGGACGGCATGCCGGAGGGCCCCATCAAAGCCGATGCCCCCAAAGTGGTGCTCCCCGACCGGGAGAAGATGAAGACCCAGATGGAAGCCCTCATCTATCACTTCAAGATCATCACCGAGGGCTTTGCCGTGCCGGCGGGCGAGGTGTACCAGGCAGTAGAGTCGCCGCGCGGCGAGATGGGTTACTACGTGGTCAGCGACGGGACAGCCAAGCCCTACCGCGTGCACATGCGCTCGGCGTGCCTGGCGAACCTGCAATTGCTGTCGAAGATGTGCGAAGGAAGGCTGATTGCAGACGTGGTCGCGGCGATCGGGAGCATTGATATTGTGCTGGGGGAGATCGATAGGTGAGCGATGCAGAAGGAGGTTACGCCTATGTTTCACAGTGCGCTCAAGGCAATCAACACTAAAGAAATTGAAAGTGCAATATCAAGGGCGCTTTCTGATCTGGCGGGTGCGAAGTATGAAGTTCAAATCAAAGAACTGACGTTTGGCACCTCAGAAAACGACCAGTATCAAGACAGAGCCAACATGCGACTATTTACGTGGAGACCACCGGAAGAACCGAAGCACATTGAAGACATTGTCGAGGAATTTCTGACCAAGAGCGATTCTAGAAACGTTGTCGAGATTTCTCGAGACAAGCAACCCTGACAAGGTGCTTCTTCTCGGGGAGTGCTCTGCTCCAGCCCCGAAGGGGCGGCAGAATTTAGCCCCGGGCGTAAGCCCGGGGTAGGGCGGCGAAAAAAACCGAGCCCCTTCAGGGGCGACAGAGACCCGGATGAAATTCTCGGACCAATTCGAATCGCGTTTCGCGGAGATGCTAACCCATTATCCGACGAAGCGGTCCGTGCTGGTTCCCACTCTGCTGTTCGCGCAGGACGAAGTCGGTTTTCTGTCCGATGAGGTCATCCATGAACTCGCAGGGCGGCTTGACCTGACTGACCTCGAAGTGAGGAACGTGATCAGCTACTACTCCATGCTGACCACCAAACCTCGGGGCAAATACAACGTGCAAGTCTGCACCAACATTGCCTGCATGCTGCGCGGCTCCGATGAACTTTTCGAGCACTGCAAGGAGAGGCTCGGCATCGGGCACAAAGGTACTACGCCAGACGGCCTATTCTCGCTGGAAGAAGTGGAGTGCATCGGCGCCTGCAGTTGGGCGCCCGCGGCCCAGGTGAATTACGACTTCCACGAGAACCTGACGCCGGAAAAGATGGACAAGGTTCTGGACGAGTACAAGAAGAAAGGAACGCAGTAGGAATTTTGTAATTTTGTAATCGGGTGATTGCGTAATTGAAAAACGCAATCTTCAATTACCAAATTACACAATTACAAAATTACCAAATGGCTTCACTCGTTTCCCATCCCGACGAAGTAAAGGTGGTCTCCAAGCGCTTCGGCCAAGGTGCGACCAGCCTGGACCGCTATCTGGAACTGGACGGCTACAAGGCCGTGCAGAAGGCGCTGGGCATGCAGCCCGATGCCATCATTAATGAGGTCAAGAACTCGGGCCTGCGCGGACGCGGCGGCGCGGGGTTCAACACCGGGATGAAGTGGTCGTTCGTCCCCAAGCAATCGCCCAAACCCAAGTACGTGTTGTGCAACGGCGACGAGAGCGAACCAGGAACCTGCAAGGATCGCTTGATTCTGCAGCACGATCCGCACACGGTGATCGAGGGCGTGACGATCGCGGGACTTTCGGTGGGGGCACATGTTGGATACATCTACATCCGGGGCGAATATCGCTATCTGTCCGAGATCATGCACAAGGCGATAAAAGACGCCTACGCACGCGGATTCCTGGGCAAGAACATCTTCGGCAGTGGCTATGATTTCGACGTTTACTGGCACGGCGGCGCCGGGGCCTATGAAGTCGGCGAGGAGTCGGCGCTGATGGAGTCGCTGGAAGGCAAGCGCGGCATTCCGCGCATTCGGCCTCCCTTCCCTGCCGTGATCGGGCTCTGGGGCGGCCCAACCATCATCAATAACGTTGAGACCCTGGCGAGCGTGCCCCACATCATCATGGGAGGAGCCGATTGGTACGCGGGTCTTGGACCGCCGAAAAATGGCGGCACCCGGCTCTTCTGTTTGAGCGGACACCTGAACCGCCCCGGAGTGTATGAACTGCCGTTGGGATACAACTTGCGGAAGATGATCTACGACGTGGCTGGCGGCATTCCGAACGGGCGCAAATTAAAGGCGGTAGTGCCGGGCGGGTCGAGCACACCGGTGCTCACCGCGACGGAGACGGACGTCGGGATGGACTTTGACAGCTTGGCAAAGGCTGGCTCCATGCTGGGCTCCGGCGGGGTGGTCATTTTGGACGACGCTACCTGCATGGTGAAGTTTGCCCAGCGAATCATGAAGTTCTACCAGCACGAAAGCTGCGGCTGGTGCATTCCCTGCCGCGAAGGCACCGACTGGCTGAAGAAGACGCTCACCCGTTTTCATGCCGGTGGCGGAATTAAGAAGGACATCGACAACATTCAATACCTGGCGGAAAACATGCTGGGGCGGACGTTCTGCCCGCTGGGAGATGCGGCGGCCATGCCGACAATTTCCATTGTGAAAAAGTTTCGCAAGGAGTTTGAGGACCACCTGGAGGGAAGGCCTTGCCCGTATAAAGAGATGGGCGTAGTCCAGGAATCAACGGTAATGGCGGACTGAGAGGGCTGGAAGGAGCGTTACACGCATTCACAATCGATGCTCGGCGTGCTGAGTCGGTTAGGCTGGGCAGTTCTCGGTCTCATAACGGTTTGGCACGGACTGAAGCGGACGACGTACCGTTCGTTGCCGATGCGTTTGAGGGGAACGCCAGCAGTGCCGATGCAACTTAGACACCGCATTTTGCTCGTTTCACTTGGGCTGTTTCTGACCGTGCTATCGGTACTGCTCGCATTGGGGTTCGTGCAGTAGGAGTAGATGTATCTAATTTTTATGGGTGACGTAACTCTCACGGTCGACGGCAAGAAGGTCACGGCTCCTGCAGGGACGCTGCTGATCGAGGCCTGCAAGAGCGCGGGCATCGAAGTGCCCTCGTTCTGCTATTACCCCAACTTGTCTTTGCAGGGCGCTTGCCGCATGTGCCTGGTCAAGATCGAAAAGATGCCCAAGCTGCAGACTGCCTGCACTACGGTGATCAGCGAGGGCATGATCGTTACCACCGATAACGACGAGGTCCGCCAGGCGCGCAAGTCCATGGTGGAATTGTTGCTGGGAAACCATCCCTTGGACTGCCCAGTCTGCGACGCCGGCGGCGAGTGCGAACTGCAGGACATGACGTTCTCCTATGGCGCGGCCGAGTCCAAGTACATCGACGCCAAGAATCACAAGGAAGAGCAACAGTGGTCGCCGGTGGTGTACTTCGACCGTCCGCGTTGCATTCTCTGCTACCGCTGCGTGCGCGTATGCGGCGAAGGCATGGACGTCTGGGCGCTGGGCGTGCAGAACCGCGGGGTGAACTCGATCATCGCACCCAACCAGGAAGATCACCTGGACTGCGAAGAGTGCGGCATGTGCATCGACATTTGCCCGGTGGGTGCGCTCACCTCCGGCGCGTACCGCTACAAGACGCGGCCCTGGGAGATGAAACATGTCGGCACCACCTGCACCCACTGCGCCGACGGTTGCAAGACTACGCTAGGCGTGCGCCGTTGCGACACGGGCATGGAGATCGTGCGCGGCGACAACCGCGACAAGAGCGGGATCAACGGCGACTTCCTCTGCATCAAGGGGCGTTACGCCTTCGATTTTGCGCACCACGCGGAACGTCTGACCCAGCCGCTAATCCGCAAGGATGGCCAACTGACGCCCGCTACTTGGGAAGAAGCGTTCGAGCTGATTGGGAAGCGTTTTGCTGAGGTCCGCGAGAAGCACGGCGGACAGGCGATCGGCGTCGTCGGTTCGACACGCGCCACCAACGAAGAAGATTATCTGCTGCAAAAGTTTGCCCGGGTGGTGCTCGGCAGCAACAACATTGACCATCACCGGACCGCGGACTTCCCTGCCCTGGCGGCGGCGTTGAGCGGCAAGCCGGAGATGACCGCCTCCATGCGGGATGTGTTCAATGCTCCTGCCATGCTGCTGATTGGGAACAACCCCACCGAGCAGCATCCGTTGCTGGCCTGGCAAATCAGGAACAATGTGCGCCTGCATCGCGCGCGCCTGTACGTTGTCAACTCGCAGCCGATCAAACTCCGTCGGCAAGCAGCGAGCTCCACCCAGATTCCGGCGGGCAGCGAGGGCAAGCTGGCCGCATTCCTGGCAGGCGATGACTCCGCTCTGGATGTCCTTGTGGGCGCGGGCGACTCGCCCGCGCCGGACCCTTCGACTTCGCTCAGCGCAGGTTCGCGAGGTTGCCCGTCCCCACACGATTGGATTGCGCTGCGCGAGAAACTCCGCGGCGAAGCCAACCTGGTCATCATTTTCGGATCGGAAATCTGTGGCAACAACATTCCTTCGCTGGTGAAGTTCGCTTCGGCGATCCCCGGTGCGAAGGTCATCTGCCTGGCGGACTACGCCAACTCGCGCGGCGCCGCCGACATGGGTCTCTATCCCGACCTGCTCCCCGGCTATCATCGCGTGACCGACGCGGGCAAGTTCCGCGAGGAATGGGGCGGCGTTCCTGAAGTTCGCGGCCTGACCCTCCCCGAGATGGTCGAAAGCGCGAAGGCCGGAGACTTGAAAGGATTCTACGTGGTCGGTGCGAACCCCATCGGGCGCTTTGGAGTTGATCCCTACGCGTTCTCGCACAGCTTTGTCGTGGTGCAGGACATGTTCCTCACCGAAACCGCTGTCATGGCCGACGTGGTATTGCCGGCAGCGAACGCCTATGAGAAGTCGGGGACGTTTACCAACACCTGCGGCGACCTGCAACTGGTGAAGAAAGCGGGCGAGGTCACGGGCAGCAAGAGCGACTTCGAAATGATTGTGCGCATCGCCGACGCCATGGGTTTTGACGTGCGCAAGTTAGTGCCCTTCGGCCGAACAATGCATTTCGACACGGGACAGTCGCGGGGCGTGCAATCGGGCGAAGCCGACCGGCATGCGGTCTGGCTGCAAGCGCAGGGTCTCGAACCCAAGATGAGTCCGTTTGATCCCATGGCCATCCTGGACGAGATTCAGCGACTGGTGCCGGGATACGATGTGTCCCGAATTAATTTGCTGGCGGGTAATGACCAGCACACGACTTTGGCGGGGAGCGGGCCCGGAGCCTTGCAGAATGCGGAACTGATCGTGCCAGCGCAGGACGATCTCTTCAGTTCCGGCACGTTGGGGCGTTATTCCCGTACGCTGAATTCTGTCATCGAGAACCATCACAAAGAGCCAGCGGAAACGGACGTGGCCGCCGACTGAAACACATCTGTAGCGCCGGCATCTTGCCGGCCTGCGGGGAGCTAGGTTCGTGGTTGCCGGCGGGACGCCGGCGCTACATAGGAAGACCGCATTGTTAAGCGTTGGAACATTTGTCCTCATTTCGATCATCAAGATTGTGATCGCACTGATCGTGCTGCTCACGGCCGTGGCCTACACGGTATGGCTGGAGCGCAAGGTCGTGGGCCACATCCAAAACCGCTGGGGCCCTACGCGTGTGGGTCCGTTTGGCCTGCTGCAGCCGCTGGCGGACGGCGTCAAATTCATCTTCAAGGAAGATCTGACCCCGCCGCACGTGTACAAGCCGCTGTACATCGCAGCCCCGATGATCTCCCTGATCTTTGCGCTCACCTCGATCGCGGTGATCCCGGTGGGCAACTGGGTTACGGTGGGTGGAATTCACACGCCGTTGCAGATCACCGACGTCAACATGGGGCTGCTGATCGTGCTGGGCATCACCTCGATGGGCGTGTATGGCGTGGCCTTGGCGGGTTGGTCGTCAAATAGCAAGTATTCCCTGCTGGGCAGCCTGCGGGCGAGCGCGCAGATGGTGAGCTACGAGGTGTCGCTCGGACTGTCGCTGATCGGGGTACTGATCATGGCCGGAAGCTTTAGCCTGCGGGACATTGTGGACGCGCAAGGCGGCGCCTACTGGCATGTCATTCCGCGCTGGAATATTTTTCAGGGACAGATCTTCGGGTTCTTTATCTATCTGACTGCAGCTTTTGCCGAGACCAACCGCATTCCCTTCGACTTGCCCGAGGCGGAAACGGAGCTGGTGGCGGGCTACCACACCGAGTACAGCAGCATGAAGTTTGCCATGTTTTTTATGGCGGAGTACGCCAACATGATCACGGTGGCTTGCCTGGCCTCGCTGCTGTTTCTGGGGGGATGGCACGGGCCGCTGTTCGGTCCCGCCTGGCTGCAAGCGATCCTGCCGTTGTTCTGGTTTGCGTTACGGATCTTCGGCTTTCTGTTTGTGTATATCTGGGTGCGCGGCACGCTGCCGCGCTTTCGCTACGACCAGCTCATGGCGTTCGGGTGGAAGTTTCTGCTGCCGCTGGCCATTGCGAATTTGATGATTACCGGGTTGATTGTGGCTTGGAAATCGTAGCGCCGACGCCGGCGCTACAGGAAACGCAATGCTTCACCTGACCATATTTCTGATTTTCGGCGCCATCTGCGTGGCGGGGGCGGTGAACCTGCTGGTGCAGCGGCATCCCATCAACAGCGCGCTGTCGCTGATCGTCGTGATGGCTTCACTGGCAGTCGAGTACCTGCTGCTGGGCGCAGAGTTTGTCGCGGCGGTGCAGGTCATCATCTATGCGGGCGCGATCATGGTGCTGTTCGTTTTCGTCATCATGCTGCTGAACGCGGGCGAAGAGGAGCGCACCAAGGGAAGCCGGGTGGCGATGATCTTTGGCATTCCGGGCATGCTGGTGGGCAGCGGGCTGGTCGCATGGGTTCTTCTGGAGCATTCGGGCACTCACTCGGTGGCAGCCGGTGCCCTGCCGGGACCTCCCAAAACCATCGCTTGGCTGCTGTTTCACGAATTCCTGTTGCCGTTTGAAGTTACTTCGGTGCTGGTGCTGATTGCCATCATGGGCGCTGTGGTTCTGGCGGGCCACCCGGATTCGGGCGGCCCCGCGAAGAAGGAGGGTTGATGGTACCGCTGTCCTATTACCTGGTGCTGAGCGGGATTCTGTTCGCCTGCGGCGTGACCGGGTTCCTGATCAAGCGAAACATCATCACCATCTTCATGTCGATTGAGCTGATGCTCAACGGGGTGAACCTGTCGTTCGTGGCCTTTGCCGCCAACTGGCACGCGCTCAGCGGACAGGTATTCGTGTTCTTCGTGATGGTCGTGGCGGCGGCCGAAGCGGCCGTGGGGCTGGCCATCATTATTGCGGTGTACCGCACGCGGGAAACATTGAACGTGGACCAAGTCAACCTGCTCAAGCTATGACGCCGAACCTGCATCTCTGGCTGATTCCGGTGCTGCCGCTGATCGGCGCCGCCATCAACGGCCTGTTCGGGAAGCGATTTTCCCGCCAGGCGGTGGCGGCGGTTGCCCTTACGTTCTGCGGGGCGGCGGTTGCCATGGCGCTGTGGATTGCACTGCAGTTCTCTTCTCTGACCGCTCCTCTCACCGAGTATGGGGCGCCCTGGATTCGCGCGGGCAATTTCCAGGCGGATTTCGCCTTTTACCTCGACCAGCTTTCCTTGGTAATGATGCTGGTGGTGACCGGCGTCGGCTTTCTCATCCACGTCTATGCGGTCGGCTACATGTGGGAAGAAGGCGGCTTCTACCGCTTCTTCAGCTACTTGAACGTCTTCATGTTTTTCATGCTTACGCTGGTGCTGGCCAACAACTACCTGCTGATGTTCATCGGCTGGGAGGGCGTGGGCCTGGCGTCGTACCTGCTGATTGGATTCTGGTTCACCAAAGATTCCGCCGCGGCAGCGGGCAAGAAGGCGTTCATTGTGAACCGGATTGGCGACTTCGGCTTCCTGATCGCGCTGTTCTTGCTGATCAAGCACTTTGGTTCGCTGAATTTTGCGGAGGTGTTCCAGAAGATCGCGCCGATTAGCCCGGAGACGGCGGGCGCGGGATTGCTCACCGCCATTGGCTTGCTGCTGATGGTGGGCGCCGCGGGAAAATCCGCGCAACTTCCGCTCTACGTCTGGCTGCCGGATGCCATGGAAGGCCCCACGCCGGTGTCAGCGTTGATCCACGCAGCCACGATGGTGACCGCGGGCGTGTACATGGTCGCGCGCTCCCATGTGATCTTCGACCGCGCGCCCATGGCCTTGACTGTGGTTGCTATCGTCGGCACGCTGACCGCTTTGTTTGCCGCGACCATCGGCATCTGCCAGACCGACATCAAGAAGGTCCTTGCCTATTCGACGATCTCGCAGCTTGGTTACATGTTCCTGGCGTGCGGTGTGGCGGCTTACTCCGCCGGCATCTTCCACCTGATGACGCACGCCTTCTTCAAAGGATTGCTGTTCCTTGCGGCAGGGTCGGTGATTCACGCCATCGGCGGCGAGCAGGACATGCGCAAGATGGGCGGGCTGAGAGACCACATTCCCGCGACGTTCTGGACCATGACGGCGGCGACGTTTGCCATTGCCGGCTTCCCTCCCTTTGCGGGCTTCTTCAGCAAGGACGAAATCCTCTGGCGGGCCTCCCAGGTGAGCCTGGCCTATTGGGGAATTGGTGTCTTCACCGCCTTCCTTACTTCCTTTTACATGTTTCGGCTTTGGTTCCTGACATTCTTCGGTGAGTACCGCGGCGACCAAGGAGCAACCCAGGCGCATGGCGGCGTTCATGCCACGGGCTCGCGGGCAGGAGTGCCCGCGCCACATGGCCATGGTGGGATTCACGAGAGCCCGAAAATCATGCTGCTTCCGCTGGCCATCCTGGCGATTCTGTCGGTAATGGGTGGCTGGATTGGAGCGCACCGCTTTGAGCTGTTCCTGTCTCCGGTATTCGATTCGCACCAGACCGCTCGCCTGGTCGCCCTGACGTCCGAGCAAGCGGGACAGATCACCGCAATGGAGCACCTGGAGTGGGTGTTCACCGCTGTCTCGGTGGCGGCGGCGGTACTCGGTCTCTATCTCGCTTGGCTGCTGTATCGCGGCCGTCCGCAGTTGCCGCAGCGGATTGCCGACGCTCTCGGCGGCTTCTACCACGCCGTGGCCAACAAGTATTACGTGGATGAACTGTACGCGATTCTTTTCGTCAAGCCTGTCGTGGACGGCTCAACGCGCATTTTGTGGCACGCCGTCGACCAGGGCGTGATTGATAACAGTCTGAACGACAGTGCTGACGCTGCCCGCGATGTGTCCGACTCGGTTCGGCACATGCAGTCCGGCAACCTGCGCTCTTATGCGGGCTGGGTGGCTCTTGGCGCAGCGGGAGTGATCGCCTACATGATCTGGATGGGGACCCGATGAACACGCCGACCCTCGACATCGCCATCCTCTCGCTGGTGACGTTTATTCCGATGGCGGGCGCGTTGTTGCTGCTACTGTTCCCGCGGCGCGATCGCGACATTCGCATTTTCGCCCTGGTGGTCTCGGTTCTGACGTTCGGCGTGTCCCTCCACCTTCCGGTGTACTTCGAACGGGCGCGGGCCGGATTCCAGTATGAAATCAACACCCCGTGGATTCCCACGCCCAACATTCACTACCACATGGGAGTGGATGGCATCTCAATGTGGCTGGTGGTGCTGACCACGTTCCTGACGCCGCTGTGCGTGCTGATTTCCTGGAAGTCGATTCACGAGCGGGTCAAGGAATTCTTCATTCTCCTGCTGATCATGGAGACCGCGCTGATCGGCGTGTTCGTTTCTCTTGACCTCTTCCTCTTCTACTTCTTCTGGGAAGCTACGTTGATTCCCATGGCGCTCCTTATCGGCATCTACGGGCACGAGCGGCGGGTGTACGCGGCGATCAAGTTCTTCATGTTCACCATGATCGCCTCGGTGTTCATGCTGGCCGCGATTCTGTGGCTGTATGCCAAGGTCGGCACGTTTGACTTTGTTGCCATTCAAACCGCCATCCGCAACGGGCAGGTCGCTGGATGGGTAGGCGCGGCTCCGTGGCTGTTTCTGGGATTTTTCGTGGCCTTTGCCGTGAAGGTTCCGCTCTTCCCTGTTCACACCTGGCTGCCGGACGCGCACGTAGAAGCGCCTACCGCCGGCTCAGTCCTGCTGGCCGGGGTGCTGCTGAAAATGGGCACCTACGGCATGCTGCGCTTCAACCTGGGCCTGTTCCCGGAACAGTCGCGCACCAACGCACCGTGGATCATCGTGCTGGCTCTCATCGGCATCATCTACGGCGCGCTGGTGGCGATGGTCCAGCCCAACATGAAGAAGCTGATCGCCTATTCGTCGATCAGCCACCTCGGATTCGTGGTGCTGGGCATCTTCAGCTTCACCCAGGCAGGCCTGGATGGTGCGATGTTCGTGATGCTGGCACATGGGGTCTCCACCGGCGCGCTGTTCATGCTGGCCGGGATCCTGCATGAGCGGCGGCATACCTACGAGATCACCGAATTCGGCGGGCTGGCGACGCCCATGCCGGTGTACGCCACGTTTTTTTCGTTCATCGTGCTGGCCTCGGTTGGACTGCCGCTGCTCAACGGTTTCGTCGGCGAGTTCCTGGTGCTGAGCGGGGCGTTCCGGGCGCGGGAAGTGTACGGCATCCTCGGCGCTACGGGCGTGATCTGGAGCGCCTGCTACCTGCTATGGATGTACCAGCGTGTATTTTTCGGCAAAGTCACCCACGACGTCAACCGCACATTGCCTGATCTGGACATGCGCGAACGCCTGGCGTTGTGGCCCACGGCGGTTGCCGCGTTGGTCATGGGCGTGGCGCCGCTGCTCTGGCTCAATGCGATTGATCCTGCGGTGCAGAATGCCCTTGCGCCCTTCGCCCAACTGGCAAGCAAGGTGGTGGGCCAGTGAACGGCGGCGCGCAGGTCACTCCTCAGGCCGTGGAATACATCCGCATTCTTCCGGAAATTGTGCTGACGATCTTCGGCATCATCATCATGATGCTCGATCCGCTCATGGACGAGCGCCGCAGCCAGCGAACCCTGGGGGCCGTAGGTTTAGTCGGTGCTCTCGCAGCTATCGTGGCCACGCTTTACCAATCCCAATATCCTGGCGTTGGCTTTTGGGGCATGGTGAACGTGGATTCCTTCAGCGTGTTCTTCCATTTCCTGGTTGCCACCGTCACCGCCGTCGTCATTCTCACCTCCTATGAGTACATGGAAGTGCAGCAGATTCGCGCCGGCGAATACTACGGGCTGATTCTGTTCGGCGCGGTTGGTATGTGTCTGATGTCTTCGGCCGTGGAGTTGGTACTCATCTTCATCGCGCTGGAGATTTCTTCGATCTCCACCTACATTCTGGCCGGCTTCCGGCGGCGCGCCGCGATCAGCAGCGAGTCCTCGGTCAAATACTTTCTGCTGGGATCGTTTGCTACGGCATTCTTCCTGTACGGAGTCGCCATGATGTTCGGCGCCACCGGTTCCACCAGCATCGCTGTCATCGGGCAGGTGCTTGGTTCCGGCCAGACGCCGGTGCTGGCATACGTTGGAATCGCGCTCATGTTTGTGGGGCTGGGGTTCAAAGTGGCGGCGGCTCCATTTCACGTCTGGACCCCCGATGTGTACGAAGGCGCTCCGGCGCCGATTGTGGGCTTCATGTCCACCGCGCCCAAGGCAGCAGTATTCGCGGTCCTGCTGCGTATTCTGTTTGAGGCGCACGCGCCAGGACGCTTGTGGTTAATCTGGGTGGTGGCCGCGCTGTCCATGACTCTGGGCAACATCGGGGCGCTAGTGCAGGACAACGTCAAGCGCCTGCTGGCGTATTCCTCGATCGCGCACGCCGGGTACCTGCTGGTGGCATTCGCGGCCTTGCCCGCCAACGGCATTCCGGCAGCGATGTTCTATACCGTGTCGTATGCGGCTATGAACGTGGGCGCGTTCGCTGTGGTCAGTCATTTTGCCAGCGCGGGTGAACGCTACGTCACCATGGAGGATTATGCAGGCCTGGGTCGGCGCTCTCCCCTGCTGGCGGCCACGCTGACGATATTCCTGTTGTCGCTGATCGGAATTCCGGCAACTGGCGGCTTCTTTGCCAAGTTCTACGTGTTCAGTGCGGCGCTGCAGGCAAACCTGGTGGGACTGGTCATCATCGGTGTCCTCAACAGCGCGGTGGGTGCGTACTACTACTTGCGCGTGATCGTGGTGATGTACATGCGGGAAGCGCGACAGGAAGTGCCCGTGTCCCCGATTCCGCTCGGGCTGGGCGCGGCGCTGGCCATCAGCGCGGCAACCACCATCTACCTGGGAGTACTTCCAGGGCGAGTGCTGGAGTATGCGACTCGGTCGGCCGGGGATTTACTGCGGTAGGCGTTTTGTGCCTCGACCTCTAGGATTTCCTCGCTCCGCTCGGTAGACAGCCGAGACGGCTGTCGCTACATGGTTCCTGGCTACTCCACCGCCACTGCGATATCCACCAGCGAAAAGATCCGGGCCGACAGCACCCAGAACACCAGTGTCTCCACCACGGCCAGAGCTAGGGGCGGCCAGAAAGCGGTCCCCGGAGAACTAAATGAAGATTTCATGATGATGGCGGCCAGCGGGTAGACCGGTATCGCGTACTGCCACTGTGTCGCGATGGTTTGGCTGGCCAGCGCGGGCAGTCCCAGCACCGCCGCGGTCGCTCCCGCCGCAAAAAATGGATTCAGGAAGGTGGAGAACATCAGGGCCACAGTTCCTGCCAGCGCGCATGCGACCAGCAGACACACCATGAAGAACCAAACTTGAGATACGGGAAACCCCGCCTCCCCCAAGGTCCAGCTTCCCGTGATGCCCAGAGCGAAACAGTAAATTCCCGAGGTCATGGTCACGCCCAGCACCAGTCCGGAGAGGTACTGGTAGCGCGCTATGGACTTGGAAAGGACCGCCAGGATGCGCCGCGACTTGCGCTCGTTGTAGATCGCCGAGCCGCCAAAAAACACGCTGAAGGCGATCACGTACACCGCCACCTGTTTGAAGACGAACAAGAGATCGTCGCGTTGACGGGGGCTGAAAAGCCCGAGAAAGGCCAGCAACAGAACCCACAGCAGCAGCACAAAGATGGGCCAGCGCTGCTCGCGCACAAAGTTGACCGCGATCAGGAGCACTGGCTTCACGGCGCGCCTCCTTCACCCACGGATCTTGACCCGGCAGTGACTTCCAGGAAAAGTTCTTCCAGGGAGCGGCGCACTGGATTCACGCTCACCACTTCCCCGCCCAGGCTCCAGACCCGCTCTAAGACGGCGCGCTGGGTGTGGGTGGGCACGACGAAGCTGACCAGGCCACCCCGGGCGACGGCCTCCGGGAAAGCGTCAGGCGCGATGCCGCGCGCCACGATCTCGACCCTCTCAGTGGATTGCAGAAGGTCCTGGGTTCGTCCCAGCCGCACCAGCTTCCCGCGATGCAGCACGGCGACACGGTCACACACAAGTTCGACCTCAGACAGCAAATGAGAACTCAGAAAGATGGTCTTGCCCGCTTCCCGGGCCTGGAGCAGGAGTTCGCGCACGGTGACCCGCGCCAGCGGATCGAGCGCCGACGTTGGCTCGTCAAGGATCAGTAGTTCAGGATCGTTCACCAGCGCCTGGGCCAACCCGACGCGCTGCAGCATCCCGCGGGAGAACTTGCCCACGTTACGCTTCGACTGATCCTGCAGTCCGACCGCTGCCAGAATGTCCCGCGCCCGTTTTGCCAAATAGGAGCCTCCCATGCCGTTGAGCGCCCCGTAGAAGCGGACCAGGCGCTCGGCGCGGCGATGGTAGAGAGCCACATTCTCGGCAAGAAAACCCACCCGGCGGCGGGCATGGGCATCGCCGAACGGCTTGCCGAGCATGTGACCACCCCCGCTGGTTGCGCGCATGAACCCCATGGCGAGGTGAATGGCGGTGCTTTTGCCGGCCCCGTTCGGGCCCAGGAACCCAAAAATCTCGCCCGCTTCCACCCGCAAGCTGAAGTCATCGAGTGCCCGAAGGCGGCGGCGGGGGAAGCTGCGGTACTCTTTCGTCAGACTCTCGAACTCCAGCGCGGGCGCCATTCCGCTTATTCTAAATGGCGGGAGAACCCTTGACTGGCAGGGCTTTTGGAAATCATCCGGGAATTCACAGGCCAGCATTGACAACTGGGGGCCACTCCCGGCATTATGGGTTCTCTCCAAATTTCCCCCATCTGGAGGCTGGTATGACTGAACTGATTCGCAGGATCTGGTCCGAGGACCAGGGCCAGGACATCGCAGAGTACGCGGTGATGCTGGCCGTGATCCTGGTTCTGGTGGTCGGAACGATACGGCTGATCGGAACCAGTGCCAATAACGTGTTTTCCAGCGCTGCCAGCTCGATCCAGTAGCGAGCGGGAACCTCCCTCGCCCTTTGCGCCTAGGCCAGTTTGTGCTGGCATTGCGATGCTTCGAGGAACCTCGGCCGTACTCAAGCCCCTGCTCTGATGCAATGACCTTCAACCGCTACTACAAGACACTTCACTCGGGCCACAGCCTGCGGAACGCTTGCGTGCATAAGCAGTCCGGTGAAATTCCTTGCAGGCCGGCGCCTGGCCTTTTTGCTGGCGAGTGATTTCAATTCCTGTCACCTTTTCGTCCGTCCCAAGTCTAATTAAGGAACGGTTCTCCGATGAAGCTGATCTCAGTGAATGTCGGAATCCCACGCCGCGTGCCGTGGCGAGGAGACAGCGTGGCTACGGCCATCTTCAAAGAGCCCGTCGACCATGCCGTTCGACTGCGCCGCCTCAATCTGGACGGAGATCAGCAGGCCGATTTGAGCGTCCATGGCGGTCCGGACAAGGCAGTGTACGCCTATCCTTCCGAGCACTATGAATTCTGGCGCGGGGAACTCCCCGATACCGAGCTCAGTTGGGGTGCGTTTGGCGAGAACTTCACTACCGAAGGGTTGCAGGAAGGCACAACCTGCATCGGAGACCGCTTTCGCATCGGCTCGGCGCGGGTCACCGTCACCCAGCCGCGCATGCCGTGCTACAAACTCGGTATCAGGTTTGACCGCAACGACATCATCAAACGTTTCCTGGCCAGCGAGCGCACTGGCTTCTATTTTTCAGTATTGGAAGAAGGTGAGGTTCGCGCTGGAGATACCGTGGAACTCCTGGGCCGCGACCCAAGTCACGTCTCAGTCACCGACGTGGTCCGCCTGTATATCGCGAAGAAACCTGATCCCGACCTGGTGAGACGCGCCGCGGAGGTAACGGCCTTGCCGGCCAACTGGCGCGACCATCTTCTGCAGCGACTGGAAGGGGCGTCCTAAACCCTTGCGGCGATTTCTAGCACCTATCTGGGAGCAGGCCCTGGCTGGTACGCGGCCGCGCCTGAGTGCTCGTTCTTGGACGTTTGGAGCGAGCGGCCATTCTTCGCAGGTGCTTGAAAGGAATGGCGGGGACGACGGTACTCGAACTCGCGGCCTCTGCCGTGACAGAGTCTCAGAAGGCTGTAACTGATTGGAATCACGTGGCATGGATAGCGCCGTGCCACCCCGTCAGACACGCAGCGGAAGGCTTATTGGATGCGTAATGGACGTTCTTGGGCCGCGCCTCGAAGCCTAGGTGTAATCAGCCTTGGTGAGAGCCGAGTCCTGTGGTAGGATTTTCCTACCGACCATGGCAACCCACAATACCACTCTCGAGTACCTGACGACGACCAAGATCGGCGAAAAGGGTCAACTTACCGTTCCCAAGCAGTTTCGCGAGGATCTTGGGTTGGGGAATGGCGCGCCTTTTGCGGTGCTGCGTCTGGGGAATGGCCTGATTCTGCTACCCGAGCAACAGCGCTTCGAACGTCTGTGCCGGCAGGTGAGCTCCAGCTTGACCGCTGCAGGTCTGACGGCGGAAGACCTTCTTGCTACGCTCCCTGAGGCCCGCAATCGCGTTTACGCGCGTCGCTACGGCAAGAAGCCTTCAAGCATCACTTCTCGGCGCCGTTCTCGAAACCATCGCGGGAAGTGACCAGCCAACGCAGAATCCGCCTGTTCCTGGACTCGAATGTTCTGACCGGAGGAATTGTTTCTCCCTGGGGACTCGACAAGGCCACGCTATCGCTGTGCGCAGCGAAGGTCTGCAGGTTAGTTCTGGCGGAAGTAGTCCGCGATGAAGTCGAGGAAAACTTGCTTCTTCACGCGGACCGCCTGCCATCGCTCGATGCCGATCAGTTGATCGAGGACTATCGCCGCCTCATCAAGTTAACCAATCCCGAGCTGGTTCCCTATCCGGATAAGGATCTGGTCCGTTCGAGCCGACACTTGATCCGGCACGAAGCAGATGTTCCGGTACTTCTGTCTGCCATGGCCAGCAAACCCGACTGGCTGCTGACCCACAACACCAAACATTTCACGAAGACGGTCGCACAGAGAACCTCGTTGCGCATTGCGACGCCGGCAGAGTTTTTCCGGGCACTTTCTGCCCTGTTTCGATAAGGTTCAATTGCAGGTTTCGGCTGCGTTGATGGAAGCAGGATCGGCTGGCGTTACTTTTCTGTGAATGCAGATTTGTGGGAGATTTGGACGTTTGCAGCAAGCAGCCATTCTTTGCAAGTGCTTGAGAAGAATGGCGGGGACGACGGGACTCGAACCCGCGACCTCTGCCGTGACAGGGCAGCGTTCTAACCAACTGAACTACGTCCCCACTTTGTTTTCACCGGGTTGGCGGTAAACCCTTGATTTTCCTGCCTTTTCTTACTGTCCATAGAGTCGCCTGCGTCAGCCATTTCAAC
>JAIQET010000123.1 GCA_020073645.1 Terriglobia bacterium | reverse complement strand
CGGGTAACAGTCGCCTGATAGCTGACAGTCTGCCAGTGGCCGTTGCGTTTCACCCAGACGCGGGTAAAACGATAAGGGCCGCTGAAATCCTCTCCCAGTTCGCTCCCCTTCACTTCCGCACGAGCGGTCACCACGGCGGTGTTGCCGTAAAGGCGGACAACCATCTCCGAGATCTCAATGGAATCGTAGTGCAACTGGGCAGCCTTGCGGGCGGCGACGGTGTCGGCCTTGGTGACCACCGCGCCCAGCGGGCCAATGCCGACATAGTCCTCCGCCAGCGTGCGCTCGACGAAGGATACGTCTCGGCGGATAGCAGCCTCCTTAGATTGCCGTTCCAGATCCACAACCTCACGAATCGTTTCCTGGTCGTGTGTTGCGGAGGAACTCTGTGGAAGAGCCGAAAGGGGTGCGGGCGAGTAGAGAAGCAGCGCGAACACCAGGGCGGTGCGAGTCATGCCGAGACCTCCAGTAGAGTGCCGCGGACAGGGGCCGACTTGGACTAGTGTACGCAGGGTACGACGCTGGAGTTCCCTGGAAAAATAACCGATGCTCATCCCATGAGGCTGAGCCGCGGATCGCCGGCGGGACGTCTTCTGCGTCGGTTCGCGTGCTGCGGCAAAACAGGTACAATCTAAGGCCTCCACCGTATGCAGGACATCCGTCGTGGCCTGATCATCGTGAACACCGGACCGGGCAAGGGCAAGACCACCGCCGCCATGGGCACGGCCTTGCGGGCGGTGGGACAGGGCATGCGGGTGCTCATGCTGCAGTTTCTGAAGGGGTCCTGGCACTACGGCGAGTTGGACGCGGTGCAGGCGTTTGGCGACAAGTTCGTCATGAAGCAGATGGGGCGGGGATTCGTGAAGATTGGAACCGAGAAACCCGATCCCGAAGACGTGCGTATGGTCGAGGAAGCCTGGGCCGAGGCCGAGAAGGCCATCCACTCCGGCAAGTGGGACTTGGTGGTCCTGGACGAGATCAACTACGCCATCAGCTACGGTATGCTTGACCCTGTGAAAGTGGCCGAAAGCCTCAAGAAAAGGCCCGAGATGGTGCACGTCATCTTGACGGGACGGAACGCGCATCCGACAATTGTCGAACTCGCCGACACCGTCACCGAAATGCGCCAGGTGAAGCACGCCTACGAGAAGGGCGTGATGGCGCAGAGGGGAATCGAATATTGATTTTGTAATTTGGTAATCGGGTAATTTTGCAATTTTGAGGCTGCAATCGGAACGGTTGGTTTTCAATTGCAAAATTACTAAGTTACCCAATTACACAATTCCTATGGCCTGGTTCAAGCGACAAGCCGGCGAGCTGGACACCTCGGGCGAGAAGAAGGTCCGCACCGAGGGGCTGTGGGTGAAGTGTGACGATTGCCGGCAGATCATCTGGAAAAAGGACCTGGAAGAGAATCTGAACGTCTGTCCCAAGTGCGACAAGCATTTCCGCATCGACGCGCGCGCGCGGCTGGCCCAGCTTCTGGATGACAACCTGTACGAAGTGTTCGACTCCAACCTGGTTTCGACCGATCCACTGAAATTCGTTGACCTGAAGGCGTATTCGTCGCGCCTCAAGCGGGCCCAGGCGGATACCGGGCTGAAAGATGCCGTGATCAATGCCCGCGGCAAGCTGAACGGGCGCCCGGTGATCGTGAGCGCCATGGAGTACGCGTTCATCGGCGGCAGCATGGGAGCGGTTGTCGGCGAGGCGATCACTCGGGCCATCGAGCAGGCCACCGACACCAAGGCGCCCATCATTATCATTTCCGCTTCAGGCGGCGCGCGCATGATGGAAGGCGTGATCAGCCTGATGCAACTGGCCAAGATCTCGGCCGCGCTGGCGCGTCTGGATGAAGCCAAAGTCCCGTACATTTCGGTGCTGACTGATCCCACCACCGGCGGCGTCACGGCGTCCTTCGCCATGTTGGGCGATTTGAATATCGCTGAGCCCGGGGCATTGATCGGATTCGCCGGGCCGCGGGTGATCGAACAAACCATCCGGCAGAAGCTGCCGCAAGGGTTCCAGCGCAGCGAATTCCTGCTGGAGCATGGCATGCTGGACGCGGTGGTGCCCCGCAAGCAGCTCAAGGCCTACATTGCGCGGGCGCTGGAGTTTATGGACCAGTCGTCAGTCGTCAGTCGTCAGTCGTCAGCGTAGACACCAGTCGCCGGTCCTCAGTCGGCTTGCACCTTCTCCCTTGGCCTCATATCAGCCTGCCTGTTGTAGTCAGCTAGGCCCTTCTCCCGTTCGTTTTGGCTGCAGTTTGACTCACTCCAGTGCTAGACACTCGAAAGCTCCATCGCCAAGCTGATACCCTAATTGTGTTTGGCTGAAGAGTGACGACTGACGACTGCATTCATGTCCTACGCAACCGCTGTCGAACGCATGTACGCGCTGGGCCACGAGTTGGCCCAGACACCGTCGCACAAGTTCGACTTGGCGCACATGCGGGTGCTGCTGGGCGCGCTGGACCACCCCGAGCGGCGGTTTCCCGGGGTGCTGATTGCGGGCACCAATGGCAAGGGCTCGACGGCGGCGACGTTGGCTTCAATCCTGCAGGCTTCCGGTATCCGCACTGGACTGTACACCTCGCCCCACCTGGTTCGGATCAATGAGCGCATCCGAATCAATGGCGAAGCCATCAGCGACGACGAGTTTGCCCTGCTGCACGATGTGGTGGACCGGACCGCGGAGCGGCTGGTGAGTGAAGGCGAGTTGCCCTGGCATCCCAGTTTTTTTGAGATGCTGACTGCTATTGCCTTCGAATATTTCGCCCAGCGGAAACTCGAGATGGCGGTGCTCGAGGTGGGTATGGGCGGGCGGTTGGACGCAACCAACGTGATCGAGCCGCGGGTGAGCGTGATCACCGACATTTCCCTCGACCACCAGAAATTCCTGGGCAACATTGTGGCGGAAATTGCCCGTGAGAAGGCCGGGATTATCCGGCACGGCAGCGTGGTCGTAACCCTGCCGCAACAGCCGCAGGCTAACGACGTGATTGGGAACACGATTCTCGAGCTCGGAGCGCGCGGGGTGAGCGCCGTGCCCTACGTCCCACCGGTTTCGCCTGCCAGTACCCCGTACCTGGTACCCAGTACCCAGCAAACACCCTTAACCGCAGAGCACGCCGAGAGCGCAGAGGGGATGAGGAATCCCGAACCGGGGCTCATTTCTCGCTATCCCCTGCAGGTGATGGGCAAAGAAATCCTGGTCGAGACCCCGCTGGTCGGTCGTCACCAGTTGCGCAATGTCGCACTGGCCATTGCCGCGGCCGAGCAATTGACCAAGCAAGGATTCGCAATTACACCCGAATCCATCGAACGCGGCATCCGCCAAACGCGCTGGCCGGGACGGTTTCATGTCATTCCCGCGACCACCCGCGTAGGGACAGCCGCCTCGGCTGTCCACACCAGCGATACGCCGGAAATTGTGCTCGATGTGGCCCACAATCCCGCTGGCGCCTGGGCGCTGCGCTCGACCCTCTCGGCCTGCTACGACGACCGGCCCCTGACGTTCGTTTTCGGGGCCATGCGCGACAAGGCCATCGGCGAGATCGCAGAGATTCTGTTCCCGCTGGCGGAGCGCGTGGTTGCGACCCGCGCCGATAACCCGAGATCGGCCACGCCTGAGGAAATTCGCGAAGCCGCCGCCCGCACCTCAACCGACATCGAAGACGCGCCGGACGTACCTTCGGCGTTGGAGCGGGCACTCTCCCTGGCTGGGCCAAAAGGCGTAGTGGTTAT
>JAIQET010000005.1 GCA_020073645.1 Terriglobia bacterium | reverse complement strand
GTCTGGCTATGGGGCCCGACCTCAACCTTGAAGACGCGCAGATATTCGTTTTCGAGGAACAGGTGATGCGAGGGTTCAGCGGTGAGCTCGACCTCGGACGGGGCAGCCGTCTGCGCCGCAAGCAGGGTTGAAAGCAGGAGGAGAAGAGGCATTCGTCGCCGCAATTTCATGGCGCGAATTGTAGCAGCAGTCTGCAGGCAAGATGTGGCAGGTACGCTAAAGTCTTAGCCTACCCGTGCCGATGCAGGGATGAACGGGCTCTGGCGTCGCTTTCCCGGGCCCCCGCTCAGAATGAGGTGAGTTATGGCGAGATTGAATTGCCGGGAATTCAAGAAGTGCGGCTGCCAGACCGGCGGAGCCAAAGTTTCGGAACTGGGGGTTTGTTCCGCCGCCAGGGCTCTGATTTAAACTTTCTCAATGACCGAACTGGGCAGAATGCTGCTTTTTTTCGGCGTGATCCTGGTCGTAGCAGGACTGATGCTCATGCTGCTTGGTCGCGCCAACTTTCCCTTGGGCCGCCTTCCGGGGGATATCATCTATCGCGGCAAGCACACCACGGTCTATCTCCCAATTGTGACGTCCATTGTTCTTAGCGTTGTGCTTTCGGTGTTGCTGTATGTGATCAGCCGGTTTAGACACTAGCATTCAGCATTACGTCTCAGCTATCGGGTCGCAGGTCTAAGGTCAAACCCGACACTTGCAACCTGACACCCGTGACCTGACACCTGCGACCTCTTGGCGCTGAATGCTGAGTGCTAAACTGCCGTGCAATGTCCTCCGCCGACCAACTCGACTTCAGTTTCAAACCCCCAGGCCGCCGCATATGGACAGTACGCGAGTTGGTCACAGCGGTCCGCACCCACATTGAGCGCGAGTTCTCCGACACCTGGGTGGAAGGCGAGATCTCCAATTTCCGCGCCCATGATTCCGGCCATCTCTACTTCACGCTGAAAGACCAGAGTTCGCAAGTCCGCATCGTGATGTTCCGCTCGCAGGCGCGCCTGCTGCGGTTTCGTCCGGAAGATGGCATGCAAGTGGTGGTTCGCGGCCGGGTGACCATCTACGAGGACCGTGGCGAACTGCAGATTTCGGCGGAATACCTGGAACCGAAGGGCGCGGGCGCGCTCCAGATTGCGTTTGAACAGCTCAAGGCCAAGCTGGAAGCCGAAGGCCTGTTCGACGCTGCCCGCAAGAAACCGATTCCCACGCTGCCCCGCCGCATCGGCATTGTGACCTCTCCGCAAGCCGCGGCACTGCGCGATATTTTGAACATCCTGCACCGCCGGCATCACACCGCGAATGTGCTGATCTTCCCCGCGCAGGTGCAGGGGGAAGCGGCGCCGCTCGAAGTCAGCGCCGGGGTCCGCTACTTCAACAAGGCGCGCAATGTGGACGTCATCATCGTGGCGCGTGGTGGAGGCTCCGCCGAGGATCTGGCGGCCTTCAACCACGAAGGTCTGGCGCGCACGATTGCCGAATCGCATATCCCAATCATTTCGGCCGTCGGCCACGAAACCGACTTCACCATTCTGGATTTCGTCGCCGATCTGCGCGCGCCCACACCATCGGCTGCCGCGGAGCTGGTGATCCGTTCTCGCCAGGAAGTCGAGGAGCAAGCCGAAGGATTGCACCAGCGTCTGGCCCGCGCTGTGCGTTACCGGCTGCTCATGGGACGGCAAGCGCTTACCGAACTCGCCCAGCATGGCGCGTTCGCCCGCATTATGGACTCCATCCACCAGCGGCACCAGAAGCTCGACGATTTGCTCTACCGGCTGGAGCGCGCCGAGCGCCAGAAGCTCGAGCAGCATCGCCGGCGCTGGGAGTTGGCGGCCGCCGCGGTCCGCCACTACGACGTCCGCCGCCGGCTGGCCGGCATTCACCAGGAACTCGACGCCCGCATGGCGGCGCTAACCGCCGCCATAAAGACCCGGCTGCTCGAAAGAAAATCGCGCCTCGACCAGCTTGCGGGCCAGATGGAAGCGCTTTCTCCCGTCGCCATCCTGGAGCGTGGTTACGCGCTGGTGTTTGATTCCTCCGGCAAGCTCTTGAAGGATGCGGCGCGGGTTAAGGCGGGAGACGAAATTTCTGCCCGCCTGGCGCGTGGCGGACTGACAGCCACCGTGAAGAAACGAACCACGTAGGGGCGCCCGGCGTTACCTTGCCTTAGCCGGTGGCCCGTGACTCCTCCCTTCGGTAACCGCTTGTGCGCCCAAATACTGGATTACAATGGGGCTAGCGGTCGAGCAAGTCGGGCCATTTCCTTGAAAGAGGTTTCGGTTGACGCAGTTCTTAGCGCCCTGGCCACACGTGTCGGTGATCTCCATCATCGATATCCTGCTGGTCGCGGTCGTCATTTACGAGTTCCTGGCCCTGGTGAAGGGCACGCGGGCCGCGCTCATGCTGGTGGGCGTGGTCGCGCTGGCACTCGCTTTTTATTTCTCGCGTCTGGGCGAGTTGTCCACGCTGAACTGGCTGATCAGCACCCTGCTTCCCTACGCGGTGTTTGCCCTGATCGTGGTCTTCCAGGCCGAGATCCGCCAGGCGTTGGCGCGGCTTGGCCGCCGGCTTACCCTCAGTCGCGGAAGCGCGTCTGAAGGCGACGTGTATGACGACATTGTGCTCGCGGCTAATCTTTTTGCCCAGAACCAGACCGGCGCTTTGATCGTGATCGAGCGCGAAATCGGACTGCGCACCTACATCGAGAGCGGCGTCCCCCTCGACGCTCATCTCTCCTACGACCTTTTGGCGACGGTGTTTCGTCCGAGCGCTCCGCTGCATGACGGCGCCGTGATCATCCAGGGAGACCGCATTGCCGCAGCGGCGTGTTTCCTGCCGCTTTCCATGAATCCGGTTCTCTCCACGCAGCTCGGCACGCGCCATCGCGCGGGCATCGGGATCACCGAGGAAACCGACGCCATCGCAGTGATTGTCTCCGAAGAAACCGGCGCCATCAGCCTGGCGGTGGCGGGAAAAATCGAGCGTGACCTCACCGTCGAGCAACTGCGCGAACGTCTGGGCGGACTGTTGCGCCGCTACGTGCCCCCATCTACCCTGCCCACGCCAATCACCAACGGGAGCACAGCCCTGGACTCGGAACCCGAGAGCCTGCGGACCTTGCCGCGCACCGCCGACTCCCGCGTGGATTCGGGAGCGGACGACTAGCCATGGCCGACTTCCTCCATCGTTACGTGCTGCACAATTTGGGCCTGAAACTGATCTCACTGGGGCTGGCTGTGGGCCTTTGGCTGGCGGTGGCGCGCGACCCTATGTCGGAGGTCCCCGTCGATGTGCCCATTGAGTTCCATAACATTCCGGAGAACCTGGAGATCAGTTCCGAACACCTTCCCCAAGCGCAGATCCGTGTGCGCGGGCCGGAGCGCACCATTCACCGGCTGCAACCTTCCGACGTCCACGTGGAAATTGATCTGACTCATACCGGACCTGGTGAGCGCACCTTTGACCTGACGGGACGCAACATTCACGCCCCGTATGACCTCGACGTGGTGCAGGTGATTCCCGGACAGCTCCATCTCACCTTTGACACCCGTCTCACCCGCCAGGTGGAAGTCCACCCCCGCGTGATCGGGACTTTCGCGGGTGGATACCGGCTCGAGCACGTAATCGCCGAGCCACCGACCATTACCATCACCGGCCCCCAGAAGCGTGTGGAAGCGGTCGAGGCCGCGATCACCGACCTTATTGATGCAAGCGGGACCATGGAGCGCGGTACCTTCGTCACCCATGCCTACGTTCCCGATCCTCTGGTCCAGGTTGTCCACCCCGTTCCCATCCGGGTGACGGTGATTGTGGCGAAGCCCTCGGCTGGGAGCACAGGGCATTAGCCCGCAAGCAGAATGACCTTGCAGACGCGACAGCTGTTCGGAACTGATGGCATTCGCGGCGTGGCCGGCGAATTTCCTCTCACAATGGAAAGCACCTACCTGATCGGCCGTGCGCTCGGTCACGACCTGGTGCGTGCGAACCGGCAGGCGCGGGCGGTGATCGGCCAGGACACGCGCGAATCGAGTTTGTGGATCGCCGACCGGGTCACGCTCGGTCTGGTTTCCGCCGGAGTCGAGGTCCACAGTACCGGGGTGATCACCACGCCCGGGGTCGCCTACCTGGCGCGCTCGCGGAACTGTGCCGCAGGAGTCGTGATCTCGGCGTCGCACAATCCCTGGACCGACAATGGCATCAAAGTGTTTTCCGGCGACGGCTACAAGCTGCCCGATGCGCACGAACTGGCCATCGAGCAGGAAATCTTCGCCTTGTTGCAGAACCCTCAGTCCGAAACGGTCCTGGCCTCGAAACCCGCCCCCAGCCTGCCCGGGGAAGCCAGCCTGCGTCACGCCTATATCGAGTGGCTCGCGGGCAATGTAAAAGCCGACCTGAGCCGCCTGCGAGTCCTGGTAGATTGCGCCAACGGCGCGGCCACCGCCGAAGCCCCCGAACTGTTCCGCGCCTGCGGCGTGCAGGCAGCTTTCCTCAGCGCTTCGCCAGATGGCAAGAACATCAACGAAAATTGCGGGGCGTTGCACCCGGAAACAGTGGCGAAAGCGGTAGCGGGAAAGAAGGGACAGTTCGACCTGGGTGTGACCTTCGATGGGGACGCCGATCGCGCCCTGTTCAGCGACGCCAACGGCCGGGTGGTCAATGGCGACGCTGTGCTTCTGCTGGCCGCCCGAGATATGCAAGCGCGCGGCGTGCTGGCGAGTGCGACCGTCGTGGCCACGACCATGTCAAATATGGGGCTGGAGATTGCCTTGCGCAACTCCGGCATTCGTATGCTGCGCGCCAATGTCGGCGACAAGTATGTGCTCGAGGAGATGCAGAAGAGCGGCGCCACCCTGGGCGGGGAACAATCTGGGCATATCATCTTCCGCGACGGCGAAGCCACCACCGGCGATGGCCTGCTCACGGCCCTGCGCGTGATCGAAATCATGGCGCGCAGCGGGCGTCCGCTCGCCGACCTGGTGTCCGATCTGAAAGTCTTTCCGCAGATCATTCAGAACATCCGGGTGCGGGAGAAAACGCCGTTCGCGCAAGTCCCGGAAATCCACCGCGCCATCGAGGCCGCCCAGCGCGAACTCGACGGCAACGGACGCGTGGTAGTCCGCTACTCCGGAACCGAGGCGTTGGCCAGAGTGATGGTGGAAGCGGAATCGGAAGAAAAGATGCGGCGGATCGCCGGGGCCATTGCCGATTCCATCAAGTGCGCCTTGGGGAGCTAAGCCTGCGTGGGGACGGCTGCCTCGGCCGTCCGGCCGAGCAAAGCTCGGCAATTTCGCTCTGTGATCCCTTCGTCCTCTGTGGTTAAGTGATAGACGATGCTCCGCCTCACCCCATCCGATCGCGTCTTCATCCTCACCGGAGCCGGGGTGAGCGCGGAAAGCGGCATTCCCACCTTCCGCGGCGCCGGTGGCCTGTGGCGCAACTACCGCATCGAGGAGGTTGCTTCGCCCTGCGCGTGGCGACGCGATCCCCGCCTGGTCTGGGAGTTTTACTCGATGCGCCGTCGCGTCGCCGGCGAAGCCAAACCCAATCCTGCCCACCACGCTCTTGCACGACTTGAACAGGCGCTGGGCGACCGCCTCTTCCTTTGCACGCAGAACGTGGACAACCTGCATGAGCAGGCGGGTGCCCAGCACGTCGTCCACATGCACGGAGAGCTCTTCAAGAGCCGCTGCGATTCCTGCAACCGGCCGCCATTCGCCGACAGCAGAACGTATGATCCACCGGCCGAACTGCCCCGCTGTGACTGTGGTGGAAAAATCCGTCCGCATATCTGCTGGTTCGGGGAGATGCCCTTCGAGATGGAGGGTATCTACGACGCGATGGAAGGCTGCACGCTGTTCATGGCCATCGGAACTTCCGGAGTGGTCGAGCCGGCAGCCAGTTTCGTGGCCCACGTCCGCCACCGTGCGCATACGGTTTACGTCGGCCCCGAAGAACCCAGCAATCGCTCTTCGTTCAGCGACGTTTGTCTCGGGAAGGCGGGCGAACTACTGCCCACGCTGTTTGAAGTGGACGGAAAACCGCTTACAGTGGGTGATTGAGCGAACGGGCATGACTAATGTCTTCAGCAGCCTCGCTGCCCTCTGGTATCTCGCCCTGCTGGTGTTGGCGGTAGGCACGCTGCTCTGGTTCTTCTACTGGATTTACTTGCGGCGCATTCTGCGCGCCAGAAGAATTGCGCATGCCCGGGACAAGCGCATGTTGCGGGAAGCGGCAGAGAGACAGGCAACCAGCAAAGAATGATTTCTCTTCTGCCTTCTCTGTGTCTCCGTGTCTCTGTGGTGAATGATTTCTTACTCCAAGTCCCGCCAGTTCGCCCCCACGCCAATCTCTACCAGCAAGGGCACGATCAACGGATAGACCTTTTCCATGTGCTCCCGCACCAGCGATTTCATCACTTCAATTTCCGCTTCCGGCACTTCGAACACCAGTTCGTCATGCACCTGCAGCGTCATCCTCGATTTCAGGCTGCGCTCGCGCAACGCAGCATCAATGCGGATCATCGCCAGCTTGATCAGATCCGCCGCCGTCCCCTGCAAGGGTGTGTTCACCGCCGTGCGCTCGGCGAAGCCGCGTAAGTTGGGATTCTTGCTGTTGATGTCGGGGATCGGCCGCACCCGCCCGAACAGCGTCCTAACCTTCTGCTCGCGGCGCGCTTCTTCCAGCGTGGCGTCAATGAACTTGCGCACTCCGCCGTACTTCTCAAAATAGGCATTGATGAACTGCTTGGCTTCGCTCGGCTCGATGCCCAGATTCTGCGACAACCCGAACGCCGAGAGTCCGTAGACAATCCCGAAATTCACCACCTTGGCCTGACGGCGATGGTCGGGGGTCACCATGAGCGGCGGCACGCCAAACACCTGCGAAGCCGTCAGGGTGTGAATGTCGTCGCCCCGCCGGTAGGCCTCGACCAGCAGCGGATCCTTGGAAAAATGCGCCAGCAAGCGTAGTTCGATCTGCGAGTAGTCTGCCGACAAGATCACATGCCCGGGTTCAGCGGTAAACGCAGCGCGAATCTCGCGCCCCAGCTCGGTCCGGATGGGGATGTTCTGCAAATTGGGATTGGCCGACGACAACCTTCCGGTGGCCGTGCCCGTCTGGCCGAACGTGGTGTGCAAGCGTCCCGTCGCCGGGTTCAGCAGGGCGGGCAACGCATCCACGTAGGTGGACTTGAGCTTGGACAGTTGCCGGTACTCCAGCACCAGCCGTGGTACAGCGTGTGTGTCAGCCAGCCCTTCCAGCACATCGACCGCAGTTGAGATGGTCTTTCCCTTGCCGTATTTCACCGGCTTGGGCAGGTTCAGCTTGTTGAAAAGCACGTCGCCGAGTTGCCGAGGTGAACTGATGTTGAACTCGCAGCCGGCTTGCTCGAAAATCTCGCGAGCCTTGACATCAATCTCGCGCTCAAGCCGCGATGACATTTCCGCCAGCGCGTGGCGATCGATCTTCACTCCCGCCTGCTCCATGCGCGCCAGCACCGGCACCAGGGGCAGGTCGATCTCGTCGTACAACTTGAGGAGTCCTGCCTGTTGGACCTCGTGCCGCAATGCCGTCGCCAGGCGCCCGGTGATGTCAGCCGACTCCGGCAGCGTCCCGCTCAGCTTCAGATTGAGCCGCCGCAGCGCCACATCGGCCAAGCGGTGTGAAGAATAAGTCGGATCGAGCAAGTAGGAATAGAGCATGGGATCATGTTGCACTCCGCGCAGCGTAATTCCCTGCTGCTCCAGAACGTGGATGGCCAACTTGTAATCGTGAATCGCCTTGGGCAGGTGTTCGTCAGCGAGCGCAGCAAGCAGCCGTGATCGCGCCCCTTCGGCCTCCGCGGAGATGCTGACCGCCGCGCCCGCCACCGCCGAGATGGCAATCTGCCGCGGCGGTTTGGCCGCTGGACCAGGTTCTGCGGTCAGCGGCAGCATGCCATTTTCCGGTTCCTGCTCTTCCGGTTCCTCTTCCTCAGCGTCAGAAACTTCTTCTGCTTCCACCGCTACCGCCAGCGCGCCTCCTGTGGGTACCGCCTTCAGCACCGCCTCCACGTCTGCTGCCGACCTGGCCTCGGTGTAGTGCGCCTCGCTCACCTCCACCACCGGCAGCAATTCTTTCAGCAGCGACGTGAACTCCAGTTCGGTAAACAGCGCGCGCAGAGCCTCGACATCCGGCTCTCCAGTCCTCATCGCATTTACATCGAGCTCAATCGGCACATCGGTGCTGATGGTCGCCAGCTTCTTGCTCAGCAGCACGGCGTCGCGATTGTTGAGCAACGATTCGCGATAGGTCTTTTTCTCGATCTCGGCCGCGTGATCGAGCGCTGCTTCCACAGTCCCGAAACGCTTGATGAGTTCAACCGAACCTTTGTCGCCGATGCCGGGCGCTCCCGGAATGTTGTCAACGCTGTCGCCGCGCAGCGCCATCACGTCCACCACGCGTTCGGGCGGCACGCCCAGGATCTCTTCAACCTTCGGGGCGTCGCAGATCAGGTTGTCCTTGGGCGGATTCAGCACCAGCACGCGGTCATCCACCAACTGCATCATGTCTTTATCGTTGGAGACCACGTAAACACCATACGATTTCTCCGCTGCCCTGCGCGCCAGCGTGCCAATCACGTCGTCGGCTTCGTAACCCTTCGACTCAAGTATCGGAATGCGATACGCTTCCAGCGCCCGCCGGATATACGGCAACTGCTGCGCCAGGTCGCCGGGCATCTCCGCGCGGGTGGCCTTGTAGCCGGCGTATTCCACATCCTGAAAGGTCTGTGTCTTGGCGTCGAACTTGCGCAGGGCCGGCATGGCTTCGGCCTGCTGATCGCGGAAAGTGGGCGCAGCTACGTCGAACACCGCCGCCAGGTACTCAGGAGCAAAGTCTTCGCGCAACTTACGTAACATGTTGACGAACACATACGTGGCCGCGGTGGGCAGCCCGGTCTTGGTGGACATGCCCCGCTGCCGTGCCATGGCGTGATAGGCGCGGAAGATGAACGACATCGCGTCCATCAGAAAAATGCGGCCCTTGTCTTTGGCAATGGCTTTCGGCTTCAGGGCAGAAGAGGATTTTGGCGCAGCAAGAGCGCCTTCCACCGGCAAAGTCGAGGATTTCTTTTTGGGAGGCAAGACGTAAGTTTAGCAGGAAGCCAGAAGCACTCAGCAGTCAGCACTCAGCCTCTGGAAACCAGTGCAAAGGAAGAATCGCGCTCGCCCACGATCTCTGCTGGCTGAATGCTGAGTGCTGAATGCTGACTGCTATGTCTTGACTTTCTTTCCATACTCGGTGTTGTAGTGAAGCTGAATCTCGCCGCAGGTGCCCTGTTCCGGCGAATAGACCACGCAGCGGTCAAACGGCCGCGAATACACGTGCAGGCTGACCGCCCGCTGGTTGAACTCACGAGGGTTGAACACCCGGTGGACAGGCTCGTTGGGGTCCACGGCGCTGGGGTGATTCGGGTTCATCTCCACCGTATCCGTCGCCTCCAGCTTGCAGCTGCCTTGTTCGACGTCCTGGAAGACCGTCCGGTAGTTTTCTACCAGCAAGCGCCCGATGGGCACCGCCATCCAGCAGTTCTGGTCGCGATGGTTATGCACCGAACTCGCCTGTCCCACTTCCCAGCAGATCGCAATCAGTTCGTATAGCGGTGTTTTGTCAATCAGGTTGCGGGTGTAATGCTGGCGGTCCCAGCACAAGTAGGGCGCCAGGGTGTCAGGGGCCACCGTCATGCTCTCAAGAAAGCGAATGACCTGGTCGGTGCGGTTGAAAGCCGGCTCAGCAAATTTCCGCAACTCCGCAACAAAATCCTGAATGCGGACCTGCTTAGACATCGCTTGTGTGTCCATGTTTCACCCCGCGCGGGGCATAGTATATCGCCGTTCAGCACTTAGCATTTAGCAGTTAGCATTTGGCCGTCCAGGTCTCTGGTGGAACCCGTCGGAAGCCCAAGCAGCTAAGTGCCAAGTGCTGCCCTTCAGCCCACAAACATGCAATCCCCATACGAATAGAAGCGGTATTTCTGCTCGACCGCATGGCGGTAGGCCTCCAGCACTCGCTCCTGTCCGGCGAACGCACAAACCAGCATGAGCAGCGTGGATTGAGGCAGATGAAAGTTGGTAAGCAGCCCGCCCACCACGCGAAATTTGAAACCCGGGTAGATGAAGATCTCCGCCTCGGCGCTGCCCGCCTGCACTCTGCCTGATTGCCGAGCCGAATCCTCCAACGTGCGCACCGTGGTGGTCCCCACCGCCACCACGCGACGCGCGGCGTCCAGAGCAGTGTTGATCTTCGCGGCCGTCTCCGCCGGGATACAGTACCACTCTTGGTGCAACTTGTGCTCTTCCACCCGCTCCACCCGCACCGGCTGAAATGTCCCCAGGCCCACGTGCAGCGTGACCTCGGCCGTTTCAATCCCTCGCTCCCGTATCTGCCCAAGAATCTCCGGCGTAAAGTGCAGACCCGCCGTCGGCGCGGCCACCGAACCACGCTCGCGTGCGTAGATGGTCTGATACCGTTCGCGGTCTCCGGGGCGATCCTCCCGCGCAATATACGGAGGCAGCGGCACGTGCCCCAACCGCTCGACCAGAGCGAAAAAATCAGGCACCGGATCGAACTGGATGTGCCGCTCCCCAAAACTGCCGCGAGAGGTCACTACCGCCTGCAATTCGTCGTGCTCGCCAAAGAAGAGGCGTTCCCCGACCCCAATCTTTCGACCCGGATGCACCAGGCATTCCCACTCGAAGGTCGATTCCGAAAGTTGCCGGGTGAGAAGCACCTCCACCCGGCCCTTGAGGAACTCCCGTGCCGCCGGGTTCTGCGGACTCACCGCCTGGGCCTTAGCGCCGCTTCGGCGCCCGTACAGCCGGGCCGGAAACACCCGGGTGTTGTTGAACACAACCAGGTCGTCCGGTCGCAGCAGTTCGGGGAACTCGCGAAAAGCTCGATCGCGCAACTCTCCCGACACCCGGTCCAGGTGCAGCAGCCGCGAAGCCGCCCGATCCGCCAGCGGTTCCTGGGCGATCAGCTCCTGGGGAAGCTCATAATGGAAGTCGGAAACCAGCACGGGGCTTGATTATAGATTCCATCCAAACCGTGCGCGGGCGGGACCCTTTGAAGGCGGGTCGCAGTTCGAAAAAAACTCGACGAAAGTCGGAAACGCCGTTGTCTCCACCCAAGCAGGTGCGGTACCATACGACAACCGCAAGCGGGGTTCCTCCATCCGCTGTCGATCTTATGCCCAGTGAACGCGAATCTCGGCGCGAAATTGTCCTCTGGGGCAAGATGTTGCACCAGCGCGGCTTTGTGGCGGCCACGGATGGCAATCTTTCCGTTCGCCTCGATGAGCACCGCATACTGGCCACGCCCACGTCCATGAGCAAGGGTCTGATGCGTCCGGCAGACATGGTGATCGTGGATTTGGAAGGCCACCGGCTGGCAGGACGCCGCAACGTTTCCAGCGAAATCGCCATGCACCTGCTGATTTACAGGCTCCGTCCAGACGTTCGCGGTATTGTGCACGCGCATCCGCCCACGGCCACCGGGTTTGCCGCCGCCGGCATCGCGCTGAACCAACCGCTGGTCTGCGAGGTAGTCATCGGGTTGGGATCGATTCCGCTGGCCAGGTACGGTACACCCGGTACCCCCGAGCTTTCCGACGCGCTGGCGCCGCTGATCCCGGAGTACGACGCTATCCTGATGTCCAATCACGGAGTGGTCGCCTACGGCGATACTCTGCATCAAGCCTACATGAAGATGGAGACCGTCGAGCACTTTGCCCAGATCGCTCTGGTCACACATCTGCTGGGCCGGCAAAATCCGCTGAGCGCGCAGGAACTGGAAAAGTTGATGGTGGCGCGCAGCAAGTATCAGGGGACTAAGTCGGCGGCGGCGCTGCCTATCGCGATGGTGTGTGAGGGGGGCAATCACCACGACGGTCGGCAGCCTGCTGCACCGTCAACTCCCTCAGAGAATACGTCCAAGCGGCGAGCCGGCTCCCGCCAGCGCTAAGCAGCACTGAATCCCTGGGATTCCCGAGTCTGCCTGGGAAGAACCCGACGGGCCAGGCGCTATTCTCCGCCCAGCCGGAAACGCATCCCCGCCCGGAAATTGGCCCCCAGAGCCGGATATCCGACCACTTCGTTGTACTGTTTGTCGAGTACGTTCTCGACGTTCACATAGGCGGTCATGCGCGAATTCAGCGCATACCATCCGCCAACATCCACGCGGGCATATCCGGCCGCGTGATCGATGCTATAGCCCAGGAAGTCCGAGTCGGCTCGCCGTCCCACAAAGCTCCCTCCCAGATTGCCTCCCCAGCGCGACCCAAGGTAGGTCAAAAGGAGACTGCCTAAGTGCTTAGGACGCCGGATAAGCGGCTGGCCTGCGCCCAACAGCGGGTCGAAGGCCAAAGGCGCCTCCAGGACCTGGGTGGAGGTGTAGACATAGGCGGCCTCGAAGGACAGCTTGGCGACGGGCCGTCCCTGAAATTGCAGTTCCGCGCCGTGGGCCAGCGCCTTGTTCACGTTGACATACTGGCCGGTGCAGGTGGGATTGCATCCCAGGAAATTGAAATCAATCTTATTGCGGAAAAGGTTGTTGAAGTAGGTCGCGCTCAGGGAATAGTTCCCGCCGAATTTCTGCTCCACTCCCGCCTCGAGCGCACGCGCCTCTTCCGCCTTCAGCCCACGATTGGGCAGCACGGGAAACCCGCCGCCGTTCCCGAAAGACTCGGCAAAGCTTGGTTCCTTGATCCCGGTGGCATAGCCGAAGCGCAGGCGCGTACCCGAGAAGAACTGACCTCCGCGCAGAGCCAGCAGGCTGAGAGCGACTCGCGGTACCGCGGTGTTCCCGAAGCTGGTGTTGTGGACAAAGCGTGCCCCGGCCACCGCCGAGACCCTACCCAGGGTAAGGATCTGCTGCCCAAAAACCGCGTGGTTCAGGCGTACGCCATGGGGGCTCAGCGAATCGGGCAGGCTGCCGACGGTTCCATTTTCGTCCTCGAACTCGTAGCCCAGCGTGGTGTGCGCCCAACTGCGCTCGGTGTAGTCGCCCTGATAGTCAAAGCCGGCACGGTTAATGTTGCTGATGGCATGGAAGGGGCTGTCAATGTTGTCGCCGAATGCATCCAGCCGGCCGGGATCGCTAATCTGATCTACGTTATCCCGTTTCAGGTGGTACTCGAAGCCGCTGAATTGGTGCTGCCAGCGCGATGGTCCGCGTACCGTCAGTTCCGCGCTCGCCAGAAAAATGTTCTGCCGCACCCGCTGGTCGGTGTCTGGGGGAATGATGGGACTCCCATTGAAATTCCACTCGGATTGCACCCCGCTCCGGCTGTTGGAGTGCCGGGCGCGCACGCGGAACGAAGCTCGATCACTCAGCGCCACTCCCAGGTTGCCCCCCTGGTTGGAATTGGAGTAATCCTCGTTGACGCCTTGTCCGGTCGTATAGAACTGGTCGGCAAAGGTGTTGTAGTCGAAGCGGCCGCGCGCCCCCGCGAGTGATGCTTCGCCGCTCGCGGTGTTGAAATTTCCCCCGTCAGCACCGAAGCGCAGTTCCGGCACTGGCGTGCTTCCGGTGCGGGACCACACCTGCACCACGCTGGTCATGGCGTCAGAACCATACAGCGTGCTCTGTGCTCCGCGCACCAGTTCCAGGCGGTCGGCTTCCGTCAGCGGGAAGACGCCGAAGTCGAAAATCCCGCCCGGATCGTTGACGGGGACACCGTCCACGATGACCTTGTTGTAACGGGAATCGCCTCCGCGGACAAACAGGGACCCCAGTCCGCCTCGCTGCCCGGCGGTAGAGATCACCGCCCCGGGCAGGAACCGCAGCGCGTCGTTGACCGCTACGGGATGCATGGTTTCCATCTGCCCGCCGCTCAGGCTTTCGACTTCGGCTCCGGCCGCCTCGCTCGAAACCGGAGTCCGGGTCGCGCTCACCACCACCGTTTCAGCGGCGGGAGCCAGCCCCAGCCGCACGGTGACTGGGGACTGGGAAGCCGAGATCCCATCGGCGGTAAAAGGGGCGAAGCCCGGTGCCAGAACCCGCAGGCGATACGGGCCTTGGCTGGCATCACGAAAGACGGCAACGCCGTCCGCTGACGTGGTATTTACGCCCGCTGGAGTCGCACTGTCCTTCTCCAGCAATTGAACTTCAGCGCCCGAAACCGCAGCCGAGCGGGGGTCGATAACTTTGATTTTCAGTTCAGCAGCAGAAGCAGCCGCAACTAGAAGAACGACCGAAGCGAGAATCCGGGAAAACCGCATGCACTCCTCCTTTTGTCACGCGAAAAGGGGTTGGTGTTGGCGGTTCGCGCCGGTCTCCTGGCTTCGCGAGTCAGGACATTTCCGTCCGACGACCACAACCGGCCTTCCCAGGATCACCCAGTGGCCGGTTGCCATCTCCTCGCTTACAGTTGCGCGGCAGCGCGGGATTCTCACCCGCTTCCCATTCCTCATCGCAGCGATGAGGGCGCGCGAACCAGACAAAGTTGAGAAAGAACAAGCAGCCCGGAAAATCTACCCCCAGCAAGAGCAGATGTCAATGCAGAGATTTCGGAGTCCTTGGGCTCAAGATTTTCTCTGGAAGATGGGGAACTCCCGCCCTACCTTGTGCACGTTCGCCTCGGCAAACTCCCGCACCCGGTCAAGCGCAGCCTGCAGTTCGCCATGCAACCGCTCCATCGCGGCGTCATCCGCATCCGCTGGAACTACCGTCTGCCTGGCTACCCGCATCAGAACGCGCGAGAACGGCTTTGGGACCATGAATTGGTCCCAGGTGTTCAGCACCCATGCATCCTCCACCGCCATGTGAAAAACCGCCATGGGCAGACCGGTGGAGCGCGCCAATAGTACCGGTCCCGGCTTGGCCACGTAGCGGGGACCGCGCGGACCATCGATGGTGAAGGCCACTGTCCAACCCTCTTCGGCCTCGCGGCGCATGCCCAGGAGCGCGCGGACCGCGCCCCGGCTGCTTGATCCCCGGACTGCCGCAAAGCCAAACTTCTGGATGATGCGCGCGATGTACTCGCCGTCGAAGCTCTGGCTGGTCATCACCCGGATGTTCAGGTTGCGCCACAAGTAGGCTGCGGGAAATACGCAGCGGTGCCAGAAGGAATAAATGATGGGACGCTTCTCCAAGCTCCCGGGTGCACCCTCCTCCCAGGAAACGGCGAACCGGAGGGTGGGTCCGATGAAGCGGATGGCCAGGAATCCCGCCCCGGTGATCAGCGCCAGCAACAGCCGCTGCCGCAAGCTGTACGTTCGATCCGGGGCGGCTGTCTCGCTGGACAGGTCGGGAGTGCTGGCGGCGTGCACGGAGTCATTGTACCGTTCCGGTCTTCTGATTTCGGGTGTCCGGTGCCGGGCTTCGGGGAAACACGATCACGCGCCGGGTTTGACAACGCTGATCATCCAATAGACAAACGCGGCCACCGCTGCGGAAGCGGGAATGGTCAGAACCCAGGCCCAAACAATGCGGCGCGCCACTCCCCAGCGCACGGCGGACAGCCTGGTGGTAGCGCCTACGCCCACAATCGCGCCGGTGATGGTGTGGGTGGTGCTTACCGGAATCCCCGCCAGCGCGGTCGAAAAAAGCGTGATGGCGCCTGCGGTTTCCGCGCAGAAACCTCCGACGGGTTTGAGCTTGGTGATGCGCGATCCCATGGTGCGAACAATCCGCCATCCCCCGAGGTAGGTGCCCAGGGCGATGGAAGCGTGCGCGGCGAGAATGATGGGCCAGTGATAGCGTCCCCAGTCGCCGGACAGCTCCGCCGCAGTGAGGATTTTCGCACTGTACAGCGCACCGGCTACGATCCCCATGGTTTTCTGCGCGTCGTTGCCACCGTGACCCAGGCTGTAGGCCGCGGCCGAGAGCAACTGCAGTTTGCGAAACCACACATCAATCCGCTGGGGCGCTTTGTTCCGCAGCAGCCAGAAGACCGCCACCATGAGAATCAGCCCCAGCACCAGCCCCATGATGGGCGCGACCACAATAAAGACGAGGGTCTTGGTCCAGCCCGAGGCAAGAATCACCTTGAATCCGGAGCGCATGACGGCGGCTCCGGCGTAGCCACCAATCAAGGCGTGCGAGGAAGACGTCGGTAATCCCCACCACCAGGTAAGCAGGTCCCAGACGATCGCGCCCATCAGGCCGGCAATCACCACATACTGGGTGACGGACTCGATGTGAATCATGCCGCTGCCAATGGTTTTTGCCACTGCCGTCCCGAGAAAGAACGCCGCCACGAAATTAAAAAACGCCGCCCATAGCACGGCCAGCTTGGGTGACAAGACCCGCGTTGAAACTACGGTGGCGATGCTGTTGGCAGCGTCGTGGAATCCGTTCAGGAAATCGAACGTCAAGGCCACCAGGACAGTAATGATGAGCAGCAGGAGATCAGCTTTCACCAGCAGGTTTCCTGTATTGCCGGGACTCAGGTGCTTTTCAGAACCACGGTTTCCAGTACATTGGCCACATCCTCAGCCTTGTCGGTGGCCATTTCCAGGACTTCGATCAGTTCCTTGATCTTGATCAGGTTGATGGGGTCCTTTTCATACTCGAACAGCCGGGCGATGGCCTCGCGGGATACCTTATCAGCATCGTTCTCCAGGCGATTGATTTCCACGCAATGCCCCAACACGTCCCCATTTTTGCGCAACAGCGACACCGCGCGGCCGATTTCCTGGGTCTGCTCCAGGATCACATTCGCCAGTTCCCCGGCCGCGCGGGGCGGGTCCGTGATCTTGTACAACGTAATCCGGTCGGCGGCCGAATTGATGAAATCCAGCACATCGTCCAGCGATGACGCCAGCCGGTGCATATCCTCGCGATCGAAGGGTGTAATAAACGTCTGGTTCAGCTTGGTCAGGATGTTGTGGGTCATGTCATCGCCGACATGTTCGATGCGCTTGATCTCGATCGTACTTTTTTCGACGTCGCGATAATCGGCAAACAGATTCACCAGAACCTGAGCGCCGGAGATCAAGTTGTCCGCCATGTTGGAGAACATAGCGAAGAAACTGACATCCTTAGGAATGAGGCGAACCATTGTAGAGAGACGGCTCCAGGGTTCGTGCGATTATCCTTGGCTTGAGAGACGGAAAGCCAGTCACTATCTCATGCGCCCGCAAACCGAGTCAAATGGCAGCCAAGCCAGCCTGTGATGCCCGCAGCAGGGCCCCGGCAACGAGGGCGAGAGGGCGAAAAATTGCTGGATAAGTCGGTAAGGACGAAGCAGCAGAAGCGTTCCTAATCGGGAACGCGATGACGGATGGCCCGCAGCTTGCGCTGCGGAATCCCGAGGCGGACGATCACAATCAGGCCGAGCACAGCCCCCAGCCCAACACCGACCCGCCACAGGAAATCAAGCAAAACCCACTCAACCATTCCCGCAGTATGAGACCGGCGTTGCGGCTTGGAAAGTTACGGTCAGGCTAGAACCAAGGTGCCGGTTGCGCCGATGCGGCTCAAAGCGGAAGCAACTCGAACGCAGGATAGCTCTGGGCAAGTTCAGCGAACGCCTGGGGCGGCGAGCCCGCGGGTACGGGAAAGTAACGCTGCACCTCGCGCCGGAAAGCGTCCAGATAAGCTTTCAATATCGCGGGCTTCTCGGCATCGGAGAGCGGGCGCAGGCGGAAACTCTGTCGGGTTCTTCCCCTTTTCAGAATCACTTCGCCCGCCGTTTCGGCGTTGCGCACCCATTGCGTCCGGCCCCGTGGAGCCACCAGGAAACGCTTGCCGTTGAGCTCCAGCAGATCAATGGGCGTGGAGTAAATCCGCCCGCTCTTTCGACCCCGAACCTGCAGCAGGTAGCTGTGAGAAAGGCCCAAGCCAAGCCCGACCAGGAACCCGTAGGCGCGGTTGAACAGGCGCTCGGGAGCGGACGGGGCACGGAAGGCAGGGAGGGTGGGAGTCATGGCCAGGATCCTATTGTAGGACGTTCAATGCGCCAGAGCATTGCTGAATCCGAGCGGCCAGCGTTTGGCCGCTGCACTCACAAGGTGTGCAGATAAACCAGCAAGTCCTCGATTTGCTGCTGGCTGAGCACTTGTCCGTAGCCGGGCATTTTGCTGCGGCCGAACTTGATGATTTCGACGACCCGATCGTCGTTGGCCGGCAAGCCGCTGAGCGGCAAAAACGACCTCTTGAAAGTACCTTCCAGGCTTGGACCCTGCTTGCCCCGCGAAGTGTAGGGTTCGTGGCAGCGATCGCAATACGCGTCATATACTTTGCGCCCCGCGGATTGCTGGGGAGTGAGTCCGAGTTCGGCGTCGCTTTTGCGGCGCTCGGGGGTGCAGGCGGACAAAGCAAGCAAACCAATCACCACAGAGGCACAGAGGCTCAGAGAAACCCTTCTTGGCTTCTTGATTGTTGCTGGTTTACGAATTATCAAAGCTGTGCAGTCCCCTCTTCGTGCTTAGACATCATCCGGACGTACAATAATACGAGAAGCGATGCCAGTTGCGGTCAAACGAGTGTACGAGAAGCCGGTGCGGGCCGACGGCACGCGGGTGCTGGTGGACCGGTTGTGGCCGCGAGGCCTGACCAAGGCTCGAGCGGCAGTCGACGCCTGGCTGCGCGACCTGGCGCCGTCGGACGCCTTACGGCAATGGTTTCATGCGCGTCCCGAGGCATGGGCCGCGTTTCGTAAGCGCTATATGAAGGAACTGGCGCGCCCCGAGGCCGCGACCGCGCTGGACGAACTCTACCACCTGGCCGACCAGCGCAAGAGGCTGACGCTGCTGTTCGCATCGAAAAATGAAGAGTACAACAACGCAGTGGTCCTCAGAGACCAGCTCGAAGGCATGCGCAAGCCCCCCACCGGCACCGGTCCCGGAGCCATCGGAGCCGTGCGGGAGCGGCAGGCAAAAAGTCGACCGCGGCGGTAGGACAGCAATTCGCACTTGGCACTTAGCACTTAGCCATCAAGCCCGGGGTTGTTTGGCAAGGCGCCCCGAACCCCATGGACCAAGTGCTAATTGCTAACTGCTAATTGCTGGTTTCCATGGTTCTCTATCCCCTCAACTCGCTCCCTGAAAGCCACGAGCAAGGGCACCCGCCCCACACACCTGTGCCTGCCTGGGATGCGGTTCTGCGCACGCAACGGCAGGTGGCCAGCGACTGGTGGCTGGTGGCGCAGCCGGATCATGCGGCGCTGGCGGGGGATTTGGCGGCCCGCATCCGTTCACCCCAGTTTCCCTGGCTGGATGCCGACGTGGTACAGGCCATCGCCCTGCATGACGAGGGCTGGGCTGCGTTTGACCGCGTCCCGGCCCTGAACGGCCGGGGACGTCCGCTGTCATTCTTCGAGATGGCGCTGAAGGATTTCTTGCGAGCGTGGTGGGACTCGATCGAGCGGGCGCAACAGGAGTCGGCGATCGGCGGCATCCTGGTGAGCGAGCATTTTTGCCGTCTGGGACGATGGCGGCAGCAAATGGTGCAGGAGACGCCTGAGGATGGCGCTGCCGTGCGGGAGTTTCTGGAGCGCGAGGCGGAACGGCAGCAACAGCTCTCCCGCCGGCAAAGCCGAGGGCTGGAAGAGATTCTCGTCCTGGTGGACGTCTTGCAGTTCTGCGACCTGCTCTCGCTGTATTTGTGCTGCGGGGCGCAGGATGCGGTGGAGTTCCCTCAAAAGTTCAACGGGCAGGCGGTCTGCATACACCGTGACGGTGAGTTGTGCCGCACCGAGCCGCCGCTGTTCCGAGGCGGCGCGAGCCTGGCGGTGCGGGCGCGCAGGTATCCCTCCCCGCAGGTGTCCAGCGCGACTGCCCTTCCTTTGCTCCTGGCATAAGATCAGCCGAAAACTCATCTTATAAATATGCCATTTTGAGCGTAGTTGGTGTAATCGCGATGTTACGCCAACTAGCAATCGTCCAATCACACTTGCACTAGTGGCAACTCCCTCGTCTCCCATCGCTGCACAGTTTCGGACAAATCAAACCCACCGCGCTGGCGCGCCTCCTCACCACACTGAGTGATTGCACTCACTTACAGGGCGCAGAGGATCTTGTACACATGACCTGTTGTATCGGCCCCGGGCTACTTTCTAGCTTCAGCGTCCTCGCTGTGGCGAGTTCGGTTCGGCTGAACTGGCTTCGCACGGCGGCAAACCTTCACATTCGGTCCACAACTGAAGGAGATCTCCCCATGAGGAAACTATGCTTATCGAGTCTGTTTGTCTTTGTCCTCACCGCGTGCGCGTGGGCGCAATCGCCCGCGACGCCAAACAATCCTTGTCCAAACGGAACGGCGTCCGAGGGCGGCAGCGGCCCCTGCGATCCATACCTCACCCTAGGTCCCGGGGAATTCCAGGCCGCCCCTTTTCTAGATACACTCTGTCCCTCCAACCATTGCCCAAGATATGGGGACCAAGACAACAATATCGTCAGCCTATACGGTGATTTCGGCAATAACGAGGCCACCTCCAGTAACTCAGGGGCGGTGGCGCACTATCGCAAGGGAGTTCACCTCGGCACTCCCCCAAACATCCAGCCGTTGTGCAAGGACGGCAATACGCCTCCCTGCCTGGCCGGCCAAGGCCCGGCTGAGATTGTTTTCCTCTTTATCGGATTTTCGAACTGCGACATCGAGATTTGTGGAGGCAACTCAGATGCGTGGGATGGACAGGACCATAATCCCGCATTGTTCCAACACCACCTCGCAGGACAGCCATGCGCCACCTACTGTCCAAACTTGAACAACCCAAACACGCAAAGATTCCCGGTCGCCTGGAATCAGGTGAAAGGTGGTGATCAGAATGTTGGTGGAGATGGGGTAACGCAGCAGTCTTTTCTCTACCAGATATATGGGGGCCAAACCCGATTAGTGGGTCCGGACGTCGTGGTGTTCAACGGCGCCCTCGGCGCTCAGACCTTGGACAAATGGGACCCGACTCCCTATGGGTACTATGCCCAACATAATGATTGCCAAAGCGGCCAGAGCCACGACCCGGAGTGTAACTACAATCGCGTCATGACCGATCTCCAAGCGAATGGATACAGCGAGGCGCAGGTGCAGGCAATCTTTGTCAAGTCTGCCGATCCGTATCCACAGTGTGACTTAAAACGGCTTTACTGCCCCCCAGGCGATCCGACCTTTGAGCCCGACGCCTACATTGCTGAGGCCTACCTAGGCGACATCATGCGTTATCTCAAGTGTTGCGAACTCGACGATAACGGAAACTCTACCGGCATTCCTCGTTACCCCCACCTGCAGCAGATCTTTATCACCAGTCGCATTTACGGCGGGTACGCTAATGGCAGCCCCAACGGATGCCTAAACCCTGAACCTTTTGCCTACGAACTTTCGTTCGCTGTGCAACGGCTGATCTTGGCGCAGATCAATGCGACCCCTGATCCATACTCGGGTGATGTCAGCTACAACAGCGCACCCTGGTTTGACTGGGGGCCATATCTTTGGGCCAGCGGAGTAAACATTAGTTCTGGTAACCAACTAAACTGGTGCGACAGCACGACTAGGAGCGACTTCCGGTGTGCCAACAACCTAGGCGACGTTCGCTATGGCGATCTCGATCAGGACTATACCCAATATTTTGGCGACCACACCCACCCCACCTTCAAAGGGCAACTCAAGGTCGCGACTCAGCTTGTCGAGTGGATCCAGGGCAACCTGCCGATGGCCCAATCCTTTCTCTCAGACTGGGTGAGAAACTGGATTGGGCAGTAGAAAACATTGCGGCGGATGGAGAGAGCCATCCGCCGCATTCCACATCTTGAGTCTCCAAGATCTCGTTTATTGCCGTCGACCGTAGCGCTCGAAATCGGCTGCCGTAATCGGGCTGGTCACAAAGCCGTGTGTGACGTTGGACTGGTCGATGTACGATCCAACGATCTGTCCGGACGCGCTGATACCGAGAGCTGCGGTCGCTTGTCCGCCAGGGTAGCTCAGCGAAATGTATTTCCCGTTCTTCAGGGCAAATCCGCAGGGAAGGCAAGCAGACGTGACATACCACCCCACGATGATTCGGCTGTCGTTAATGCCCCATGCTTCGGTCTGACTTGCGCCAGCAACGCCGATAGTCTTAAACGTGCCTGCGCGGTAAAAAAAACTGCTGTTGTCGTCCGTGCCTACAATCTCGCCTAGATTATTGATGCCGTCTGCGAAAACATAGATGAAATCTCCCGGCGGCGAAATAGTCTTGAACCGAGTCCCGATGAGCTCGAAGCCCTTGGTTGCGCTGAGCGTCGCACCATCCCCACCCACGACAGTGCCAGCGTTGTTGATTCCCCTTGGAAGTGTGCCGCTCTTGCCCGGCGCGCGAATGGTAGTGAAGCTGGTTCCGTCATAAAGGAAACCCACCGCAGCGGTATTCTGCCGGACAAAAGCTGTGCCGGAAATTAACCCGGAATCATTGATGCCAAAGGCTTGGGTGGAGTACGCGCCAGGATAGTCAAAGAACGTGAAATTTCCGCCGCTGAACAGGAAGCCGTGTCCAGGTGTGTTGAACGCGGCCCCGTAACTCCCAACCATGTCTCCAGCACTGTTAATGCCGAAAACGTTCGTGACGCCTGCCCCCGGCACGTCAATAGTGGTGAAGGTAATGTGGGCGTCGGTGATGATGGAGTTGGACTGCGCCAGCATCAGCGGAGCGCAGAGCAACAGCAGAAGCAGAGCCAAGGTGAAGCTGCGAAGAAGACTCATGGAAGCCACCTCCGGACGGCGGCGAGGGGGAAGCATAGCCTAGACTCCCGGCATTATCCTTCGCGCCCCGCCTGCCGTCAATTGCAAAGAGCTTGAGCATGGCTGTTTCCAGCCCGCGCGGCCCATGTTCGCATCATTTCACAGCCGGCGGGCAGTGACCTGGATCACAACCCCCGGGAATCACACGGAATGGCGGGCTCATCTGGAGGAACCCGTGAGCAACTGTTGTAAACGGCGATTACACCAACTACCCCGAACCGGCCATCAGAGATAGCTGATAGCCCCCAACCTACTTCGACTTGGCACCATCGTCCAGGATGGCTCCCACGATGCTGTCGATCGTGTCGGTGACGCGTTTGTCGGGCAGGTTGAAGTTGTTGGAGAGGATGGAGAACGCCACCTGTTCGCCGCTGTCGGTAGTGGCGTAACCGGAGAGCGTCTTGACTCCGCCCAGGGCACCAGTCTTGCCGTAAACCCGGCCTTGCACCTGGAGGTTCTTGAAGCGCTCGGCGAGCGAACCGTCCACACCGGCTAGTGGCAGAGTGTCACGAAAGCTCGCGCCCCAGGGCTGCGAAACGGCGTAGCTGAGAAGCTGCACCACCGCGTGGGGCGTGACCAGGTTCTGGCGCGACAGCCCCGAGCCATCGTAAAAGACATACTGGTCGGCGGGCACGCCGGCCCGGTTCAGGAAACCACGCAGCACTTCGAGGCCGCCTTCCACCGTGCCTGCGGTGCCTTTCTCGCGCCCCAGAAGGCGAAGCAGGATTTCCGCATGCAGATTCTGGCTGACCTTGTTGATTACGTGCAGATCGTCGATCAGCGGCTTGGACTGGTAGCTGGCCAGCACCAGCGGCTGGTTGGGTAAATTGCGTGTAGGTTCGTCGCCGCCGCGGGCCGGCGCCGTCGCGGTCACGGTGAACGTCGAAAGACTCGCCAGTTCGGTGTGACGGGTGCGCTGGCGCCCGTAGATCACGATGCCGCGTGTCTCCAGCAACTGGCGGAAGAGTTCCGCCGCAAATTCCGCGGGATCTTCAATCGCCAGGGCTTCGTTGGCGCCGGCATCGTCGAGCGGCATGTTGCCCCAGAGGGTCAGTTGCGTGGACCCCGGCTCGCGATTGATGAAGATCTTGCGGCCGGTGCCTGAGGGCGTGGTGATGATGCGGTTGTCAATGTGGTAGTAATCCGCGAACGGGGTGATGCTGACGAAAGCGCGCTCTCCGGCCCGGTCGGCAGGCAGGATGCTCACGAAAACCACGTTGTCGTTGATGGTGAGCGCGGAAACGGGTGCGCCATCGGCCCAGACCAGGTCATCCTGGCTCCAGCCTTCGCCGTAGCGTTCGAAGGCGAAGTAGGAATCATCCGCGATGATGTCCCCATCCACGTACTTGACGCCTTGCTGCACCAGCGCGTCGGCCAGTTGCTCCAGAACCCGAATGGGATGGTCGTTGCGCTGGGTACGCAACGCGTAAGGCAGTTCGCGGCCGGAAAGGTTCGGGTCACCGCGTCCCACGAGCACCAAGTCGCCGGTCAGGCGGCCGTGTTTGTCGAGCGTGCCGGTGGTCTCAACAGTAGTGCGGAAGTTGTAATCCGGTCCGATCAGCGCCATCGCGGCCGCAGTGGTGAAAAGCTTGGTGTTGGACGCGGGAGTGAACAGCTTGTCCGGATTTTGCGAGTAGAGAACCTTGCCGGTCTTGAGCGATACGACCTCGATGCCCCAGAAGCCGCGGGCGAGGTCAGAGTCGGAAAGAATGGTAGAAATGCGGTTCGGCAGCGGCTTGGGCTTGGCCGCCTGGAGTTGAGTTGCCAGCAGCAGGCACAGCACCACCGCGAAATGCGCGCGTTTACTGCCCATGGGACTGCTTGATTGTAGCATCCGGGAAAAGCGTCAGGCAGTACCGGAAGGATCCTCTTCCCGGCGCTGCTTTTGAATATCAATCCCCAGTTGCTCGGCTTTCTTGTAGAGGTGACTGCGCTCCAGGCCGAGGGCCTTGGCGGCATTGGTGATGTGGTAGTTGTGGCGTTTGAGTTCCGCGAGGATGGCCTCGCGTTCAAAACTCTGGACCCGGTCAGCCAGCGGCCCCGAGCCCAGGGAAGCCGGGGTAGCGACGGTTTGCGGCAAGGCAAGACGCACGGTGTCGAGCCTTACTTCTCCTTCAGTGGCCAGCAGCATCAGCCGCTCCACCACATTGCGCAATTCGCGGACGTTGCCCGGCCAGGAGTGGGCCTGGAGTTCTTCAATCGCGTCTGGCGCGAAGGGAATGGGCTTCCAGTTGTTCTGCGCGCAAACCTGGCGGGCGAAGTGCTCCACCAACGCCGGGACGTCCTCGCGGCGTTCGCGCAACGCGGGCAGCCAGAGCGGAAAGACATAGACGCGATGGAAGAGATCCTGGCGGAACTTGCCCTCGCGCACCAGGGTCTCGAGGTTGCGATGGGTGGCGACGATCACGCGCACGTCCACCGGGACGGGCTTCTCCCCGCCGATGCGTTCGACCTCTCCCTCTTCGAGCACGCGCAGCAGCTTGGCCTGCATGGCCAGCGGCATGTCTCCGATCTCGTCGAGAAAGATGGTGCCGTGTTCGGCCTGTTCGAATTTTCCCAGATGGCGTCCGGCGGCCCCGGTGAAGGATCCCTTCTCGTGGCCGAAGAGTTCAGATTCGATCAGTTCCGCGGGGACGGCGGCGCAGTTCAGAGTCACGAATGGCCCGCCGGAGCGCGGACTGCGCTCATGCAAAGTGCGAGCGACGAGTTCCTTCCCGGTGCCGGTTTCTCCCAGGATGCAGACTCGAGTCTCGCTGGCGGCCACCCGCTCCACCTGGGCCATGATCTTGCGCATGGCGTCGCCGCTCCAGACGATTTCGTGTTTGCCCAGGCGCTGCCGAAGTTGGCGGTTCTCCGACTCCAAGCGCTGCAGCTTGAGTGCGTTCTCGACCGTAAGCAACAGCTTCTCGCTGGAGATGGGTTTCTCCAGGAAGTCGAGCGCCCCGAGCCGGGTGGCCCGTACCGCCATCTCGATGTGGGCCTGCCCCGACATCATGACCACCGGGGTGGTGACGCCTTGCGCCTTGAGATCCTCGAGCAGAGAGAGGCCGTCCTTACCGGGCATGACCACGTCAGAGAAAATCAGATCGAAATTCTGCGCCTTAGCCAGTTCGAGCGCCTTGGCGGCGTTGTCGCAGACGGTGGCTTCGTGGCCGGCGAGGCGAAAAGCGCGAGAGAGCGACGCCAGAGTGTTGGCCTCATCATCGACAACCAGCAGATTGGCTTTGGGCGGCAACAGCAGCTCCTGAATCAGCAATTAGCAATTAGAAACTAGCCTTAACCTCATCTGATAGTCCAGCATTGTCATTTCCAATCCCGCACGAACTCGAAGGCACTAATTGCTAACTGCTAATTGCTAATTGCTGCTCTTCCTCGGCAGCTCAATCACAAATGTTGTACCCCGCCCGGCCTGGCTTTGCACGCTGATTCTGCCTCCATGATCGCTCACCACCGACTGGACAATCGCCAGCCCGAGCCCAGTGCCGTGCTCCTTGCTGGTGTAGTAGGGCGTGAACAGGCGCTCACACTCTTCTGGTGTGAGGCCGGTTCCAGTATCGGAGATTTCGACATAAGCGCGGTCTTCCTGCTGGCGCGTGCGCAGCTGGAGCGTGCCGCCTTGCGGCATGGCATCCATGGCATTCAGCACGAGATTTGAGATGGCACGATGCAGCAGTTCAGGATCGGCAGCGATGGGCTCCATGGGCTCGGCAAGCTGCAATTGGCAATCAATCGCGGCGCGATCGGGCGCGCGCAGCTGTGCCTGAAACAGCCGGGCTACGTTGGCGACGACTTCATTCAATTGCACCCGCTGGAACTGCGGCTGCGGCATCCTGGAGAACTCGCTGAAGCGGGAGATGATGGTCTTCAGATTGGAGATCTCTGCGAGCAGAGTCGAGGAGCTCTCGCGCAAGACTTCTTCAAACTGTTCGGGAGTCTGCTCGCGCGCCCGGATCAGATTCTCGACCGTCAATTGCAGGGGGAACAGCGGGTTTTTCAGTTCGTGGGCGAGGCGTCGCGCCAGTTCCCGCCACGCCGCCACGCGTTCGGTCTGCACCAGGCGTTCCTTCTGGTCCAGTAATTCGTGGGTCATGCGGTTGAACGATTCCGCCAGTTCCCCGAGTTCGTCGGAGGAGCTGACCTCCACCTGGGTGTTCCAGTTGCCGGCGGCGACTTCGCGGGCGGCGGCTGCCAATTGTTCGACGGGGCGCGTGACTCGGGCAGCGACCCAGCCGCTGAGCAGAATCGCCAGTAGAATGCCGCCGCCGCCCACCAGCAACGCCGCGGAACGAATGCGCTGGCGAAGTTCGACGTAGGGCCGCCGGGAGTTGCCAACGAGAAGAATCCCCAGCAACTGGTTGTCTTGGCCCATCAGCGGAATAGCGTGGACGGTCTCATCGTCCCCGGCATCGGACGACCAGTGAATGAGCTCGATGGTCTCCTCTTTCTGTTGCTGGACTCGTTCCACTAGCGGCGCGATCCGGTCGGGCTGCTGCACCGTTCCCGAGGGATCAATCAGCAGCTGCAGCGAAAATTCCGTGGCGAAATTCTGGTAGAACATGGCGCGCATTCCGGCGGGCAGCTCCAGGGTGGCGAGAAAATCCTTGTCGATGCGTCGGCCGCCGATGACGTACAGCGGCTTGTCGCCAACGTTCACTTCGCGGATCGCAGAGAGGCTCAGGGCCGCCCCATCGGGCAGGTCCTCCCTGCGGAGAAACGCCTCTTTGGGAGTCGGCTGTGCCGCGGGCAAGGAGATTTCCTTGTAGCCGAACTTGGCGGGCCACTGGGCAGACGAGATGATAGTTCCCTGGCTATCCACGAACTCCAGGAAATCCAGTTGCTGATTGTCGGCGATGGTCTTGCCTTCCGTCAGGTAGGCGCCGTAGTCAGGAGCGCCGTGGCTGAGGGCGAGCGCCATGCGGGTGGTGGCATCACTGGCAGCAATAGCCTGGACGCGCCGCACCACCTCCTCGCCGCGACGGTTAAACTCGCGGCGGAACTGTGCGATCAGGGCCACGGTGCGTTCCTCGTTCGAGCGCTCGAAGGCTCGACGCGTGACCGCGGAGACGATCCACGTGACTGCTACCACCGACAGAAAAACGGTCAGTGCGAACACCGCGAGCAGTTTGCGGCGAAAGCTCATGGCTTCTCCGCGCTCAACCAGACATCCTGCAAGGGCCAGATCCCATCAGCGCTGGCGGTCCAGTTCCTGACCGTGGGCCCGATACCCGCAGCCACGCGCACATGCAGCAAAGGAATCACGCGCTGGGAGTCGAGCAGCGCGGTCTCTGCCGCGTAGAGGCTATCGCCGGAATCGCCGGGAAACTTGGGCTGTGGCAGTCCAAGAGCCGTGGCCAGACTCGCGAGCGCGACACGGGGATCGAGCGAAACGAGGGGTACCCGGACCAGCCGCAGGTCAGCCGAGTTGGAACCTGAGAGCTGCAGGCTGAGGCCAGCATCGCGGGCGTTGAGTGCGACTCTTTCTGCCACCACGCGGGCCACCGGGTCTGCCGGGTCGTAGCCCAGAGTCCACGGAGATGCCTGGCGAACCTCGCCGCGCACCTGCCGGGCCTGCGGCAGGTTGACGTCCGTAGTGAAGAGAAAGGCGTAACCCGACATCCAGTTGGGCAGGAGCCCGCCCGCGGGCTCGCCTCCGCCTTGCAGCAACACGGTGTTCATGGCAGCACGGTCAATGCTGAGGACCAGCGCCTGGCGGAGGCGCCCTTCCTCGGCGGACTGGCGATCACGAGTGAACACCAGTGCCATGAGTTCCAGGGGAGCGGAACTTTGCACGCTGCGATTCTCCATGGCGGCTCGATGCGCTTGTTCGGGCGCAACCTCAATCAAGTCGGCTTTCCCCAGGTCGAGGGAGATCATCTGGTCGCGAAAACTCTTGCCCATCTCAATCACGATGGAGTCAACAAACGGGCGGCCACCCCAGTAGTCGTCGCGGGCGGTAAGGGTCAACTTCTTCCCGGGCTGCCAGTCGGCGACGGCGAACGGCCCGGTCCCGAGCAGTTTGCCGTCACGCTTGGCGATTCCATTGCGCGACAGCGCCAGTTCAGCCGGGAGGTTGGGGTCAGGAGCATCGCATTCAATGACCACCGCGTCGCCCAGGGGAAATATTTTCCAGGTGGGATTGGCCGCGCGCAGCGAGGCGGCCACGGCGTCGGACGTGACCGCACTTCCATCATGAAAGCTGAGGCCGCGGCGCAGATAGACGTGCCAACGCTGGTTGCCGGGCTCCGCTTCCCAGGAGGTCGCCACGGAAGGGTGAAGACGGCCGCGATTATCGAGCGTGACCAGGGTGTCGAACATCAGGCGCGAGATGTTGCTGCGCGCGAGAGAGCCGGGCTGATTCGGGTCCGCGGGATCGAGGGAGGCCGGGGCGGCGCGTAGCGCGACGCGCAAAATCCCGCCATAGTGCGGACGCGTGGCAGCGCTGGCCGCGACGACCAGAAGCAGGCTACTGGCCGCAAGTAATGGTAAGGCGAAACGCCTCATATCTCCCCGTTTCCAAATTATGGGACACTGCCACGGCACCACCGCCCGCAGACTCGGCCCACAGCGCAGTGATGCTGCCGGCAAAATCTACCGGCTGGCTGACCGCAACCGGCTCGCGATCGGGAAACTCATAAGCGCGGACCGCGTCGTTGGGGCCGTCGCCGCTGCGTGTCGCCAGTACCTGCCAGCCGGAGCCACAATTACTTTTGACACCGGCAATGTCGCTGCCCCAGCCCAGCCTTCCCGCGGCGCGGTCGGTGATGCCGTCGAGCAAGTGAAGCTGGCCGTCCACCGCGGCAAATAAGCCTAGCGTGTATTTTTCTCGGGGAAGCAGGGCTGCGGAGTAAAACGCCGGCGCCGTGGTCTGCTTGCCGAGTCCTGGCGCCAGCGCCCCGGTGAAATAGTTTCGTGCGGGAGTGAAGAACGCACTCAGGCTGAACTGATCGCTGCCCAGCGGCCAGGGGTCGTCACTTGGGTAGCAGTTGAGCGCCAGCGGTGCAGTTGCTGAACTCCGACAGAAGACCCCCGGCAGATAAGCATCGAAGAGATGGTCATGGCGCAGCACTAGGCGTCCCCGGAGATCGCTTGGCCAGGGACGCACATGTGTGATCGGCAACGACTGCTCAGGTTGCCAGCGGCTGTCCTGGAATCGGTACAGCGCGACCTGTTTGGGATCAAGCACCACTAGGTGGGCAGGGCTGCCCTCGAGCACCGCAGCGTCGAGGATGCGATCCGGCTGCGCCCAGAGCAGAGTCTTGCGCAGGGTCAGACCGGCGGGCTCGCGCATGGGGATGGGGGCGTCCGGGCGCGGGAGGGAGGTCATCACCACCGCAGGCTGGTTGGTGCCTTGATGAATCTCCGCCACCCAGATGTAGTTGCGCAGGTCCTCGGAGAGGGTGACCTGTATGGTGGCGGCCGCTTGCTCAGCATTCACGAATCGCAGGCCCAGGGCGGCAAGCTGGACGAGGAGGCCGCGACGGATATCGTCAGAATCAGCCTTGGTCAGCGAGGAGCGGTTGGTGACGTCGAATGCGACTGCACCCGGGCCGGTCACAGCCGCGATCTTGTGGGCCAGTTGCTCTTCCGGTCCGGCCCAGTCGGTAGCGCGTGCCGCAGAGGTGGTCAGCAACAAGACCGCAAGCAACAAGGGACAGGCAGCTCGCAGCCAGCGTGACGGCGGAATCAGCATCGGCGGGATGGGCGCATTATAAACCGCGTTGTGGTTGGCGCTGGTCATGGCACTCTGTACTCGTTGGAGTCATGCTGCGTCTGACATGTAGCGCCGGCGCCTCAGTGGCCGTCCAGCAATCTTCCGCTCGCCGCAACGGGGGCAGGATGCCCCCGCGACAGCCGGCGGGACGCCGGCGCTACAGGGCAAGCCTCAATTCTGGGGAGGCGTCTGCGGCTCCTCCGCCTGGCTCGCATGGTTCGCCATGTTCATGCTGCGTAGCACGTCGTTAGCGAAAAAGAATTTTCCGTCCGAGGGCACCATCATGATTTGCAGCTTGTCAGAGAGCCGCTCGGCGACGATTTTGTTGATCAGCAGGGGATTCTGCTTCAGGATTTCGCCTTCACTTTTCATGCGCTCGGCATCCGCCACGGCGGTTACCCGGATCCGATCGGCCTCGGCTTCGGCGAGCAGCTTACGGCGCTCCATCTCGGCCTTGCTGTCGATCACCTTGGCTTCGGCCATGGCTTCGGCGTTCTTCACGGTCGCTTCCTTGCGGGCTTCGGCTTCCAGTCGCGACTGCTGAATCTGCTTCTCCTTCAGCGGCAGGGTGTACTGCATGGCATCGGCTTCGCCCTTGGCTTCAAGAACGCGCACCTGCGCCTGGCCTTCGGCCTGCTTCACCTGCTGCACCTTGGCCGCCTCCGCTTCCAGTTCCGAGAGCCGTACCTGCTTTTGCTGGATTTCGGTTTGAACTCCCATCTGGTCGTTCTCCTGCTCCTTGAGCAGCAGATTTTCCAGACCCTTGGCGTATTCAGGCGGGAGCTGGATGTCGCGGAGCATGACCTCTTTCACGATGATACCGTCGGCACCCAGCTTCTGACTGATGATGTCGGCCGCGCGTTTGCGGACCTCCTCACGCTTGGCAGCGAAAACGTCGCGCACGGTGTAGTTAGGAACAATCTCCCGCCACGCCGTGGTGACCACCGATGGCACGATCTCTTTTTCCACCGGCAACGGCAAGTTCGCTTGGATGGAATCCAGACGCTTGGGATCGAGGCGGTAGCGCACGGTGATGGAGAGTCCGAGGATGAGCCCTTCTTTGGCTTGAACGTTCAGCGGTTCGCTCTTGGGCCCGGCCGCGGACGGCGTTTTGCCGGGTTCCTCCAGCGCGCCGGTGGTGAACAACTGGTCCCGGGTGTCGAACAGGGCGACGTTCTCGGCCAGTGGGGTGACGAAGTGGATGCCCGGATAAAGCGTGCCGGCCAGCGTGCCCTTGGTCTGGCTGACCCGGACTCCGGCCATGCCGCTAGGGACTACGACGATCCCCAGAGACAGCAGGATCGGTCCCCAGGCCAGCAGCACCAGGGCGAGGGCGCTTCGCCAGCGAATTTGAGGGAGTGGAGGAAGAGGTTCAGGGCCGGCTGCGGCCTGCGCCCGCCGGTGTTGCATTGTGAGGTAGAGGTCATAGGTAAGCATCGCGACGGCAATCAGGATCATCCCGATACCGCCCCACACCAGGGAGTACTTGAGAAACAACATGGTGGTTCTCCTTCTGCGCCTCAGCGCTTGTGCTCAGACTTGACTGGAACCGCCTGCCGGGCAAAGAACACCCGGAAGACTTTGCCGAAAATCAGTTCCTCGACTAGAAGTGCGATCGCCAGGGAGAAGACCATTCCGGCGATGACTGCCATGGCTGTGATTGCGAATTGCATTGCGTCCTCCATATGAACTTGCTTTGGGCTACTGTCCGCCGCTCACGCCGGCGTCGGGGCCCTGCACCTGGGCAACCGCGGCCGCGGTGGTGTCGGCTTCGGTTCCGAGAACCTCCGCCGTCTGTTCGTCCCGCTCGGAGCGAATCTCCACGGTGTCGCCCACGTTCACCATGGCGAAGAACTGTTCGACATCGCGATTGCGCATGCGAATGCAGCCGTGGGATCGGGCCTTGCCGATGGAACTGGGCTCGTTGGTTCCGTGAATCCCGTACCCTTTCTGGTTGAGGCCGACCCAACGCGTTCCGACCGGGTTATCGGGGCCGGGAGGGATGACCACGCCAGAGTGGTAGTAGGTCGGATCAGTCACGCGGTGGACAATGTGGAACTCGCCCGTCGGACTCGGACTCACAGCGGCCCCAACCGCAACCGGGAAAGTGCGAATCACCCTGCCGTCTGCGAGCACAGCCAGCTTGCGGTCCGGGATGCTGACCAGTACGTGGCGAGGGGAGCGAACGCGAAACACGTCGCCGTCGGGCCTCGCGTTCTGCGCGGCCGCCAAGCGACTTGCCGTTAGTGCCAAGGCAAGCACCATTGCTTCGGTGAATCTGTAGGCCTTCGATCTGCCCCCGGTCCGCTTCATGGCCGCCGCCTCCTGCCTTACGCAAGAGGGAATGGCAGTCCATGAACCAAAGGCTATGCTACTGATTCTTAACTATTTAAGAGAATCTCAATCGCGACGGACTTGTGGGTTTGCGCGGACAGTGTGTCAGGCGGAAAACAGGGAAAGTGGAGACCTGCGCCCTTCAATAATCCAGATCATCACCCTCCGTCTCCAGTGAACCAATTGGGGCCCCTGGCGGGGGCGCGAGCGGATCGGTCGGCTTCAGAACTTGTGCCGGCTCCTGTTCGAACTTGCGGATCTGGGCGACGGCGAAGAGCCGGTGCGCGCGTTGCTGCTCATCGCCAGTGGATGGAGCCTGCGCGGTCAGCCAATTTTTCAGCTCGGTGAGTTTGAGCAGGGCCATGGCCCGAACTTCGGTGGCAGCGTGCTCGTTCGCGGCAAGCGTCATCACGTCATTCAGGGCCACATCGGCAATGGAGCGCTGGACGGCTGCGAGTTTGTCAGACGAGGCTTTGGATTTCCAAGTCGCGGCGAAGAGGCGATCCAGAACTTCGCCCAGGCCCAACTGGCTGGGATCCTGCCCGTGATAGGAGATGAGCCGGGCGGCGCGTTCGGGGTCGAGCAAGAGCGAGATGGTTTGATGAGCCCCGGTTTCCGCCGCACCGAGGGGATCAAAAGTCATTCCAGTGTGGGTATTGAAGCTCTCGCGAGTGCGTCCGTAGCCGGCAGGATGAGGTGGGATTAGTGCTGCAATCCTGTCGGGTACGGCGAGCGTCTCGGGCGCGATGGTCTTCAGGACGGCGTCGAGGGCGCGGCGCTGCTGGGCGGCGGGAACCGGCGTGGTCGGCGTCTGCCCGTCGCCGCGCAGGGCGTATGTATAAGTCTGCCCGCCGATCACCTTGACGGCCGCCTCGGTCTGATAGCGGTGAAACAGGTAGACCGGAACCAGCGTGTCTTCGAGCAACGCCATCGGAGCGCCTTCGCGGATGGCAGCTTCGGAGAACTGCTCGAGAGCACGGGCGCGAACTGCGAGTACGCGATCCAGTTCGTCAACCGCATTTTTTCCGTTGTCCCACAAGTGAGTCTGGGGGTGGGCGCTTCCCGTGGGACGCGCATCCTGGTCGGTGAGGAAAATGAGGCCGCGCGTGCGGGCCTTCTGGATGATTTCGTTCCGTGCGGCTTTTTCGTCGGTTCCCGGCGCAAAATCAGAGTATCCGTACTCAATCGCAACCTTGTCCCACTCGCCGATGCCGGTGGCGTAGGCATCGCTCAAGTCGAGCGAGCCGTCACTCGCAATCGCTACCAGCGGATGCGGGTAGTCCATCACCGAAGCTCGGCCTTCGGTGCTCGCAATGTAGTTGTGCATCAGACCGAGGGTGTGTCCGACTTCATGCGCCGAAAGCTGACGCAGGCGTGCCAGCGCGGTTTGCAGAAGGCGCGGGTCGTCAGGCTGCCCCTTCTTGTGAGGCGAGAGCAGTCCTTCGAGAATGAGGTAGTCCTGGCGGACGCGCAGAGAGCCCAGCGAGACATGGCCCTGGATGATCTCTCCGGTGCGGGGATCGACCACCGAATTCCCGTACGACCAGCCGCGTGTGGAACGATGAATCCATTCGATCACGTTGTAGCGGACGTCTAGGGGATCGACATCGGGGGGCAGCATTTCAACGCGAAAGGCGTTGCGGTAGCCAGCCGCCTCGAACGCCTGATTCCACCACCGAGCGCCCTCCAACAGTGCGGAGCGGATCGGCTCGGGAGCGCCGGGATCAAGGTAGTAGACGATGGGCTTGACCGGTTCACTCACGGCAGCCGTGGGATCCTTCTTCTGCAGGCGGTGACGAGCAATGAACTGCTTCACGAAGGGCTCGCCGACAGGCGCGCTGTAATCCTGGTAGGAGGTGCCGTAGAACCCCGCCCGCGGATCAAACTCGCGGGGGTGGTAGTTGCCATCGGGAAGCTGCACGAATGAATAGTGCTCGCGCACAGTGATGGCGCGCGGGTCAGGCGTGACATCCTGTACAAACTTGCCGGGTTCGTCGCCGACAAACGTGAGGGTCGCCTCGACTTCCGTGTTCTGAGGGAAATTCTTGGTGTTGGCGAGATAGATGGCGGAGCGGGAAGGCTCGACTCTGTACATGCCTTGCTTGGATTGCTTCAGGGTCTCGGCCACGTGGTGGGCGTCGTTCAGGAAGAAGGCAGTCGCATCGACCAGTACATTTCCATTGTCCTCGGCGGCGACTTCAAAGCCCCACAGAACGGATTGTGCGAAGGCATCTGCCACGGCGCGCTGCTCGGCGGGATTCTGGCTTGAGGCCCGAAAACTGTAGTTGACCTGAACGAGGAGCACCTTGGGGCCGATGCGCTGGAACTTCACGACCCGGCCCTCGCCCAGTTGTCCGCGGTCCAGTCCGATATCGTTCGAGCCAATACCCGCAGGAAGTGAGTCCAGGTAGAGAAACTCGGTATCCCATTTATTAATCTCAAGCCAGATCTTGCCTTGGCGTTCGTCCCAGTAAAGAGGGAAAAACCCGGCAAGCGGGTGCATCCCCCGGATTTTATCGGCGATCTTGGGGAGAGCCTTCTCTTCTTGCTGGGACTGTGCGTTGGCCAGTCCGGCGATGGCCAGCAGAATGCAAACTACCGCGATGCGTGACGTCTTCAAGGTTCCTCCTGCGGACGACCCGAGCGCCAGCCCACCTCAACGTTGTTGGACGCGCGAGCGCTAGAAGTGTAAGGGCTGGGCCAGTCTGAAACCTAGTCCGAAACCTAGTCCGAAACAAAGACGCAAAGAAAAAGGGCGGGGTTCGCGGCCCCGCCCGCTGTGAGCCGATGCCGCCTTACATCAATTGCAGGAATGGCATGACCGAGGGCACGCCGCTGGAGTTCACCAGCACGAGCATGTACCAGCCGGGAGGCGCGTAATTCGCGCTGGGGGGCGCGGTCACGCTCAGCTTCCCAGTGCCATGCCTCACGTCCAGCACCACGTAGCGCTGATCGAAGTCGTTGTCGTGCGTGGTGGATCCAGGCCGGACCAGCGCCACCTTGGTCACGCTGGCCGCGTCCGGCGTGGTGACCGTAAACTTCTGGTTGTAGGTGATGGCAGATGGCGCGGAGGTAATGGTGGGGCGGGCGCCCTTAGACAGATAAGGCGGGCTGAAGATTTCGTAGGAGTGGCCGGCGATCTTCTTAGTTGGATCGTCGGAACCAGCTGACCAGACCGTGCCATCGGGCAGCAGCAGTGCCGTCGAGTGATACGGTCGGGAATCGGTCTGGGTCATCATCTCCGTCCAGGTGTCGGTGCTGGGATCATAGAGTTCTGGAATCAGCACTGGGGTGCCGTATCTCTCGGTCTGAGCACCCCCCACTTCGAGCAGCGTCCCGTCCGCCAGAATCACCAGGTTAGAGTTGTAGCGTGGGATGTGCATGGGGCTGACGAAGCTCCATTGCGGAGCAGGGGCCGCGAGATCAATGACCTCGGCCGTCGCCGTGGCGCCCCCTCCGGCATGGTTAGCCGTACCCCCGGCCGTGAAAACCTTGGTCAACCCCGGCAGGATCACGGCTGCGCCGTGGTAGCGATTGCCAAAGTTCATGGTGGCGGTCAGAGTCCAGCGATTGGTGGCTGGATCAAAGGTATAGGTGTCGGCGTTTGAGCCTGCCATGAAGACCTTCCCGTTGGTCAGCAGCTTCATTTTTAGATACGTGTCGCTGCTCTGCTGGGGAATGTTGGCGCTGGAGGGCAACAGAGTCCAAACCTCGGTTGCGGGATCGTACTGCTCCATGGGGAGATCGATGACAGCGTGCTCATTTTTCCCGGTGAGCGTAAGCGTCTGGCCGCTGGGCAACTCGACGTCGGTGGGATACCAGCGGGCGAGGTTCATGGGCGTGCCCTGCGACCAGGTCTCTGACCCGGGATCGAAAATGGCGGTTGCGGTAATCCCGTCGTCCGGAACGCCCGGGTGTGGATTGCCCAGCAGGCCACCGGTGACCAGCACGCGGCCATCCGCCAGGATGGTGTGCCCGGAACAGAAGAAATCGCCGGGAAATGGCACGGTGACGTCCTTGGTCTTCCCGGTCACGGTGTCGTAAAGCTTGGCCGGCGAGTTGACGTTTGTGCCTTGCGGATACCACCAGGCCAGGATTTTCCCCGTGTGCAGCAGAGCGGCGTGGATGGTAATCACCCCCAGGTTCACCGGCGCCGTCCAGGAACCCACCTGGCTGGGATCGCTCTTCGCGCCAGGACTCGCTGCTTGCGCGTTCCTCGCCGAAGCGGTTTGCGCGCTGGCTGCCGGTTTCGCGGACTTAGATTGCCGTGCGGAAAGCGGGAGCGCAGTAAGGACTGTCAAGGCAATGATAATGATGAGGAACGGGATCAGAAGGCTCCGTTTGCCGGAGACTATGGTTCGCATGGAGTCCCTCCTGTTTTCACGAAGGTTTCTTTGTGGCCGAATCATCCACCAGTCCTTTGGAAAGTTGGATGGTTGACAAGGACTGGACGGGTTACGATCCTGAACCCTCACCCCTAGCGGGGGATGCGAGTGTGTTCCGATCCCACAGCCCTGTCAAGTTGAAAAGTTTTGCACAAGCGCGGATCGGACTGATGCGTCAAACACTTGGACAGCTCCAACCGTCCAACATCAAAAGTACCGGGTCTTCGGCCGCGGGGTTGGTGGTAAGCTTTGCGTATTGCAGATGATTGGGGATGAGGACGGGATGTTCACGCAGCCACAGCGCTCGAATCGTAGTTGGGTTCGATCCCACCTCGCGTCGCTGACCATTCACTGCGTGGTCTTGTACCTGCTGGTCCGGCCGGCGCCCGCGATCTTTGTAACTCCGATCTTAATCGCTTTCGGAAACCGGGGGACATCCACGCAACTGGTGCATTTGCCACGCCCGGGAGCCGCCGATTCACAGCTTGCTTCTGCCGACGCTACCCCGGAACAAATCTGGTTCCCTGTACCAGTGAAGGCAAAGCAGCAGCGCGCACGCAACGATTCTCCTGTGAAGAAGAAGCCCGCCGCCGAGCCTGCCGCCGAAGCAGCCCGTGCTGGTTCACCGTTCGGGTCTGTGTTGCAAGGCCCGCTAAGCGGGCATGAGGTCAGACCAGCCCTGCCGGTGGTCTTCCCGGATCCCAGGGTTCCCCGATCGGAGATTCCTCCCGGCGTGGAAGGCAGCGTAATCGTGGAGGTCACCATCGACGACCACGGCAATGTGGTGGAAACCAAGGTGGTACAGCCCTTGGGCTACGGCATCGAAGAAAAAGTTCTGGCTGCAGTGCGCAACTGGCGCTTCACGCCGGCCACAATCGACGGCAAAGCCATTCCCTCCCAGCAGGATGTGTACTTCCACTTTCCCAGTTAGGTCCCCGAGCGGCACCAGTGATGTTTTGCAAATTATTCACAATTGCACTGCGCGGATTTTGGATGTAAATGTAACCCACTACTTTCGAGGCGAGAGCCCCATGAAAGACGCCTACGCGGTTCTGCGGCAAAAAGAAAAGGATATCCTGCGGGTCCGGCGGGAGATCGAGGTCCTCCGCTTCATCATTCCCCTGTTGTCCGAGGAGTCAGGCCAATCCCCCCAAGCCACCGAGGTGTCCGCGTCCACTGTCCCGCAGACCAACAAGTGGCCCCTAGAGGTTCGGGAAGCCCGCTAAGCGGCGCGTGCGGGCCAGCCTATTGCAACCCGGAAGCAGAACCACGAAACTGTAAACTCCATGAAAGCCATCGCCGTCATCCCGGCCAGGTTGGCCTCCACCCGGCTGCCACGAAAAATGCTGCGCGAGATTGCCGGACAGCCTTTGATCTGGCGCGTGTATAACGCCGTGCGCTCCTCGCCGCTGCTCGCGGATGTGATCATTGCCACCGATTCCGACGAAATCCTGCAGGTGTGCCGGCGGAACGGCTGGAATGCGCGCATGACCTCGGCCGCCCACCGCAGCGGCACCGAGCGGGTACACGAAATCTCCAATCTGGCTGGAGCGGATGTTTATCTCAATGTGCAGGGCGATGAGCCAATGACCCGGCCCGAACACATCGCCAGCCTGCTGCAAGTGATGGGCGATGCGCAGGTCCAGGTAGGGACACTCAAGACACCCGCCGCACCCGCCGACGTCAACAATCCCAACGCTGTGAAGGTCGTGACCGATGCAGCTGGGCGGGCGCTGTATTTCTCGCGCGCTACCATTCCATTCGATCGCGACGGCGGCCAGCCTCGCTACTTCAAGCACCTGGGCTTCTACGCTTACCGCAAGCCGGCGCTCGACCAGTTTGTGGCGCTGCCCGAGTCATCGCTGGAGCACAGCGAGCGGCTCGAGCAGTTGAGGTTCCTGGAGAACGGAATTCCCATCTACGTCGCCGAAACGCCTTACGACACCGTGGGAGTGGATACGGAAGAGGACTTGCGTAGAGTGGAGGAAATACTCAGGAAGAGATAGGACGAGCACCTTACCGGCGGGCACCGGCGTCTTGTTTCGCCCACGCCTCCGCCGCCTGCAGTCGCCGAGAAATTGACGGATGCGAGTGGAAAAACCACTCCACCCACTTCGACGGCGTGCGCTCCGCCAGATTTTGATCAGCGAGCTTGTTCATGGACGAGATGAACGGCTGCACGCTGGTAATCGAACGGAAGGCATACCGATCTGCCTGGCGTTCATTGAAGCGCGAGTAGGCATTCATCACCGGCAATACCAGGAACGAGAGAACCGTCGAAACCAGCGCCAGCAGCGGCAAATTGGCGAAGTCGGAGAGCGTCTCGAACATGTGCCAGCGCTCCACGGCATAGTGCAGCACCCAGTTCGCCGCCCAGAATCCAACGAACGTGATCCCCGCCTGCACCGCGATGCTCTTGGCAATGTGCTTGTGCACATGATGGCCGAGTTCGTGGGCAAGCACGGCCTCGATCTCGTCGGCAGAGTAGTTCTCGAGCAGTGTGTCCGCCAGGATGATGCGGCGGGTGTTGCCGAGTCCAGTCAGCGCGGCATTCGCCTTCTTGCTCTTCTCCGAAAGCTTCCACTGGTACACGCCGCGCACCCGCGTCCCCGCCCGCTCGCTCAGCTTCACCAGGCGTCCCTTGAGTTCCTCGTTTTGCAGCGGCTCAAATTTGTAGAAGATGGGAAAGAGAATGACGGGAGCAAGTTGGGCGAGCAGCACGAACAATACCAGGAACGCTGCCCAGGCGATCAGCCACCAGTATTGCGGCGCCTGGCGAATGATGAAGTAGAGCAACTCCACGACGATCCCCGCCAGAACCACGCCCACCAGGAAACCCTTGCACTGGTCCCAAATCCAGGACCTCGGCTTCTGGTTGGAAAGCTGGAAGCGGTGCTCCAACCGGAAGCCGTAGTAATCCAATCCCAGCCCCAACACCTTGCCGATCGCCATCAACATGAGTACATACAAAAACACCGCCAAGCTGTAGCTCTGGGAAACCCCGTGGTAGGCGAGATCACGCAGAGTTCCGGTCCATCCGGTGGCGAGCAGCACCACCAGCAGGACGAGACCGAGCACGAAGTCGGCAATCCCCAGCCAGCGCTTGATGCGGTTGTAGCGCCGCGCTTCCGGCGAATCCGTTGGAGTTGTAGTTGTAGCGGTGGCCGCGCTCATTTTCAGTTATTTATCAGACCAGATGTAGTCATTATGGTAGTCTGCGGCGTAAAAATGCGACTCTCGAAGGTGCAGCGAACCTTCGGTTAGTGGCTTGTCTTTAGGTTACCAGACCCGCCCGGACTGCGGCGGATTATGCACTCTGGTTCACGAAACTATCGGCGCTGGACAGAATCTCGCTGACCAGTTCGGGCGACGCGGCTTCGGCATACACCCGCAGCAGCGGTTCGGTACCCGAAGCGCGAAACAGAACCCACGCTTCCGCCCCCTTATCCGGTGTGGGGGCATCGAGGAAAAACTTCACTCCGTCGAGGCCTTCCTTGGTTAAGACGGAATACTTTCCCAAACGTTTGCTGCTGTCGGAGCGTGCCCGCTGGATGGCGGCCTGCTTCACATCGTCCGGGATGTGCAAGTCGAGGCGGCCGTAGAAGTGCGGACCGTATGTGCGCTGCAGATCGGCGACCAGCTGGCCCAGAGGTTTGCGCTCCTCGGCCATGACGTTCGCCAGGAGCAGCGCGTTCAGGATGCCGTCGCGTTCCGGCAGAAAGCGCGAATAGCCAAGGCCGCCGGACTCCTCTCCGCCCATTACGATCTCGCGTTCCATCATCAAGTCGGCAATGTATTTGAACCCGATGGAGCACTCGGTCAACTTCCGCCCGTAATTCGCCGCAATGCGGTCCACCATGCGGGTAGTGTTGAAGGCGCGCACCACGTCCCCCGGCCACTTCTTGCGCTCCAGCAGCCAGCGCAACAGCACAGAAAAAATCTTGTGCGCATCCACGAAGCTGCCATCTTCGGCCACGGCGCCAATGCGATCCGCGTCGCCATCGGTGGCGAGGCCGGCGTGGCAGCGCTCCTTCACGACTGTTTCCTGCAGCATGGCCACGTGTGGCTCGATGGGCTCGGGATTGATGCCGGGGAAGAGCGGATTGAGTTCCTGGCGGATGGCAACATGATCAATCCCACGCTCGCGGAAGATTCCAGCCAGGACACCCCGCCCCGAGCCGTACATCGAGTCCACAGCGAACTTGAAGTTTGCCCTGGTGATCAGGTCCAGGTCTGCGAACTGGCAGATCCTTTCGATGTATGGCGGCTTGAGATCCACCTCTTCGATGCTGGCGGCCTGGCCGCTGGGCATGGCACCCGCGCGCACCTCCTCCTCAATCACTTTCATGACCGCCGGCGTGGCCGATCCGCCGAACTTGCCTTTGAACTTGACGCCATTCCAGTTCCACGGGTTATGGCTGGAGGTAATGACCACGCCACCGGCGGCACCCCGGCTCTTGACGGCCAGCGAAATCGCGGGCGTAGGCGTGTAATTGTTGGCCAGCTTGACGGGAATGCCCGCTGCCGCGAGCACCTCTGCGGCAACCCGCGCGGCGCGCGGCGAGGCAAAGCGAGTGTCGTAGCCAACCACCACGCCGTGGCTGGGCTCTTCGTGCTTCAGCACGTAGGAAGCGATGGCCCCTGCAACGCGGCGCACATTATCAAACGTAAAGTCGTCCGCAATTACGCCGCGCCAGCCGTCGGTGCCAAACTTGATTTCCATGGAGCAGCCGTCGGTCGTCAGTCGTCAGCCGTCAGCCTTTTTCCTGATGACTGACGACTGATGGCTGACGACTTCTTCACACCAACTTGTGCAGCTTTTTCTCGTCCAGAAACTTCACAACTTTCCCTACATCCTGCGCCCGCGCGCGGGTGGTAATCAGCAGCGCGTCCCCGGTTTCTACCACGACCAGGTCTTTCACGCCCACGGCGGCCACGAATTTTCCCGGTGCGTGGATGTAATTCCCCTCGGCATCCAGGATGAAGCGACCTTCTGCGGAGACCAGGTTGCCATCCGGTGGCTGTCGTTTAGAGACGTGATGTTCGTACAAGGCCGTCCAGGAACCGAGATCGTTCCATCCAAAGTCAGCGGGCACGCAGAAAATGTTGGAAACCTGTTCTCCCTTGGCCGAGCGGGGTTCGAGCACCGCGTAATCAATGCTGATGTTCTCGCACTTGGGGTAGAGCCGGCGAAACGTGGCAGCGAATTTTCGCGTGCCGAAAGTGGCTGCGATTTGCTCGAGCACAGACGCGCTGTTGGGCAGGTGCTCGCGGAGCGCGTTGGCCAGGGTGCGCGCGCGCCACAGGAACATGCCACTGTTCCAGAAATAATTTCCCGCCGCCAGGAAACCGGCGGCGCGTTCGGCGTCCGGTTTCTCGGTGAAGCGGCGTACGCGCATCACATCGCCGCCATCGCGCCTGGAGCCGGCTTCAATGTAGCCGTAGCCGGTCTCGGCGCGAGTCGGAGGGATGCCGAGGACCACGATGTTCTCGCCGGCAGCGGCAATCTCGACGCCCTTCTCCAGGACCTGGCGATAGCGTTTTTCATCGCCGATCACGTGATCCGAGGGAAACATGCCGATCACGGCATCGGGATCGCTTCGGAGCAGCAGAAACGCGGCCAGCCCGATCGCCGGTGCGGTGTTGCGCCCCACCGGCTCAGCAACGATCTGCCGTTTGGCCAGCTGTGGAAGTTGACGCGTTACCTCGCGCCGCAAGTCCTCATTGGTGATGACCCAGAAGCGTCCGGCCGAGGCAAGCGGCAGCAGTCGCGCCACGGTCTGGTGGATCATGGTCTGCTTGCCGTCCAGGGCGAGCAGTTGCTTGGCGCAGCGTTTGCGGCTCAGCGGCCAGAAACGCGTGCCGCGTCCACCGGCGAGAATCACGGGATAGAAATGGGGGATCTTCTTTGCCACGAATTCACACGGACCAACACGGATCTTTATAGCAGACCTGGGACCTGGCTCTACGTCCTGATCGCCGGCTCCGGCACGTTCTCGCCGGGTACCGCCGCCTTCAGGAATTCGACGGCCCACTGCGGCCGCACGCGAAATTCGCCCAGCGCCGCCGGCACCACGACTGCATCGCCCTTGGCCAGGGTTACCGGCTCCATGCCTTGCGCCTCGACGATCCCACAGCCCTCGACTGCCACCAGGACTTGCGCGGACCTCTTGCCGGAGTCATCGTGAGTTTTGAACTCATGAGGCTGTTTCAGCTCGAACATCTCCACCACGAAGTAGGGCGCGGAAATCAACGGTGAACGCCGGTTAGCGCCCCCGTTCACTTGCAGCGGCGCTGGCCGGATCACCTTTCCGGCTGTTGCCCTCTCCCTCACAGCGGCCAGTCCTTGCTTCAGATGCAATTCCCGGGGACGGCCATAATCGTACAAGCGATAGGTGGTATCCGACTGCTGCTGGGTTTCCACCAGGATCGAGCCCGGGCCCAAAGTGTGCACTGTGCCCCCAGCCAGATAGATCATTTCGCCGGGATACACATTCACCCAGTTCAGCAAGTCCTCTGCGCGCTTCTCGTGAATCGCCTGTTCCAACTGGGCTCGCGTCGCCCCTGGCTTCAGACCCAGCGCCACCTGCGCGCCCGGTTTGGCATGGACCACGTACCAGCACTCGGTTTTGCCCCACGGTTCACCGGCGCGACGCGCCGCCTCGTCATCGGGATGGACCTGTACCGAGAGCTTGTCGTTCGGGAAAAGAAATTTCAGCAGCAGCGGGAAACGGTTCGGATCCTGCGGCGCATCGCCGACCAACTGCCTGCCATACTGTGAACTTAACTCGGCCAGCGACTTTCCTTTGAGCGGGCCGTTCGCCACCTGGCAGCGGTCGGCCGTCAGCCAGGACTCGCCAATCTTCTCTTCGAACCGGTGGTTGGGGTAAATCGGAGACAAGTCCAATGTGCCCCAGGGACGCGGGTCGAACGAAGGCATCATCAACAGTGGGTACAGTTCGCTCATGCGGAATGCCGGGTGCGCGGAGCACAGGCCAAGTCCCACCGCGCTTTAGAAGCTTAGACCGGCACAGAGGCTGCCTGAAAGAAATCGCCGATTCGTTTAACCACGGAGAACACGGGATACTTAGCCGGTCACCTACAAAGCTCCCAGGAACTTGTGCATGCGCTCCAGCCCACGATTGAGTTCGGCGACCGAGGTGGCGTAGGAAACACGGATATGATCTGCGGTCCCGAAACCTTCGCCCGGCACCGTCGCCACATGCGCCTCGCGCAGCAGCTTTCCGGCGAGATCGGAGGCGGACTTCACTCCGCTGCGTCCGAAGAACGCGGAAACATTGGGATAGGCGTAAAACGCACCCTCGGGCAAAGTACATTTCACGCCCGGGATCGCACGCAGCCCGTTCACTACGTGATCGCGAAGTTGAATGTACTCCGCCCGCATGTCGAGCACGCACTGCTGCGGCCCCATCAGCGCGGCCACGGCAGCTTTCTGCACGATCGACGTGGGGTTCGACGTGGATTGTCCCTGCAACTTAGTCATGGCGCTGACAATCTGTGCGGGCGCCACAGCGTAGCCCAGCCGCCATCCCGTCATGGCATAAGTCTTCGAAAGCGAACCGATGATCACCATGCGGTCGCGGTATTCCCGCAACGAACCCACGGAGAAGCGTTTGCCGGTGTAGTTGAGATAGACGTAGCACTCGTCGGAGACGATCCAGATGCCGCGCTGTGTGGCCATCCGCACCACTTCGGTGAGATCCTCGGGCGACATCACTGCCCCGGATGGGTTACACGGCGAATTCAGAATGATGAGCTTAGTGCGCGGAGTCACCAGGCGCGCGATCATCTCGGCGGTGATACGGAACCCCTGCGCTTCATCGGTTTCGAGCAGTACACAATTACCACCGGCATAGCGCACAATGTCTTTGAACGAGACCCAGTAGGGCACGGGCAAAATGACTTCGTCGCCGTGATCCACCAGCACCTGGATGGCGTTGAACAAGGCATGCTTGCCGCCGGTGGAGGCAACGGCTTCCTCACGCCGGTAGTCGGAGTCGAAGTCCACTGCGTGGCGATGCACGATGGCATCGCGCAGTTCCGCCGTCCCGCCCACTGCCGTGTACTTGGTAAAGTTGGCCTGGATGGCGGCGATGGCGGCATCCTTAATGTGCTGGGGCGTGGCAAAGTGGGGCTCGCCCGCGCCGAAGTCCACCACGTCAATGCCCTGCTGGCGCAGCTTGTCGGCTTCCGCCACGACCGCCATGGTGGCCGACGGCTCAATGCGGTTGATGCGTTCGGTGAGCCTTACTGCCGGGGTTGCTTCCGTAACTGGGGTCATCGTCTGCCTGCCTTTGGTTTTCTGGCGTGCTGTAGTTTGATGGCTGGATCGAGTTTCTCTTTCAGCCGCTGTTCCACCATCTCCGGAACCAGGTCCTTGATGGAGCCGCCCAGTTGCGCGACCTCGCGCACCAGCCGGGAGCTGATGTAGGAATATTGCTCTGCGGGCATCATGAACACGGCTTCCAACTCAGGATGCAATTTGCGGTTCATCAGCGCCATCTGGAGCTCGTATTCATAATCGCTGATGGCGCGGATGCCGCGCAGCATCGCGTTGGCCCCGACCCGGGCCGCGTATTCCACCGTGAGCCCGTCGAAGGTGTCCACCCGCACATTCTTGAATTCGTCGGTGAGCGTCTCCAGCATCAGGCGGCGCTCGGCCAGGCTGAACAGCGGAGACTTGTCGGCGTTGCGCAGGATGGCCACGATCAGTTCATCGAAAATCTTGCTCCCGCGCGCGATCAAGTCCAAGTGTCCGTTGGTCGGGGGATCGAACGAGCCGGGGTAGATGGCGATGGTTTTTTTCAAAGGCCCTCTTTCGCAGATGCTCGCGGGCTGGTCTGGCTGGGAGTACAGAAGATTCTAGTCGGCAGAGCGAGGGATGGCAATTGCTTGCCCTTTAAGCCTTGTCATCCCGAGCTCGGCCCGGGATGACAGGTGAGAGAAGAACCTATCGCCTTGCCGCCGGTACCTTGGCTGTGTCTGTGCCCGTGGGCATGGTCGTAACGCGGCTGGTGGCTGGTGCGGTCTGTGCCGTTGCTGCCGTCGGGCCGGCAGTCGGCGCCAGCCCCAGTTCTTTCCGCACCTCGGCTTCCAGCTTGGCATAGGTGTCTTTATTGTCTTTGAGGAACTGGCGTGCGTTCTCGCGTCCCTGGCCAATGCGCTCGCCCTTGTAGCTGTACCAGGCGCCGGATTTTTCCAGCAACCCATGGTTCGCCGCCAGGTCGAGCAGGTCGCCTTCGCGCGAAATGCCTTCTCCGTACAGAATGTCAAATTCCGCCTCGCGGAACGGTGCTGCCACCTTGTTCTTCACGACCTTGACCTTGGTCCGCGAGCCAATCACCTGCTCGCCTTCCTTGATGGCGGCAATGCGTCGGATATCAATGCGCACGGAGGAGTAGAACTTGAGCGCGCGGCCGCCGGTGGTGGTCTCCGGGTTGCCGAACATCACGCCAATCTTCTCGCGAATCTGGTTGATGAAGACCAGGCAGGTGCGCGACTTGGAAACGGTTCCAGTGAGCTTGCGCAGCGCCTGGGACATCAGCCTGGCTTGCAGGCCCATGTGGCTGTCGCCCATCTCGCCGTCAAGTTCGGCTTTGGGCACCAGCGCGGCGACTGAATCCACCACCAACACGTCAATAGCGCCAGACCGCACCAGCGTTTCGGTAATCTCCAGCGCTTGCTCGCCATAATCCGGCTGCGAGACCAGCAAGTTGTCCACGTCCACGCCGAGCTTCTTGGCGTAGCCGGGATCGAGCGCGTGCTCGGCATCCACAAAGGCCGCCATGCCGCCGGTTTTCTGCGCTTCGGCAATGACCTGGAGCGCAATCGTGGTCTTACCCGAGGACTCCGGCCCGAAGATTTCGACCACGCGCCCGCGCGGGAAACCGCCCACGCCCAGTGCCGCGTCAAACGAAATTGCTCCGGTGGGGATGACTGCGATGGGGACGATGGCTTCCTTCGATCCCAGCCGCATGATGGAACCCTTGCCAAACTGCTTTTCGATCTGGGCAAATGCCAAATCAATCGCTTTGCTACGTTCGTCAGCCATATGAGTGCTGCCTCTCTCAGAATTTAGGGTATGAGAACCCCCGTAGGGTACACCGACCGGCTGGGAGGTCGTAAGTGTTCCCCGTCACAAAGCTGTGGAAAGAATAACATGGAAGCGAAGAAAAAGCGAATTACAGGAATGGGGGCTATTACAAGTCAGGTTCGGATTCCAATCGCCCCATGAAAAGCGGGAGGCTTCGCGAGGAAATTGAAAATTGGCAATCGGCAATTGAAAATCGCCAATCCCCCTACACCTGCAGCTCTGCCCGGATCGTCCCATCCTCCATGTTGGACTCCAGGCGGAAGCCCAATTTCTGAGCGATCGTACGCATGTCGCGGTTTTCCGCCAGGATGGTCGAGACCACACGCTCCAGCTTCTCATCGCGGGCCACACCCACCAGCCGGCGATAGAGCTCTGTGCCCATGCCCAGGTGCTGGTAGCGATCGTCCACCAGGACCGCCAGTTCCGCCTCGTTGGTGCCGCGCAGCTTGCTGAGGCGGCCAATGCCGATGATCTCCGGGGTGCCGTCCTCCTTCTTGTGTTCCACGGCCAGCGCCATCTCGCGGTCGTAATCAATGAAGCAGATGCGAGTCAGGCGCTCGTGTGCAGTGCGCTGGCTTAACTTGAGCGGCTGGAAGTAGCGCAGGTACACGGTGCGCTCCGACAGCGCCTGGTGCAGCTTGATGAGCAGGGGCTCATCTTCGGGGCGAATGGGCCGAATGGTCACGTCTTCGTCGTTCTTCATTTTCCAGGGCTTGACATACTGGATGGGATACGGGCGGATGGCCAGCCGGGGCAGCATATCCGGCTTGACCTCCGGGCCATAGACGACCACACGCGCATCCAGCGCCTGCAGACGCTCGGGCGAGGCCAGCAGCGGGTTAATATCAATTTCCCTGATCCAGGGCTGCTCGACCAGCAACTGGCTGAAGCGCACCAGCAACTCTTCGAGCGCCGCCAGGTCCACCGCCTTGCGGCCGCGTACTCCGCGCAGCGCTTCGAAGACCTTGGTCTGCTCCATCATGCGCCGGGCCAGCGTCGTGTTCAGGGGAGGCAGCGCCAAAGCGCGGTCTCTGAACACTTCCACCAGTTGTCCGCCGGCGCCGAACAACACCACGGGCCCAAACTGCGGATCGACGCTTGAGCCTATGATGACTTCGTAGCCATCGAGTTTGACCATGGGCTGCACGGTGACGCCAAGGAAGTGTTCCACGCCCGCTTTTTCCCGCACCGAGCTTTCGATTTGCCGGTAGGCCGCGCGAACCGCATCGGCATCGCGTAGGTTGAGCTGCACCCCGCCGACGTCGGTCTTGTGAGTAATGGTTTCGGAAAACAGCTTGAGCACGACGGGATACCCGATTTCCTGGGCGCGCTCCACGGCCTCGCTTTCGCTGTTGGCCGTGACTGTAGGCACCGTGGGAATGCCATAAGCTGCCAGTAGCTGCTTCGACTCAACTTCGGTGAGGATGGTTCGCCCCGCCTGCCGTGCCCGCTGCACGATGTGTTCCGCCGCGGCCCGGTCCGGGCCTTCCTCCGACTCTCCACGCAGCACCGGAGTTTCATACAGGCCCCGCAGGTTGTAGCTGTATCGCCACATGTAATGGAAGACCTTGGCGGCCGTGTCGGGGAAAGGAAAATTGGGAATGCCCGCCCGGTTCAGGATGTCGCGGCCGGCGGCAACTTCCGGGCCTCCCATCCAACTGGCGATGATCGGCTTGCCCGTGCCTTGGGCGAGGGCTTTGATTCGTTCTGCGGTCTGGGTGGGCTCGGCCATTCCCTGGGGGCAAGTGACCGCCAGCAAGCCATCCACGTTCGGGTCATGCATCGCAATGTCGGCGACCTTCGCGTATTTTTCCGGCGAAGCGTCGCCCAGAATGTCGATGGGATTGCTGTGGCTCCAGTGCGGCGGCAACATGTTGTTGAGCTCTTCCATCGACTTGGCGGAAAGTTCCGCCAGTTGTCCACCGTTGAAGATCAGCGAATCGGCGGCCAGCACGCCTGGCCCGCCGGCATTGGTGACGATGGCCAGGCGCGGGCCCCGCGGGCGCGGTTGTTTGGCCAGCACATCCGCCATGTAGAAGAGGTCTGCGAGGGTATTCACCCGCAGCACGCCGCAGCGCCGGAAGGCCGCCTCCAGCACTTCATCGCTCCCCGTCAGCGCCCCGGTGTGCGAGGCCGCCGCGTGCGCCGCCGCTTCCGTGCGCCCCGGCTTGATCACGATGATGGGTTTGTTGAGCGACACCTCGCGCGCCGCCGACAAGAACGAGCGCGCATCGCCCACCGACTCCATGTACATGACGATGCTGTGGGTGCGCGGATCATTGCCCAGGTAGTCGATCAAATCGCCCCAGCCCACATCCAGCATGGAACCGACGGAGACGAATACGCTGAAGCCGACCATTTCCTTCTGGCACCAGTCGAGGATCGCGGTGCACAGCGCCCCGCTCTGGCTGATGAAGGCCACGTTGCCGGCCCTGGCAATGTTAGGAGCGAAGGTGGCGTTCAGTCCGCTGAGGGGATTCATCACGCCCAGGCAGTTGGGGCCGATCAGCCGCATGCGGCTGCCCCGCATGCGCTCCAGGATCTGCCGTTCGAGTTCCTTCCCCTGCTCGCCGTGCTCTTTGAAGCCGGCGGAAATCACGATGCAGCCGCGAATTCCCGCTTCCCCGCACTCGGTAATGATGTCGGGAACGGTAGCAGCGGGTGTCACCACCACCGCGAGATCCACTTGTTCCGGGATATCCGCCACCCGGGGGTACGCCTTGATTCCCAGCACGCTGGTGCGCTTATCGCTGACCGGGTATACGGTCCCGCCGAACGGACTGCTCACCAGGCTCCACAAAACCGCGCGCCCGATGCTCCCCTGGCGTTCGCTGGCGCCGATCACAGCCACGCTGTGCGGCGTAAAGATGGCATCCAGAGGATGCCCCTCAGAGCGCAGCACATCGTGCGCCTTATCATGACTGGGCTGAACCCTGCTGGCCGGCTTGGCAGGCTTGACTGTGCTCATAAAGTTAAAAGTTTACCTCCTGGAGAGGTCTGGGTCTGTGACCGGGAACACAGCGACCGGTTGAAAAGTAGATTATGGGTGGCGCAGCGCTTCAGCGCTGCGATAACAGCCTCGGAATCAAGCGCAGCTTTTAGCCGCTGAGGTGCTTGTTTGTGCTTTCCGAGCAGCCTCTTCAGGCGGCCGCTCAGGCCGCCAAAAGCCCGGGGTTTAGAGCCTCTGTCGCAACTCGCAGTGGGCGAGAAGTGGAACGGATCTGCACCCCAGCCGCGCAGCGGCGGCAGAATAAAGCCCCGGGCGTGAGCCGGGGTTCGCGGACTGGAGGTGGCGAGTCCCTTCAGGGACGACAGAGAAGTTGCGATACAGCCTCTTTGGCCCCCAAAGTATGCTCCTGCTCGCCGCCGCAAAGCATTCTCCAAGACCAATCTCGTCCCTGGCCTCCCACAATTTCCCTGCCCCTCAGCCTCGAACCCATAGTAAAATCTGCGCCATCAAACCTGCCTTTGGCAGTGTGGGGTTTAACGTGACGCCTTCGGCGCCACGATGTTTCCGACCTCGGAGGATTGGATGGAGCAACGGGCCCCTGGCAGTTCCTCGGCAGCGGCGAATTCGCCTGCCGCCAAAACGTCGCACCGCAACGTCTGGGTGGTGACCGCATACGCGATCACCGGTCTCGCAGTGTTCGGAGTGCTGGCTTACTACCTCAGCACTTACCTCGCGCGCTAGCCCACAATCCATCCGCGCGCAACGCCGTACCGCAACGGCTTAACCCACCCGCACGCGTGTGTCTTTCCTGAAAAGCAGGCCGATCCTCGTGCTCTGTCTCCCCTGCCGCGTCTCGCGAACGTGCTACAATGACCAGCGTTTAAACCGTTTCTCCGGTTAACGAACGCCCAGCGGATTCCCCACAGTTCATTAAGAGCGGATTGATTCACGTGGCCCACGACCCCTCGAACCCAGCCAGCATCACCTATGCCGACGCGGGCGTTGACATTGATCGCGCCAATCGCACCAAGAAACGCATCAAGTACCTGGCCCATAAGACCTTCACCCGGGGTGTGCTGAGCGAGATCGGCGGATTCGGCGGCCTGTTCGCCATCGACAAGACCAAGTACGTGGATCCCGTGCTGGTCTCCAGCGTGGACGGCGTGGGCACCAAGCTGAAGATCGCCTTCGAGATGAACCTGCACCACACCGTAGGCGCCGACCTGGTCAATCATTGCGTCAACGACATTGCCGTGCAGGGCGCCGCGCCGCTGTTCTTCATGGATTACCTCGCCACGGGCAAGCTCGATCCCGAAATCGCCGAGAAAGTGGTCGAAGGCCTGGCCGACGCCTGCAAGCACAACGGCTGTGCCCTGATCGGCGGGGAGACGGCCGAGATGCCCGGCTTCTATCCGGAAGGCGAGTACGACCTCGCCGGCTTCATCGTGGGCGTGGTGGAGCGCGAGCGCATCATTACCGGCAAGGCGGTTGAAGTCGGCGACGTCATTCTTGGCCTGGCTTCGAACGGCCTGCACACCAACGGATACTCGCTCGCCCGCAAGCTGCTATTCGAAGTCGCCCACTACACGCCCGACACCTACGTCAACGAACTCAAAGGCAAAGTCGGCAACGAACTCATGCGTACCCACAAGAGCTACTGGCCGGCGGTCAAGCGGCTGGTGGACGGTGAGTGCGTCTCGGCGATGGCCCACATCACCGGCGGAGGCATCACCGAAAATCTCCCACGGGTTTTGCCCCGCGGTGTCGCCGCAGTCATCGAGATCAACTCCTGGCCGATTCCCCCGATTTTTGAGCATATGCAGACGCTGGGCAACGTCCCCCAGGACGAAATGCTGCGCACCTTCAACATGGGATTGGGCATGTTGCTGGTGGTACCGTCGAAGAAATTCAAGAAGGCGCATACCCTGCTGGAGCGGGCGGGGGAGAAGGCCTTCACCGTGGGACGGATTGTGAAAGGCGAGAGAAGGGTGATGTACACGTAAGAACCGCGTAGGGACAGCCGCCTCGGCTGTCCGGTGAACGCCAATAACCACAGCGGGACGGATACACAGAGAAATTCAGGCGTTTGTCACTATGAGCAAACTCTTCTTGGCCGTGCTGACATTTACTTTCTCTTCTGGCTTTGGTGGAATCGGCTATCGGCAATTTGCTTCTAGGATGCTCTGGCCTGTGGGTCTCTCATGGGGGAAACGCACGCTGGACTTTCTCTGTTTCGCGGCTATGCTGGTCGCCTTGGTGGAAGCATGGGGTGCATACGGGCTATTGACGGCCTGTGCAGTCGCGCTAGTGGGCGCTATGCTCGCTTTCGTTCTGACACTACTCATCAAGCAGCACATTCAAGTTCTAAATCTCATCGGTATCACCATTGGAAGCATACTTTCGCTCTTAGGACCTTCCGCCTTTGGATAGGCAGTTTGAATTATCGCTAGGAGCTTCCGTGATATGGGAGAGACTGTTGGATCGACGGTGAACGAAAAAGAACGCAGTGAAAAGAAGGAGGAAAAGGCCCACGATGCTTTCATACGTTGGCAGCAAGCGACGCTCACCCATCTTGGTCACACGATCAATCTGATATTTGTGCTGACGACAGCGGCTTTCGGCTTCGCTGTGAATCTCGCCGTCAACGGTAAAATTACCCCCTCTTCCCCGGGGCAGTGCGCCTTCTTGTGGTCAGCGGGGCTTCTTGCAACTGCTATGGTAGCGGGACTCTCAGCAAGCTTTTCTAGACTTTGGGATTTCCGACATACTGCACAAGTAGCAAGAGGGCGAGAAATGCAGGCGCGAGCTGATGCAGGAAAAGGCTTGTCAGCGAAGGAGCAGGCTCAGGCTCAAAACCTCAATTGTCACCGTGAAGCGGCGGGTTGCTGGGGACGGTTCACTTGGTGGTTGCTTTGTCTTCAGTCGTTGGGCTTCTTTTTCGGCGTTTTCCTGCTTGCGTATGCGGTCAGGCGCGCTTGTTGGCAGAAGTGACTGTAGCATCGGTCTAACGGGCATGTGCATGCATTTCTTGGATGGCTTGTAACCAATTATGTTGTAAGGTTTAATCTGCCATCGAGGATCTCGCTACCGCTTCAGCAAATCCACGGGCTCCCGCACATCCGTCACCCGCAGATACTTGGCCAGCGCCGGATGCTTCTGCGCCACGGCCTCATACATCGCCCAAGCTACTTTTCGATAGGAGATATGCCCCGCGGGTCCACTCCGCAGCTCGGAGATGTACACCACCGCAAAATCCATCTAACACAGGGTGCGCTTGAGGAACTGATCCGCCGAGCCGTAAGGGCAGTCCCGTTGGTCAATCCACAACCTGGTCAAGTGGGAGCAAGCGCAATCCCTCGACGTGTTCGAAGTGTTTACGATTGCGGGTCAGCAGTGGCAAGCCATGCTCCAGGGCTATGCCCGCGATCAGACTGTCGGCCATGCCGATGGAAAATCCGCCGCGCGCACACTGCTGCCGCACTGCTGCGGCCTGAGTGGCTGCGCTGCGGTCAAGCGAAAGAGTAGGAAGGGCTGATACCAAGCGGCGAATGCCGTCCCCCGGTTTTCCGTCCCGCGCTCCGCTTAGAAGCTCAAAGCAAGTGATGGCGCTGGTTTGCAGTCTGTCAGCTTTGGCATACGCCGCCACCTGTTCGGCAACCGGTTGCACCCCTGCCAGATAATCAATCAGCACGTCAGTGTCGGCCAGAATCAACGCCAGTTCTCCCGCAACGCGATGGTGGATCTGCGAAGAGCCTCCGCATCCTCAGGCGACAACGCTCCGGCAACCGACAACAACTCTTCCCGCCGCTGCGCACGCAGCCGTTCCGCGTCGAGATACTCTTCAATCGCCTCCGCCAGGACGGATGAGAAGCCCTTTTCCCCGCGGCGTGCCGCCAGCGCCAGCAACGCGCTGCGATGCTGTGACTTCATTTCTACTGTGGTTCGCATACGGTGCTATTTTAACATGCACATGCATGTCTGTCATACACACCTGTAAGATGTTGACAATATTAGTCATAAGCTGGCCGAAAGCCCGATAGGGGGCCAGGCTCCCCCATTTTCGGCAACAGGTCCTAGGCTCTACCGCTTCAGCAAATCCACTGGCTCCCGCACATCCGTCACCCGGAAAAACTTCGCCAGCGCCGGATACTTCTGCGCCACGGCCTCATACATCGCCCAAGCTACTTTTCGATAGGAGATATGCCCCGCAGGCCCACTCCGCAGCTCGGAGATGTACACCACTTCGGCGAAATCCATTTTGAAGAGCGTGCGCTTGCGGAAGCCCAGCGGAATGGCGTACTGCGAATTTTCCGGCGCCTCGGTACCGCCTCGAACCGCTAGCTGCTCGACGGCGGCTGCCGCGCGCCGCATCGCCGCGTCGTAGCCTTTTTGTGCCCCGGCTGGCTCCAGCTCTTCCGGCGCATCGTAACCGTGCTTGGTGGTGAATCCCTGCCCGATCTGCACGCAGCGCCGGTGACGGTGCATGTCGCGAAAGCCGCCCACATCCATCAGGATGTCGAAGCGAAACTTCTGTCCCGCGCAGAAGGCCCGCAGCATCTCATCGTGCTTGCCGCGATGGCGCAGGCCAAGGTCAATGATCTCGCGACGTATGTTTTCGCCGGCCGCCTCCACCCCCTCCCGCACCTGCCGGTAGGGATAATGGCTGTGCTCGTAGAGCAACGTCGTCGCGAGTTCCACTTCCAGCGGCTCTTCGTCGAGCAGGTCCACCATCTTCGCGGGCGCGACGGGGGCGTTCCCCATCAACTCACCGGCCGCTTTCCGTAACTCTGCACGCGTCTGCAGTTCGTACACATTGGGGTCGGCATACTTCACCAGCGTCGGTGCCACGCGGACTTCGCGCAGCAATTCCTGCTCGGCCCGAGCCGCCAGTTCCGGCGAAACCGCACGGATCTGCTCCACCAGTTCCCGCAAGGACTCCTGATTCACGTTGTAGGCCGGCGAGATAGCCGCGCGCTTCAGCAGTTCTCCCAGGTAGCGAACTTCTTTGTGGGTATGCGCGAGCAGGTGCGCTACCTGGCTTTCTAATGTCCGCGCGTTGACGATCTCGCCCAGCGACGTGTTAGTCGCCAGCGGCAGCAGGTACCGCGAGATATCAAACGCCCGCGCCCGCAGCGTGCGCTCGTACGCTTCCTGCTTCATCTCCGCCGGCTTCGGCGTAATACCCGCCAGGCACTCAAACATCCGCTGCGAAAGCGACTCATATTCCGCAAACAAGCTCTCGATCGTTTCGCAATACACGGTCCGCGCTTGCTCGTCCTCACTAAAATCCGGCGTGAAGTACCCGCTCTTCTTGAAATCCTGGTAGCGGGTGGAACGCTCCTGGCCGTCCCAGCGCTGCTCGTCGGCGATCGCAATCGCCGCCAGAATCGACAGCCGCTCGATGGCCAGCGCGATGTGCGCTAAATCCGCAATCGAGCGATGTCCGTACTGGAAGTAGAAGGTGTTGAGAAATTTCTCGGCCTTCTGTTGAGTGATCTCCTTGAGCGACTCCTTCATGGAGAGTGACGAGCGCGAGTACTTGGCCATGGCGTAGGCCTGGATCTCAGGCTCAGCGCCGTAGACGGCGTAGACCTCAACGGCGGGCGCATCCGGGGATGCGCTGTTTCCGTTGGATCGGGGTTTGTCGCTGCAAGACATGCGTGTGATCGACCTCAGATTGGACCCGCTGGAATGTTACACGATACACAATTCACAGGCCGCAAACACACGGAATCAGTGGTCGGATCAGGCAAAACAGGCCTCCGGCCAGCTCGGTAGGTTACCGTTTAGCGCATCGGGTCTTACCATTGTCACTTTTCTTTTGGCAGGTGAATCAGATATAAAGTATTTACCACCTTTTTCATGAACCGTCTTTTTTTCACAATCTTATTGTTTGGGTTGCTGGCCTCCGGTGTCGCTACCGCACAGAACCCGCTTCTGATCGCCTCAGGCTCCAGCGGCGATGTGTTGCCACCGTTCGTGCTCCCCACCGACAGCGTCTCCTTGCCCATGTCCGCCATGATTCCGCCGGCGGACAGGACTGCGCCCGATTTGGCCGCTCCGGTGTCGCTTCCGCGCATGGCGCCAGACCTGGCCCTCCATGCGTACCAGCAGCGCTCGGCGATGCAGTCGGCGGAGTTGGCTTCCTACCGCGCCACCACCCTGATTCGCGCCGCCCTTCCCGACACCTCGCAATATGGTGAGTTCGAACTCCAGCGCCGCTACGAGGCACCCCGCACCTTGGAGTTCAAAGCGGTGCGCTTCAGCGGCGACAGCTTTGTGAAGACGAATATCATCACCCGCCTGCTGCAGTCGGAAGTGGATCACGTCCAGAAAGACGATACGTCGCTGACCGCCCTCAGCCCGGCAAACTACAAGTTCTCTTTCAAAGGCACCAGTGAGATCGAGGGGCGCCCCGTGCACGTCTACCAGGTGAAGCCGCGCAAGAAACGCGCCAGCCTGTTCAAGGGCCGCGTTTATCTGGACGCGCACACCGGCAGCCTGGTGCGCGCCGAGGGCAGCGTGGTCAAGTCGCCGTCGTTCTTCATCAAGAAGATCGAGTTCGTTCAGGATTACGAGGACATCGCGGGATTCACCTTCCCGGTGCACATCCACTCCGAGGCCTCCGCCCGCATTGTGGGGCGCACTATCGTGGACATCTACCAGAGCAACTACCAGCCGGTCACCCACACCACCGACGCTACACAGTCGATTCCGTCAATGTAGCCACCTCCACGCGCGGGAGGCGCTCCCAGCGACCCCCTGTACTCCGGCGTCACCCTGAGCGGCCTTGCCGCGAAGGATCCAGCGTGGTCCAGCTTAGACCTGGGCTAGAGCAAGCCCTCCGAATCCATTCGACAATCATCAATCAAAAATCAACAATGAACCTGTGCACCCGGCTCTCGAGTCCGTCGCCCATCGCTCCTGGCCTTTGCCGCATGGGCCATGGGTCATGGCGCAGACCTGGCATGATCTGCTGTTCGCCCACTGGCCGGTAGCGACGAAAGCTTTGCGTCCGCTGGTTCCCGCGCAGCTTTCGCTGGACACCTTCGACGGTCAGTGCTGGGTGGGAGTGGTTCCCTTCCACATGAGCGGGGTGCGGTCTCGCGCTCTGCCTGCGCTGCCCGGACTTTCGCGCTTTCCGGAGTTGAACGTCCGCACCTACGTGTCGCTAGAAGGTAAGCCCGGCGTGTACTTTTTCAGCCTGGATGCGGCCAACCTGCCCGCCGTGTGGGCAGCTCGCAGGTTTTATCACTTGCCTTATTTTCACTCTCGCATGTCGGCGGAGTTCGATGGTCCGTGGATCAGATACGATGCCCGCCGCTACCAGGGACAGGCGGAATTTCGTGGGAAGTACCGGTCCGTCGGCGAGGTCCGGCTGCGCGAGAAAGGCACTCTCGAACATTGGCTCACCGAGCGCTACTGCCTGTACACGGTGGACAGCAGTCAGGTGCACCGCGCCGAAATCCATCACCAGCCATGGCCGCTGCAGGACGCGGAAGCTGAGATCGAGATAAACAGCATGGCGTTGGCGGCGGGGATTGTCCTTCCTGAAGATCGTCCCCTGTTGCACTTTGCGCGAAAATTGGAAGTCTTGATCTGGCCGCTGAAGAAAGTCAACGTTCGCGGATGAGAATTGTCCTTTCGCCAACCGCATTTCCTTGCCGTCAGCACACTGCTGCTTCTATCCTGCCGTTGCCATGCCGCATGGTCCTGACCAGTTTCTGCTCGAACTCTTCGCCGTCTTCGTGGCCGCGAAAGTGGTGGGCGAGATCTTCGAGCGCCTCCGCATGCCCGCGGTGCTGGGAGAGATCCTGGCGGGCGTGACTTTCGGCCCCTATGCGCTCGGCTGGATCCACCCCGGTGACACCTTGCATTCCATCGCCGAGATCGGCGCCATCTTCGTCCTGTTCTCTGCGGGCCTGGAAACCCGGCCGCAGGACCTGATCCGCGTGGGGCGCAAAGCGCTGCTGGTCGCGGTGGCGGGGATCGTGGCGCCGTTTGTGCTGGGGTTCGGCTACATGAAATGGCGCGGAGATGCCTCCACAGAAGCAGTTTTTGTAGGCGCCGCCATGGTCGCTACCAGCGTCGGAATCACCGCGCGAGTGCTCGGCGATCTGAAGGTGCTCTCCACCCGCCCGGCGAAAATCATTCTGGGCGCCGCGGTCTTCGACGACATCCTCGGCATGCTGCTGCTGGCGGTGGTGGCCGGACTGGCTTCCGGCGGCGGCCTGGAGTGGCTGCACCTGGGAGTGCTCGGCGCCGAGGCGACGGCCTTCGCCCTGTTCATGATCTTCGTTGCGCCGCACATTGTCCGGCGTATCCGGCCCGGGATGGAGCGCCTGTCCACCCAGAATGCCTCCCTGATCGTTGCCCTCGCCATTTGCCTGTTCCTTTCCTGGCTGTCGGTCAAGATCGGCATGGCCGCGATCATCGGAGCCTTCTTTGCCGGCCTGATGTTTGCCGACCATGCTCCGCAGTGGAACCTGCTGCCGCGCGTGGGCGGGATCACTGAGTTCCTCGCACCCTTCTTTTTCTTTTCCATCGGCTCACGGCTGGACGTGCATCTCTTCACCGGAAATGTGCTGCTGGCGGCAATCATCGTGTCGGTGTTGGCCATCGTTTCCAAGGTGATCGGGTGCGGCCTGCCACTCGTCGGCGAAGGCTGGACGGCCGTGTTCAGCGTGGGAGTGGGCATGATGCCACGAGGAGAAGTTGCCCTCATCGTCGCGCTCGTCGGACTCAACTCACAGATCGTGACCCAGTCCACTTACGCGATTGTGGTGTTCATGACCGCAGTCACCACTATCCTCGCGCCACCGCTGTTGCGCTACCTGTTCCGGAACGAGGGCGCCAGCCCGGCGCCATCCAGGGCGCAATAGTCAGAGCGTCGTTCCGAGGTTTGCCGCAGGTATAATTTCGCTTCTTACCAGGAGAGGAGCCCTCCATGAACCTGTCCGGGCGTGTGGCGCTGGTCACCGGCGCTTCCCAGGGCATTGGCCGCGCTTGCGCTCTCAAGCTGGCGCAATCAGGTGCAGCCGTGGCGGCCGCTGCCCGCAATCAGGACAAGCTGAACGAACTGGTGCAGCAGATCACCGGCAGCGGCGGGAAAGCCGCGGCTTTCCCCATGGACGTCGCCGAGGAAGAGCAGATCAAGACTGCCTGCAAGGCGGTCATCGCTCAGTTCGGCAAGATCGACATCCTGGTGAACAACGCCGGCATCACCCGCGACCAGCTGGTCATGCGCATGAAGCGCGCCGACTGGGACGCGGTGCTCAACACCAATCTGACCTCCGCGTATCTCTGCATCCAGCAGGTGATTGGCTCCATGCTCAAGCAGCGCTGGGGACGGATCATCAACATAACCTCGATCTTCGGCCAGATGGGGCAAGCGGGACAGGCCAACTACGCTTCTTCCAAAGCCGGGCTGATCGGCTTGACCATGGCCATGGCGCGCGAAGTCGCCTCGCGTAACATTACCTGCAACGCGGTGGCGCCCGGGTTCATCGAAACCGCTATGACGTCGGCGCTGGGCGAGGACTTCAAGCAGAACGCGCTCAAGATGGTTCCGCTGGGACGCATCGGCACGCCGGAAGATGTGGCCAACGCAGTGGCGTTTCTGGCGTCAGAAGAGGCTGCCTACATTACCGGGCACGTGCTGAATGTGAATGGTGGAATGCTGATGGGGTAGCAGTTTGGGGCTGACCGGAAAGTCATCGGATCATCCCTTCGTGTCCCTTCGCGCCCTTTGTGGTGAAAGAGTTCGAGATGACCCCGCAAACAAAAGTTCCGAGCTTCATCATTACTCAGGCCAGATCGCCCGCGCAGATCGCCCAGGCCCGCGAGCTTTTCCTCGAATACGCGCAGTCGCTCGGCTTCAGCCTGTGCTTTCAAAGCTTCGACAAAGAGTTGGCCGGACTGCCCGGTGACTACGCTCCTCCCGAGGGCCGCCTGCTCCTGGCTGAGTTCGAAGGGCAGCTGGCCGGTTGCGTCGCATTGCACAAACTGGACGGCAATATCTGCGAGATGAAGCGTCTTTACCTCAGGCCGCAATTTCGCGGCAAAGGCCTGGGCCGCGCGCTGGCCGAAACCATCATCGCCGAAGCCCGCGCCCTTGCGTACGAGCGCATGCGCTTGGACACGGTCGAGCAAGTCATGAAAGATGCGGTAGCGATGTACCGCCGGCTGGGTTTCAAGGAGATCGCCCCTTATTGCCCAAATCCGATTGCGGGCGCAATGTACATGGAGTTGCAGCTGTAGCGCCGGCGTCCCGCCGGCAAGATCGGACCCCGGGGACAAGATCGATTCGATGAAACTGCGCGTGAGAAAATCCTGTAAGGTGGAGCCATGAACAAGTTAGCACTCGTTCTCACGGTCATGCTTCTTGCCCTCTCCTCCTACGCCGCCACCAGCAAAACTGTTTCCTACAAGTCCGGCGACGAAACCGTGCAAGGTGTCCTCTACACCCCCGAGGGCAAAGGCCCCTTCCCGGGCATCATCGTCATCCACGAATGGTGGGGGTTGAACGACTGGGTAAAGGAGCAGGCTTCCAAGCTGTCGGACCAGGGCTACGTCGCGCTCGCCGTTGATCTTTATCGCGGCAAGGTCGCCGCCACGCCCGACGAAGCCCACGAACTGATGCGTGGCGTTCCCGAGGACCGGGCCGCCCGTGATCTGCACGCCGCCTTCGAGTTCTTGAAATCGCAGAAGAACGTGAAGGCCGACCGCATCGGTTCCATTGGCTGGTGTATGGGCGGCGGCTACTCGCTCGACGTGGCGCTGCAGGAGCCAACTCTCTCCGCGACGGTGATCAACTACGGCCACCTCGCAACTGACCCAGGGTCAATCCAGAAGATCAACGCATCCATGCTCGGCATTTTCGGTGGACAGGACCGCGGCATTCCCCCGGACGACGTCAAGAAATTTGAGCAGACGCTCAAGCAGATGGGCAAGAAAATTGACGTCGTCATCTACCCCGACGCCGGTCACGCCTTCGAGAATCCCAATAACAAAACCGGTTACCGCGCCGACGATGCCGCCGACGCCTGGAAGCGCACCGTGAATTTTCTGGCGGGCACGCTGAAGAAATAGCACTCAGCATTCAGCCATTAAAGTCAGTCATCACTCTGGCCTGTCGGTGAATCTGGCAAGACTCTTTCATGGCTGAATGCTGAGTGCTGACTGCTGAGTGCTGTTCTCGGCCTGCACCTGCTCTTGTGCAGTGACTTTTCACTTGCCAGACGGTACCAGTCTGGTTACTATGCAGCCATCCTTGGGAGCTTCAATTGCAGAATTTCTCCATGAACATCGGCGAGACCATCAGGAACTATCGCCTGCAGAAAGGTATGTCCCAGGGCGACATTGAAAAGCGCACCGGCCTGTTGCGTTGCTACCTGTCACGCGTCGAGAACGGTCACACCATCCCCTCACTCGACACCCTTTCCAAGATCGCCGGGGCCATGGAGCTCCCGCTTTCGCAATTCTTCTCCGAATCCGGACACACCAACGGCTCCAAGGGTTTGCCCCAGCTTTCCGACGATGAAGTCCGCTTCCTGAGCCAGATCCGCCGCTACAGCGTCAGCCTCAACGACAGCGACCGCAAGCTGGTGCTGGCCATGGTAAAAAAGATGGCGTCCAACTCAGCACGATAACGCAGCACTTAGCATCTGGCTCGGAAGTCTTGTGCCCATCCATGTTGCTCAGGGGCCAAGTGCTAATTGCTGCTTCTTGGGTACTTTCGTTCTATCCCTCCCGTGACCCACCGGAACCTCGTCCCTGCGCCCCAGAACTCCTACACTAGTCGCTGGAGAGGTCTCCGTGACCATCGACGAAGAACTGAATCTTCTCGACTCGCAACTGCGCCGGCTGAAGATCGAGTACGAGATCTATTTCAATAACCCGACCAAGAAGCCGCCCACTGATGTCGAGTGGAAGGTCCTGAGCTTGCTGCGCAAGTTCAGTGATAGCAGCCGGCTGAGCTTCTCCCATCGCTTCCGCTACAACGAACTGGCGCAGCGCTACGCCATCTACAGCGACTTGTGGCGCAAGAAGGGCCGCATCCGTGAGGAAGGTTACCGTCGTCCCCAGGATGCGCTGCTCTCGGTCCAGGGAGTGCGCCCCGAAGACCACCAACCGGAACACAAAGCCTATGGGGTCGGGCATGGCGGCGCCGCCGCCGCGGCGGCACCCGCCACCGAAGAGCACCCTTTCACCGTGGAATGCTCGGATGCCCGCGCCCAACGCGAGCAAGTGGAAACACTCTACCGGGTACTCACCGAGGCCAAGAAGAAAGCGGGCGAGGCAGTATCCGGGAACATCGACAGCTTCACCTCCTTCGTCCAAAAGAAGACCGCACAGCTCCGCAAGCAGCACCATTGCGCGAGCGTGGAATACACGGTCGAGGTGCAGGACGGCCACGTCAAGTTGAAAGCCAAAGCCAAGGCCTAGCTCCTCAAGGCCCCGAAAGCCTTACCTGTAGAGACGCAGCTTGCTGCGTCTCTGGCAAGTGCGACGGTTCTGTGATCCCCATCACGCCTCCACAACCCCTGTTGCTGGTAAAATCTCCAGTCCCAGGATTCATCCTTCCGTCTTCGAGGCCTGCAATGTCGAAAATTCAGCGCGCCATCCTCAGCGTGACCGATAAGACCGGACTGGTGGACTTTGCCCGCAAGCTTTCCAGCATGGGAGTCGAACTGATCTCGACCGGAGGCACGGCCAAGCTGCTGCGCGACTCCGGCGTAAGCGTGAAAGATATCTCCGAGCTCACCGGCTTTCCCGAGATGCTCGACGGCCGGGTGAAGACTCTCCATCCCAAGGTGCACGGCGGCATCCTGCACCGGCGCGAGAACCCGGCGCATCGCACTGCGGTGGCGGAGCACGGCATTCAGCCCATCGACATGGTGGTGGTGAACCTCTACGCTTTCGAGAAGACCGCAGCCAAGCCGGGCGTGCCCTTTGAAGAACTGATTGAGAACATTGATATCGGTGGGCCCTCGATGATTCGTTCCGCCGCCAAGAATTTCCAGGATGTGGCGGTGGTCACCTCACCCTCGGACTACAACGCCATCGCGGACGAAATGGCCCAGTCGGGCGGCGAGCTCTCGGCTGCCACCAAGTGGCGCCTGGCGCAGAAGGCCTTCGCCACCACCGCCGCGTACGATTCGGCGATTGCCTCGACCCTGGAGCGGGTGAGCGCCAACGGCCGCTTCGAATTCCATCCCGCGGGTGGCTTCCCGCAGACCCTGCGGCTCTCGTTCAACAAGGCTATGGATCTGCGTTACGGCGAGAACCCGCACCAGAAGGCCGCGATGTATTCCGATGGGTCGGGAACCGGCGTGGCGAACGGGCGCCAGCTTCAGGGCAAGGAGCTTTCCTACAACAACATCGTGGACCTGCAGGCGGCCTGGGACCTGGCACAGGAGTTCTCCGAGCCGGTCTGCGCCATCATCAAGCACACCAACCCCTGCGGTACCGCGACTGGCAAGACCTTGGTGGAAGCTTACAAGAAGGCGCTGGAGTGCGATCCGGTCTCAGCCTTCGGCGGTGTGATCGGCGTAAACCGGCCGATCGACGCTCAGACAGCCGAGGAAATGGCCAAACTCTTTCTGGAGGTGATCGCCGCGCCCGCTTTCGACGAAGCCGCCAGGGCCAAGTTTGCCTCCAAGAAAAATCTGCGCCTGGTGGAGATCACGCTCGCTCCGCAGAAGTGGGTGCTGAAGAATGTTTCCGGAGGAATCCTGGTACAGGATGCCGACGTGCGGCCCCTTGCAGAAGGTGACTTGAAGGTGGTCACCAAGCGCCCGCCCACGCCGGAAGAGAAACGCGCCCTGCTGTTTGCCTGGACGGTCTGCAAGCACGTGAAGTCGAATGCCATTCTCTATGCGCGCGACAGCCAGAGCGTCGGCGTCGGCGCCGGCCAGATGAGCCGCGTGGACTCCTGCAAGATCGGCGCCATGAAGGCCGTCCTGCCGCTGAAAGGGACCGTCGCCGCCTCCGATGCCTTCTTCCCATTCCCCGATGGAGTAGAGGAGATCGCTAGAGCCGGCGCCACGGCAATCATTCAACCCGGCGGTTCGGTCCGCGACCAGGAAGTCATTGAAGCTGCCGACCGGCTTGGGCTGGCCATGGTCTTCACTGGGGTGAGGCACTTCCGGCACTAGCAATTGTTGATTCTTGATTGTTGATTGTTGAATGGGCACTTAGCATTTGGCGCTGAAGGGTTTGTGTCGGCGGCTAACCGCCCTGAGGGGTGCCGGATGCCAAGGTTTTTATTCAACAATCAAAAATCAACAATCAACAATCTCCTTGGTCCCTGTACCTCCGATCATTGCTACTCCGGTTCCGGAGGGCCCTTTTTCACCGCCTCTTCACGCCAAGGTTTACAATAATCGGAGCACCCGCCCGCAGCGGTTCGGCATCCAATCGCTATGGTTTTGGGAACCCGAAGGTCCTCAATGAAGATTGTCTATCGCGCACTATTTGTGCTCTTGGCCGCCACAACCGCTTTCGCTGAGCAGACTCCGGCTTCCAAGCCGGATACTAAGTCGGTCAATCAGACTTCCCCTCGCAAGGTAGACCGGGCTGCCGCCTACTACCACTATGCTTTGGCCCACATGTACGAGGAGCAGGTTGCGGTTTACGGCCGCAGCGACCTGGCAAACAAAGCGATCGAGGAATACCGCCAGGCCATTGAAGCTGATCCTACGTCCGAGTACCTCACTTCGGGTCTGGCCGAGCTCTATGCCAAGACGGGACGCATCCGCGACGCGGTCCTCGAGGCCCAGGACATCCTGAAACGTGATCCCAACAACCTGGAGGCGCACAAACTGCTGGGACGCATCTACCTGCGCTCTTTGGGTCCCGACGTCCAGGAAAACAGCAGTGGCTCGCAGAACGTTCTCAGGCTGGCGATCGAGCAGTACGAACAGATTGTGAAGATCGAGCCTGACAGCGTGGATAACCACTTGCTGCTGGGTCGGCTGTATCGGGCCAATAACGATTTGCAGAAGGCGGAGAGCGAATTTACAACCGCAGTCAAGCTGGAGCCGGATTCAGAAGAGGCGGTTACCACGCTGGCTTACCTCTACAACGAGGAAGGTGACAGCGCCCACGCAGTTCAGGTCCTGAGCTCCATCCCCGACTCGGGGCGTTCCGCCAAGCTGTACTCGGCGCTGGGCTACACCTACGAGCAGCAGAAGCAGTACAAGCAAGCCATTGACGCTTACCGGCATGCCATTGAGCTCGACCGCGACAACCTTGACGCCATCCGCGGGCTGGCCGAGAACCTGATGAATGATGGCCAGACCGACGCTGCGCTGGAGCAGTACAAGATCATTGCTGACGCGAATCCTGAGGATGCGCAAACCTACCTACGCATCGCCGAGATCTACCGCAAGGATGGCAAGTTCGACCAGGCCTTGGACAGCCTGAAGAAGGCTGAGTCCCTGGTGCAGGACTCGGTCGAGGTGCCCTACAACATTGCCGCTGTATATCAGGCGCAGGGCCGCTATGACGAAGCTGCCCAGATCCTGCAGGACCTGCTGAAAAAGACCGAGAAGCCGGACAACACCTACACCCAGGGGGAACGCAACAACCGTGCCGTGTTTCTCGAGCGTCTGGGCACGGTCCACAAGGACAATGGCAACACCCAGGCGGCGCTGGAGACCTTCCGCAAGATGCTGACCCTGGGCGACGAAAACGCCGTGCGCGGCTACCAGCAATTGATCGATACCTATCGCGACGCCAAGCAGTGGCAGCAGGCTACCGATGTTGCCCGGGAAGCGGCGCAAAAGTTCCCCAAAGATCGCGGCCTGAGGATGGTTTACGCGTCGCAACTGTCAGACATGGGCCAGCCCGATGCCGGCCTGGAACAGGTGAAGGCGCTGCTCAAGGGCGCTCCCGAGGACCGCGAGGTGTACATCACCCTGGCGCAAATGTACAGCCGCCTCAAGCGTTGGCCCGAGGCCGAGCAGGCTCTGGACAAAGCCGAGCAGCTCTCCACCAAGCCGGACGACAAGGAATACGTGGACTTCCTGCGCGGCTCCACCCTTGAGCGCCAGAAGAAATACGAACCTGCAGAAGCGATGTTCCGCAAAGTTCTGGTCGCCGATCCCCAGAATGCCACTGCGCTCAATTATCTCGGCTACATGCTGGCTGACCGCGGCGTCAAGCTGGACGAAGCCCTGAACTTCATCAAGAAAGCGGTTGATCTGGACCCCGCTAACGGCGCGTATCTGGACTCGCTGGGATGGGCCTACTTCAAGCTGGGCAAGTATGACCTGGCGGAAGAGAACCTGATCAAAGCCTCGCAGCGGATTGCGACCGATCCCACGGTGCAGAACCATCTGGGCGATCTGTACCAGAAAACCGGCCGCCTGAAGCTGGCCGCGGCGCACTGGGAGCGAGCCGTGGAAGAATGGAACAAGACCGTCGCTGCGGAGGTGGATACCGCGGAGTTCGCTCAAGTGCAGAAAAAACTCGAGTCCGCCAAGATGAAGCTGGCCAAGGAAGACCCGGAGAACAAGTAGCTAGTACCCAGCGTAACCCACGTAGAGTCGGGTGCTTCACCCGGACGGCCGAGCTAAGCTCGGCTTTCTTCTTGCTTTGGAGACGACCCATGGGCCTCGACATTTTGATCCGAGAAGCCACTCTGGATGACATCCCGGAAATCCTCCGCCATCGCCGTGGCATGTACGAAGACATGGATTACACAGAGACGCAATCCCTGGCCACCATGGTTGCCACTTCGGAGCAATATTTGTCCCAGGCGCTCGCCAACCGCTCATTCCGGGTGTGGTTTGCGTTAGCCGGGGGCGGAGCAGTTGTGATCAGTCCATGGCCCAGCCATCCTTACGATCTGGAATGCCGCCGCGCCACTATCCTCAACCTGTATGTTTACCCGGAGTTTCGCCGCCAGGGGATCGCACGCAGACTCATGCAGACGATGATCGAGTGGTGCACGAACCAGGGCTTTGCCGCGGTCTCTCTCCACGCCAGTACTGACGGGCGGCATCTCTACGAAACACTCGGCTTCAAACCCACCAACGAGATGCGCTTCCCACTCAAACCAAGCCCGTAGCATCGGGCCATGAGCGGACGTGCGAGGACTCGCAGAATCCCCGTTGGCTAAGTGCCAAATGCTAAGTGCTAATTGCCGGTTGCTCCGCAGTGCTAAACTTCTCCCATGCTCGCCGACTACGCGGTGCGGGTGGAGGAATCCCGCGGACGCCGTTTTCCCGAGCCCCCGCATCCCTACCGTAACGACTTCCAGCGGGACCGTGATCGGGTCATCCATTCGCGGGCGTTTCGCCGCCTCGAGGACAAGACCCAGGTTTTCACTCGCCGCTTCTCTGATCATTTCCGCAATCGCCTGACTCACACCATCGAAGTGTCACAGATTGCGCGCACCGTCGCCGCGCAACTCGGTCTGAACGTGGACCTGGTCGAGGCCCTGGCCCTCGCCCACGATGTCGGCCACCCACCCTTCGGCCATGCCGGCGAAAAGGCGCTCGACGCGGCCATGCGCGAGCACGGCCTCTTCTTCGACCATAACCTGCACGCCCTGCGCATCGTGGAAGACTTCGAGCTGCGTTATGCGGCGTTTCGCGGACTCAACCTGACCTTCGAAGTTCGCGAAGGCATCGTCAAGCACTCCCGCGACTACCCCGCCAGCCAGTTTCCGGAACTGGAGGAATACCTGCTCGACCAACGCCCTCCGCTCGAAGCCCAACTCATCGACCTGACGGATGAAATCGCCTACAACACTGCCGACCTCGACGACGGGTACGAAGCCCACTTGCTCTCGCTCGACGAGATCCGGCAGGGGGTTCCCGTTTTCGGCCGCTTCTATCACGAAGCCGACCAGACTTATCCCGACGCGATCGAAAAGCTGAAGTTCAACGAGGCCATCAAGCGCATGCTCGACCTCCTGGTGGGGGACTTGATCCTTAACACCCAGGCGCAAATTGTGGCCGCCGGAATCAAGCGCCTGGAGGATGTGCGCACCTGTCCGGAGCGACTGGTGGCTTTCAGCGCAACGGTGGAGCAGGCCCGGCGCGAAACCAAAGACTTTCTCTACTCCCGGCTCTATTTCAGCGCCGCCCTCGACCCGGAAAAGAACGACGCCGAGCGGATCATCGGCGAACTCTTCACCCTCTGGACCAAACAGCCGGACCAGTTGCCCTACAGCTACCGGGAGAAAGCCCGGCAGGAACCGCTGCCCCGCGTGGTTTGCGACTACATCGCCGGCATGACTGACAGCTACATCAGTGAACAGTATGAGAAGTATTGTGGGAAGTGAAGTTAGGGCCCTTGGATACGCATCGCCACTAACCAGCTTCAGGGAGTCCCGGAACGGTCGCGGTGCCAAACCAGGTCCCAACTCTCCCGCCGGTCTACGAATCCCGTGATGCTGCCGGTGGCATCCCGCTGAAAAATCTTTCTGATTCGCGGCTGGCCGGGGACGAAAAGCACGTCCCGCACCTCAACCAGCACAGGTTTCATGGATCCCCCCTGCCGGCCGCCGATGAGTTGTTTTCCTTCCCATTGAATGATGTAGACCAGATCGGCGCCACCCACGTAGCGGCCCACGTACTGCTGCAGGGCTTCGGCAGGTAGCGATATGGCCGGAGGGTCTTTGAGCACCGCATACGCGTGCACAAGATAGAGCTTCCACTCCCCTGCCTCACGCCGCCACGTCTCCGTCATAAGATAGCGGGCGTAGAGCATCTGGCCGTGGTAATTCTCCTGCTCATCATCCGTGTGAACCACAGTGGCCAAGTCTCCTGAAATGTGCGCAGAGTAGGACGCGATCTGAATACTCCCGGAAGCGCCGGCGGGCAGGGGATCGAGTTGCTTGAGGAATTCGGTGCGGTCCATGACGGTACCGTTCTCGTCGACGTAGACGGCATCGGCAGCCAGCGCCTGCTCCCAGACCTTGCGGTCCCCCGGTGCGATGGCATCCAGAAGCATCTGGTCCTTGGTGCGCAGCAGTTCTGCGGCTTGATTCGGTGGAGTGGGGGCAACTTGGAGTGCGACAACGATAAGAAACGGGATGATGATCATCCGAGCATTTTACGTCGGCCAGTAGGCGACCCAAAATGGTCCGGTTTGGTTTGACGCGAGCAGCCGTTCAGCATACATTCAGCGCGTAAAGAGGCGATCTCCGGCATGGTCGGCGCTACGATCTCTCATTACCGCGTTCTCGAGCAGATCGGCGCAGGCGGAATGGGTGTGGTATACCGCGCCCGCGACGAGCAACTGGAACGCGACGTAGCCATCAAGGTACTCCCCACCGGCATACTCGCGGAGGAGACTGCCCACCGTCGTTTTCGCAAGGAAGCCCTGTCGCTGGCTCGGCTAAACCATCCCAACGTTGCCACCGTGTATGAATTCGGCAACCACGACGGCACCGATTTCCTGGTCACCGAATACATCCCCGGGGAGACGCTCGATCACCGACTGAGCGGGGGCGCTCTTCCCGCCAAGGAGGTCATTGGTCTGGGGATACAGCTGGCGCAGGGGTTGACCGCCGCTCACGAACAAGGGATTGTCCATCGCGATCTGAAGCCTGCCAACTTGCGCCTGACTCCTGATGGACGCTTGAAGATTCTTGACTTTGGCCTGGCGCAATTCATGCCACGGGCTGGCGGCCTCGGGCTCACGGCCACCATGACGCAGTCGCAAGAAGTTTCCGGCACGCTGCCCTACATGGCGCCGGAACAGTTGCGCGGTGAAGTATCCGATGCACGCAGCGACATCTGGGCAACCGGGGCTGTGCTCTACGAAATGTCCACCGGCCAACGCCCCTTTCCCGAGACTAACGGGCCTCTGCTTATCAACGCCATTCTCAGCCGCAATCCGGAACCACCCCGCCAATTGAACCCGCAGGTTTCTCCCGGACTCGAGAGTGTCATCCTCAAGGCGCTCGACAAAGATCCTGCTCTGCGTTACCAAACGGTGCGGGAGTTGGATGTCGATCTGGAGCGCCTGACGGCCGGCGTTTCCCCGCTCGCCAAACGCAGCCGCAAGGTGTCGCGAGTTCTGCAAGCAGCGGGAACCGTCCTCGTATTGGCGGCTCTCGCGCTGGGAGGGTACTTCGCACTCCACCGCCGCCCCCAGCCCGCCGCAATGGGAGTAGGCGCCATCAAGCCACGCCGCTCGGTGGCAGTGCTGGGTTTCAAGAATCTCTCTGGCAAACCGGAACTGGCCTGGTTCTCGACTGCGCTCTCGGAAATGCTCACTACCGAGCTTTCGGAAGGCGAGCAGTTGCGCACCATTCCCGGTGAGAGCGTTGTACAGATGAAAATGAGCCTTGCGCTGCTCGATGCCGACAGCTACAGCAAAGAAACGCTCACCAGGATTCGGCAAAACCTGGGGACCGACCTGGTCATCCTCGGTTCATACATCCCAGTCGGCAAGGACCAGGTCCGCCTTGACCTGCGCTTGCAGGATACCAACGCGGGTGAAACCCTGGCCGCCGTTTCTGAGAAGGGCGCGGAGTCGCAACTTGATGAGCTGGTCAGCAAGGCAGGTGCGGAGCTGCGCGCCCGGCTGGGAGTGAGTGGCCTTTCGGAGACCCAGTTCGCTAGCGTGCGAGCCTCGCTTCCCTCCAGTCCAGAGGCGGCTCGCCTGTACTCGGAGGGTCTGGCAAAACTGCGCAACACCGATGCCCTTGGCGCGCGCGATCTGCTGCTGAAGGCAGTGGCCGCCGATCCCAACCATGCGGCTTCATGGGCGGCCCTCTCCGCCGCCTGGAGCACTCTGGGCTATGACGCCAAGGCGCTGGAGGCTGCCAAGCGGGCATTCTCTCTGTCTGCTCATCTTTCCCGCCAGGAACGCATGCGGGTAGAGGGTCAATACTACGAAGCCGACAACCAGTTGGACCGCGCCATCGCTACCTATAAGGAGCTCTTCGACTCTGCCCCCGACAACCTGGACTACGGGCTGAAGCTGGCCAATCTCCAGATCTTCGCTGGTAAGGCGAACGATGCGCAGGCCACGATTGCCGGGTTCCGGACCCTACCTTCGCCGCAGCGCGATGACCTGCGCATCGACCTGGCGGAGGCGCGTGCGGCGCACTATCTGTCGGACTTCAAGCGCGAACAAACCCTGTCTGCGGCTGTGGCGGCGAAAGCCACGCAGCAGGGCGCCAGGTTCCTGGTCGCCCGGGCGCGACTGGCCGAATGTTCCGCGCTTCGCAATATTGGGGATCTGAAAGCGGCCATCCCGGCATGTCAGGAGGCGCAGCGTATCTTCGTCGACGCTGGAGACCGCTACGGGGCTGCCAGCGCGCTCAACAGCATGGGCAATGCCTTGTATGAGCTGGGAGACCTGCCCGGCGGCAAGAAAGCCTACGAGCAGGCTGCGCAACTCGATCGCGAAATCGGAAACCAGGGGGGACTGGCTGGAGCGCTTGATAACATCGCCAGCCTGGTCGGAGATCATGGAGATCTGACGACGGCAAGAAGGCTCTCAGAACAGGCGCTCACGATCTACCGCGACACCGGAGACAAGATCAACACTGCGGCCACGTTGAACAACATTGCTGCGCTACAGGTCGCCGAGGGAGATCTGGCGGGAAGCAGAAAGCTGTTTAAGGAAGCACTCGCCATCGGTCAGGAGATTGGGGCCGACACTGCGGTAGCAACTGCTCTCGTGAATCTGGGAGATGTAGGCCTCCAGTTGGGTGATCCCGCCGGGTCGAAAACAGCCTATGAGGAAGCGCTGGCCGTCTTTCGCAAAACCGGCGAGAAAGGGAAGATGGCGTATCCGCTGGTGGGTTTGGGGGACGTGTTCTGCGTGACCGGGGATCTGTCCGCAGCCAAGTCCAACTACGAACAAGGGCTCGCCTTATCGCGGGAGAGCGGGGAGAAGCACGAATCGGCCGTGGCGCTGTCCGGCCTGGGAACCGTGCAAATGCGGCAGGGAGACCTGGCAGCGGCCCGCAAGAGTTACGAAGAGACGCTGGCGCTGCACCGGGAACTCGATGAAAAGGACGCGTCCGCCGATGACCAGCTACAGTTGGCAAAACTGGAGATGGAAGAAGGGCGACTGGAGGAAGCCGAGGCCACCCTGCGCGGGCTCGTGCCGGCGCCGAAGTCGCCTGATCGCGAGGCTGTCGCGCGGGCCGTGCTGGCGGAATTGCTGGCAGCGCAGGGCAAGATAAGCGAGGCGCAGAAGCAGATTGGCCCCGCGGAAGCGCTGGCCAGGAAAACCCAGCGACTAGCGGCTCGACTGGATGTGCAGATCGCGGCGGCACGGGTTCGGATGGCGTCGGGACATCCCGGCGATCTGCACAATGCGGCCACAGCTTTGAACGGCGTGCTCACGCAAGCGAAGAAGATCGGATCTGCCGATCCCCAGATGCAAGCCCGGTTGACGCTCGGCGCTATCGAGAAGAAGTCCGGCAAGGGCGTGCTTCAGCTGGAGGAACTCGAGAAGGACGCCACCGCCCGAGGCTTCGGGCTAATCGCGAGAAAGGCCGCAAAGGCACGAGGTTAGCGAGTTCGCAGCCTGCAAAAAAACATGGTTTTGGGTGGCGCAGCGCTTCAGCGCTGCGATGAGTCCTGCAAGACCAGCTGCGGCTTTAGCTGCTGGGGGATCGCTGCAGTCGAAAAGGTTTTTCCACAGCCTCTTCAGGCTTCCACTACCGCAATCCCACTCCGCAGCAACCGCTCCAGCGTCACCGACGGGCAAACATTCTGGTGGAGATAGTCCATGACGCTTTTAGCCAGGCTGCGAATCAGCTTCTCAACCGCAGGGTCGAGAATATGACCGGAAGCGTCGAACACGCGCTGCACGTTCGCCACCGAAATCGGCAAAGGCAGCACGATCGCGCCGATATGCGAGCAGACCCCACGCAGGTGCTCCAGCGACTTGATGGCCCCGATGCTCCCCGCCGCAACCCCGAGCAGGCCCACCGGCTTTCCCGCCAGCACCGAAGGGAAGCCCAGGTTCTCGATCACCAGCTTGGTCATGCTGCTGAAGCTGCCGTGATACTCGGGCGTGGCAAAGATCACGGCCGTTGCGTTCTTCACCTCGTCCTGGAGCCTCTTCGTTCCCGGCGCATTGGGGTCAATCCCGGGGAATGGCAAGTGATACTCCAAGGGGTTAATGACGTGCACCGTGACCTTCGGATCTTTTTTCAGCTCATCTACCACCAGCGCCGAAGCCATGCTGGTGTAATTGTTGGGACGCACGCTGCCGTTGATCACGACAATGCGGATTTCCCTCTCCTCGTTTGCCATCGCTCACCTCGTGGAGGTTCAGAGTATTACGCCAAATCGAACAACAGGATCTCAGCGTCCTTGGTCCCCTTGACGGTCAGCTTCTGTTCTTCGCTCACCGCCGCCCCGTCTCCCTGGCTCAGCGGCTTTCCATTCAACTCCACCGCGCCCTTGGCCACCTGCAACCAGGCGTAGCGGCCTGGCGCCAGATCGTGCTGGACCTGCTGGCCCGGAGACAGCAGCGAGACGTACAGCCGCGCGTCCTGATGAATCGTCACCGATCCGTCTTTGCCATCCGGCCCGGCAATCAGGCGCAGCTTGCCGCGTTTCTCTTCGGCGGGAAACGCTTTCTGCTCGTAGCTGGGCTCCAGCCCGCGCTCGCTGGGCAGGATCCAGATCTGCAGCAGGTGTGCCGCCTCCGTCTCCGACGGGTTGGCTTCGCTGTGCCGCACCCCGCGGCCCGCGCTCATGCGCTGCCCATCACCGGGGCGGATGATGGACCCGTTGCCCATGCTGTCGTTGTGCTCCAGCGCCCCTTCCAGTAGATAGGTGATGATCTCCATGTCCCGGTGAGGGTGCATGGGAAAGCCGTGGCCAGGCTGCACCCAGTCCTCGTTGATCACGCGCAGCGAGCGAAACCCCATGAAGCGCTGGTCATGGTACTGGTCGAAAGAGAAGGTGTGGTGAGTATTGAGCCACCCATAGTCGCCACCACCGCGTTCGTTGCTCGGCCGAATGGTTATCATAGGAATCCTCGTTATAACGACTATTGCGACTTGTTTGGATGCCGAGAAGAGGAAAACGATTCAAGGGGGGACGGCGGGAATCAGGCGTCAGGGGGCGACTTCTAGTCCTTCTTGGGTTTCTCTCTTGCAGTTTCGGATTTCGGTTTCCGCTCCGCCTTGGTCTTTTCCTCCTTCTTGGAAGCCGAGTCGTCCTCTTTCTTGGAAGCTGATTCGCCATCCTTGGGAGTGCGGGTGTGCGAGGTGTTCTTGCCGTAGTCGGTGACGTACCATCCCGAACCCTTGAACTGCACCGCGGGCGCGGAGATTACCTGCTCGACTGCACCGCCGCAGTCGGGGCACTTCTTCACGTGGGGATCGGAAAATTTCTGGATGCGCTCAAAGCGGTGATGGCACTTCTTGCACTCGTACTCGTACAGTGGCATGGATGTCCTGAAAACCCGCGGAAAACGCGCTCGCTTCGCTCCTTTCGATTCTAGGGTGCGCGCCGAACCGCGTCAATTTGCCAGCCGGGTACGGAGGCAACCCGCGGTGGTAGACTCGCGCCATGAAGTCGGGAGAGACGAAACCGGCCCAAACCGCCGCGAACTCCAACCAGGCGCTCGCTCCCGGCCCCACTCTCTACCTGGTGGCCACGCCCATCGGCAACCTGGAAGACATCACCTTGCGCGCCCTGCGCGTGCTCAAGGAAGCCGACGTAATCGCTTGCGAGGACACCCGCCAGACCCAAAAGCTGCTCAACCACTACGGCATCACCACCCGCACCACCAGCTACCACGAGCACAACGAGATGACCCGCGCCCCGGAGCTGGTGCTCGAACTGGAGCAGGGCTCGCGCATTGCCCTGGTAAGCGACGCCGGCATGCCCGGCATCTCCGACCCCGGATTCCGTCTGATCGCGCTCGCCATCCGCCATCACGTGCCGGTCGTACCCATCCCCGGCGCCTCGGCGTTCCTGTGCGCCCTCGCGGCCAGCGGCCTGCCCACAGACTCTTTCCGCTTCAGCGGATTCCTCCCCGCCAAAAGCGGCCAGCGAAGGCAGATGCTGGAAAGCGTCAAAGACTCGCCGCGAACCCAGGTCTTCTACGAAGCCCCGCACCGGGTGATGGAAGCCGTGGAAGACATTGTCGAGATTCTAGGCGCGGAGAGGCACGTGGTGATTGCCCGCGAAGTGACCAAGATTCATGAAGAGTTCTTACGCGGGCGGGCTGGTGAGGTGCTGGAAACACTGAAGTCACGCGGCGAGATCAAGGGCGAGATCACGCTGCTGATCGGCAAAGCGGACGAAGGAGAGGCTCGTGTGGGGACGGGCGCCCTCGCCCGTCCAGCGATTCGCCAGCGGCTTCAAGAGATCATGGCAGCAGAGAAACTGGACGAAAAAGCCGCGCTGAAGAAAGTCGCAAAAGAGATGAGGATTTCGAAGAGTGAGGCGTACCGGGAGTTGCAAAGGAGCAAGTAAACAGTGCTACAACTCCCGCTTGTTCATATAGAGGCTGTAGCTGACTTGCCACGGAAGTGCATCTGCGCCCACATAAAGACATATCGGATGACAGGGCGATCTTAGAATGCACATGCTTCGGTCAGCACTGGTGATGTCGTCCCCCAAGAGGAGAAAGAACCAAAGGCCAGGGATGTAGAAGCGGCACGTGATCCGTGCTGAAGCTTCGTCCAAGGATTCCGGAAATACAACCACCGATGGCGGAACTGCTGAGGAGATTAAGTACACGATTGAGGCTGCGTTTTGAGGAAACGGCGCGGAACCAAGCAAGAAGAGCCTTAGTGCTTCCTGGTACTTGGGCGCGACATCAATGGGACTGTACACTTCCTTTTGAACCCGCCACGGCTTCAGCGATGCCCGCCAGACCACACTTGCCCCGAAGTAAACGAGCTTATCAATCGCAATTTCTGGAATCCGCGATGCGTCATACGCTGCCCCTTGCGTACCGGACAGAATCGGCTGTGCTAACTCGATCAGCTCCCCCAATTGGAAAGTCTTCCTCTGGGCGTGATAGCAGTTTACTGAAACCCATTTTTCGCCGTTCCGATTGAACTGTTGCTCACAGTCGTGGCATAGAAGGTATTGCTTCGCTTGCGCCGACGACTGTCCGACGTAATCGAGAGACATGATGTACGGATTTGGATTCGTGAACTCACTATCACGCAGAAGTCGCAAAATGGCAGCGGGAAACAGATGACTGTCCCTAAGTCGTCGCTTCTGGAGACAGAGGGCGCAGATACCGACCGGACCTGCCATCTATGCATCCCTCCGCTGGTGGGAGGCTAGAATACCTAATCCGAACCGCTATCGAACTTCGCTCGACCAGAGAGCCAAGGCGTCTTCCCCTACGTGGTTGATGCTACTTCCCTGCTAACTCCCGCTTCACCACTTCGCTGACCATCTTCCCATCCACCCGCATCCCCGCCGCCGAAAATCGCGCCATGGCATTCTTCATCACCGTGCCCATTTCTTTCATCGTGGGCGAGCCCATCTCGGCGATCACAGCCTTCACTCCGGCGACAATTTCTTCTTCCCCAGCCGCCTTGGGCAAGTAAGCTTCGATCAGCTTGATCTCGGCGGCTTCTTTGTCCGCCATCTCCTGGCGGCCGCCTTTGGTGAACTGCTCGATGGACTCCTTGCGCTGCTTGATCAGGGTGCTGAGCACCTGCTGGGCTTCCTTGTCGTCGAGCGGGGCCATCTTCTCGATCTCGCGGTTCTTGAGCGCAGTCTTGACCATGCGCAGGCAAGACAGCCGCTGTTCATCCCGCGCCTTCATGGCTTCGGTGATGTGCTTCTGTATCTGTTCAATCAGGCTCATCGTGCCGCCATTATAGTCGCGCTGTCCGAGCCGCGCTCGCACGGATTGATCACCACGGAGACACGGAGAAAACGCAAGAAAGTTCATCCTCGGATACCAACCTCAAGGATCTGCTGTACTGCGTGTCACAAGAGATTTTTCCCCAAGTTTTCTCCGTGCCTCCGTGTCTCCGTGGTGAAAAGCCCCCTCTCAAAATTTCATTTCGGGAAAACCCCGCCTGGCCTCTGCGCCCCGCCCCACTTGCTAGTAAACTAGCTCTGCATCGAACACGAGGAATATCCCTATGCTGCGCAAGAATCGCCTGTTCACTCCCGGGCCGACGCCCATTCTGCCGGCGGCGCAGACGGCCATGGCATCGTTCGCCATGCATCACCGCACCGCCGAGTTTCGCGACCTGTTTTCGCGCGTGCTGGCCGACTTAACGGAATTCATCGGCACGAAAAACGACGTGCTGGTGCTTTCCTCGTCCGGCACCGGCGTGATGGAGGGCTCGGTCTCGAACCTCACTTCGCCCGGCGACAAGGTGCTGGTGCTTACCGCCGGCAAGTTTGGCGAACGCTGGCGCGACTTGGCCCAAGCCTTTGGCTGCACAGTGGAGATGGTGACTGCGCCCTACGGCGAAACCTTCTCGCTCGATGAGATCCGCCGGAAGCTGACTCCCGACGTGCGCGCGGTGTATGTGCAGGCCACCGAGAGCTCCACGGGCGCACGCCATGACGTGGAAGGCATCGCCCAGTTGGTGCGGGCTATGGGCGACGACACCCTGCTGATCGTAGACGCCATCACCGGCTTGGGCACGACCCACTTTGATGTGGATGCCTGGGGCATTGACGTGATCATCGGTGGCTCGCAGAAGGCGCTGATGATCCCGCCGGGGCTGGCGTATTGCGCCATCAGCGAGCGCGCCTGGAAGCGCATGGAAACGACTGCCTCCCCGCGCTACTACTTCGATTTTCGCAAAGAGCGCAAAGCCGCCGCCAAAGGCGAGGCTGCGTTCACCCCCGCGACTTCGCTGTTTGCTGCCCTGGCCGCCGCCCTGGATTTTGTACGCGACATGGGCAATGACGACGTCACTGCCGGGCGCGAAGCGCTGGTCAACAACGCCGAACTGGCCGCCGAAATGACCCGCGCCGGTGCCCAGGCGCTGGGGCTGAAGCTGTTCGCGGCCTCCTCACCGGCTGCGGCGCTCACTGCCATCCAACCCCCGCCCGGGATCGACTCCGGCGTGATGGTGAAGGAATTCCGCGAATCCTTCGCCGCCGTGGTGGCCAACGGGCAGGGCGAGATGCGCGGCAAGCTGTTCCGCATCGCGCATCTGGGCTACTACGACTATCTCGACACCATCGGAATCCTGGCAGCGCTGGAGCATGTGCTCGCTAGCGTGACCGGCAAAGCCGTGGAGTACGGCGCCGCCGTGCGCTCGGCGCAAGAGGTCTATGCCCGACAGATGAGCCTGCGCTCGTCGGTGAGTGCGTGATCCGGGCAGTCGGCCATACGCTCACTGCACGTCGAAGTTGACGCTGTTGGAGTTCATGCCGTTGGAAAGAACATGAACCGAAGCGGCGCCTGAGTTGGCGATCAGGGCAGCGGGAATCATCGCCGTGACCTGGCCGGCGGTGGCAAAAGTGGTGGCTTGTGGCATACCGTTCCAGTAGACGGTCGCGTTGGGTGCAAAGTGCGAGCCGTTGACAGTAAGGATGAATGCCGGCCCACCCGCCGCGGTGTTACCGGGTATGAGCATCTGGATAGACGGGGCCGATCCCCCCATCATTCCGGCGTTGTAATTGGAACCGTAGCCGCAGCTGAGGGTCAAGGCCGCCAGCAGAAGAACAAAACTAAGTTTCATATGCCACTCCATTCGGGAACACGCCCGATGGAAACAGGGTAAGGGGCCAGGGCGGAAGAGGGTGTCAGAGGAGTGTCACTTTCCTGTAAACAATCGTGGATGCTTGACCAGCAGCAGCAGAAGCCTTGCGAGGAAGTACAAGAATGAAGATCGTAGTAGCTGAAAAAATCTCGCCTTCCGCCGTGGACCTCCTGCGCGAGCCGCGCTGGACGGTCATCACTCCCGAGCAGGTGGATGGCAAGCTGGCCTCGCAACTGGAGTCGGCCGATGCGCTGATCGTGCGCTCCGCGGTGCAGGTCAACCACGCTCTGCTGGAGCACGCCCGCAAGCTGCAGGTCATCGGACGGGCCGGCGTCGGCGTCGACAATATTGACCTCGACGCCGCCACCCGCAAGGGCATCGCGGTCATGAACACGCCCGGAGCCAATGCCGTGGCCGTGGCCGAACACACGCTAGCCATGATGCTGGCCATGGCGCGCCACCTCTGCCGCGCCAATGAACTCATGCACGCCGGCAAGTGGGAGAAGAAATCGCTGCAAGGCACAGAGCTTCGCGGCAAGACTCTGGGCATCGTCGGGCTGGGACGAATCGGCATGGAGGTGGCGCGTCGGGCCAAGGCCTTCGGCATGGAAGTCGTCGCGCATGACCCCTTCGTCTCCACCGTCGTGGCCAAGGAACAGGGGATTCGCACCGCCAAGCTCGACGAAGTCTATGCGGTCGCGGATTACTTGACCCTCCACGTCGGCCTCACCCCGCAAACCGCGGGCATGATCAATCCCGATTCCCTGAAAAGGATGAAACGCGGCGTCCGCCTGGTGAACTGCGCCCGCGGCGAACTGGTGGACGAAGTAGCACTGGCGCATGCGCTGAAGCACGGTCACGTGGCCGCCGCCGCACTGGATGTCTTCCTTGATGAGCCGCTGAAAGACTCGCCTTTAGCCACGATGGACAACGTGATCCTCACGCCGCACATCGGCGGCTCGACCCACGAAGCCCAGGAGGCGGTCGGCTACCAGATCGCGCTCCAGGTGAAGGAATACCTGAAGCACGGCGTCATCCAGAACGCAGTCAACGTGCCCTCGGTCTCGCACGATGAATATGTCGAACTGCAGCCCTACATCGTGCTGGCGGAGCGGCTGGGGGCGTTCCTGGCGCAGACCAGCGAGGGTCCGCTGGAGGAAATTTCCCTGCGCTACAGCGGGCACATCGCAGAATGGAAAACGGAACTCATCCGCAACGCAGCCATCAAAGGAGTACTCAACCAGGCGCTGGAGGAAAAGGCCAACCTGGTGAATGCGGCGGCGATCGCTGCTACCCGCGGGCTGCGTATCCACGAAGCCCGCAAGCCCAAGAGTTCCGGCGGGGGCGCCGGCAGCGTGCTTTCCATTCTGCTAAAGACCGGCACCGAGGAGCACCTGGTAAAAGGCGCGGTATTACACAGGCACACGCCCCGATTGCTGAACGTGGACGGAATTGACGTCGAGGCTCCGCTGGAACGCAACCTCATCTACATGCAAAACCGCGACGTCCCCGGAGTGATTGGGAAGATCGGCACCATCCTGGGCAAGCACAAAATCAATATCGCCGACTTCTCCCTGGGACGCCGGGTGGGCAACGGCCAGGCCGGTAAGCCCCGGGAGGCCATCGCCGTGGTCCACGTGGACGGCCGCGTGCCCGAACCCGTCCTGGCCGAACTCAGAAAAGTCCCGGCCGTTGAGCAAGCCAAGTCTATTCGCCTGTTCTGATCGCCCAAATCCTGCATCTATCCGTTAATATGTCGAAGTCTCTCCCGGACTCTCACACGAGGAAAATGAATGCTCAACAAAGCAGGGATGGTATGTGCAGCCTTGGTCTTACTCGCGTCCGCAGGCTGGGCTCAGGACGACAGTCGTCTGAACCTGGCCGTGAATCTCGGCGAAGCCTTCAGCAAACAGTCTTCGGGCGATGGAGTCGTGCTCTCCCCCACCAACAATGTCGCGGTTTTCGGCACGGCGCGACTCCGCGTCGGTAAGAAGAGTTCCATCGAGCTGACGATCGGTAAACTATCGAATTCGCAGAAGTACGATTCACCCCCGTTCACTTACAGTATTCCCACCAGCATCACCGAAGTCACGGGAGCTTATGTCTTCAGTCCGTTTGCCATCAAGAAATTCGAGCCATTCCTGTTGGCGGGTGCGGGGGAGCTCCGCTTTTATCCCAGCTACTATGCCTACGTGAGCAACGTCCTGGTTCCGCTGAACTCTCAAAACCAAACCCGTCCTACCTTCCTGTACGGCGTGGGCGTCGATTACCGGGCGTACTGGAAGTTCGCGGTGCGTTTGCAATATCGCGGATTGTTTTATCAGGCTCCCGACTTCAGGGTTTCTGGCTTGACCACCTCGGCCAAGGGACACCTGGCCGAACCCTCGGTGGGATTGGTCTTCAAGTTCTGAGGCGGGTCCTTCAGGAATTCAAAGCTGCTTTGCGCAGCTTGCGGCTTTCCGCCAGCAGGGCCATGGAGTGCATCAGGTTCTGCAGGGTGACGATGCCTACCAGCCGCTGGTCTTCGACCACGGGAATAATGCTCAGGTTGCGAGCGGTCAGCTTGCGAAAGGCCGAGGCCAGCGATTCTGTCTTCTGGGCGACTTCAAAGATGCGGTTCATCACTGACTGCACATAGCCGTTGCCTTCCACGCGCAATGCTTCCAGAATCTTCTGCCGGGAGATTACGCCCACCATGTCGCTGCCGCGAATGACCGGGAAATCGTCTTGCAGCGTGTGCACGGCCTTGTCCAAGGCGTCTTCCAGGGTGTCAGCCGGGGAGAGCGTGGCGAAGTCGGTGAGCATGATGTCTTCCAGGTGCACGGTTTCCAGCACCGACTGGAACACCACCGAGCGCTCTTCCAGCTGCGCGGCGATGAACAAGAAGAAGCCCACCAGGGTCAGCCAGGTGCTTCCCGGGCTGCCTCCCTGCATGTACTGGAGCATTCCCGCCAGCATGAAGGCCGCAGCCAGCGTCTGCCCGATGGAGACAGCCCGCCGCGTAGCGCGGACGGGATCGGTCCTCCGGCTTAGCAGGGCTCGCAGCACCCGACCTCCGTCCATCGGATAAGCTGGCAGGAGATTGAAGCCCGCGAGCCACACGTTCACCCAAACGAAGCTTCGTAGCAAGTTGCTGGAGTGGACATAAGGCTTCGCCCAGAGCTGGATTTCGGGAGCCACAGTGAGCAGGATGCTGCCCGCCACAAACGCCACTAGCAGGTTGACTAGCGGCCCAGCCACGGCGATGCGAATGTCCCGCTTCCAGGTTTGGGTGCCCGGCGTGAGCGGCTGCTGGGTCTCGTCGAGCAAAGTCACTCCGCCAATGGGCAGCAGGATAATGGCTTTAGCAGGGATCCCCGCGTGCATGCTAACGACCGCGTGCCCCAGCTCGTGCAGGATCACGCATGCGAAGATGATGCCCACCAGGGCCAGACCCCGGACGCCGCTTACTCGGCCGTGAGCCGCGGACTCGCTCAGCCAGACGAACAGCAGCAGGATTAGGAACGTCAGATGGATGCGGACTTCAACCCCGAAAATCCGCCCTGCCGGGATGGACCAGTTTCTCATCAGGAATCTTCCGCTACTGCCATTCTATATATTTAGATGCCTAGGCGGAGGGCTCGGCTCTGGCCCGGCCTAGTCGAAGGTACTAGGACCACTTGAGGCCCAAGGCATTGCCCGCTAAATCGTTTGTGGGCTGAGTCTGCGTGCGAACTGATTTTGCCTGCGGAGGGCGACGGGTGCTTGTCCTAGCCGCAAAGCGGCGAAAGAATAAAGCCCACGGCGCAAGCCGTGGGTGCAAGCGGGAAGTGAGCTAGCCCCGAAGGGGCGAAAGAAGTTGGTGCCCGAACTGAACAACGGCCATGCGCGTAATCGCTGGAAAATATCGTAGCCGTCCGCTGCGCTCGCTGCGCGGCCTGGACCTCCGTCCCACTGCCGATCGGTTGCGCGAAACTCTGTTCAACGTGCTCACTGCGGGCAATCCCGATGCGCTCGCGGGAACAGTCTGGCTGGATCTCTACGCGGGAACCGGCGCGGTTGGAATCGAGGCCATCAGCCGGGGCGCAGCCATGGTGTATTTCGTCGAGAGCTCTGCGGCCGCGGCCGGACTGGTGCGGCAGAATCTGCAGTCCCTCGGAGTGATCACGGGTTTCGAGGTCTTGCAGCAAGACGTAGCCCGGTCCCTGCCCCGGCTGGAAACCGACGGGGTCGTAGCGGATTTCGTGTTTCTCGATCCGCCGTACCGGATGGAAGCAGCCTACCGTGGCACCTTGGATGCGCTCGCCCAGTCGCGCCTGCTGAAACCCCAGACAGCCGTTATCGCTGAGCACCAGAAGAGATTTGATCCGGGAGACGCTTTCGCGTCGCTGCATCGCTACCGGAAGCTGCAGCAGGGGGATGCGGCGCTCAGCTTCTATCGCATCGGTTAGCAGTAGGCGGGATGCCCGGCGGACGCCGGCGCCACGAATCAGCTACATCAGCATTTCACCGGCCCGCCGCACGATGGGATGCTGCATTTCCGCCAGCTCATTCTTCACCCGGTTCAGCCCAAACACGCACTGCTCAAAGTGGGCCGAGAGACTGGCAAACAGCGGCGCGACCTTGGCGCACTCGAAATATTCGAACTTGGAGACGATGTAGTAGCTCTCTTTGCCGGCTTTCATCCAATCGATAAAACCCTCCAGCCGGTTGCGGCGCAGGCGGAAGTGATTGATGCTCTCCGGAAACATTCCGGTGAAGAACAGCGTGTAGTCGCCGATGTGCTTGCGCACCTGGCGTTCACGGTCGAACGAAGGCGCGGGCCCGAACACGGGATCGGATTCCATCAGCATCTCGCCGACATCGGTCAGCGCCTTTCCGGAAATGCTGCGAATCTTGAACAGCTGTTCCACTTCGCAAAAGTCCGCCAAAAGGTGTGCGACGTAATTCACAATTTGGGGATCGCGAATGCCGATCTCCTCCGCGTAGTGCCGCCCTACCAGTTCAATGAACAACTGCTGTAGTGGATGCGATTCCGGAATCATTCTGGGGCCCTCCTGGAACCCGCCTGCCGCCCGGGTTCCAAAACCATCTTGCGCGACTTCATATCGCAGCTTGGCCACAAACACAAGTGACTTTGGTTAGTCGACGCTGCGGTCTTTCTACTCCATTAGAGAGCAATGACCAGCACAAGGGTTTCATGCCCGCCCTTGGCAGCCGCTTCAATCGAGTGCTAATCACGGTCGCGGTGCATCTATACAATCATCGGCCTGGGGAGGAATCCTGAGCATGGAACGAAAGAACATCTCGAGTGGTGCACCTTGGGAACCAATCGTCGGATACTCGCGCGCCGTACGCGTCGGCGCCCAGGTTCACGTAGCGGGAACCACGGCATTCGGCGCGGACGGCAAGATTGTTGGGGTGGGCGATCCCTACGCCCAGGCGGTACAGGCGCTTAAGAACATTGAGTCGGCTCTGCAAAAAGCGGGTGCCAGCCTGAAGGACGTCGTGCGCACCCGCATTTTCGTCACCAACATGGCCGACTGGGAGAAAGTCGGCAAAGCCCACGGCGAGGTTTTCCGCGACATCCGCCCTGCAGCCACAATGGTCGCCGTCACCGCCCTGGTCTCCCCGGAGATGCTGCTCGAAATTGAGGCCGATGCGGTGATCACCGGCTGATCCGGAGTACAATCCTCACTTCCCAGAGAGGACCTCATGAAGAGTATCTGGTGGCTGTGTGCGCTGTGCCTGGCTTTGGCTCTGCCCGCGGCGACGCAGGAGCAGGAGGAAGAAAACTCACCCCGTCCGGCCCTGCATGCGTATACCGCGATCCGCGCCGGTACGCTGATTGACGGCAAGTCCGACACCCCGCGGCATGATCAGATCATCCTCATTCGCGGCAATCGCATTGACAGCGTTTCCGACGCAGCCAGCACCAAGATTCCGGCGGGAGCAAACGTCATCGATCTCTCGCATACCACCGTGTTACCCGGGCTGATCGATTCCCACACCCACATTTTCTTGCAGGGAGAAGACCCCACCGAGGGCGGCTACGACGCCAACATTCTCAGGTGCCCGCTTGCCCTGCGCGCGGCGCGGGCCACGGTTTCCGCGCGGCGGGCGCTGGAGCAGGGCTTCACCACCTTGCGCGACGTGGAAACCGAAGGCGCGGGCTATGGCGACGTGGGCATCAAGCAAGCCATCGAAGGCGGCTACATTCCCGGGCCGCGGCTGTTCGTCGTCACCCTCGCGATCTCTACCACGGGCGGATATCCGCTCGAAGGCTACGCCCCCGAACTGAAGATGCCGAAGGGTGTGCAGATCATCGATGGCCCGGTCGAGGCCCGCAAGGCAGCCCGCGAGCAACTCGACCACGGCGCCGACTGGATCAAGGTCTACATGACCCATCGCTCCTGGGTCGGCAAGAACGGCGAGTTGGTGTCGCAGCCCACGCTGACGCTGGAGGAGATCAAGGCAGTCGTGGATGAAACCCACGGCTGGGGCAAGAAGGTCGCCTGCCACGCCTACAACGGCATTGGATTGCAACGCGCGCTGGATGGCGGCTGCGACTCGATCGAGCACGGCCTGCAAATGACCGATGCCCAGATCGCGCAAATGGTGAAGCAGGGCACGTGGTACTGCCCCACCCTCAGCGTGTACTACAACGACTGGGCCCCGGCCGACACCCCTGCCGGACAGCGCGACCGCCTGCGCGCTTCGTTACACGAGGCCACCTTCCGCAAGGCGCTCCAGGCGGGCGTGAAGATCGTCTTTGGCACCGACATGGGCGGCATCCCGTGGACGGAGCCGATCGCGCAGGAATTTCCCCGCATGGTCGCTTTCGGCATGTCTCCCATGGACGCCATCAAGAGCGCCACCTCGCGCGCCGCCGAAATGCTCGAGATGAGCGGGCAGATCGGGGCGCTCGCGCCTGGAGCTTTTGCCGACATGGTTGCCGTCCCGGGCGACCCTCTGCGCGACATCACGCAATTGGGGAAGGTGCAGTTCGTGATGAAGGATGGCAAGGTGTTCAAGCAGTGAACGTGTGGGGGCGGGTCTCTGACCCGCCCTGCCCAGGTCAAAGGCCCAGGTCCACACGCCACACCCGTCTGTGAGCATTCCCCTTGACAGCCGCCCTGCGCAGGTCATAATGCCCATCTCCGCCAACCACAGGAAGCAGGGGGCGGAGGTTCCCGTTTGGGACGCTTGGGAGGGAACCATGAGTGTCCTGGAATTGTGTGATTCGGAAGTAGCGGCGGTGTCAGTCGAGGCCAGCGTGGCGGACGCCATCCGCCTGATGCTGGAGCGGCATGTGGGCGCAGTAGGCGTAATCGATCGCGAAGGCCGCGTGGCTGGGATCTTTACCGAGCGCGACGTCTTGCGAAAGTTGGCCCTCAGCGGGCGCGATCCGGAAAAATTGCCGGTGCGTGAATTGATGACTACTCCCGTAGAGTTGGCGACCTTGGCTACCGGACCGGGCGAAGCGCTGGCCACCATGGTGGAGCGTCATTTCCGCCACTTGCCGGTGGTGGACGACAGCGGCAAACTCCTGGGGATGCTCTCCATCCGCAATGTGCTGCAATGGCGCATCGACAATCTCACCCAGGAGCTGGATTCGCTCGAGCAATACGTCGCCAACGACGGGCCGGGCGGATAATCGGTAGCCAGTACCTAGTACCCAGTACCCAGAAACCTATCTTGAGGAGCTCGAATGAATCGAGTGGCAAGGCACCTGTTCGTCTCAATTCTGCTCGTAGTCCTTCTCACCAGTTGTCTGCTTTCGGCCCAGACGGCCGCGGCGCATCGCGTCGTCGTCCATGCCGGGAAACTTCTGGACGTGAAAACCGGAAAAACGCTCTCCGATCAGGCCATCGTCATCGAAGGCGACAAGATCGTGAGCGTGGGGCCGGCGTCGGACGCGCCTGCCGGCACAACCATCAACCTCCCTAACGCTACCGTGCTGCCGGGCTTGATCGATGCTCACACTCACCTGACTTTCAATCCCAGCTTTGGATATCAGACCCTGGCAATTTCCATTCCGCGCGAGGCGCTGACCGGCGCGCACAACGCCCGCCTGACGCTGGAAGCCGGCTTCACCACGGTTCGCAATGTGGCCGCGCGCGGCTACACCGACGTTGCCCTGCGTGACGCTATCAACGCCGGGGACGTTCCCGGTCCCCGCATGCTGGTGAGCGGACCGGCGCTGAGCATCACCGGCGGACACTGCGACAACAACCTGCTGCCCTCCGAGTACCACGCCACTAACGAGGGTGTAGCCGATGGCATCGAGGCCGTCCAGCACAAAACGCGCGAGGTGATCAAGTACGGCGCCGACCTCATCAAGATCTGTGCCACCGGCGGCGTGCTCTCCAAAGGTGATGACCCGAACGCCTCGCAATTTACCCTCGAAGAAATGAAGGCCATCGTGGCTGAAGCCCACCGCCTGGGACGCAAAGTCGCCGCCCACGCCCACGGCGCGCAGGGCGTGATCTGGGCTTCGGAAGCGGGCGTCGACTCCGTCGAACACGGCCACCTCATGAACGATGCCGCCATCGCCACGCTGAAGAAAAATGGCACTTACCTGGTGCCTACGCTGTACCTGGTGGACTGGCAGAAAGAGAACGCCGCCCAGGCCAATTTGCCGGATTACGCCCGGCGCAAGATGGAGATGGTGTCCGAGATGGGCCAGATGAACGCAAAAAAAGCATTCCAGGCCGGCGTCAAGATCGGACTGGGCACCGACGCTGCCGTCTATCCGCACGGACTTAACGCCCACGAACTCGCCGTCTATGTGCGCTTAGGCATGACCCCGCTGCAAGCCATCCAGACCGCAACTATCAACGACGCCGACCTGCTCGGCTGGTCCGACAAAATCGGAACCATCGAACCCGGCAAGTGGGCGGACATGATCGCGGTCGACGGCGATCCGTTGCAGGACGTCACCACCCTGCAACACGTAAAGTTCGTGATGAAAGGCGGCGAGGTGGTAAAGAACGACTATGGGAAGTGACCCGCGCCGGTATTCGTAACTGAGAACCGGCAACCGAGAACTGAGAACTGGGTCTACTCCTATCCGAACCATTCTTCTAGTCTGAACGAAAAAGGCCGGCTCCAGAGCCGGCCTTTGCGTATTGCCAGAAATGCCAGCGTGACGCCGGCGCTACCGCTACTTCTTGGGCGCAATCGCGTCTTTGGTTGCCTTCGCGATGCGGAACTTCACCACGGTCTTGGCCTTGATCTGGATGGGTTCGCCGGTCTGCGGGTTGCGTCCCATGCGGGCTTTGCGATGAGCCTTCACCAGGCGGCCCAGTCCGGGGATCACGAACACGCCATTCTTCTTGGTCTCTTTAACGGCGGTGTCGACCAGGTGCTCAAGAAAAGATGCTGCGGTCTTGTTGTTGGTCCCTACCTTCTCGCCCAGATGGCGAACGAGCTGAGTCTTGGTCATGCCTGAAGCCATGAATCCTCCTCTGAAATAGAAATCTGATTTTCCTGCGATGCTCGCTATGTTACACCACCGTTCCTGTGGAAAAGAAGCGTTTCAGCCGCATTTTTAGCGGTTTTTTCCAATCCGGCACCAAAAAAGACCTGAAAAAACGCCTTTTTCGAGACGGCCGGCCTGCGGAATGGCCTGTGCAGAACTGCTCCCGCGCGGTCCAGAGCCCGCCTCGCGACCCGGGATTCTCTCCCCCCGCATGTCATAATGCTTACCGGAGAAAAGTCCCAGTGAGTTGTTCCCTCTGTGAGCAGCGCAAGGAAAAACGCTTCTGTCCGGCGGTACACGGCCGCATCTGCCCGCAGTGCTGCGGCGAGCAGCGCGAGGTGACCCTAGATTGCCCCAGCGACTGCGCTTACCTGCAGCAGGCGCGCGAGCACGAAAAGCCCCGCCGGGCGCAGGATCTGGACCAGGCTGCCCTCTTCCTGCAGGTCGAGCTCGGAGACCAGTTCCTCTACGAGCGGGAACACTTGCTCGCGGGCATGAGCTACGCGCTGGCCAAAAGCGCGCGCGCCGACCGCACCCTGACTGACAGTGATCTGATCGCCGTGCTCACCGCCATGGCCAAGACCTACGAGACGCTGGCCAACTCCGGCCTGCACTACGAATCTCCCATCACCAGCGTCAGCCAGCAGGCGGTGGCCGCGGAAGTCCAGAAACTGGTGAAAGAGTACGGCGAAGCCGAGCAGAAGCACTTCGGCTACACCCGGCTGCGCGATGCCGACGTGCTGCGTGCCCTGGTTTTCCTGGTGCGCACCGCCCACGCCCGAACCTCAGGACGCCCCAAGTCCCGCGCCTTCGTGGATTTTCTCTTCGCGCAATTCCCGGAAAAGCAGTCGGCCATCGCCACGCCCGACGAGGCAGCCAGCCGCATCATTACTCCCTGAGTCGCTAGTCTTCAGCCTAGGTCTTGCCAATTTTCCGCACCGCCTGCCCCGGCGGCAGCGCATCGCGCATCTCGCGGACGGTTCGCTTGAACACCGGATGCCGCGCCTCCGGTGCAATCTCCGCCAGCGGCTCCAACACAAAGCGACGCTCGTGCAGCGCCGGGTGCGGGATGGTGAGCCCCTGGGTATCAACAATTGAGCTGCCGAACAACAGGATGTCGATATCAATGGTCCGCGGCCCTTTCTTCTGCACGCGCCGCCGGCCCATTCCCTGTTCAATGTCGAGAATGCCCGCAAGCAGTTGCTTGGGCATCTTTTCCGTATCCAGCGCCACCGCACAGTTCAGAAACCAGGGCTGCGCCGTCAGCTCCACAGGTTCGGTTTCATAGAACGATGAAACCGCGACTGCTGTGCCCAACTCACCAAGCCGAGCGATGGCGGCATCCAGATTAGCCGCCCGGTCGCCCACATTCGACCCCAGCGAGAGATAAGCCAGTTTGTGCATCGCCGGATAGTTTCCAGTTTCCCGTTCCCGGATTCCAGCAAAAAATCTCCGCCCCGGATTTCCCGCGCTACCAGCCATTACCCACCCATGACCTTAGTCACCTTCTCGCCTCCAAACCCGGGGGCTACCATCAAAATGCCATGGTCCTGGAATCTCTCCTCCTCAGCCGCGATCCGCAAGTGATTCGCGTCCTGCGCCCGGCCCTGGAAAAGCTCTCGATTGACCTCGAAGTCTGCCGCGGCGCCCGTTCCGGCAACGAGATTCTCTCCTCCGAGAGGTTTGACGCCATCATCGTGGATTGCGACGACCTGCAGGGCGGGCTCGAGGTGCTCGAAAGCCTGCGCAAAGGCACCAGCAACAAGAATTCGGTCGCGTTTGCCATCCTGAACGGAACCACCACCCACAAAGCCTTCCAGCTCGGCGCCAACTTCGTCCTGCAGAAACCCATTTCCCCGATCAACGCCATGCGCTGCTTCAGCGCCGCCCTGGGATTCATGATGCGCGAACGCCGCCGCTACTTCCGCCACCCGGTCGAGATCGCGGTCACCGTGGCGTTTGGCCAGGGCCACGAATTGAAGGCGGCCACCACCAACCTCAGCGAAGGCGGCATGGCCATCCGCTTTCGCGGCAAGCTCCCCACAGGCGGGATTTCCAAGGTGTTGTTCACCTTGCCGGGAACCCATGCCTCCATGGAACCCAGGGCCGAAGTCGCCTGGGCGGACGGCGCCGGACGCGCCGGTCTGCGCTTTCTCGAAGTCCCGCAAAAGTCCCGCGAGCAACTGGAAGACTGGCTCGCCCAACAGTTGCAGTTGCAGCAGAAGGCTCCCGCCAAGAACTAGAAGTCATCAGCCCCCGGCCAAAATCCTGCGGGAAAACTCTGATTTTGGATGGCGCAGCTCTCGGGTGGCACCGCTCTCTTGAGTGGTGCTTTTGGGTGGCGCAGCGCTTCAGCGCTGCGAACCAGCTTGTTTTCACACCGGCTTTAGCCGCTGAGGTGACGAGGCTGCCCCACCCTTGTCGTTCCGCTTTTTGGAACGACAGGGTGAGGATGTTCACAGCCAACAAAAAATCGATGGGGAACGGCACGCTTTCAAGAGGGTGCGTGCGAATTACCTCCTTGGGGGAGACCGGTCGCATGGCACCGCCGAACCCCAGCCCCAAAGAGCCTGCCCTGAGCGAACCCTGAGTCGAGACGAAGGGGAGTCGAATGGGGGCGGAATAGTGCAGCCCAGGGCGTAAGCCCTGGGTAGGAGCGCGAATTGAGCAAGTCCCGGAGGGACGACAGAAGCCTCGCAGAGTGCGCGTGAGAATTACCTTCGTGGGAGGCCGGTCGGATGGCACCGCCGAACCCCAGCCCCGGAGGGGCGGCATAATACAGCCCAGGGCGTAAGCCCTGGGTACGAGTGCCGATTGGCCGAGTCCCGGAGGGACGACAGACTGGGCCAGCGGCTGGAGAATTGGGTGGTTTGGGGGGACTTGTCAGAGCTGTCTGGCCCGCACTCTGCTATCATCGCTCCCCGAGTAGTTGTTTCCAGATGGCTTTCCTTACCGAAGCTGACACTTGTCGTCGATACGTCCTGCCGAAACTCTATGCCGCCGGTTGGACGGACGAGCAAATAAGCGAGCAGCGAAGCTTCACCGATGGCCGCATTGTGGTTACTGGTGCCAAAGTGAAGCGCCGGGAACAGAAGCGGGCCGACTACCTCCTACGCTACCGGCGCGATTTTCCCATCGCGGTTGTCGAGGCCAAGACGGTCTACGCCAATTCCGGTGATGGGCTTCAACAGGCCAAGGAGTACGCCCAGATTCTCGGCCTCAAATTCGCCTACGCCACCAATGGCCACGGCATTGTCGAGCACGATTTCATTACCGGGCGGGACAATGATCTCGATGGCTTTCCGAGTGCAGACGAGCTTTGGAGACGGCTCCGCCAAAGTGAAAACATTGACGACAAGACTGCGGAGCGCGTACTTGCCCCTTACTACCATCTGTCAGGCAAGTCGCCAAGGTACTATCAGGAAATTGCCATCAATCGAGCGGTGCAGGCGATCCTGCAAGGCAAGCGGCGTGCACTCCTCACCTTAGCCACGGGCACCGGCAAGACCGTCATTGCATTTCAAATCTGTTACAAGCTGTGGAAGTCGCTGTGGAACCGTACCGGAGAGCCTCGGAGGCCACGCATCCTCTACTTGGCTGACCGGAACGTTCTGCTCGATGTCCCCAAGGACCAGACCTTTGCGCCATTCGGAGATGCCCGCTGGAAGATCGAAGGACAAGCGGTCAAGAGCCGCGAGATGTACTTCGCCACTTACCAGGCGATTGCAAAGGACGAGCGGCGGCCGGGACTATACCGGGACTTCCCGCAAGACTTCTTTGATTTGATCATTGTTGACGAGTGTCATCGGGGCAGCGCCCGGTACGATAGTAGTTGGCGCGAGATCTTGGACTACTTCGAGCCCGCATTCCAACTCGGAATGACTGCGACGCCGCTCCGCCAGGACAACCGCGACACCTACGCTTATTTTGGCAATCCGCTCTACACCTACAGCCTGAAGCAAGGCATCGAGGACGGCTTCTTGGCCCCCTATCGCGTGCACCGGGTCGTCTCCACCGTAGATGCGGCAGGCTGGAGGCCCAGCAAGGGGGAAATGGATCGCTACGGCCGGGAGATTCCCGACGAACAGTACGGCACAAAAGACTTCGAGCGGCTCGTGTCCTTGAAGGTACGAAGTGAGGCGATTGCGAACAACATCAGCGATTTCCTCAAGAAGACCAATGATCGGTTCGCTAAAACCATCGTCTTCTGCGTCGACCAGGAACACGCGGAAGACATGCGCAAAGCCCTCAACAACTGCAACACGGATATCTCCAAGGACCATCCCGACTATGTTGCCCGTGTCGTATCCGATGAAGGGTCCGTCGGGAGAGGGTACCTCGACCGCTTCATGGACGTGGAGAAGCTTGTCCCCGCGCTGGTGACAACCTCACAAATGTTGACCACCGGCGTCGATGTCCCGACGTGCCGGAATGTGGTTCTGGCCCGTGTCATCAATTCCATGACGGATTTCAAGCAGATCATCGGACGCGGGACGCGTGTACGCGACGATTACGACAAGCTCTATTTCAACATCATCGACTACACCGGTGCGACCCGGCTCTTCGCCGATCCAGACTTTGACGGCGAACCCGCTCTGATCACCGAAGAGGAAATGAACGAGGCGGGGCAAACCGTGACGGAAAAGGAAGTCCCGGTGGAGCAGACCTCGGAGCCCGAAGAAGAAGAGGTTGGCCCGCTGGACAAATGGCTTGACGAAGAGGAAGGCGAAGACAAGACCCGACGCAAGTACTATGTCGATGGTGGTTCGGTCGAGATCGTAGCTCACCTCGTCCAGGAACTGGACGAAAACGGCAAGCAGCTCCGGGTTGTTAAGTTCACTGACTACACCGCCGACAAAGTGCGCAGCATGTATTCTGCCGCCGCCCTGCGCTCCAAGTGGAGCACAGTAGAAGAGCGGGCAGAGATCATCAGAGCGCTGGAAGATCGCGGCATCTTGTTCGAGGAACTCGCAAAAACCGTAAATCAGCCCGATGCCGATCCTTTCGACCTGTTGTGCCACGTGGCCTTCAATGCGCCACTGCGCACCCGCCGCGAACGCGCCGAGAATTTACGCAAGAACAAGAAAGACTTCTTCGACCAGTACAAGCCCGAAGCTCGCGCTGTGCTTAACGAGATGCTCGACAAGTACATCGAATACAGTACGGCACAATTCCAGATTCCCGAGATTCTGAAAGTACCGCCTATCTCGGAACGTGGCACGGTCCCCGAGATAGCTGCCTTTTTTGGTGGCGCCGAAAAAATGCGCGCCGCGGTCGGCGAGATGCAGGCACTCTTGTATGCTTCCTAGCTGCTTATGGCACAGCCGGGAAGGGCACGGCTGGAGGGGCACGACTTCACAGGCTGCGGAAAAACTCGGGATTCAGTCGCCGATTTGAAAGGGCGCGCCTTCAGGCGCGCCGCAACTTGCCTGCACTCAATGCGGCTTTTAGCCGCTGAGGTTCGCGGTTGGGTGCGGAAAAGAGTTTTTCCGCAACCTCTTCAGTCGTGCCGAAATGAGGGCAAACTTTGAGGCGGCTCTTAGCCGCTGAGGGACCTCAGGGGCTAAAGCCCCTCAAAACAGTCGCCGATTGGCATGAACTCGTGCCCTTCCCGGCCAGATCGACAACAATGAACTAGCCTATGCCTTCGCGCAAAACCAAGATCGAAGCCCCCAAGTCCACCGCCCAGCAACTGGGCAGTATCGTGAAGTCCAGCCGCGACATCAT